>NZ_JBIVPA010000011.1:0-337701 GCF_044754405.1 Streptomyces sp. NPDC093089
TGGTCGGCCTTCGCCACGGCGGTCAAGGACGTCGACTACACCGGCCCGCTGGTCATCGAGTCCTTCACGCCGGACAACACCACCATCGCGACGGCGGCGTCCATCTGGCGCCCGCTCGCGGCGAGCCAGGACGAACTCGCCACGAACGGACTCGCGTTCCTCCGCACCATGTGAACACCTCCCCACCCCCTTCTGCTCATCCCCCAAGGAGCACCCTTATGTCACGACCATGGGTGAAGCGTGCCCTCGCCGCGCTCACCGTATCCCTGCTCGGTCTCACCGCCTTGCAGACCGCACCCGCCCTCGCGCATGAAGGGCACACGAACGACGACGAGTTCAAGGTCCTCCTCTTCACCAAGACGGCGGCCGGCGCCTACCGGCACGCCTCGATGGACGCGGCCATCCAGGCCTTCACCCAGCTCGGCACCGACAACGGCATCCAGGTGGACCAGAGCGAGGACGCGAACGTCTTCAACACCACCACCCTGAACACGTACGACGCCGTGGTCATGCTCCAGACCTCAGGCATGGTCTGGGACACCGACGCCCAGCGTGCCGCCGCCCAGGAGTTCGTGCGCGGCGGCCACGGCATCGTGGCGGTCCACAACGCCACGGACATGAACATCGAGTCGCAGTTCCCCTGGTGGGACGAGGTCGTCATGGCCGGCGCGCACATGACGTCGCACTCCAGCATCCTGCAGGGCACGGCCAAGGTCGCGGACAAGGTGCACCCGTCCACCGTCGGCCTTCCGGACCGCTGGGTGCGGACCGAGGAGTGGTACAACTTCGACAAGAACGCCCGCGGTGACGTGCACGTCCTCGTCACGGCGGACGAGACCACCTACAACGCCGGCCCCGCCGCGATGGGGGCCGACCACCCGATCTCCTGGTGCCGCAACGCCGAGGGCGGCAAGGTCTGGGCCACCGCCATGGGCCACCAGACGTCCTCCTACTCCGAGCCGCTGTTCCGGCAGCACCTCCTGGGCGGCCTCAAGTGGGCCGCGGGCGCCGCGGAAGGCGACTGCGGCGGAACGGTCGCCGACCGCTACCAGAAGGTGACGCTGGACGGCGCGCCCGACCAGCCCATGCAGCTCGACGTGGCCGCCGACGGCAAGGTCTACTACATCTCCCGCTCCGGCGCGGTGAACGTCATCCACACCCACGACGACGCGCCCGAGACGCACCTCGCCGGCCAGCTCGACGTCTACGACGGCGGCGAGGACGGCGGCATCGGCCTGGCCCTCGACCCGGACTTCGCCACCAACCGGTGGATCTACATCAACCACTCGCCCGCCGGCAGCGCCGAGATCAACCGTGTCTCCCGGTTCACCGTCAACGCCGACGACACGCTCGACATGGCCAGCGAGGAGACCGTGATCGAGGTCCCGGCCTACCGGGGCTCGAACGAGCCCGGTCACACCGGCGGCAACCTCGGCTTCGGGCCCGGAGGCAACCTGTACATCGGGGTGGGCGACGACACCAACCCCTTCGCCTCCAGCGGCTACACGCCCATCGACGAGCGACCGGGCCGCCAGAAGTTCGACGCCCAGCGTTCGTCCGCCAACACCAACGACCTGCGCGGCAAGATCCTGCGCGTCCATCCCGAGGACGCCGGCGGCTACTCCATCCCCGCCGGCAACATGTTCGCGCCCGGCACCGCCCTGACCCTGCCCGAGATCTACGCGATGGGCTTCCGCAACAGCTTCCGCTTCGCCGTCGACCCGGAGACCGGTTGGATCTCCGCCGCCGACTACGGGCCCGACGCGAATGCGGAGAACGCGAACCGCGGCCCCGAGGGAACCGTGGAGTGGAACCTGATCAAGGAGCCGGGCTTCTACGGCTGGCCCTACTGCGTCGGCAACCAGACCCCGTTCAACGACTACAACTTCGCCACCCAGACGTCCGGACCGAAGTTCGACTGCGCGGCGCCGGTCAACGACTCGCCGAACAACACCGGCCTGACCAACCTGCCCGCAGCCAAGCCTGCGCAGGTCTGGTACGACTACCACGCCTCCGCCGAGTTCCCCGAGATCAACGTCGCTGGCGGCGCGGCCCCGATGGGCGGCCCGTTCTACCACTACGACGCGGCCAGCACCTCCGAGCGCAAGTTCCCCGAGTACTACGACAAGACGCCCTTCTTCTACGAGTGGAGCCGCAACTTCATCAAGGAGTTCCGCCTCGACGCGGCGGGCGACCTCCTGAAGATCAACCCCTTCGTCGCCCAGCTCGGCCTGCGCGCGCCGATCGACATGAAGTTCGGCCCGGACGGCGCGATGTACCTCGCCGAATGGGGCAACGGCTACGGTCACTCCAACACCGACGACGGCATCTACCGGATCGACTACGTCGCCGGCAACCGCGCCCCGCTGGCCCAGGCGAGCGCCACCCCCGACTCCGGACAGGCCCCGCTGGAGGTCACCTTCTCCTCCGCCGGCTCCGCCGACCCGGACCAGAGCGACGTGCTCACCTACACGTGGGACTTCGGTGACGGATCCACGGGCACCGGACCGAACCCCACGCACACCTACACCACCAACGGCACCCACACGGCCCGGCTGACCGTCACCGACGGCGGCGGCAAGTCGGGCACCGCGAACGTCCCGATCACGGTCGGCAACACCCGCCCCCAGGTCTCCTTCGGCAGCCCGGCGAACGGAACGATCATCGACTACGGCGACACCCTCACCTACCAGGTCAACGTGACCGACCCCGAGGACGGCGCCGTCGACTGCTCCAGGGTCGTCGTGACCGCCGCGCTCGGCCACGACAGCCACAGCCACGACACCGGCCAGTACACCGGCTGCACCGGGACCATCACCACCAGCGCCTCGGGCCACGACGCCACCGCCAACACGTACCTCGTGCTGTCGGCCGACTACACCGACGACGACGGTCTGACGGGCACCACGAGCGTGACGCTCCAGCCCCGCCACAAGCAGGCCGAGTACTTCACCGGCCAGTCCGGCATCCGGGTCATCGAACAGAGCGGCGCCGAGAACGGCAAGCGCATCGGCGACATATCCAACAACGACTGGATCTCCTTCCAGCCCCTGAACCTGTCCGCGGCCGGGTCCGTCAGCTTCCGGGTCTCCGCCCCCTCCACCAGCGGTGGCTCCATCGAACTCCGGGCCGGCTCGCCGACCGGCACCCTGATCGCCACCAGCCCCGTCCCGTCCACCGGCGGCTGGAACAACTACGTCGACCTGGCCCCCGTCACGATCACCGACCCCGGCGGGACCCAGACCGTGTACGCGGTCTTCAAGGTGCCGTCGAGCAGTTCCTTCGACGTCGACGCCTTCACCTTGCACGCCCACGCGGCCGGAACGCCGCAGAGCGGCGGCACCTACACCGTGACGAGCGCACACAGCGGCAAGCGGGTGGACGTGCGCAACGTGTCCCAGGCCGACGGAACACCCGTCATCCAGTACACGGCGAACGGCGGCGCCAACCAGAAGTGGCGCCTCGACGCCGCGGGTGGCGGCGCCTTCACCCTGACCGCCCAGCACAGCGGCAAGTGCCTGGACCTGCAGTCCCAGAACGCCGATCCCGTCCAGCAGTGGACGTGTGCCGGCGGTGCGTCGGACCAGAAATGGACCGTCGAACCGCTCGGTACCGGCACCTACCGGGTCGTCTCGGTCCTCAGCGGAAAGTGCCTGGCCGTTCCGCAGGCCTCCACCGCCAACAACGTCCAGCTGATCCAGGCGAGCTGCAGCGCCACCGCGGCCGACCAGCGATGGACGTTCGCCCAGGTCACCTGAGTCCCTCCCAGCCCCCGGTGCCCGCCCCCCTCCCTGAAATCAGGCGGGCACCGGGCCCTCACCCCCACGCCGCTCCCACGCGAGCTCTCGACGTCAGAGGTGAACACCCCATGACACGTCCGATCACCCTCTTCACCGGGCAGTGGGCCGACCTGCCGTTCGAAGAGGTCTGCCGACTGGCTTCCGGATGGGGCTACGACGGCTTGGAGACCGCCTGTTGGGGCGACCACTTCGAAGTCGACCGCGCACTCGACGACCCCGACTACGTGCGCCGTAAGCGGGAGGTACTCGACCGGCACGGACTGTCGGTATGGGCGATCTCCAACCACCTCGTCGGCCAGGCCGTCCGCGACCACCCGATCGACGAGCGGCACCGCGCCATCCTCCCGGCACGCCTGTGGACCGACGACCCGGAGACGGTACGCCGCAACGCGGCGCGCGAGATGGCCGACACCGCCAGAGCCGCAGCGCTGCTCGGCGTCGGCACCGTCGCCGGCTTCACCGGCTCCTCGATCTGGCACACCGTCGCGATGTTCCCGCCCGCCACTCCCGGCATGATCGACGCCGGCTACCGCGACTTCGCCGACCGCTGGAACCCCGTCCTCGACGTCTTCGAGGAACAGGGCGTCCGCTTCGCGCTCGAGGTCCACCCGAGTGAGATCGCCTACGACCACTGGACCGCACGGCGGACCCTCGACGCCATCGGCTACGACGGCCCGGTCTCCGTCGAGTGGGAGGACGCCGGGATGGACCGCCTGGCCGGTGCCGCCGAAGCGGTCGGGTTCATCCGCCGCCTCGCCGAGACGAGGCCCCCCGCCGCGTCCTTCGGCGCCGCGTTCGCCACCTCCGTCCCGAAGGAAGGCACCGACCATGAGTGACACTCCCGCCTGCGAAGCCGGACGGACCGGCGTCTGGTTCGTCGGCGCCCGGGGCTCCGTGGCGACCACCGCCGTCGTCGGCGCCTCGGCCGTCGCGGCCGGACTCGTCCCGCCCGTCGGAATGGTGTCCGAGCTGGACGACTTCGCGGCCGCCGGGCTGGCCCCGGTCGACCGGCTGGTCTTCGGGGGCCACGACGTGACCGGTATCCCGCTGCCCAAGCGGGCCGAGCAGCTCGCCGTCGGTGGTGTGTTCCGGCGGTCCCTCCTCGCCGTGGTCGAACCGGCGCTCCGGGCGGCCGACCGGGAGATCCGGCCGGGAGACCGTACGGCCCCGGACCGGCCCCAGCAGGAGGCGGCAGCGGCCCTCACCGAGGACATCGTCGCGTTTCGCGATCGGCACGGCCTCGGCCAGGTCGTGGTCGTCGATGTCTCCTCCACCGAACCTCCGGTCGCCCCTCACCCTGCTCACGAGAGCCTCCCCGCCCTGGAGGAGGCCCTGGCGCACTCCTCCGGCATCCTCCCCGCCAGCTCTCTGTACGCCTACGCGGCCCTGCGGGCCGATTGCGGGTTCGTGGAGTTCACCCCGTCCCCCGGCATACGCATCCCCGCGCTGCGCGAACTCGCCGAGCTGCGAGGACTGCCGTACGCGGGCAGCGACGGGAAGACCGGCGAGACCCTGGTCCGTGCGGCCCTGGGGCCGATGTTCGCCCACCGCGCGCTGCGGGTGCGGTCCTGGTCCGGCACGAACCTGCTCGGCGGAGGGGACGGCGCGACCCTGGCCGACCCCGAGGCGGCCCGCAGCAAGAACACCTCCAAGCGCAGCGGCCTGACCGCCATGCTCGGTGAACAGGTGGAGGGCTTCACCCACATCGACTACGTGCCGAGCATGGGCGAGCTGAAGACGGCCTGGGACCACATCGCGTTCGAAGGGTTCCTCGGAAGCGCCATGACCCTCCAGTTCACCTGGCAGGGCCTCGACTCGGCGCTCGCCGCGCCCCTCGTCCTCGACCTGGCCCGCTTCCTGGCCCGGGCCCGGGAACACGGAGCCGTCGGGCCGCAGGAACAGCTCTCCTTCTTCTTCAAGGACCCCCTCCACGCGGACGGCTCGCCGGCCGAGCACCGTCTGGTCGCCCAGTTCGAGGCACTGCGGTCCTGGTACGCCGGAGACGGAAGGTGACCGGGGCTGTGGGCGCCCGGGCCGTGCTGGAGCCCGTACGGGCGCCGGCCGCGCTCGCCGTCCTGGGAGACACGCTCGCGGGCGCCGCCGCGAGCGGCCGGCCGGCGCGTTGGCCGCCACCGCAGCGGTGGGCCTGGTAGCCGCCGCGCTGGATCCGCCGGCCTGGGCTACACCGGAGTCGCCTTCACCCTGGACCACGGCCACCTGGACCCGTACACCGCGGGGGTGAGCCGCCGGCTCGCCAGGATCCGTCGCAGGCTCACCGCCCTGGGCCTGGGTGTCGTGGTGGAGACCGGCGGCCGCTACCTGCTCGGCCCCTGGCGCAAGCACTTCCCCACCCTCCTCGACGGCGAGCCGGAGGGACGCGCGCGCAGGCTCGACCTCCTGCGCGGGGCCCTCGGGAACCCGGACGCCTTCGACCTGACCCTGGGCATCGGGCACTGCCAGTGCCTGGGGCCCCTCCCACCGGCCGCGTGCGTACGGCGGGCTGCGCCCTGGCTGGTCAACGTACAGATCGAGGACATGCGCCGGGGCGTCCACGAGCACCTGGAGTTCGGGCAGGGGGATCGACTTCCCACCGGTCCTGGCGGCTCTGACCGACATCGGATACCGGGGCTGGTCTCCGTCGAGCTGCCGCGCCACGGGCACAGCGGTCCGCTGACCGCAGCCCGCTCTCTCAAGGCCCTGCGCGCCGCCTCGGCGCACCCCTGGACGGCCGAGGCCGTCCAGCAGGTCCGCGCCGACCCCCGTATTGCCGAGCGGAAATGCCGCAGGACGCCGGGATTATTCCCGAGGGAGCCCCCGCCACCAAGGGATCGGACTATTCCGACCGGCGATATCGGCACCACATCGCTACCTGTAGCGATCCCGACTGCCCCGATCATGAACGTACGCGACCTCGCGACCACGGCCCGACCCACCTCCGCCTGCGCGGAGAGCACCCCGCGAAGCGCGCCGAGTTGGCATTCGGACTCTCCCCACCTCCGCCTGGGCGGAGATGGGTCGGACGTCCTGTTCCGGTGACGGGGTGCAGCTCTCTCACCGCGCGATGACGTGGCCTCACCCGCAGAAGATGCCGTCCCGAACAGGCTGGGCTGGGGCGACGTGGTCACCTTCGCCGCCTCCACAGCAGCGCGCATCGGTGAGGTTTCAGGTGTCCGCGTCCGGGACGTCGACACCGACAACTGGATCTGGACCCTCCGCCGGCAGACCACCCCCGCCCGCGGCGGGCTTGTCGACAAGACCACCAAGGGCAAGCGCGCCCGCAAGGTCCCGCTCATCGAAGAAGTCCGGCCGATGGTCGCCCAGCGCCTGCTCGCGGCCGGTGACAGCCCGGACGCCCGCGTCTTCTTCGGTCCTCGCGGCGGACGCATCTCCACGGCCGTCCTGCGTGACGCCACGCACTGGGACGACGTCGTGCCCCAGCTCGGCTTCGAGCACCTTCGACGACACGACCTGCGCCACACCGGACTGACGTGGTTCGCGGACGCCGGGGTCCCCCTTCACGTCCTGCGCAAGATCGCCGGGCACGGCTCACCGACCACCACCCAGCACTACCTGCACCCGACGCGGCCAGATCACCGCAGCCGGTGCAGCCCTCTCCGCGCACCTCATGGCGCTCCGTGCACCTCGTTCGCTGCCTGTCACGGCAGTTGTCGCCGTCTGCCCCCGCCGACTGCCCTGGTCCCCAACTGCTCCCCAAAAACGATCGAGGGGCCGTTTCAGATCACTCTGAAACGGCCCCTCGATCGACGACTCTTTCGAGTCGGGACGACAGGATTTGAACCTGCGACCCCTTGACCCCCAGTCAAGTGCGCTACCAAGCTGCGCCACGTCCCGGTGCCCGTCTGACCTGGGGTTTCCCCTGGCCGAACGCGCATGAGAACAATACCGCACTTTCTCGGGTGGTCACGAACGCCTTTCGCGGCGGTCGGGGAAGGGGGTGCGCGCGGAAGGGGGTGCGGGTGAAGGGGGTGCACATGGAAGGGGTTGCTCACTCTGTGTGACGCGCTGGTGCGCTGGGAGGTGCGCCCGCGCGCCCCCCAATGGGTAGCGGGGAGGGGGATCGGGCGGGCCCGGGGAGCTCGTCACCTGGGCGGGAGGGGGGAGGGGAGAGATCCGGAATGCCGCCTCTCTGGTGATGAAGGGGCAGATGTGGTGAAGCGGGGGAGGTCGGGGCCATATGCCCGAGAGTTCGTTGCCGTTGGCATGTGGCAGAAAGATGCTCACGGGGAAGGGACCCGGGATCGGACCGAGCAGGCCAAGAGCACGCGAAACACAGTCGGAAACAAACGTCAACCATTCCGTTTTCGGCCAAAAATCGTGGCGATATTGCTCCACCCCGGAAAGATCAACACCATGAAGTGGTCGGCCTGTTCGGGACGGGGCCACTGCCGATGCACCACCTGCTCGGTCGACTCGCCGATCAGGAGCTTCGCGGGAGGGACTCGGATGGACAGCTACTTCAGCAGCCGCCTGCATCATCAGCTCAGGGAAAAGGTCCGCGACTTCGCAGAGAGTGAGGTTCGGCCACGGATAGCCGAGATGGAGGCCTCGCGGACGGTCCACCACGAACTGTCCCGACGCATCGCCGAGCAGGGCTGGTTGGGCGCGACAATCAGCCAGGAGTACGGCGGCATGGGGGCCGGCCACCTGGCCAAGACGATCATCATCGAGGAGCTCTCCCGGGTCAGCGGCGCGATGGGCGCCATGGTCCAGGCCTCGCAGCTCGGCACGGCGAAGATCGTCCACTTCGGCAGTGACGAGCAGCGCAAGACCTGGCTCCCGACGATCGCCGCCGGTGAGTGCCTGCCGACCATCGCGGTCACCGAGCCCGAGTCGGGCGGTCACGTCCTCGGCATGAGCGCCAGCGCGGTGCGGGACGGCGACGACTACATCCTGAACGGCAGGAAGGTCTTCGTCGGCAACAGCCACGTGGGCGATCTGCACGGCGTCGTGGTCAGGACGGGTCCGGGATCGAAGGGACTCACCGCTTTCCTGGTCGAATCCGATCGCCCCGGGTTCAGAACCGGTCCGCAGCAGGCGGCAATGGGACTCCACGGCTTCAGCTTCGGCGAGCTGATCTTCGAGAACTGCCGGGTGCCGGCCGCCAACCGGCTCGGCGACGAGGGCGACGGCCTGTCCGTCGCGTACTCCTCCAGCGTGCTGTACGGACGGGCCAACCTCACCGCCGTCTCGCTCGGCATCCACCAGGCGATCCTGGAGGAGACCACCCGCTTCGCGTCCGAGCGGATCCGCTACGGCAAGCCGCTCCACGACCTCCCGACCGTGAAGCTGAAGCTGGGCCAGATGCAGTCCCGGCTGATGACCGCCCGGCTGGCCGCGTACCACGCCGTGCACCTGCTCGACCAGGGCCGCTCCTGCGACGCCGAGCTGATGAACGCCAAGCTCGTCAACGTCGAGTCGGCGATCGACTCCGGCCGCAACGCCATGGAGATCCACGCCGCGGCCGGACTCTTCACGGACCGGGCCATCGAGCGGTACCTCCGGGACGCGCACCACATCTTCGCCCCGGCCGGCACCTCCGACATCCAGCTCCTGCGTCTGGCCGAGGTCGCCCTCGGCCAGGACAAGGGCAGCTGGTCCGAGCGCCTTTCCGAGCTGGTCAGGACACCCGACCTGGAGCCGGTGCACGCCTGATCCCCCTCCGGGACGCCGGGCACACGGACCCTCCGGAAGGTACGCGGACCTTCCGGGACACCGACGCACCGGAGCCCCGGTACGGTCTCGGCCGTACCGGGGCTCCGGTGTGTCACGCGGGGACGGTCAGAACATGTCGTCCTCGCGCCGGTTGATCTGCTCCATCAGCTCGGCCGCCATGGCCTTGATCGTCTCGAGACCGGCGCGCCCCCACGGCCGGACGTCGGTGTCGACCACGCAGATGGTGCCCAGCGCGACGCCGGTACGGTCGATCAGCGGCGCGCCCATGTACGAGCGGATGCCGATCTCGTCCACGACCGGGTTGCCCGCGAAGCGCGGGTAGTCGCAGACGTCCTCCAGGACGAGCGCCTTGCGCCGGACCACGACGTGCGGGCAGTAGCCGTGGTCGCGGGCCATGTAGCGGCCGACACCGCCGCCGCCCGCGGCCGCCGCGCCGAGGTCGGTGCCCGAGTGGGTGCCCTCGGGCGTGTGCAGCCCGGCGAAGAACTGCCGGTTCTCGTCGATGAAGTTGACCATCGAGAACGGGGCGCCGGTCACGTCCGCGAGCCGGTGGGCGAACTCGTCGAACGCCGGGTCCGGCCGCTCCCCGAGCCCCAGCTCGCGCAGCCGCTGGACACGGGCCGGCGCCTCCTTGTCGATGGGGGTCAGCAGGAGGTGACCGGTCGGGTCGTAGGTCATGGTGTGGCTCCGTAGCTCGGCACGGTGTCCGGGATGGTGGTGAGCAGGTGCTGCACCAGGGTCAGCAGGGTGCGGATGCCGGAGGAGGAGATCCGGGCGTCGGTGAGGACGACCGGCACGTCCGGCTTGAGGTCGAGCGCCGCCCGGACCTCGTCGGGTTCGTAGCGGTAGGCGCCGTCGAACTCGTTGACCGCCACGACGAACCGGATGCCCCGGCGCTCGAAGAAGTCCACGGCGGAGAAGCACTCCTGGAGCCGTCGGGTGTCGGCGAGGACGACCGCGCCGAGCGCCCCTTCGGAGAGCTCGTCCCACATGAACCAGAAGCGCTCCTGACCCGGTGTGCCGAACAGGTAGAGCACGTGCCGGTCGTCGAGCGTGATGCGGCCGAAGTCCATGGCGACGGTGGTCGTGGTCTTGGACTCCACGCCCTCCAGGCTGTCGGTGGCCGCGCTGACCGAGGTCAGCAGCTCCTCGGTGCTCAGCGGTTCGATCTCGCTGACCGCGCCCACGAGGGTCGTCTTGCCCACGCCGAATCCCCCCGCCACCAGGATCTTGAGTGCGGTGGGGAAGGGATCGGCCGAGGAACCGTCGTGGCGCTCAGAGCCGTTGTCGTAGGCCATCGAGCACTGCCTCCAGCAAGGAACGGTCGGTTGGGGTGGCGTGGAAGCGGGGCGCCCGGGCGGTGAGCGCCCCGCAGTCCACGAGATCGGAGAGCAGGACCTTGGTGACCACGGCCGGGAGCCGTAAGTGCGCCGCGATCTCGGCCACCGAGGTGGGCCCGTCGCACAGCCCGAGGGCCAGGCTGTGCTCGGGACCCATGTGCGTCTGGGGTGACGAACCGGTCGCCATCACCATCGACAGCAGGTCGAGTGCGGTGGTCGGCTTGGTCCGCCCGCCGCTGACGGTGTACGGGCGGATCAGCCGGCCGGCCGCGTCGTCGAGCCAGGGCCCTTCCTGTGCGGACGTCACGTTCACTGTCCGAGGCCACCCACCAGGCCGGCGGCCTGCCGGGCGGGAGTGACCAGGTACGGCCGGACGCTCTTGACGAGCATCGCCATCTCGTAGCCGAGGACGGCGGCGTCCGCCTCGCGCCCGGCGAGGACGGCCAGGCACGTGCCGGAGCCCGCGGTGGAGACGAACAGGAGGGTGGAGTCGAGTTCCACGACCACCTGACGGACCTCGCCGCCGTCGCCGAACCGGGCGCCCGCGCTCCGGCCGAGCGAGTACAGCCCGGAAGCGAGGGCGGCCATGTGGTCGGCGGCGTCGGGGTCGAGGCCGTGCACGGACTTCACGAGGCCGTCGGAGGAGAGCAGAACGGCGTTGCGGGTGTACGGGACCCGCTGGACCAGTCCGCTCAGCAGCCAGTCGAGGTCCGAGGAATGGCCGGTCGGCGCATTGCTCGCCATGGTGCATCTACTCCTTGTGCGCGTCGTCTGGACGCAGCGCTTCTTGGGGGGCGGGCTGGGACTCGGCGAGGCCGATTCCGCGCTGGAACGCGGCCATCAGACCGGGGTCGTGCAGGGCGTGCTCCTCGGACCTCCGAGCCACGGGTTCGTCGCGCAGCTGCGGGACGAGGTGCTCCTGGGCGCGCCGCTTGGGGAGCAGCGGACGGCTGGGGGCCTCGGCCGGGGGGGCCGGGGGGAGCGGCGAGATCAGGGAGGCGGGCGGGGCCGTGTGGTCGGCGCCGCTCTGCTGACCCGGTATCCCGGGGGCGCGGTCGAAGTCCGCGTACCCGTTGGTCGGCGCGCTCGTGCGGGGGTACGCGAGCGAGCCGGACCCGGGGGTCTCCTCGTGGCGGACGGCGGTCCGCTCCGGGGAGGGCGGGGACGGCGGTACGTGGGCGGCGGGGGCCGTCCCGTTCGTCGTCCCGTTCATGGCCAGGGGCGCGGGCGCCTGGGCCATGTGTGCGGGTGCCTGCGCCGTGGGCACGGGCGGCAGGTGGTGGGCCGGCGCCTGGTTCGGGGCCGGGGCGGTCGCCGTCACCGGGGCGGCCAGGGGGGCCGTCAGGGGGTTCGGTGCCGGGGCCGCCACAGGGTGCGGCATCGACGGTGCGGCGGGCGCCGGCTGGGACGGCGCCGGGGACTGGGTCTGCATCTGCACCTGGCCGGGCGGGACGGCCGAGGAGCCGGCGGTCGCGGCGGCCTGGCGCTCGTGCTGCGCCAGCCCCTCGGGGTCGGCGCCGAGGAGGCCCTGCGGGAGGACCAGGACGGCCTGGACGCCGCCGTAGATGTTGGACTGGAGGCGGACGGCGATGCCGTGCCGCCGGGCCAGCGCCGAGACGACGAAGAGGCCGATGCGCCCGTCCTGGAGCAGATGCGCGACGTTGACCTGGTCGGGGTCGGCGAGCAGGGCGTTCATCTTGTTCTGCTCGGTGACGGGCATGCCGAGTCCGCGGTCCTCGACCTCGATCGCGAGGCCCGCCGTGACGTACTGGGCGCGCAGCAGCACCGTGGTGTGCGGCGCGGAGAACAGCGTCGCGTTCTCGACGAGTTCGGCGAGGAGGTGGATGACGTCGGCCACGGCATGGCCCCGGAGCGTACCGTCGATCGGGGGGACGAGCTTCACCCGCGGGTACTGCTCGACCTCGGCGATGGAGGAGCGCAGCACCTCGGTCATGGTGACCGGGTTCGACCACTGGCGGCGCGAGATGGCGCCACCGAGCACGGCGAGGTTCTCGGCGTGCCGGCGGATGCGGGTGGCCAGGTGGTCGACGTGGAACAGGCCCTTGAGCAGTTCCGGGTCCTCGACCTCGTTCTCCAGCTCGTCGAGGAGCTGGATCTCGCGGTGGACCAGGGACTGGAGGCGACGGGCGAGGTTGACGAAGACCTCGACCTTCTGTTCGTTCCCGACGCTGCTGGAGAGTCGGGACGCCTGCACGACGGCTGCCACGGCGGCCTCGTGAGAGCGGGTCAGTTCCTGTGAGAGCAGGTCGAACTCGTCGCCGGTGACGGGGCCGGTCGGCAGCGCGGGGCGGGGAGGGATGCCTTCGCCCTTGCGCAACTGTTCGACGACCGTGTGCAGTTCGCTCTGGCCGCGGGCGCTGGTGCGGCGCAGGGCGTTGCAGCGGTCGAGGACCGCCTTGGCGGCCCGGTCGGCGCCGAGCGCGGCGGCCGTCACGGAGGCGACCGTGAGGGCGGCGGCACCGGTGAGTGCGGCCCAGAGGCCGGGCGTGGGGCTGGCGCCGGTGGAGCGGATGGTGAAGAGGACGGCCGCCGCGCCGCCGAGTGCCACCGCGACGGCGGGAAGCACGGAGGTGCGCAGGAGTTGGGGGCGTATGCGGGCTTCCGTCGGGAGTGGCGTGGGGGGCTGTGCCGGCGGGGTGCTGCTGGTGCCGGGGGCGGAGCGGGCGCCTGACCGGCCGTGCCGCCCGCCCTCGCGTCGGTCGGACCGCGAGGCGGGTGCGCGAAGTTGAGACATGAGTGTCCTTGGTACGTGCCCAGGAATCGGCGTACTGCGGGAGTGTTCCACGAGGTCTACGGGGGTGGTCTGAGGGGGGATGCGATGAGCCTACCGATGATCATCAACCACACACTGTAGTCGTCAACCGTTCATGTGCGGTGCGCAGTTGGCAAACTTACCCGTAGAGCGGCCCGGTCTGGTATCGCCCCCCTCGCGACCGGCCGATAAGCATTGGCCGAAACCTGACGCCGCCGCGCCGGCCCGCCCCGCTGAGCAGGAGCGGAAGGGGGCGGAGGCGTTCCCACGCCCCCGCCCTCCACGAAATCCGCTCCTGACCGGAATCCCCCGGAGGGGGCGCGAACCGTCCGGTCGGCATGCTCCCGCCCGAATCGGAACCCCCTCGGGCACTCCCTCACCCCTCGCCCGCGCCGAGCTCCCCGGCGACCGACCGGCATCCGGCCCCCGCTCACCACCTCGGTGCCCACCGCCGACCCGTGACCGACGGTGAGACCGGAACCTACCCGGCCACCTGCGGGTACCGCACGCCGGTGAGTCGTTCCGAGAGCTCCCACAGCCGCCGGGCCGTGACGGAGTCCCGGACGGCGCGCTCCCGATCACGGAGGACGGGGTCGCCACGAAGCTGGAACGGCCCGTCGGGCACGACGTAACTCCCCCCTGGCAGTCCGGGGGCGGTCGAGGCGTACAGGGAGGTCCTGGCCCCCTCCGGCGTCGGACGGAAGGCGACGCGCAGGAGCAGGCGGACGAGGGTCGCGTACGCGCGGCCCCTGGCTCCGTCGGCGCCGCCGGTGAGCACGTTGGAGCGGGTGAGCCCGGGAGCCACGGCCATGCTGCGCAGCCTCAGCCCGGAGGCGTCCGCCCTCCGCTGCAGTTCGACCGCGAAGTAGAGGTTCGCCCGCTTGGACTGCACGTAGGCGAACGCCGATCGGTAGCGGCGCTCGGCATTGAGGTTGGCCATGTCGAACCGCGCGAACCGCTGGCCCTCGCTGCTGACCGTGACCACACGGGGGTCGCCGGAGGCCAGCAGGTGCGGCACGAGGAGGCCGGTGAGCGCGAACGGGCCGAGATAGTTGATGCCGAACTGGGACTCGAATCCGTCGGCGGTCCGGGAGAACGGCACCATCGCCACACCGGCGTTGTTGACCAGCAGATCGAGCCGGTCGTGGTCCCAGCCCTCGGCGAAACGGCGGACGGACGCCAGGTCGGCGAGGTCGAGCACGCGCAGTTCGGCGCGGGCGCCGGGGACTTCGGCACGCAGTCGCTCCACCGCGTCCCGCCCGCGCTCACGACTGCGGCAGGCCAGGACGACATGGGCGCCGCGGCGGGCGAGCTCCCGGGCGGTGACGTACCCGATGCCGCTGTTGGCGCCGGTGACGACGACCAGTCGCCCCGACTGGTCGGGGAGGGAGTCCGGCACGCGCAGCGATGCTCGGGCGGTCGCCCGGGAGTCACGGGTCACGGAGGTCTCGATTCGTGGGTCGGGAATGCCCGCGACCCGACAGCACGCGGGCAGTATTGCGACTCGAAGTTGCGATACCTTGAGCCTGTCACACGCTCAAGCATCAACGCAACTGGGAGTTGCAATGGAGTCCGCCGAGCCGTCCCCGAAGCGCCCGCCCGCCGTCGGGCGGGGCGAGAAGATGCGGGCCGCCGTGCTGGCGGCGACCCTCGCCGAGCTCACGCAGACCGGGTACGCGGCGCTGACCGTCGACGGCGTCGCCCGACGGGCCGGCGTCCACAAGACGACGATCTACCGGAACTGGAGCGACTCCGACCGCCTCGTCGCCGACGCGCTGGCCGGTCACTTCGCCACGGACATCCCGATCCCCGACACCGGAGCGGTGGAGGGCGACCTGCGCGAGCTGGCGCGCGCCCTCGTCGCCACCATGACCACGCCGGCGGGCCGGGCCCTGCTCACCACCGTGCTCTCGGACGCCGTACGCGTCCCCCGGCTCGCCGAGATCAAGAACGCGCTCTTCGACGACCGGTTCCGGCGGGCCGAACCCGTGGTCACCCGCGCCGTCGAGCGGGGCGAACTCCCCGCCGGCACCGACCCCGCCGAACTCCTCAGGACCCTCGCCGCGCCGATCTACTTCCGACTCGTCTTCACCGGCGATCCGGTCGACGACACGACCGCGGACCGGGCCGTGCGCGTCACCCTGGCCGCCGCACACGCCCACGCGCTGCCGGCGGCCTGACCCGCGACGCCGGAGGGACGGGGCAGGCCGGCGGGGCGTCCCCGCCGGCCTCAGGTCGGCGAGAGGCCGTGACGTGTGCGCGGACCGGGACGCGCGGGACCTTCATCGCCGGCAGGCGTCACCGCTCGCCCGCCAGGTCGAGATCGTCGCTGCGCGCCTCCTCGGCCGCGACCTCGACGCTCCGGGGGCGGCGCCAAGGACGGTCGCTCGGGTGGGAGACGCCCCGCCACCACGACTCCCCGGGCAGCTTCCCCGCGGGCTCGAAGGGTTCGCCGGGCAGGGGGAACGCCACGGCCTGGCCCGCCTCCTCGGCCGCGTCCCCGGTCCACTCCCCCGGCTCCGCCCACGGGTGCGGGGCCAGGTTGAAGGTGCCCCAGTGGATCGGCAGCATCACGCCGCGGGGCGCACCGCCCTGGAGGTCGAGGTGGGCCCGCATGCCCTCGGCGGGGGTCATGTGGATGTCGGTCCAGAACTCGGAGTAGGCGCCGATCTGGATCATGGTGGCGTCGAAGGGGCCGTGGGCGGCGCCGATGTCCGCGAAGCCGGAGAAGTAGCCGGTGTCGCCGCTGTGGAAGATCCGGTGGGCGGGGCCGGCGACGACCCAGGAGGCCCAGAGGGTCATCTGCCGGTTGCGGAGGCCGCGGCCGCAGAAGTGGCGGGCCGGGGTGGCCGTGAGCGTCAGCTCGCCGATCTCGGTGGACTCGTTCCAGTCGAGCTCGCGCAGGCGGGAGGCGGGCACGCCCCAGCGCTCCATGTGGGCGCCGACGCCGAGGGGCACCGCGAAGACGGTGTCGGTGGTGGCGAGCGCCTTGATCGTGGGCAGGTCGAGGTGGTCGTAGTGGTCGTGCGAGATCACGACGACGTCGACCGGCCCGAGCGCGGCGAGCGGCAGCGGCACCGGGTGGAGCCGCTTCGGGCCGACGAAGGGGAAGGGGGAGCAGCGGTCGCCCCAGACCGGGTCGAAGAGGACCCGGTGGCCGTCGATCTCCGCGAGGACGCCGGAGTGCCCCATCCAGGTGAGGCGCAGCCCGGTGGCCGGGGCCTTCGCCAGGTCGGCCAGGGTGGTCGGGTGGACGGGGATCGTGCCGGTGGGGGCGCGGCGCGATCGTCCTTCCTTGTCGAAGTAGATCTTGGCGAACTCGACGCCGGAGCCCGAGGGGCCGCGTCGGGCCGGTTCGGGGTTCTGGAAGATCCCGTCCGCGAAGTTCGGCGAGCGGTGGATACGGGCGAGGCGCTCTCCCGCGGGATCCGCGCCGAAGGACTCGGGGCGCAGCGCGCGCAGCCGGGCCCGCGGCGAACGGTCGGAGCCGGTACCGGTCACAGGACCTCCTGATCTCTGGGGGTCGTTCCATTATGGGCGGCCCGCGCCGCGAACGGTCGGGACCGTCGGCCATACTGAATCGCTGTTCAGTACGGCCGACCGGCCGCACGTCCCTCCCGAGGAGCCCCGCGATGAGTACCGCCCCCCTGCTTTCCGTCGACTGGACCGACCACGTCACCGGGCGCCGGGGCCACCTGGTGGTCGACCGGCTGGTGCGCGGCGTGGCCAGCGGCGGGCTGCGGATGCGGGAGGGGTGCACGGCGGAGGAGGTCGCCGGGCTCGCCCGCGGGATGACCATGAAGGAGGCCCTGCACTACGACCCGACGGCCCGGTACGTACCGCTGGGCGGCGCCAAGGGCGGCATCGACTGCGACCCCCGCTCCCCGGAGGCGTACGGCGTCCTGGTGCGCTACCTGCGCGCGATGCGGCCGTACGTCGAGCGGTTCTGGACCACCGGGGAGGACCTGGGGCTCACCCAGGACCTGGTGGACCGCGCCGTGGCCGAGGCCGGTCTGGTCTCCTCGGTGCAGGCCGTGTACCCCCTCCTGGACGACGAGGAGGCGGCCAGGAAGCGGCTCTCCGACGCGTTCGCGATCGAGGTGGACGGCATCGGCCTCGACGAGCTGGTGGGCGGCCTCGGGGTCGCCGAGTCCGTGCTCGTCGCCCTCGACCGGGCCGGCCGGGAGCACGCCGGGACCCGGGTGTCCGTGCAGGGGCTCGGCACCATGGGCGGGGCGACCGCCCGGTTCCTGGCGCGGGCCGGGCTGCAGGTGGTCGCCGTGGCCGACGTCCGGGGCACGATCGTGAACCCCGACGGCCTGGACGTGGAGGCGCTCCTCGCCGCCCGCGACGCCCACGGCGCCGTCGACCGCGCCGCGCTGCGCCCTGGGGACCGGGAGGAGCCCGGGGACGCCTGGCTCGCGGTCGACGCGGAGGTCCTCGTGCCCGCGGCCGTCTCGTACGCGATCGACGCCGGGAACCAGGGACGGATCACGGCCCGCTGGATCGCCGAGGCGGCCAACATGCCGGTCCTGCCGGAGGCAGAGGAGGCCCTCACCGCGCGCGGGGTGACCGTGCTGCCGGACGTGGTCGTGAACTCGTGCACCAACGCCTGGTGGTGGTGGACGCTCTTCGGCGACATCGAGGCCGACGCCGACCAGGCCTTCGACCGGGTGCGCGGCGCGATGCGGACGCTCGTCGGCGCGGTCCTCGACCGGGCGGCGCACGGCACCACCCCGCGCGCCGCGGCGCACGCGCTGGTGGCGGAGCGACTGCCGGTGATCGCCGAACGCTACGGCTGGTACTGAGCCGGGCCCGCCCCACGGCCGTTGATGATCATGCCCTTGTCATGTGCTGTGTAGGCTGCACGGCGTGGCGAGAGTGCGGTTGAGCGTGGCGGAGCGGCGGGACGAGCTGCTGCGGGCCGCCGTCGAGCAGATCGAGGCGCGCGGCGTCGCGGCCGTCCGGATCTCCGACGTCGCCTCCGCCCTCGGCGTCAGCAACGCCCTGGTGCTCTACCACTTCTCCACCAAGGAACAGCTGGTCACGGCCGCCTTCGCCCACGCGGCCGAGGCCGACCTCGCCCATCTGCGCCGCCTGCTCGGACGCCGCTCCACCGCGGTGCGGCGCCTCCGGGCCGCCGTCCGCTGGTACGCCCCGACCGGCCAGGCCAAGGGCTGGCGCCTCTGGATCGAGGGCTGGGCCGCCTCGCTCCGCGACCCCGGACTCCGCCGGGTCGCCACCTCCCTCGACCAGGAGTGGAAGGCCGCCCTGACCCGCGTGATCGCGGAAGGCGCCGCCGCCGGCGAGTTCCACTGCCCCGACCCCGCGGCCACCGCCTGGCGCCTCACCGCCTTCCTCGACGGCCTCGCCGTACAGACCACCGCCTACGCCGGCTCCCTCTCCCGCACCGCCATGCTCCGCTGGGCCGACGCCGCCCTCGCCCGCGAGCTCGGCCTGCACACCGACGACGCACCGGACGAAGCCCCCGCCGAAGCACAGGACACGGGCCCCACCGAAGCGCTCACCGGGAACCCCGCCGAGGACCTGCCCCAGGCCCTCGCCGAAGCCCCCGGGCCGGCCGAACCGCCCGCACGGCGCCCCGCCGCGGAGTAGCCGCGGCCGCCCGGCCGCTCGCGACACACGCGACGGGGCTCGGGCGGCGGCGACGCCGACCCGCCCCCACGACGCACACGGCGGGCCCGGCCGGCGACAACCCGCCCCTCCCCGTCAGAGCAGCTCGTAGACCGCCGACACCGTGACCTGCTCCTCGATCTCGCCCGGGGCCGTCGGGACGCTCGGCTCGTCGGCGGAGATGCCGGGCGCCGCGCCGAGGCCGGGCCGCACGGACTCGCCCTCGCTGAGCGAGACCAGCCGGCCGAGCCGGTGGCCGCTGAGCCGGGCGTGCTGCTCCGCCTTGTCGTACGCGTCCCGGTACGCGGCCTCGCGCGCCTTCGCCCGCAGCGCCGTCGGGTCGGCGACGTCGAAGACGACGCCGTTGATGCGGCCCGAGGCCCCCGTGGTCTCGTTGACGGCGCCGATGACCTGCCCCGTCCTGTCGATGTCGCGGACCTTCACGGAGAACGCCTGCCCCGCCTGGTACCCGGTCACCTTGTTCTCGCCCTCGGCGTTCTGGGTGTACACGGGGGACAGGGAGAGGCTGTCGGTACGGATGTCCCGGTCGGCGATCCCCTGCTTGCGCAGCACCCCGAGGAGCGCCTCGGCCGCGGTGCTCTGCGCCGCCATCGCCTCCTTGGCCGTCTTCTCGGCGGCCTCGACGCCGACGGAGAGGATCGCCAGGTCCGGCGCCGCGGACGCGCGGCCCTGCCCGCTGACGGTCACCGTCGCGGGCGCGGGCTCCGCGGCGGCGACACGGAGGGCCGTCCGCGCGGGCGCGGCCGCCAGCGCGGGACCCGCCGTGCCGACGAGGAGCCCGCCCAGCACGGCGGTGGCGGCGAGCAGACGGGCGGTACGGGCGGCGCTGGGCCGGCGGATCGTCACGGGCGGTCCCTTCGAGACGTGAGTGGCCGGTGCTCCGGCGGGCACATCCCAGCACCCGGCGGCCCCGCCTCCCACGCGCCACTCCTGGCCGGCCGCTCCCTTCACCTCTCCGTACCAGCCGCGCCCCGTTCCCCACCCGGACCGACCCGGGCCGGTGCGCTGTCGGTGGCGCTTGGTAGAACTCTTCCGTCAGCCGACCCCACTCGTCCGTTGTCTGGAGCACCCGCCATGACCGTTGGCCACTACCTTCAGGAATTCCACGGCCTGCCCGTGTTCGACTTCCCGGACGCGGACGCGCGGGTGGAGCTCCCCGAGGCGGACCGGGTCGCCTGGCGGATCTCCGCCCCGACGTACTCCGATCCCGGGGACGAGCTGTGGGCGGCGCGGTTCGAGCGGTTCCTGAAGACGGTCGACGCGGGGCGGGTACGGGCGCTGGTCGTCGGCGGCTGGGACGAGGCGTACGAGAACTCGTCGGCCGACATCGTCACGGCGCTGATCGGCGCGAACAACCGGCTGACGGGCCTGGCCGCGGTGTTCCTCGGGGACATGACCGGCGAGGACTGCGAGATCTCCTGGATCATCCAGTCCGACGTGACGCCGCTGCTCGCCGCCTATCCGGCGCTGCGCGAGCTCGGGGTGCGCGGGGGCTCGGGGCTGGCCTTCCCGCCGGTCCGGCACACCGGCCTGGAGACCCTGGTGGTGGAGACCGGGGGCCTGGGCGCCGAGGTGGTGCGCGGTGTCGTGGGCAGTGACCTGCCCGCCCTGCGGGACCTGGAGCTCTGGCTCGGCACGGACGAGTACGGCGGCGACAGCACGCCGGAGGATCTGGCGCCGCTGCTCGCCGGGACGGCCTTCCCCGCGCTGCGCCGGCTCGCCCTGCGCAACAGCGTGATCCAGGACGCCGTCGCCGCCGCCGTGGCGGACGCGCCCGTCGTCGCGCGCGTCGAGCGCCTCGACCTCTCCATGGGCGTCCTCACCGACGAGGGCGCGGCGGCGCTCCTGGGCGGCCGGTCGCTGACCCACCTCGCCCACCTCGACCTGTCCCACCACTACCTGTCCGAGGCCGTGCGGGAGCGGGTTCTCGCCGCGCTCGTCCCGCACGGCGTGACCGTCGACCTCGGCGACGCCCAGGAGCCGGAGGACGACGGCGACGGCGAGGTCTACCGGTACGTCGCGGTCGCCGAATGACCGTCCGCCCGCGTCCCGCCGCCGGACCGCGGATCGTGGTCGTCGGCGATCCGGCGGGTCGCCGCGTCGCGTTCTTCCAGGACGCGCTGCGGGCCGCCGGGCTGCCCGGGGCGCGGGTGGTGTCCTGGCCCGAGGTGCTGCGCGGCCGGGCCCGGTTCACCGCCGGCGAGACCGTACGGATCGATTCGCCCGGCGAGGACCCGGAGGCCGACCGGCTGCTGCGCGACGTCGACGATCCGGCCCGGGTCGAGGGCAGCGGCCTCTGGTACGAGCGGTTCACCGCCGCCGCGGCCGGACTCGCCGCCGCCGTGGCGGAGGCGGGGGCGGCGCTGGTCGACGATCCCGGCGAGCTGCCCGTCCTCTTCGACAAGCGGCTGAGCCACGGCCGGCTGCGGGCCGCCGGGGTGCCGGTGCCCGACGCGCCGACGTCCGGTCCCGCCGCCCCCGTCGTGCGCGGCTGGGCGGACGTCCGGTCGCTGACCGCGCGGCCGGGTCTGCGCCGGGTGTTCGTGAAGCTCGCGCACGGCTCCTCCGCCTCGGGCGTGCTCGCCGTGGAGACGAACGGGGCGGGCCGGGTCCAGGCCACCACCTCGGTGGAGCGCGGTCCGGGCGGACGGCTCTTCAACTCCCTGCGGGTACGCCGCTACACGAGCGAGCGCGAGGTCGCCGCGATCGTGGACGCCCTGGCCCCCGACGGTCTGCACGTCGAGCGGTGGCTGCCGAAGGCCACCCAGGGCGGCCGGGCCGCCGACCTGCGGGTCGTGGTGGTCGGCGGGCGGGCCACCCATGCCGTGCTCCGGACCAGCCGCTCCCCCATGACGAACCTGCACCTGGGCGGGGCCCGCGGCGACCTGGCCGCGGCCCGGGCGGCGATCACGGCCGCCGGCGGGCGGTGGGAGGACGCGCTCGACGTGTGCGAGCGGGCCGCCGCCGCGTTCCCCGGCACCCGCTGCGTGGGGGTCGACCTGCTGCCGGCCAGCGGGTGGCGCCGCTTCGCCGTGGGTGAGGTCAACGCCTTCGGCGACCTGCTGCCCGGCCTCACGGGCCTGCCCGGCCGCGGCGCCGAGGGCCTCGACACGTACGCCGCGCAGGTCGCGGCGGAGTTCCCGCATCCCTACGAAGACGGCACCACAGGAACGAGCACCCCGTGAACCAGCCCGACATGAACGCGGTCGTCGGCAGCCACGACCTGCTCCTGGTCACCCTCGACACGCTGCGGTACGACGTGGCGGTCGAGCTGGCGGCCGGGGGACGGCTCCCGAACCTGGCCCGGCACCTGCCCGGCGGCGGCTGGGAGCGCCGGCACGCGCCCGGGAGCTTCACGTACGCCTCGCACCAGGCGATCTTCGCCGGCTTCCTGCCGACGCCGGCCTCCCCGGGGCCGCATCCGCGGCTGTTCGCGGCCCGGTTCGCGGGCAGCGAGACGACGGCCGGCGGGACGTACGTCTACGACACTCCCGACCTGGTGTCCGCGCTGGCGGGCGAGGGCTACCGGACGGTCTGCGTCGGGGGCGTGGGCTTCTTCAACGGGCGGCCGCCGCTGGGCGCGGTGCTGCCGGGCCTCTTCCAGGAGAGCCACTGGGAGCCGTCCTTCGGCGTCGCCTCGCCGACGTCGTTCGAGTCCCAGGTCGCGCGGGCCGAGGAGGTGGTCGCCGGCCTCCCCCGCGAGCGCAGGCTGTTCCTCTTCGTCAACGTGTCGGCGCTGCACCAGCCCAACTGGTTCCACCTGCCGGGGGCGAGCCGCGAGGCGGGCGACTCCCGGGCCACGCACGCGGCGGCCCTGGAGTACGTCGACCGGCACATCGGGCGGCTCTTCGCCGCGATGAGCAGCCGCCGGCCCTGTTTCGCGGTCGTCTGCTCGGACCACGGCACCGCGTACGGGGAGGACGGCCACACCGGGCACCGGCTCGGCCACGAGGTCGTGTGGACCGTGCCGTACGCCCAGTTCGTCCTGCCGGGACCCGACTCGGAGGCCGCCGCGTGAGCACCCCCGCCCCCCGCCCGTACCGGAGCTACGTCTACGCCTACCCGCACAAGACGGCGTACCGGGAGCTCCCCGGGCTCCCGGAGCTGGCCGCCCTGTGGGCGGACGAGCCGAAGGACGCGCTCTCCCTCTACGCGCACATACCGTTCTGCGAGGTCCGCTGCGGCTTCTGCAACCTCTTCACCCGCGTGGGCGCCCCGGACGGGCTGACGACCCGCTACCTGGACGCGCTCGACCGCCAGGCCGCGGCCGTGCGCGAGGCCCTCGGGGACGGCGGCCCGGTGCGGTTCGCCACGGCCGCCTTCGGGGGCGGCACGCCCACCTTCCTGACCGCCGGCGAGCTGGAGCGGCTCTGCGACATCGCCGAGAAGCGGATGGGGGTGGACCTGCGGGCGGTGCCGCTGTCCGTGGAGACCTCGCCCGCGACCGCGACGGCCGACCGGCTCGCCCTGCTCGCCGAGCGGGGCGCGACCCGGCTGAGCATCGGGGTGCAGAGCTTCGTGGAGGCCGAGGCGCGGGCGGCGGTCAGGCCGCAGCGCCGTGCCGACGTGGAGGCCGCGCTCGGCCGGATCCGGGACAGCGGCGTCCCCGTGCTCAACATCGACCTGATCTACGGGATCGACGGCCAGACCGAGCGGTCCTGGCAGGTCTCCCTGGACGCGGCCCTCGCCTGGCGGCCCGAGGAGCTCTACCTCTATCCGCTGTACGTGCGCCCGCTCACCGGACTCGGCCGGCTCCAGGACCCCGCGGCCGCCGACCGCGCCTGGGACGAGCAGCGGCTCCGCCTCTACCGGCACGGCCGGGACCACCTCCTCGCGCACGGCTACGAGCAGGTGTCGATGCGGATGTTCCGCCGCGCGGACGCCGGGCCCGCGGGCCCCGACGACCACGCCTGCCAGACGGACGGCATGATCGGCCTGGGGTGCGGGGCCCGCTCGTACACCTCCGCCGTGCACTACTCCTTCGACTACGCCGTCGACATGCGGGAGATCCGCTCGATCATCGACGTCTACACGGAGACGGAGGACTTCTCGCGCGCCGCGCACGGCTACGGGATGACCGGGGCCGAGGCGAGGCGCCGTCACCTCCTCCAGTCGCTGCTCCAGGCGCAGGGCATGCCCGTCGACGGCTACGAGGAGCGCTTCGGTTCCTCTCCCCTGGCCGACTTCGGCCCCGAGCTCGCCCGGTTCGAGGCGCTCGGCTGGCTGGACGCGGACGCGCCGGAGGGGCTGCTGCGGCTGTCGCCCGAGGGGCTCGCGCACTCGGACGGGCTGGGCCCCGATCTCTTCTCCCCCGCCGTACGGGCCGCGATGGCCGCGTACGAGGCGAAGTAGCGGGCCGGCGTGCACCCGAACCCGTCCTCGGGCACGGACCTGACCGTGCTGTACCGGGGCCCGCTCTCCTCCTGCGACTTCGACTGCCCGTACTGCCCGTTCGCGAAGCGGCGGGACACCCCCGAGCTGCTGCGCGCGGACCGGGCGGCGCTCGAACGGTTCACCGGGTGGGCCGCCGGGCAGACCGGTGACCGGCTGCGGATCCTCTTCACCCCGTGGGGCGAGGGCCTCGTGCGCTCCTGGTACCGGCGGGCGCTGGTCGAGCTCTCCCGGCTGCCGCACGTGGAGCGGGTGGCGATCCAGACCAATCTGAGCTGCCGCACCGACTGGCTGGCGGAGGCGGACCCGGAGACCGTGGCGCTCTGGTGCACGTACCACCCCGGCCAGACGCCGTACGAGCGCTTCCTGGCGAAGTGCCGCGACCTGACCGGGCGGGGCGTCCGGTTCAGCGTCGGCGTGGTCGGGCTGCCCGAGCACGCGGACGACGCCCGGAGGCTGCGCGCCGCCCTGCCGCCGCACGTGTACCTCTGGGTGAACGCGGCGGAGGGGCACGTGTACACCGACGCGGAGGCGGCGGAGTGGACGGGGATCGACCCGCTCTTCCCCTACAGCCGGCATCCGCACCGGTCGGCGGGGCTGCCCTGCCGGACGGGCGAGTCGGTGATCTCGGTGGACGGCGAGGGGACGGTGCGGCGCTGCCACTTCGTCAGGGCGGAGCTGGGGAACCTGTACGACGGCTCGTACCGCGCCGCCCTGCGCCCCCGGGCCTGCCCCCTCGCCGTCTGCGACTGCCACATCGGCTACGTCCACCTGGAGACGCTGCCGCTGTACGACGTGTTCGCCGGCGGGGTCCTGGAGCGGATCCCCGCCGTCCTGCCCCCGCCGTCCCTCCCCCTGACTACAGGGGCATGAGGTCGGGGCGCTTGGCCTCGACGTGGTCGCCGGAGCTTTCGCCGCGGAGGCGGCGGCCGATCCAGGGGACGAGGTACTCCTTGGCCCAGTGGATGTCGTCGCGGCGGACTTCGAGGGTGCCGCGCGGGGGGACCGGGGGCCAGGGCTGGTCCGGGTCGGCGGGCACGGGGAGGCCGAGGACCTGGCCGGCGCGCAGGGCGACACGGGTGTGGCCGTCCGGGGAGAGGTGGAGCCGGTCGTCGTCCCAGGCGCGCCGGTCCTGGACGGACTTCAGCGACCACAGGTCGAGGACCGGGCAGCCGTAGCGGTCGGCGATGGCCCGGACGTGTCCGTTGTACGTGGCGATCTTGCCGCGCAGGTGCTTGAGGAGGATCACGTCGCGGGTGTCGAAGCCGGTGGTCACCATGACGGTGCCGACGGCGGAGGCCAGGTCGGCGACGGCGCGCTCGAAGCGCTCGGCGACGTCGTCGGGGTCCGTGCCGGGGCGGATGATGTCGTTGCCGCCGGCGCAGAAGGTCACCAGGTCGGGGGCGAGTTCCTTCGCCCGGGGGACCTGTTCCGCCACGATCTGGTCGAGGAGGCGCCCGCGTACGGCCAGGTTGGCGTAGCGGAAGTCGTCGTGCTCCGGCAGCTCGTCGGCGAGCAGGACCGCGAAACGGTCCGCCCAGCCGACGTACGTCCCGTCGGGCCCGGGGTCTCCGACGCCCTCGGTGAAGCTGTCACCGATCGCCGCGTACGACCCGAATGCGTTCTTGTCTGTTGATCTCGAATCGTCTGCCACGGGACCACATCCTTCCCCTTCGGATGTGACCTACGCGACCGTAAGGAGGGGTTGACGCCGGGTGACATATGCCACCGATAAAGATTCCCCCAAGCCGGAATACGGCGGCGGCCCGGCACGTGCGTGCCGGGCCGCCAGGAGGGCTTCCGCGAAGGGAGGCGTCCGCGTCAGACGGAGACGCCGTGCTGGCGCAGGTAGGCCAGCGGGTCGATGTCCGAGCCGTAGTTCGGCGAGGTGCGGATCTCGAAGTGCAGGTGCGGGCCGGTGGAGTTGCCGGTGGAACCGGAGAGGCCGATCTGCTGGCCGCCGGTGACGGTCTGGCCGGACGAGACGGAGAGGGAGGAGAGGTGCGCGTACTGCGAGTAGTTGCCGTCGGCGTGCTGGATGACGACCTCGTTGCCGTAGGCGCCGCTCCAGCCGGCGGAGACGACCGTGCCGGCGCCGACGGCGCGGACGGTGGTGCCGGAGGAGGCGATGAAGTCGACACCGGTGTGGTAGCCGGAGGACCACATGGAGCCGGAGGCGCGGTACGGGGTGGAGAAGCCGCCGGTGACGGGGGCGACCCAGCCGGAGGCGGAGGTCGAGGAGCCCGACGACTGCGCGGCCTGCGAGGTGGTGGTCTCCGAGGTGGCGGCGGCCGGGGCGGAGGAGCGCTCGGAGCCGCGGGAGGCGCGCGGGGTGTCGCCGTTCTTCGAGCTCTGGGTGCTCTTGGGGGCGGCCTTGGGCGCGGTGCTCTTCGGGGCGGCGGGCGCGGAGCCCTTGGCGCCGAGGGTGAGCTTCATGCCGGGGAGGATCAGCGAGGGGTCCTCGCCGACGACCCGGCGGTTGTCGGCGTACAGCTTCTGCCAGCCGCCGGCGAGGTGGTGCTCGGCGGCGATCTTCGACAGGTGGTCGCCGCGGACGACGGAGTACGTCTTCGGCGCGGCCTTGGCGGGGGCGGCCTGGACGGCGGCGGGGGCCTTCACCTGCGCTGCGGCGGTGACGGCGTGGCCCGGGACGGCGGCCGGAGCGGACTGCTCGGCGGCGTGGGCCCCGGTCGCTCCGAGGAGCGGGAGGGCGACGACGGCGCCACCGGTGCCGGCGACGGCGAGTCCACGGGTGAGGGGGTTGGTCCTGGGACGGCGGTGCTTACCCTTCGCGGGCATGGCGAATTCCTCTCCGGCGCCTGCGAGGTGAGCTGTCGGGTTCGGACTGGAGATGCCCGGCCGCGTTCTCACGCGGCTTCACCCCGAGCCGTCCTGCATCGCGGGACCGGCGTACTTCCTGGGTCCCCCGCTCCTGCCACACATGGGTGAGTGAATTCCGGACGGTGGCAGGATTCGGCGGTCCGACCGGATTGACGGTGACGCTAGACGAGCGGGGTCGGCGCGAACAAGCCACTGTTTTCGAGGGGGATTCACGGGGGTGCCATTCGGCTCGAATTCCGGTCACCCTGCGTGGATGACGGTCCTTCGATTTCCTTTTTGCGCACGGAAATTGCTCCGGGCGGTCGGCCACGATCCGTCACCTTTATGACGCTGCTCACGCAGCCCGGCCCATCTCGCCTGCAACCAGGGCGCGTTATCCCCAATACCTCAATTCGGACAGATCGCCCATTACCGTCCGAGGGGGTGCGCCTTCACCACCCCAACGGGATGATTGGCCCTGGAACCGATCTCGCGTCGGGCACCCGAACGACGACACCCAGGAGCATCCGTGACGCAGCAGCTTCCGCAGGTCCCGCCCACCGAAGCCGACGAGCCCGAACTGGCGGAGGTCCGCAACTTCAGGGACGTGGGCGGCCTGCCGACGACGGACGGGCGCGCCGTGCGCCCGGGCCGTCTCTTCCGCAGCGGCCACCTCGCCCACGCGACCGAGAGCGACGTCGCCTTCCTCGCCGCGCTGGGACTGCACACCGTCTTCGACTTCCGCAACGAGGCCGACCGGAAGGTCGAGGGCGCGGACGTCGAGCTGCCCGGCGTACGGAACGTGAACATACCGCTCAACGACCCGGCCGACGGCAAGGAGTTCTGGAAGCTGGTCCGCGACGGCGAGACAGAGCAGCTGCGGGAGATCCTCGGCGACGGCAAGGCCGCCGCCCGGATGTCCGAGTCGTACCGGAGGATGGTGGTCGAGCGGGCGTCGGAGCACAGCCGGATCCTGCACTCCCTGGCGGAGGAGAGCGTCCCCGCCCTGATGCACTGCGCGGCCGGCAAGGACCGCGCCGGGCTCTCCATCGCGATCACGCTGCTCGCCGTCGGCGTCGAGCGGAAGGCGATCGAGGCCGACTACGTGAAGTCGAACGACCCGCACCGCCGCTACAAGGTGCGCCGCAGCTCCACCTCCCCCGACGCGATGTCGCCCGAGGTGATGGAGCTGCTGAGCCCGCTGTTCGACGCGCGGGTGGAGTACCTGCGGGCCGCCTTCGAGACGATCGAGGCGACCTGGGGCACGGTGGACGCCTACCTCTCGGAGGGCCTGAAGCTGGCCCCGGAGACCCGCGAGCGCCTGCGGGAGCGGCTGCTCACGGAGGTGTGACCTCCACCCGGGCCGCCCCGGCGGCCCGGACCGCCGCTACTGGTTCTGCCCGCCCAGCATGAAGAGCAGGTAGAGGAAGCCGGCGAAGAGGTGGCCGGCGATCAGGTAGGCGAAGAGGCGGAGCACGAGCCCCTTGGGGAACTTGCCCTCTCCTCGCTCCTCGCCGGTGACAGGTGCGGACTTCTCGGACATGTCGGTCCTTTCCTGGGGAAGGGTCGCGCAGGGTCAGCGCAGGTGCGGGGTTCCGTCGCCGAGGCACAGCTCGGCGGCGGGACTCTGCATCAGCGTGTGGACGAAGAGGAGCTCGGCCCCGCCCGGGGTGGCGGCGCCGATCCGGTGCGGGGTCAGCGAGTCGAAGTGCGCGCTGTCCCCCGGGTCGAGGACGTGGACGGCCTCGCCGAGCGCGAGCCGCACCCGGCCCTCCAGGACGTGGATCCACTCCTCGCCGGGGTGGACCCGCACGATGTCGGCCCGGGTGGCGTACGGCACGTGGACGCGCAGGCACTGGAGGGCGCGTCCGGCGCCGCCGGCCTGCCGGTAGATCCAGCCGTCGGCCTCGACGGGGTCGGAGCGGCCGGCCCGCACGACGGGGTCGCGCTCGGGCGGTGCCTCGCCCAGCAGCTCGGACACCGTCGTACCGTAGATGCGTGCGAGCGCGAGCAGCATCGGCAGCGAGGGCTGCCGGTTCCCCGTCTCCAGCCGCGAGAGGTGGGCGGGCGAGAGGCCGGCGCGCTGGGCGGCGGCCTCCAGGGTGAGCCCCCGGCGGCGGCGCAGGGCCCGCAGCTGCGGGGCGACGTCGGGCAGGGCGCCGGAGGCGGCGGGGTCCGGGGAGGCTTCCCCGGGGACGTGGTCCATGCGTCCATTCCGCCAGGAGGATGCCTCTGAGGCAAGTTTCTTGCCCCAGAGGCAAAGATCACCGGAAGCCGCCGCTGCCCCCGGAAGCCGGGGACACCGACGGCCCGGTGCGCTTCAGCGCTGCGCGACCGCCTGCTTCACGAGTGTCCTCCCGAAGTCCCACATCAGCCCACTGCCCCCGTGCGCCTCGTCCATGACCGCCGTGAAGGCGGTGACGAACCGGTCCACGTCCGCCTCGTCGACGACCAGCGGCGGGATCAGCTTGATCACCTCCAGGTGGTCGCCGGAGACCTGCGTGAGGATCCGGTGCCGCTGGAGCAGCGGGACGACGACCATCTGGGCGAAGAGGCCCTTGCGGGCCGCCTGGAGCATCGTCCAGCGGCCGCGCAGCCCGAGGGAGCTCGGCCGGCCGAACTCGATCCCGATCATCAGCCCGCGCCCGCGGATCTCGTGCAGCAGCTCGTACCGGGGCACGAGCTCCTTGAGGCGTCCGGAGAGCAGATCGCCGATCCGGCGGGCGTGGGCGACCGTGCCCTCGGACTCCATGACCGACAGGACGGCGAGCCCGGCCGCCATGGCCTGCGCGTTCGACCCGAAGCTCGCCGAGTGGACCAGGACGCGGTCCATCGACGAGTACACCTTCTTGAAGATCCAGTCCTTGCCGAGGGTGGCGCCGACCGGGACGTAGCCGCCGGAGAGCGCCTTGGCGACGCAGACCAGGTCCGGCTCGACGCCCTCGTCGTGCTGGTACGCGTAGAAGTCGCCGGTCCGGCCGAGGCCGGTCTGCACCTCGTCGGCGATCAGCAGGGCCCCGTGCCGGTGCAGCAGCTCCTGGGCGGAACGCAGGAAGCCCGGCGGCGCCTCGTGGACGCCCTTGCCCTGGATGGGCTCGACGACGAAGGCGGCCACGTCGCCCCGGCGCAGCTCCCGCTCCAGGGCGTCGAGGTCGCCGAGGGCGATCGCGGTGTCCGGCAGGAGCGGGTCGAAGCCCTCCCGGAAGCCCCGCTCCCCGTTGACGGAGAGGGAGCCGGTGGTGAGCCCGTGGAAGGCGTGGGAGCAGTAGAGGACCCTGGGGCGCCCGGTGGCGTACCGGGCGAACTTCAGGGCGGTCTCCACGGCCTCGGTGCCGCTGTTGCCGAAGAAGACCCGGTCGAGGTGCGGGCTGTGGGCGAGCAGCCGCTCGGCGAGCAGCCCGGGGAGCGGCTGGCAGTCGAAGCGGGTGAGGTCGGCGAGCTGGGCGTCCAGGACGTCGTGGAGGGCCTTGCGGACGACGGGGTGGTGCCGTCCGAGGCCCATCACGCCGAAGCCGGCGAGCATGTCGAGGTGGTCGACGCCGTCGGCGTCCCAGAAGTGGGCACCCTCGGCCCGCTCGTACACCTTGTCGAAACCGATGGTGTGCAGCATGCGCGGCAGCTGGTGGTTGAGGTACTTGGCGTGCAGCTCGTAGCGCTCGCCGCCGCGCGCGTCGAGCAGCGCCCGCAGGTCGAACTCCCCGCTCATGCCGGCCGCCTCACCCGTTGTTCCCGGAGACGGTCTCCCGGACCGCGCGCAGGGACTCCTTGAGGGAGCCCATGGTCGCGAGGACGGCGGTGGGCTCGTACCCGCAGTGCGCCATGCAGTTGGCGCAGCGCGGGTCCTTGCCGCGTCCGTACTTGTCCCAGTCGGTCTCCTCGACCAGTTCGCGGTACGTGGGGACGTAGCCGTCGCTCATCAGGTAGCAGGGGCGCTGCCACCCGAAGAGCGAGTAGTTGGGAATGGCCCAGGCGGTGCACGGGAAGTCCGCCTTTCCTTCCAGGAAGTCCAGGAAGAGCGGCGAGTGGTTGAGCCGCCAGCGGCGCCGGTTTCCTCCCGCGAAGGCCTTCTTGAAGAGTTCCCGGGTCTGCTCGACGCCGAGGAAGTGCTCCTGGTCGGGGGCCTTCTCGTAGGCGTAGGCGGGCGAGATCATCATTTCGTCGACCTGGAGGTCGTCGTTGAGGAAATTGAGCACCTCGATGATCGTCTGCGGTGTGTCGGTGTTGAAGAAGGTCGAATTGGTGGTGACCCGGAAACCGCGCCGCTTGGCCTCCTTGATCGCCGCCACCGCCTCGTCGAACACTCCCTCCTTGGCAACGGATTCGTCGTGCCGTTCGCGCAGGCCGTCGATGTGCACGGCGAAGGCGAAATACGGGGAGGGCGTGAAGTCCGCCAGCTTCTTGCGCAGCAGCATGGCGTTGGTGCACAGGAAGACGTACTTGCGCCGGGCCACCAGCTGGCGCACGATCTCGTGGATCTGGGGGTGCATCAGCGGCTCGCCGCCGGCGATGGACACCATGGGCGCACCGGACTCGAGGACCGCGCCGACCGCCTGCGCGACCGGCATGCGCTGCTTGAGGATGCCCGCCGGGTGCTGGATCTTCCCGCAGCCCTCGCACTTGAGGTTGCAGGCGTAGAGCGGCTCCAGCTCGACGATCAGCGGGAACTTGTCCCGCTTGCGGAGCTTCTGTTCGAAGAGGTAGGTCCCGACCCGGATGGACTGACGGAGCGGCATGGCCATAACTCGTTCACCTCCTGGGGAGCAGCAAAGAACGGTGCCATTCGAAGAACGCGGGAAGGACGGCACGAAGGACACGGAAGGCTGATATTCCCCCGCGTACCGTGCCGATCCGGACCAGTTCATGTTCCGGAGCGTCCACGACCACCCGGACGGCCGCAACCGGGCGGGCGTCGAGGCCGTCCCCGAACGCCCCGGCGGACCGGGCGGTGCGGAGCGTGGCGGCGGACTCCATGTCGACGGCGATCGCCCCGCCGACCCGCAGCTCGACCCGTTCGGGGCCGCGCACCACGTGGTCGGAGCCGATGAGCGGCCCGGTGTGCACGGCCCGCCCGGGCAGCGCCTTGGCGAGGGCCTTCACCAGCAGGTCGGTGCCGGTGCAGGGGGTGGTGCCGTCGGGCCCCCTGGTCTCGTCGGCGACGATCAGGTCCCCCGGGTGCATGCCGGGGGCGAGGCCGGCGCAGAACCCGGAGGCGATGACCGCGGCGTCCCGCCGACGCTCCTCGCCGAGGGCCCGCGCGACGGCCCGGCGGGCCCGGTCCGGGCCCATGCCGGTGCGCAGCACGGTCACCGGGCCCGGGGCGCCGCCGCGGTCCCCGCTGCGCAGGGCGAACTGCTCGATGCCGAGCGCGCAGGCGATCAGCAGCGGCGGGGTGGCGCCGGGGCCGGGCTCGCGACCCATCAGCGCTCCTCGCCGGGCGAGGGCTCCCCGTGCACGTACCGCCCGAGCGCGGTGAGCGGGAACACCTGCCGGTAGAGGTGGTAGTTGATGGAGAAGTCCCAGGGGAAGCCGGTGCCGGTGAAGTACGGCTCGTCCCAGGAACCGTCCTCGCGCTGGGTGGCGGCGAGCCAGGCGACGCCCCGCCGGACGGCCTCGGACTCCCGCTCGCCGGCGGCGAGCAGGGCGATCAGCGCCCACGCGGTCTGGGAGGCGGTCGAGGCGCCGCGGCCGACGCTCCTCTCGTCCTCGTACGAGCGGAGGTCCTCGCCCCAGCCGCCGTCCTCGTTCTGTACGGCCCCCAGCCAGCCGACGGCCCGGCGGAGCGCCGGATGGGACGGGGGCAGTCCGGCGGCGGTGAGCGCCGGGACCACCGAGCCCGTCCCGTACACGTGGTTGACGCCCCAGCGGCCGAACCAGGCTCCGTTCGGCTCCTGTTCGGCGAGGAGCCACTCGATCCCCCGGCGGGCCCTGGGGTGTTGGGCGAGGCCCTCGTAGGCGAGCATCTCCACGACGTGGGCGGTGACGTCGGCGGAGGGCGGGTCGATGACCTCCCCGAAGTCGCAGAACGGCAGCTTGTTGGGGAACGGGCTGGTGTTGTCGGCGTCGAAGGCGCCCCAGCCGCCGTCCTGCGACTGCATGCCGAGCGTCCAGCGCGCGCCCCGGGCGACGGCCGCCTCGACCCGCGCGGGGTCGGGGTGCTTCACCCGGCGCAGCGCGAGCAGCACCTCGGCGGTGTCGTCGATGTCGGGGTAGTTGTCGTTGTGGAACTCGAACGCCCAGCCGCCCGGCGGCAGTCCGGGACGGCGGACCGCCCAGTCCCCGGACCTGGTGATCTCCTCGTCCAGCATCCAGTCGACGGCCTTCACGAGCGCCGGATGGTCGGGGGCGACGCCCGCGTCGGCGAGCGCGATGGTGGCGAGGCAGGTGTCCCAGACGGGCGACTGGCAGGCCTCGATCATGCGTGAGCCGTCCTCGCGCCACACGGCGAAGCGGTCGAGCGACTCCAGGCCGGCCCGCATGACCGGGTGGTCGAGGTCGTAGCCGAGGAGGTGGAGGGCGATGATCGAGTAGACGGCCGGGGGCTGGATGCCGCCCCAGCAGCCGTCGTTCTCCTGGCGCTCGACGATCCACCGCGCGGCGACGTTCATGGCGGTCCCGCGGAGCGCGCGCGGCGCCATCCGGTGGTAGACGTGCAGCGCCTTGTCGAGCCGCTGGAAGACGCCGTCCCAGCCGGTCGCGGGGGCGAGGGGGCGGGGCGGGTTCGGCCGGGCCGGGTCGGTGTGCAGCTCGTCGAGCGGGAAGGGCGCGGGGCGGACCGGGCGCTTCGCGGAGACGACGGTGAGCGGCACGATGGTCTGCCGGGCCCAGCAGCCGAAGTCGTAGATGTTGAGCGGGAACCACTTCGGCAGGAAGAGCAGCTCCGGGGGCAGTTCGGGCAGGTCCTCCCAGCGCCACCAGCCGAAGAGGGCCAGCCAGATCCGGGTGAAGACCCGGGCGGCGGCGATCCCGCCGCGGGCGCGGACCCAGGCGGCGGCGCGGGCCATGTGGGGGGCCTCGGGCGGGTCGCCGGCGAGGCGCAGTGCCACATAGGCCTCGACGGTGGCGGAGAGCTCGCCGGGTCCGCCGTAGAAGGTCGCCCAGGCACCGTCCTCGCGCTGTCCGCGGCGGATGTGGAGGGCGGAGGCCCGGGTGGTGTCGGCGTCGTGGATGCCGAGGAACTGGCGGAGGAGGAGGTCCTCGGCGTCCATGGTGACGTTGGTCTCCAGGTCGCCCTTCCACCAGCCCGCCGGGTCCTGGCGGGCGAGCAGGTGCTCGACGGCCCGTTGCGCGGCCCGCGCGGCGGTCCCGTCGAGGTCCGGCGCCGAGGCGTCGGTGTCGTGCGTGGTGCTGGCCGCGGCCGCTCGGGGGCCCACGGCCCCGGCGCTTCCGTCGGTCGTCGCTGTCATGGCTTCCCCTTTGCGCAGTCGGATTCTTCTGCTTCTACGGGTCTGCCGTCGGCCGGCGCCGGGTGGCACCGGCCGGCGACCGCGAACTCATATCAGGGTGATGGTGATCATCTCTTCCGTACGACCACGAAGTCGGCCAGGGCGACGAGCTGCGCCCGCACGTGGGCGGGCATGTCCACCTCGTTCAGGGCCTCGATCGCGACGGCGTGCTGGCGGCGGGCCTCCTGGGAGGTCCACTCGCGTCCGCCGGCCTCCTCGATGAGGGCGGCCCGGAAGGCGAACTCCTCCTCGGAGAAGCTGTCGAAGTCGTTGGACTTGGCGTCCGCGGCGAGCAGCTCGCCGAGCCGCTCGGAGGCCTCGCCGCCAGCGGCGAGGGCGGCGACGACCGGGAGGGACTTCTTGCGCTGGCGCAGGTCGCTCCAGGTCTGCTTGCCGGTGGCCTCCGGGTCGCCCCAGATGCCGAGGAGGTCGTCCACGGCCTGGAAGGCGAGGCCGAGGTGGTAGCCGTACTCCTCCAGCTTGTCGGCGGTGCGGTCGTCGGCGCCACCGAGGACGGCACCGATGGAGACGGCGCAGGCGAGCAGGGCGCCCGTCTTGTTGCCCTCCATCTCCAGGCACTCCTCGACGGTGACCCGCTCGCGGTGCTCGTAGGAGATGTCCTGGGCCTGCCCGTCGATCAGCTTGCGGCTGGCCGTGGTGAGCCGACGGGTGGCCCGGCCCGCCTCGACGGTCCCGAGTTCCAGCAGGATCTCGTTGGCGAGGGCGAAGAGCGCGTCGCCGACGAGGATGGCCTGCGCGGGGCCGTGGACCTTCCACACGGTGTCGCGGTGGCGGCGCTGCTCGTCGCCGTCCATCAGGTCGTCGTGGAGCAGCGAGAAGTTGTGGACGAGTTCCACGGCGACGGCGCCGGGGATCCCGATCTCGGGCGCGGCGCCCGCGGCCTCGGCCGACAGCAGGGCCAGCGCCGGGCGGACGGCCTTGCCGCCGTCGCCGTCGGCGGGGTTGCCGTGGGCGTCGATCCAGCCGAAGTGGTAGGCGGCCACGGTGTCCATGGGCGACGCGAGGCGGTCGACGGCCGCCCGCAGTACGGGGGTGGACAGGGTCCGCCCCCGCTCCAGCAGTGCGGACACGTCCGCGGTGTCGACGGCCGGATTCCCCGGCGGCGCAGTCGGCACGGTCTCTCCTCTTGTTCCGGTACTCACACTCATGCCGCCTCCTGCAGCGGATGGTCATGGCGGCGGCCGAAGGCGGAGAGCGCGGCGCCCGCGGCGCTGAAACCACTGCGGACGGCACCCTCCATGGTCGCGGGCCAGCCGGTGGCGGTCCAGGCTCCGGCCAGGTAGAGGCCCGGTGCCCCGGTGCGGGCGCCGGGCCGCAGTCGGCCGACGCCCGGGGTGGGGGCGAACGTGGCCGTCCGCTCCCTGGTGACGAAGAAGTCGCGGACCTCCGCGCCGCGGGCGGCGGGCAGCAGCCGCTCCAGCTCGGGAAGGTACTTCGCGCGCAGGGCGGCGACGGGCTCGTCGATCTCGTCCTGGGCGGCGGACTGGGAGACGGCGAGGTACTGGCCGCCCACCCGTCGCCCACCACCGCCCTTGTCCGAGGGCCCTTCGGGCCCGCCCCTCAGCAGTCCGGAGGAGTCGGTGCGGTCGAAGACCCACTGCACCGGGGAGCCGAGGGTGGTGAAGAAGGGACGCTTCAGCACCTTGCGGTCGTAGACCACGTGCAGGTTGAGGATCGGCGCGGTGGCGATGTCGAGGAGGCGGTCGGGGTCGTCGAGGGCGCCCTCGGGCAGCAGGCCGTGGGTCTCCTGCTGCGGTACGGCGAGGACGACGGCGTCCGCCGTGATCGTCTCGCCGGGGACGTCGACGGCCCAACGCCCGTCGTCGGTACGGGAGATCCGCTCGGCCTTGGTGCGGAGCGCGGTGCGGACGCCGAGGGCGTCGAGCTCCTTCGCGGCGCGGGTGTCGTGGAGTTCGCCGAGCGGGACGTGGGCCCAGCCGATGTCGGCGGCGCCGGGCTCGGAGAGGAGTCCGGTCTTGAAGACCATCGCGGCGAGCCCCATGGAGGCCTGCGGGGCGGGCGCGTTGAGGGTGGGGATGCCGACGAGGTCCCACAGGGCCTCGACGGTCCGCGGGGACTGTCCGTGCCGGCCGAGCCAGGTGGCGAAGTCGATGCCGTCGAGCGCCGGGTCGGCGGGGTCCAGTTTCCTCAGGGCGAGCGCGGCCCGTCCGACGGAGGCCCGCTCGGCGAGGGACAGGTGCGGGTAGGTGGCGAGGCTGCGGGCGAGGTGCAGCGGCACGGGGAGGGCGTCGCGGCGGATCCGGCCGAGCCGGGGGCCGCCGGGGTGGCCGACGTCGAGGACGGGCACGTCGAGGCGGTCCTGGAGCGGGGCGAGGCGTGCGCCGCCGACCCGGTCGAGGAACCACCGGTAGGCGGTGCAGCAGCGCAGGTAGACGTGCTGGCCGTTGTCGACGGTGAGCTCGCCGCGGCGGAAGGAGAAGGCGAGGCCGCCGAGCCGGGGCCGGCCTTCGAGGAGGGTGACGCGGACGCCCGCGTCGGCGAGCTGGAGCGCGGTGGTGACGCCGGCGAGCCCGCCGCCGACCACGACGACGTGCCGTCGGTCGCCGCTGTCGCCGCCGCCGGAGCGCGGGTCGCCGGGGCGGCCCGCGCGGCGGGTCGGCCCGGTGCCCGGCAGGGCGTCGCGCTCGGTTCCGTCGGTCGTCACTCGGCCTCCGTTCGGGTCGTCAGGGGCGGGGTCGGGGCGGACCTGTCCGTCGGGCGCACGGCCGCGGCGGGCACGGCCGCCCCCGGCAGGGACGCCGGAACGGTGCCCGGGGTTGCGCGCCGGTCGGAAGCGTACGGTGGCATCAGGCACGCCCCCTGACGGTGCGGCGGGCGATGGTGCGGGTGTCGAGGCCGGACAGGCCGCGCACCGCGACGTAGGCCTTCTCCCGGCCGGGCAGCGAGACGCGGCCCCGCAGCACGGCCTCGGGATCGCGCTCGATCCGGTCGAGGAGGCGCCGGTAGATGCCGGCCATGGCCGCCACGCAGGCGCCGCTGCGCCGGTCGAGCAGCGGGAGCAGCCGGTAGCCCTCGGCGAACAGGGCGCGGGCGCGCCGCACTTCGAAGTGGACGAGTCCGGCGAAGTCGGAGCCGGGGGGCATCGTCGCGCTGCCGAAGCCGTCCCCGCAGCCGAACTTGGCGAGGTCGTCGGAGGGCAGATAGGTGCGCCCGTTCCCGGCGTCCTCGCGTACGTCCCTGAGGATGTTGGTGAGTTGGAGCGCGAGGCCGAGGGTGTCGGCGTACTCGGGGGCCCGGTCGGCGCCCGCGGCGCCGGGCTGGGTGCCGAAGACGCCGAGGGAGATGCGCCCGATCGCGCCCGCGACACAGCGGCAGTAGACCTTGAGGTCGTCCCAGGTCTCGTAGGTCGCGCCGCGCACGTCCATGAGGACGCCGTCGATGAGTTCGTCGAGGCCGCCGAGCGGGATGGGGAAGCGGCGGGCCGAGTCGGCGAGGGCGACCGCGACCGGGTCGGTGTCGTCCTCGTCGATCTTGCCCGCGCGCACCCGGTCGAGCAGGACCCGGGTGGCTTCGAGCCGCTCCCGCTTGGCCTCGGGCGCGAGCGTGCCGTCGCCGATGTCGTCGACCCGCCGGGAGAAGGCGTACAGCGCGGACATCGCCTGGCGCTTGTCGGCCGGCAGCAGCCGGATCCCGTAGGCGAAGTTACGGGCCTGCTGCCCGGTGACCGCCTCGCAGTAGCTGTAGGCGGCCAGGACCGGTGCGGACGGCTGGGGCTGTGCCTCCACGGTCGCGCTCACCCCTCTTTCCGCGCCCGGAGCAGAACCGCTCCCGCCTGGCGCATCAGGCTCGGCTTGGTGGCCTTCGGTGGGCCGGTCAGTACGTCGAATCCGGCGTCGGCGACGGCGTCGAGGGCCGCGAACCCCCCGGCGGTGAAGCCGGCGAGGAGGAGGCGGAGCCGGCCGTGGACGCTGCCGACGAGCGGGCTGCCCGCGTGGAGCAGCTCGCGGGCCCGCTCGGCCTGGAAGGCGATCAGGGCGCGCACGGAGGCTCCGGCGGTCGGTTGCGCCAGGTCGTCCTCGGTGACGTGGAAGCGCTTGAGGTCCTCGGCGGGCAGGTAGATCCGGTCGCGGCCGAGGTCCTCGGCGACGTCCTGGAGGTGCTCGACGATCTGGAGGGCGGTGCAGATCTCGTCGGAGCGCCGGATCCGCTCGGGCGTCTCGGTGCCGGTGATGCCGAGGACGAGCCGGCCGACGGGGTTGGCGGAGAGCTCGCAGTACGCGAGGAGGTCGTCGTACGTCTCGTAGCGGCGGACCAGCTGGTCCTGCCGGTTGGCCGCGACGAGGCCGAGGAACGGCTCGGGGCCGAGCCCGCACCGCCGCACGGTCGGCTGGAGCGCGCGCAGCAGGGGGTGGTGGGGGGTGCCGTCGAAGACGCGGTGGAGGTCGGCCTCGAAGGCGTCGAGGACGGCGAGCCGGTCGTCGGCGTGCTCGGGGTCGACGCCGAGGTGTCGGGCGTCGGAACCGCCGGGGGCGAGGTCGCCGTCGCCGATGTCGTCGACCAGGCGGGCGAAGCCGTAGACGGCCATGAGGTCGTCGCGCCAGGCGCGGGGCAGGAAGAAGGGGGCCACGGGGAAGTTCTCGTCCGCGGCCTTGCCGAGTGTGGCGCGCGAGGAGGCGTCGGGGCGCGCCTGCCGGGTGTCCGTCACAGGTCACTGCCCGCCGGAGGGACGGCGACACCCTCGTGGAGCTGGAGATTCTGCGTCATGGCCGTCACGTCTCCCGTTCTACACTGCCGATCCAATCCATCCTATTTCGGACACGCCGCCGACCCCTGCCCGTAGAGCCGCCACTCGGAGGCCCGATGGCGGTGGGGAATGGCCCTACTTGCCGCGAATCAGACCGGTCCAGCTTACGTTGTACGACGACCGTCGCCATTCGGGGGTGGCGGACATCCGGCACCCCGCCCGTACGGGTCGTCAACACGCCTACCACACAAGGGAGTTCATCCCGGCGGGCGTCAGGGGACGCGGGCCCCGGAGACGACCATGGCGAGGGTGGTCTCGACGACGGCGTTCCTGCGCTGGACGGGAAGACGCCGAAGGGGGCCTTCGAGCAGCAGGAGTGACAGTCCATGAACGGCCGACCACGCTGCGGCACCGGCGGCCGGGAGGACGTCCCGCCGCGGGGCGCCGGCCCGGGAGAGCGCGTCCAGCGCCTCCCCGAACAGGGCGAACGCGCGGACCTCGGACTCCGGGGCCCGGTGCTCCGGCACCGGCTCGTCGGGACCGCCCTGCCGGACCATGCAGAACGCGGCCCGGTACAGGCCGGGCTGCGCGACGGCGAAGCCGACGTACCCCCGGCAGAGCGCGGCGAGCCTGCGTTCGGCCGCCAGGGCCGGGTCGTCGGCGCCGGGCTCGCGGGCGGCGGCCCGCTCCATGGAGTCGGCGAGGGCCCGCTGCGCGTGGATCCTGACGGTGCGGAGCAGCTCGCCCCGCCCGTCGAAGTGCCGGTACGCGGCGGTGGGCGAGACGCCGACCCGGCGGGCCGCCTCGCGCAGGACGACCCGTTCGGGACCGCCCTCGGTGGCGAGGTCGACGGCCGCGCAGATCAGCGCGTTGCGCAGATCGCCGTGGTGATAGGTCTTGCCCCCCGAGATGGCTGCCATGTGCACATCCTGCCCGATGTTGACCGCATGAACATTCCGGGCGTGTGCGCGACGCGCAAAAAACGGAAGAGCCCCCACCGGACGACTCCGGCGGGGGCTCCGACACCGACCTCAGCGCGCGGTCTCCCGCTCGTACGCCTTGAGGACCTCGTCCGTGGGGCCGTCCATCAGGAGCTGCCCCTTCTCCAGCCACAGCACCCGGTCGCAGGTGTCCCGGATGGACTTGTTGCTGTGGCTCACCAGGAAGACCGTGCCGGCCTCCTTGCGGAGCTCGCGGATGCGCTCCTCGGAGCGGATCTGGAACTTGCGGTCACCGGTCGCGAGGGCCTCGTCGATGAGGAGGACGTCGTGGTTCTTGGCAGCCGCGATGGCGAAGCGGAGCCGGGCGCCCATGCCGGAGGAGTACGTGCGCATGGGCAGGCTGATGAAGTCGCCCTTCTCGTTGATGCCGGAGAAGTCGACGATCCCCTCGTAGCGGTCGCGCACCTCCTCGCGGCTCATGCCCATGGCGAGGCCGCCCAGGATCACGTTGCGCTCGCCGGTGAGGTCGTTCATCAGGGCCGCGTTGACGCCCAGGAGCGAGGGCTGGCCGTCGGTGAAGACCTTGCCGCTCTCGGTGGGCAGCAGGCCGGCGACGGCGCGCAGCAGCGTGGACTTGCCGGAGCCGTTGGAGCCGATGAGGCCGATGGCCTCGCCGCGGTAGGCGGTGAAGGTGACGCCGCGGACCGCGTGCACCTTGCGGACGCCCCGGCTGACCTCGGCCTTGCCGCGGCCGACGATCCGGCTGAGCGCCGCGGTGGCGCTGCCCTTGCCGCCGCCGCCCGCGTTGACGCGGTAGACGATGTGGACGTCGTCGCAGATGACGGTGGGGACGTGGGAGTCGTTGCGGTCAGCCACGGCCGTACCTCTCCTCTGCCTTCCAGAAGTAGACGAAACCGCCGATGCCGAAGAGCACGGCCCAGCCGAGGGCGGTCATCCAGACGTGCGACGGCAGGTTCTCGGCGCCGTAGCCGTCGATGAGGGCGTAGCGGATGAGGTCCATGTAGACGGCCGCCGGGTTGTACATGAGGACGTCGGCGATCCACGCGGGCTTGTCGGCCAGCATCGCGGGGATGGAGAACATGACGCCCGACGCGTACATCCAGGTGCGCATGACGAACGGCATCAGCTGGGCGAGGTCGGGCGTCTTGGCGCCCATCCTGGCCATGATCATGGCCAGGCCGATGTTGAACACGAACTGCAGGAACAGCGCGGGGACCAGCAGCACCCAGCGGAGCGAGGGGTAGCTGCCGAAGGAGATCGCGACCGCCACCAGCACGATCATCGAGAACAGCAGCTGCTGGAGCTGCTGGAGCGAGAAGGAGATGGGCAGCGTGGCGCGCGGGAAGTGCAGGGCCCGGACGAGGCCCAGGTTGCCGGAGATCGCCCGGACGCCCGCCATCACGGAGTTCTGGGTGAAGGTGAACACGAAGATGCCGGTGACCAGGAACGGGATGTAGACGTCCTTGGACAGCCCTTTGCCGGCACCGAGGATCAGCCCGAAGATCAGGTAGTAGACCAGGGCGTTCAGGAGCGGGGTCGCCACCTGCCACACCTGGCCCAGCTTCGCCTGGCTGTACTGCGCGGTCAGCTTGGCCGACGAGAAGGCCACGATGAAGTGGCGGCGGCTCCACAGGTCCCGGACGTACTCGAGCAGTCCGGGCCGGGCACCGCTGACCGACAGGCCGTACTTCGCGGCGAGCGCGGCCGGGGACAGGCCCTCGTCGACGGACGGAGGCGCGCTCGTCGCGACCGCCCCGCCCTGGTGTGTGTCACTCACAAGTCGAAACTTTCGTGTGCAAGATGCGCGGCACGTCGGGTACCACGATGTCAGACGACCGGGGGGCGACCCAGCCGGGTCAGCCGCCACACCGTACGCCACCTCATGGGACGACGCGGACCGCAGGGGGTCGCCCAGCCTTCGCGGAATCCGCCGAACCATGCCTTCAGCGCGGGGAGCGAGGGCCGCCGGGCCACGGTGAGCAGGAGCCAGACGCCGAGATAGACCGGCACCAGGGGCGCGGGCAGATTGCGACGTGCCAGCCACACTCGGTTGCGAGCCACGTTGAAGTGGTACGAGGCGTGACGGGAGGGGGCGGTGGTGGGGTGCAACAGCACCATGTCCGAACGGTAGTCGATCATCCAGTCGGCGTCGAGCGCCCGCCAGGCGAGGTCCGTCTCCTCGTGCGCGTAGAAGAACTCGTCCGGCAGCCCGCCGACTTCGGCGAAGACCTTGGTGCGGACGGCGTTGGCCCCACCGAGGAAGGTGGTCACCCGCGAGGAGCGCATCGGGTCGGAGGCACGCAGCCTCGGCACGTGCCGGCGCTGGGTGCGCCCCGTCTCCGGGTCCGCGATGCGGAAGCTGATGATGCCCAGGCGCGGGTCGGCGGTGAAGGCCTGGCGGACGAGTTCGGCGGTGTCCGGGTGGGCGAGCAGCCCGTCGTCGTCGAGGAACAGCAGGACGTCGACGTCGGTGCCGCCGGGGCCGAAGGCCTCGATGCCGACGTTCCGGCCGGCCGGGATGCCGACGTTCTCGGGCAGGTCCACGGTCCGCACCCAGTCGGGCACCCCGGTGACCGGGGTGCCCTGGCCGACGACGACGACCTCGACCGGCTCGCCCTGCTGCTTCTCGACCGAGTCGATCAGCGCGCGCAGGTCGTCCGGACGGTTGCCCATCGTGATGACGACGGCGCCCACCTTGAGGGGAGTGCTCACGGCGGGCCTCACTTCAGCCTGCTGGAGACCATGATCGACACCAGGTGCAGCACGGTCTGGAGGAGGGCGATGCCGGCGAGGACGGCGACGCCGACCCGGGAGAAGAACAGGTCTCCGCGGATCTGGTCGGCGACGGCCAGGACGACGATCAGCAGCGAGGCCTCGATGCCGAGGACGAGCCGGTGGAACTTCAGCGCCGCGGCCGCCTTGCGGGCCAGCGCCATGCCGGAGGAGCGCGGCTCGGACGCCGCCTCCTTGACCGGCGGCAGGCCGCCCTGGTGGCGGGCGACGCCGACGAGGTCGGTCTCGGCCTTGATCAGGATGGCGCCGAGGGCGGCGAGGGTCCCGAGGAACGCCCACAGCCAGTCGGCCCCGCCCGAGCCCCACAGGTCGGCGGCGCGCAGGCCGAAGCCGACGAGGACGGCCGCGTCGCACAGGTACGCGCCGACCCGGTCCAGGTACACGCCGGCGAGCGAGTACTGCTTCTTCCAGCGGGCCACCTCGCCGTCGACGCAGTCGAGCAGCAGGTAGAGCTGGACCATGAGCGCGCCGAGCAGCGCACCGGGGATCCCGGGCACCAGCAGGGCCGGCAGCGCCAGGACGCCCGCGAGGGTCATCACGTACGTGAGCTGGTTCGGCGTGACCCTGGTGACGACGAGCTGCCGGGTGATCCTGAGCGAGATCTCCCGCATGTACAGGCGGCCGCCCCAGTGCTCGCCGCTCCGCCGGTCCTTCACACCGGGCGGGTGGACGACCGGTCGGAGCTCAGCTACCGAGGGCTTCCGCACCGGACGGACCTCAGCTACCGATGGATTTTGCATAGTCGGCGTACGCGTCCCTGATGTCGTCGTCGGACAGGTCGAGGTGTTCGAGGATGGTGAAGCGGCCCGGCCGGGTCTGCGGGGCGAAGGACACCGCCTGGACGAACTCGTCCACGGTGAAGCCCATCTCCTCCGGCCGGACGGGCAGTCCGTGCCGGCGCAGGGTGTCGACCATCAGCGCGGAGGCCTCGGGGGCACCGCGCAGGTGCATCGCGAAGGCCGCTCCGAGGCCGCACTGCTCGCCGTGGCTGGCGGCGCGGGCCGGGAAGAGCAGGTCGAAGGCGTGGCTGATCTCGTGGCAGGCGCCCGAGGAGGGGCGGCTGTCCCCGCTGATCGACATGGCGATGCCGGACATCACCAGGCCCTCGGAGAGGGTGACGAGGAAGTCGTCGTCGCCCACCCCGCCGGGGTGGCGGAGCACGGCCTCGCCGGCGCTGCGGGCCATTGCGGCGGCCAGGCCGTCGACGGGTTCGCCGGTCTCGCGGTGGGAGAGCTCCCAGTCCGCGATGGCGGAGAGGTTGGAGATCGCGTCGCCGATGCCGGAGCGGACGTAGCGGACCGGGGCGTCCCGGATCACGTCGAGGTCGATGACCAGAGCGATCGGGGTCGGCACGCCGTAGGAGCCGCGTCCGTTGTCGTTGTCCAGGGTGGAGATCGGCGAGCAGATGCCGTCGTGCGACAGGTTGGTGGCGATGGCCACCAGCGGCAGACCGACCCGGGCCGCCGCGTACTTCGTCACGTCGATGATCTTGCCGCCGCCGAGGGCGACCACGGCGTCGTACCGCTTGCCGCGCATGGCGTCGGCGAGCTTGACGGCCTCGTCGATCGTGCCGCCCGAGACCGGGTACCAGTCGGCGCCCGGCAGCTCGGGGGCGAAGTGGTCGCGCAGCTTGAGGCCCGAGCCGCCGCTGATGGCGACGGCGATCTTGCCGTTGCTGGAGATCCGCTGGTCCGCGAGGAGCGCGGACAGGTCGTCCAGCGCTCCTCTGCGGATGTCGACGACGACCGGCGAGGGGATCAGCCGGGTCAGTACTGGCACGCGATCTCACGGCCCTTCGCGAGGTCGTCGTGGTTGTCGATCTCGACCCACTTGACGTCGCCGATGGGGGCCACGTCGACGGTGAAGCCGCGGTTGACCAGCTCCTGGTAGCCGTCCTCGTAGTACAGGTCGGGGTCGCGCTCGAAGGTGGCCTTGAGGGCGTCGGCGAGCTCCTCGGCGGCCTCGGCCTCGATCAGCGTGACGCCGATGTACTCGCCGGTGGCGGTCGCCGGGTCCATCAGCTTGGTGATGCGCTGGACGCCCTTGTCCTCGGCGGTGATGACCTTCATCTCCTCGTCGGCGAGGTTCTTCACCGTGTCGAGGGCGAGGATGATCTTCTGGCCGTTGCCGCGGGCCGCGAGCAGGGTCTTCTCGACCGAGACCGGGTGGACGGTGTCGCCGTTGGCGAGGATCACACCGCGCTTGAGCTCCTCGCGCGCGCACCACAGGGAGTAGGCGTTGTTCCACTCCTCGGCCTTGTCGTTGTCGACGAGGGTGATCTTGAGGCCGTACTTCGCCTCCAGGGCGTCCTTGCGGTCGTAGACGGCCTCCTTGCGGTAGCCGACGACGATCGCGACCTCGGTGAGGCCGATCTCGGCGAAGTTCTTCAGCGTGAGGTCGAGGATCGTGGTCTCGCCGTCGACGGGCACGAGGGCCTTCGGGAGGGTGTCCGTGTAGGGGCGCAGACGCCGTCCGGCACCGGCTGCGAGTACGAGGCCGATCATGCTGTTTCTCCTTCGTCGTGAACGGCGGGTGCTCCGGAGGAGACCCAGAAGCGGATGGACTCCACGAGCACCACGAGCGCGACGGCGACCGCGAGGGCGGTCAGTGCCAGGGTGAAGTCGTCACCGCGGTCCGCCAGCAGGGCGGCGAGGACGGCCACCAGGAGCGTGCGCCCCTCGTGTCCGCCGGTGACGCGCACCAGCCACGCGGGCGGCGCGCCGGTGCCGCCGCGGATGCGGTACACCGTGTCGTAGTGATGGTAGGCGACCGCCGCGACCAGCCCGAATGCGGCGGGGAGCGCCTGGGCGGCGTCGGAGCGCGCGGCGAGGACCAGGACGGTGCCGTACTCGGCGGCGCGGAAGAGCGGCGGGAGGAGCCAGTCGAGGGGGCCCTTGAGGGGCTGGGAGACGGCGAGCCCGGACAGCAGCGCGTAGGTGACGGCGCCGCTCACCACGACCCACGGGTCGCCCTGGAGGAGGGCCGCGCCGAGCACGGCGACCGCGCCGAGGGCCGCGAGCAGCGGCGTGCCCGCGTGGCGGCGGGCGTCGCGGGAGCGGAGCCGCGCGAGGGTCCCGGCGACGGGCCCCGAGTCGGCGAGGTCGGCCAGGGCCTGGGCGGCGCGGTCGGTCCGCTTCGCCTTGCGGGTCAGGGAGCGCAGCACCCGTCCGGCGGTGGTGTAGCAGGCGCCGAAGGAGCCGCCGATGATCAGCGCCCAGAAGACGATCCGGGGGTTGGTCACGGCGATGAGCACGGCGATCATGGCCCAGCGCTCGCCGATCGGCAGGATGATCATGCGGCGGGCCCAGACGGTCCATCCGACGCTGTCGAGCCGGCCGGAGAGGGCCGCGGTGGGGCTGGTGTTGGCCGTGGCGTCGTGGTTGGCCTCGTTGAACGAGAAGTCCACGACGTGCCGGCAGGTCATCAGGACCATCGCGCCGAGCGCGAGCGCCCAGACGTCGTCGCCGTTGCGGGCGGCGCCGAGGGCGAGGCCCGCGTAGAAGGCGTACTCCTTGGCGCGGTCGAAGGTGGCGTCGAGCCAGGCGCCCAGCGTCGAGTACTTCAGCGCGTAGCGGGCGAGCTGCCCGTCGGCGCAGTCGAGGACGAAGGAGACGAGGAGCAGGACGCCGGAGGCGATGTAGCCGGCGCGCTCGCCGGTCGCCGCGCAGCCGGCCGCGATCAGGGCGGTGAGCAGCGAGGCGGTGGTGACCTGGTTGGGGGTCAGTCCGCGCCGCGCGCACCAGCGGGCGACGTAGCGCGAGTACGTGCTGACGAAGAAGGTGGTGAAGAAGCCGTCGTGGGCCTTGACCGCCGTGCGCAGGCGGACGGCCTCGTCGTCGACGGCGTCGACGGCGGCGCGCGCCTGGTGGCGGGCCTCGGCGTCGGTGGGCACGGTGGCGACGAGGGTGCCGAGCGCGGGCCGGTGTACGGCGACGCCGTCGGCGTCGAGGGCCTCGGCGAGCGTGCCGGTGAGGTCGTCGGTGAGGATGCCGGCGCCGGGGGCGGCGGGCGTCTTCGCGACCTCGGTCAGCGCGCGGGCGAGCGCCGGGCGGGCCGCGCTCTGCGCGCTGAGCGCGCCGGACACGGCCGCGGCCGGGAACCGGGGGTCGGTGAGGGCGAGGCGCAGCGCGTGCACGTGGCCGACGAAGCGGGGGTCGACGAGCGCGACGCGCTCACCCGCCGGGACGGTGGCCAGCAGGGCGCCGGTCTCCTCGGCACCGGAGGCGATCCGGACGTCGAAGCCGAGCGACCGCAGATCTCCGTCGAGCGAGGATCCGGGTGCCGGCGGGCCGGTGAGGATGGCGGTCGACAGACGAACTCACTCCTTGGAGCTGACGGAGGGCCGGCGGGGCTCACGGCGGCCCCGGGCGCGGCGGTGCCGCCCTGTACCGGGCGGCTACACGTCGGCTGAGGCTATCGGATGAACGGGAACGCGAGTTCACCGAGGCTTCGCGGGCCGGACTCCCCCGGGCCCACCCGCGGCCGTACGCGTGCGCCCGTGTGGCGGTGATCATCATGGGCGATCGGTGGCCCACCTCACAAACCGCGCCCGGCCGATGCTCGGGGAGCGGTCGGGGGGCGGCGCGGACCGCGACCGGGCGTCTTCGAATATTCGCAGGTCAGAGCATATGACAACGGTGTTCAGTACCGTGTTGCACATACCCCCCACCCGTAGTTCACTTGCCAACCGGGAACCATCGGGCGCACAACGGACGACACGACCGGGAGGCCATGTCATGGGGGCTGGACACGACCACGGACACAGTCACGGGGGCCCGCCCCCGACGGGCACCGCGGGGGCCGCGTACCGGAACCGACTGCGGATCGCACTCGGCATCACGCTCTCCGTGATGGTGATCGAGATCATCGGCGGTCTGGTCGCCGACTCGCTCGCGCTGATCGCCGACGCGGCGCACATGGCGACGGACGCGGTCGGCCTCGCGATGGCCCTGCTCGCGATCCACTTCGCCAACCGGCCGCCGTCCGGCAACCGCACCTTCGGGTTCGCCCGGGCGGAGATCCTGGCCGCGCTGGCCAACTGCCTGCTGCTGCTCGTCGTCGGCGGCTACGTGCTGTACGAGGCGATCCAGCGGTTCCTGGAGCCGGCCGAGACCAAGGGCGGTCTGACCATCGCGTTCGCGGTGGTCGGCCTGGTGGCCAACATGATCTCGCTGTCGCTGCTCGTGCGGGGCCAGAAGGAGAGCCTCAACGTGCGCGGGGCGTACCTGGAGGTGCTCGCGGACGCCCTGGGCTCGGTCACGGTGATCGTCGCGGCCGGCATCATCCTGGCCACCGGCTGGCAGTACGCCGACCCGATCGCCTCGATCGTGATCGGCCTGATGATCGTCCCCCGGACGCTCAAGCTGCTGCGCGAGACCCTCGACGTCCTCCTGGAGGCGGCGCCCAAGGGCGTCGACATGGCGGAGGTGCGGGCGCACATCCTGGCCCTCCCGGGGGTGGAGGACGTGCACGACCTGCACGCGTGGACGATCACCTCGGGGATGCCGGTGCTCTCGGCGCACGTGGTGGTGGACCAGGGCGCGCTCGACTCGGTCGGGCACGAGAAGATGCTGCACGCCCTCCAGGGGTGCCTGGGGTCGCACTTCGACGTGGAGCACTGCACCTTCCAGCTGGAGCCGGTGGGTCACGCGGAGCACGAGGCGAAGCTCTGCCTCTGAGCGGAACCTCCTGTTAGCCTTTTCGTACGAACGCGTGGGGAGAGGAGCTGAGGTTGATGACCGTCGCGATGGAGGCTGCCCAGTGCGGCAGCACCCGGTCCAGCTTCAGCTTCCGGGTCTCCGGCTGACCTGATCCCGGTACTCCCACCGGTCCGTCACGTCGTCGGCCGGGACCCTTCCACCAAGGGATTCCCACGTTGTCCGACAACGCTCTGCACGACTCCTTCTTCGCCCTGCACCGCGGTCTGCCGCGGCAGGGCCCCGGCTCCGACGCCACCACCCGTCGGCTCCTCGCCCTCTCCGGGCCGCTTCCGGAGCGTCCGCGCGTCCTCGACCTGGGCTGCGGCCCGGGCCGCAGCGCGCTGCTCCTGGCCGCCGAGGCGGGCGCCGAGGTGACGGCCGTCGACACCCACGAGCCGTTCCTCGCCGAGCTGCGCGCGAGCGCCGCGGCCCGCGGGCTCGACGGCTCGATCCGCACCCTGCGCGCCGACATGGGCGCGCTGCCGTTCCCGGACGGCTCCTTCGACCTGGTCTGGGCCGAGAGCTCGGTCTTCGTCCTCGGCTTCGACCGGGCGCTGGCCGAGTGGCGCAGGCTGCTCGCTCCCGGCGGCACACTGGTCCTCACCGAGTGCGTCTGGACCACCGACGAGCCGGGCCCGGCGGCCCGCTCCTTCTGGGAGGAGCACTACCGGCTCCGTACCGTCGGCGGGAACGCGGCGGCGGCGGTCGGGGCCGGCTACCACGTCCTGGGCACCGTCCCGCAGCCCGAGAGCGACTGGGACGAGTACTACGTCCCGCTCGCCGCCCGTGCCGACGCGGCGGACACCGCCGTGCCCGGCATGGCCGAGGCGGTGGCGGGGGCGCGCGCCGAGATCGCGCTGCGGCGCGAGCACGGCTCCGACTACGGCTACGCGGGCTTCGTCCTGCGGCCCGCGGATCCGCGCTGGCGGACCCGCACGGAGACCGACGGCGACACGGCGGCGATCCGCCGGGTCGTGGCGACGGCCTTCGGTTCGGAGGCCGCGCCCTCCGCGACCGAGGCCGACCTCGTCGAGGCGCTCCGGCTCGACGCCGACGCCTGGCTGCCCGGTCTTTCGTACGTGGCCGAGGCGCCGGACGGCACGGTCGCGGCGCACGCGCTGATCACCCGCTGCCGGGTGGGCGGCGCCCCCGCGGCGGCGCTCGCGCCGGTGTCGGTGGCGCCGGCGCACCAGCGGACGGGTGCCGGGCAGGCCGTCGTCCGGGCGGTGCTCGACGCGGCCCGGCTGCGGGGCGAGCGGCTCGTGCTCGTGCTGGGCCATCCGGAGTACTACCCGCGGTTCGGATTCGTACGGGCGTCCGCGTACGGAATCAAGCCAGGTTTCGAGGTCCCGGACGAGGCGATGATGGCGCTCGTCGTGGACGACTCCGCGCCGGTTCCGGCGGGCACCCTCGTCTATCCGGCGGCTTTCGGCGTCTAGGCTCCTGCGGCGCGCTCCCGCTCCCGCCGCACCGGTGCCCTCCGGTCCGGCGGGAGCGGCCACGTCCGGCCGACGAAGTACGGACAAGCCGGTTTTGTACGGCAGACTGTGGTGGCCCCACCGGGCCGAGGACCGAAGCGAAGGATGGGTATGCCGACCACACCAGCCACCGCGGCTCACGTCTCGCCGGAGATCACGTCGAACGGTGTCCAGACGTCCGGAGCCGCGGCGCCGATCATGCTCGAACTGGTCGACGAGGAGGGGAGGACCATCGGCACGGCGGAGAAGCTCGCCGCCCACCAGGCGCCGGGTCAGCTCCACCGCGCCTTCTCCGTCTTCCTCTTCGACGAGGAGGGGCGCCTGCTGCTCCAGCGCCGGGCGCTCGGCAAGTACCACTCCCCCGGCGTGTGGTCGAACACCTGCTGCGGCCACCCCTACCCGGGCGAGGCGCCGTTCGCCGCGGCGGCCCGGCGGACCTTCGAGGAGCTCGGCGTCTCGCCGACGCTGCTCGCCGAGGCCGGCACCGTCCGCTACAACCACCCGGACCCCGCGTCGGGCCTGGTGGAGCAGGAGTTCAACCACCTCTTCGTCGGCCTCGTGCAGGCCGAGCCGCGGCCGGACCCGGAGGAGATCGAGGACACCGTCTTCGTGACCGCCGACGAGCTGGTCGAGCGCCACGCCGCCGCGCCGTTCTCCGCCTGGTTCATGACGGTGCTCGACGCGGCGCGTCCGGCCGTCAGGGAGCTGACGGGTCCGTCCGGGGGCTGGTGACCGTCGGGAGCGGCGCGCTCCCCGGCCCCGGTGCCATCGGGGCCAGGGGCAGCGCCGCCCAGATGATCTTCCCTCCGGTCGCGGTGTGCTCGACGTCGCAGGCGCCGCCGGCCTCCTGGGCGACCTCCCGGACGAGCAGCAGCCCGCGCCCGCCCGTCTGCCCGTAGTCCGCTTCCAGCGCTTTGGGGCGGTACGGGTGGTTGTCCTCGACGGACACCCGGATCCACTCGGGGCCGATGGCCACCTCCACCGCTATCTCCGGGGACAGCAGCGCCGCGTGCCGCACGGCGTTGGTGACCAGCTCGGAGACGATCAGCAGCAGGCCGTCCATGATCTCCTCGTGGAGGGGGACGCCCTGGCGGACCAGCAGGTCGCGTACGGCGTGCCGGGCCTGCGGGACGGAGACGTCGACCGCGGCCGCGGTGAAGCGCCAGACTCCTTCGTAGGACGGTTGCCGGGTGGGGACGCCTCCGTGGGTGTCCACGGTCCCGTTCCCACCCTCGTGCTCGATTCTCGCCACGGATCGAGTCTTGGCAATCCGCGTGGGCAGACCGGCCTACTGACCAGAAGTCGACACTTATCGGCCGCCTTCTGACCACCTGAGTATGCCGACGTCAGTTGTTCGACCGATCCTGCATGCTTTCTGATGACTCCGACGATGTACCCGTCGCCGGCACCGGCGGGGTCACCATACCGACGACGCGCCGAGCACCGCCGGCCAGCCGAATCCGCGCCTCGGCTTCTTCCCCTGACGGGCCATGTCCTGGACGGGGTCGGCACGCCGGTGGTGCCACGGGCGTCCTCGGCCTTGCGGCGCCTCCTCGGAGCGGCCCCTTCCTGATCGTGCGTTCGGGTCCGGCGGATAGCATCCGGCCCATGGAGCCGCAGCTGAAGGACAGCGTCACGGACGGGGTCGCCACCGTCGTCATCGCCAACCCCGCCAAGCGCAACGCGATGAGCGCCGGCATGTGGCGCACGCTGCCCGGTGTCCTGGAGCGGCTCGCCGCCGACTCCTCGGTGCGGGCGCTCGTCCTCACCGGCGAGGGGGACACGTTCTGCGCGGGCGCGGACATCTCGACGCTGCGGGAGCCCGGGGACGAGCAGCAGACGCTCGCGGTACGGGCCGAGGAGGCGCTCGCCGCCTTCCCGAAGCCGACCCTGGCCGCCGTCCGGGGCTTCTGCGTCGGCGGCGGCAGCCAGCTCGCTGCCGCCTGCGACCTGCGCTTCGCCGAGGAGGGCACCCGCTTCGGGATCACGCCGTCGAAGCTCGGCATCGTCTACCCGTCCTCGTCGACCCGCAGGCTCACCGCCCTCGTGGGGCCCTCGACCGCCAAGTACCTGCTGTTCTCGGGCGAGTTGATCGACGCGGACCGGGCGCTGCGCACCGGATTCGTGGACGAGCTCCACCCGGCGGGCGAACTGGACAAGCGGGTGGCCGAGTTCACCCGGATCCTCGCCTCACGCTCGCTGCTGACCCAGGCGGCCGCCAAGGAGTTCGCCGACGGGCGCCTCGACCGCGACGCCCACTGGGCGGAGCAGGCACGCGGCAGCGGCGACACCGCGGAGGGCGTCGCCGCCTTCGTGGAGCGCCGCGCGCCCCGCTTCACGTACGGCCGCTGAGACCGCGGGCGGGGTCTCAGCCCTCCTTGACGAGGTCCCTGGTGTCCGTACCCCGCCAGTGCGCGACGATCGCCGCCGGGGCCTTCTCCGGGGATCCCGCGTCGTAGGGCGGCTGGGGGTCGTACTCGGTGAGCAGCTGGATCGTCTGGGCGACCTCGTCGCCGGCGATCCTGCCGAGCAGGTGCAGCGCCATGTCGATGCCGGAGGAGACCCCGGCGGCCGTGACGTACTTGCCGTCGAAGACGACCCGCTCGCCGGTCGGCTCGACGCCCTGGGCGCGCAGTTCGTCGAAGGCGAGCCAGTGGGTGGTCGCCCGGCGGTCCTTCAGCAGGCCGGCCGCGGCGAGGATCAGCGAACCGGTGCACACCGAGGTGGTCCAGGTGCTGGTGGCGTCGGCCGCGCGCAGCCAGTCCAGGGTCTCCTGGTCGTGCATGGCCACGCGCGCGTCGGGTCCGCCGGGGACGAGCACGATGTCCGGGCTCGGGACCTCGGCGAGGCTCTTGTCGGCGACGAGGGCCAGGCTGCCCTGGTCGTTGCGGACCGGCCCGGCCTCCTTGGCCACGAAGACGGTCTCGGCTCCGGGGAGGCGGGCGAGGAGCTCGTACGGCCCGACGGCGTCGAGGGTGGTGAAGCGGTCGTAGAGCAGGACGGCGATCTGCACGGTGGTTCCCTTCGGTCGACTCGGATGACTCCGATGATTCGGTCGCCCCCCGTCGGGCGGGCGCGTGTCAGGCGACAGGTGCGTGGAAGCGGCGGCGGTACTCCGCCGGTGCGGTGCCGAGCGCCTTGAGGAAGGCGCGGCGCATGGACTCCGGGGTGCCGTAGCCGGAGGCGCGGGCGACCTCTTCGACGCCGCGCGAGGTCTCCTCCAGGAGGCGGCGGGCGTGTTCGAGCCGGACCCGGTCGACGTAGCGGCCGGGCGGGGTGCCGGTCTCCGCGTGGAAGGCACGGGCGAAGTGGCGGGGCGAGAGGCGGGCGCGGGCGGCGAGGGCGTCGACGGAGAGGTCGGCGTCGGGATGCTCGGTGATCCAGTGCTGGAGCTCGCGCAGCGGCTCCCGGCGGGCGGTCTGGGCGGACAGCTGGGCGCTGAACTGGGCCTGGTTGCCGGGGCGGCGCAGGAAGACGACCAGGTGGCGGGCGACGGTGAGGGCCACGTCCCGGCCGAGGTCCTCCTCGACGAGGGCGAGGGCGAGGTCGATGCCCGCGGTGACGCCGGCGGAGGTGGCGAGCCTTCCGTCCCGTACGAAGATCGGGTCGGGGTCGACGTCGACGTCGGGGTAGCAGCGGGCGAGGTGGTCGCAGGCGACCCAGTGGGTGGTGGCCCGGTGCCCGTCGAGGAGACCGGCCTCGGCGAGCAGCAGCGCCCCCGTGCAGACGGACACCAGGCGCCGGGCGCGCGGCGCGTGGGTGCGCAGCCAGTCGACGAGGGCAGGGTCGGGCGCCCGGGTGCCCTCGCCGCCGGGGACGACGAGGGTGTGCGGCGGGCCGTCGGCGACGGCCTCGTCGAGGGTGGTGTCGGGAAGCAGGCGCAGGCCGCTGTGCGTGCGGACCGGGCCGCCGTCCAGGGAGGCGGTCCTGAGGGGGTACGCGGCCGGGTCGCCGGCGGCGCGGCCGGCACCGGCGAACACCTCGACGGGTCCGGTGACGTCGAGGCTCTGGACGTCGTCGAAGAGGACGACGAGGAGGGGGCGCTGCGTCATGCCTCCATCCTTCGCGGCGTCCGCGGCGTCCGCAATGACGGGCAACCCACCTTTCCTGCCATCGTCCCCCTGGTCGCGGTCCGACTGTTCCCGTCGTACCGACCAGTCGGTAACGTTCACGTCCATGACGACTCCACTGCCCCCGCGCGCGGGGCGCCGCTGCCACAACGCCCTCAATCCGCTGCACTCGACGCTCTACTTCTCGCCCGACCTGGACCGCGAGTTCGCCGCCCTCGGCTTCACCGACCAGAGCGCGATGCGGCTGGCCGCGCGCAGCGCCGCCCTCGGCGCGGTGGGCGCGGGCACCGTCGCCGCGACCTTCTACAACTACAACCACGAGCTGCTCGCCCGGCACCTGCCCGCCGTCTGGGAGACCGCCTCCCCCGCCGAGGTGCTGGACGCGCGGCTGCGGACCGCCGACGCGACCCTGCGCCGGCTGCTCGGCGACGACGCCGTCGACTCCCCGGAGATGGCCGAGGCGGCGCGGCTCGCGCTGCGCGCCGCCGAGGCCTGCACCCGGCACGCCCGGCCGCTGTACTCGGCCCACGCGGACCTGCCGGTGCCCGAGCAGCCCCACCTCGCCTACTGGCACGCCGCGACCCTGCTGCGCGAGCACCGGGGCGACGGGCACCTCACGGCCCTGCTCTCCGCCGGGCTCGACCCCGTCGAGGCCCTCGTCTCGCACACCGCCACCGGCAAGGGCATGGCCCCGCGCTGGGTCCTCGGCTCCCGCGGCTGGCGGCGCGCCGACTGGGACGCGGCGGTGGAGCGGCTGCGCGGCCGCGGGCTGCTCGACGCCGACGGGGAGCTGACGGAGTCGGGCACCGCCCTCCGCACCGAGCTGGAGGAGCACACCGACCGGCTGGACGCCGCTCCGTACGAGCACCTCGGCGCGGCCGAGGTCGAGCGCCTGACCGAGCTGGGCCGCGGCTTCCTGTTCGCCGCGGCGGCCGCGGGCGCCTTCCCCGCGGACCTCACCGGCAAGGCGTGACGCCGGACCCGGCGAACCGCCGGAACGGGTCGGTTGCCGCGTCCGGGTGACCGACCCGGCACAATGCACTCGCAAGCTTGAGGCACGAGAAGGCGAGTCGGGACACCGTGACGACGTCCATCGAAGCAAGGATCGCCGAGGAGCTCGGCGTACGCGAGCGACAGGTGAAGGCAGCCGTCGAGCTCCTCGACGGCGGTTCGACCGTGCCGTTCATCGCGCGCTACCGCAAGGAAGCGACCGAGATGCTCGACGACGCGCAGCTGCGCACCCTGGAGGAGCGGCTGCGCTATCTGCGCGAACTGGAGGACCGCCGGACGGCGATCCTCGACTCGGTACGCGAGCAGGGCAAGCTGACGCCGGAGCTGGAGGCCGGCATCCGGGCGGCAGACACCAAGGCGCGCCTGGAGGACATCTACCTGCCCTTCAAGCCGAAGCGCCGGACGAAGGCCCAGATCGCCCGTGAGGCCGGCCTCGCACCGCTGGCCGAGGGGCTGCTCGCCGACCCGTCCGTCGAGCCGACGGCCGCCGCCGCGGCCTTCGTGGACGCGGACAAGGGCGTCGCGGACGCCGCCGCCGCGCTGGAGGGCGCGCGGGCGATCCTCGCCGAGAAGTTCTCCGAGGACGCCGACCTCATCGGCGAGCTGCGCGAGCGCATGTGGGGCCGCGGCCGGCTCGTCGCGAAGGTGCGGGACGGGCAGGAGGAGGCCGGGTCGAAGTTCGCCGACTACTTCGACTTCGCCGAGCCGTTCACGGCGCTGCCCTCGCACCGGGTGCTCGCCATGCTGCGGGGCGAGAAGGAGGACGTGCTCAGCCTCGACCTGGAGCCGGAGGAGCCGTCGGAACTGCCCGGCCCGTCCTCGTACGAGGGAATCGTCGCGGGTCGCTTCGGCGTCGCCGACCGGGGGCGCCCGGGCGACAAGTGGCTCCAGGACACGGTCCGCTGGGCCTGGCGGACCCGCATCCTCGTCCACCTCGGGATCGACCTGCGGCTGCGGCTGCGGACGGCGGCCGAGGACGAGGCGGTCCGGGTGTTCGCGGCGAACCTGCGCGACCTGCTGCTCGCCGCGCCGGCCGGCACCCGGGCGACGCTCGGCCTCGACCCGGGCTTCCGCACCGGCGTGAAGGTCGCCGTGGTCGACGCGACCGGCAAGGTGGTGGCCACGGACACGATCTACCCGCACGTCCCCGCCAACAAGTGGGACCAGGCGCTCGACCGGCTGGCCCGCCTGGCGAAGGAGCACGCGGTCGAACTGGTCGCGATCGGCAACGGCACGGCGTCCCGCGAGACCGACAAGCTCGCGGCCGAACTCCTGGCCAAGCACCCCGAGTTGAAGCTGACGAAGGTGATGGTCTCGGAGGCCGGCGCCTCGGTCTACTCCGCCTCCGCCTTCGCCTCGCAGGAACTCCCCGGGCTCGACGTGTCGTTGCGCGGTGCCGTCTCCATCGCTCGGCGGCTCCAGGACCCGCTCGCGGAGCTGGTGAAGATCGACCCGAAGTCCATCGGCGTGGGCCAGTACCAGCACGACCTGGCCGAGGTGAAGCTCTCGCGCTCGCTCGACGCCGTCGTCGAGGACTGTGTGAACGGCGTCGGCGTCGACGTCAACACCGCCTCGGCGCCGCTCCTTTCGCGCGTCTCCGGGATCAGCTCCGGCCTCGCCGAGAACATCGTCGCGCACCGGGACACCAACGGACCGTTCCGCTCCCGCCGGGCGCTCAAGGACGTGGCCAGGCTCGGCCCGAAGGCGTACGAGCAGTGCGCGGGCTTCCTGCGCATCCGGGGCGGCGACGACCCGCTCGACGCCTCGTCGGTGCACCCGGAGGCGTACCCGGTGGTGCGCCGGATGGTGAAGGCGACCGGCGGCGAGGTCGCGGCGCTGATCGGCGACACCGCCAGGCTGCGCTCGCTCCGGGCGGACGACTTCGTCGACGGGGCCTTCGGTCTGCCGACGGTGACCGACATCCTGCGCGAGCTGGAGAAGCCCGGCCGCGACCCCCGTCCGGCGTTCAAGACGGCCACCTTCAAGGACGGCGTCGAGAAGATCGGCGACCTCGCGTCCGGGATGGTCCTGGAGGGCGTCGTCACCAACGTGGCCGCCTTCGGCGCGTTCGTGGACATCGGCGTGCACCAGGACGGCCTGGTGCACGTGTCCGCGATGTCGAAGAACTTCGTCAAGGACCCGCGCGACGTGGTGAAGCCCGGCGACGTGGTCAAGGTGAAGGTCATGGACGTCGACATCCCGCGCAAGCGCATCTCGCTGACCCTCCGCCTCGACGACGAGCCGGGCGCGGACGCGGCCGGCGGCGCACCGAAGCGCGAGCGGGGCGAGCGCCCTCCGCAGCAGCGGCAGAGCGGCACCCGCGGCGGTGGCGCCGGTGGCGGTGGCGGTGGCCGCAGGAACGAGCGGGGCGGCCGGGACGAGCGGGGCGGCCGGGACCGCGACCGTTCGCAGGCACCCGCCCCCGGCAACAGCGCCATGGCGGACGCCCTGCGCAAGGCCGGCCTCCTCGGCGAGGGCGGCGGGAAGCGCCGCTAGCGGTCACCGCACGGCACCGCCGGCCGGTTCTTACCCGCCGGCGGTACGCGCCGGCACGGGGCCCGGAGCGGCGGCGGCGAGGACCGCGCCGAGCCGGTGCGGGCGTGCGCGGGTGGCCTCGCACGGGCCGGCGCTCGCGCATGGCGTGCGCCGGCACGTGCGTGCGCCCGGGCCGGCGCGTGAACACGGCCGATCAGCGTGGGCACGAGCGGCCCGCGTCAGCGCGTACGCGGTGTCGGCCCGGACCGCGCGCCACCGGACCGCGCGCGCCGGGGAACGACCGAGGCCGCGTCCCGTCGGGGCGCGGCCTCGGTCGTGCGGGGCGGGCCCGCGGGGCGACGGGTCACGGCAGGAAGCGCATGGCCCAGTCGGCGCGGTGGGCGACGGTCAGGTCGTCGTCGTCGGTGAGCGGCTGGAGCAGCGCGCGGGCGGTCTTCGGGTCGGCCTGCACGAGCTCGACGATCTCGGCGGCCAGGCCGTCCTGGTCGTCGCCGAGGTCGACGGCCGAGGCGCGGACCAGGGCCGGCAGGGCCTCCGGGCCGCCGATGGCGGCGAGGACGCCGCCGAGGAGCTCGCGGGCGTAGGCGTTCCGCTCGGTGAGGGCGCGGTCGAGTTCCGCCTGGAGGCGCGGCAGGAGGACCGCGTCGCCCGAGGCGGCGATCTCGTCGGCGAGGTCGATCGTCTCGTCGACGTCCGCGTCCAGATCGTCCAGCATCTCGGTCAGCCGGGTCAGTAGGTCGGTCATGCTGCTGCCTCCTGGAAAGCGCCGTCCACGAGGACGGGAACGGTCGTCGAGCTGTCGGTCTCGGCGGCCACGGCCACGTCCTGCGGATAGCCGTACTCGTACAGTTCACGGCCCGAGTCGCAGCCGTGCAAGGCGGCGACCGGGTCCTTCGTCGCCGACCACAGCGTGGCCGCCGCGGTCGCCTCCGGGGTCATCGGGCCCGTGCCAGCGAGGGCGGAGAGCACCGCTCCCGCGCCCAGCAGGTCCTCCAGCGCCGGGCGCAGCGAGCCGTCGGGCCACCGCTCGCCGGCGGCGACGACCGCGAGCGGGCGGTCCGCCGTGCCGTAGCCGCGGTCCGTGAGCCGGCGGGCGACGGCGGTGCGGTTGCGCAGGGAGGCGGCGACGACGGTCGCGCCGTCGGCCTCGGCCTCGGCCGCGATCGTGGAGCCGTTCGGGGACGGCAGGACCAGACGGGCGGGCGCCGGGGCGGCGCGCAGGGCCGCCGGGGAGAGCGACCAGGGGTGCTCGGGGGTCGCCTCGCGGCGGCCGACGGCGAGGACGGCCCCGGCGCGGTCCGCGTACGCGGCGGCCGTGGCGTCCCGCCACCGGTAGGGGTGGACGGCCGTGCCGGCCTCGACGGCGACGCCCACGGCGGTGGTGAACGACAGCACGTCGACCACGACCACACAGGCGGCCGTCCGGGCGAGGGCCCGCGCCTCGACGGGCCCCCAGCCGAAGGAGACCGTCATCAGAGTTCGGTCACCTTGCCGCCGGCGACCTCGATGCGCCGGGTGGTGCGGACCGCGTCGAGCATGCGGCGGTCGTGGGTGACCAGGAGCAGGGTGCCGGTGTACGAGTCCAGGGCGGACTCCAGCTGCTCGATGGCCGGCAGGTCGAGGTGGTTGGTCGGCTCGTCGAGGACGAGGAGGTTCACGCCCCGGCCCTGGAGCAGGGCGAGCGCGGCACGGGTCCGCTCGCCCGGGGAGAGCGTGGTGGCGGGCCGCAGCACGTGCTCGGCCTTGAGGCCGAACTTGGCGAGCAGCGTCCTGACCTCGGCGGGCTCGGTGTCGGGCACCGCCGCGCAGAACGCCTCCAGGAGGGTCTCGGTGCCGTGGAACAGCTTGCGGGCCTGGTCGACCTCGCCGACGACGACGCCCGAGCCGAGGACCGTGTCGCCCGAGTCCAGCGGGAGGCGGCCGAGCAGGGCCGCGAGCAGGGTCGACTTCCCGGCGCCGTTGGCACCGGTGACGGCGACCCGGTCGGCCCAGTCGATCTGGAGGGTGACGGGGCCGAAGGAGAAGTCGCCGCGGCGGACCTCGGCCTCGCGCAGGGTCGCCACGACGGAGCCGGAGCGCGGCGCGGAGGCGATCTCCATGCGCAGCTCCCACTCCTTGCGGGGCTCCTCGACGACGTCGAGGCGTTCGATCATGCGCTGGGTCTGCCGGGCCTTCGCCGCCTGCTTCTCGCTGGCCTCGCTGCGCGCGTTGCGGCCGAGCTTGTCGCCGTCGGTGGCCTTGCGGCGGGCGTTCTTGACGCCCTGCGTCATCCAGGAGCGCTGCATGTGGCCGCGCGCCTCCAGGGCGGCCTTCTTGCCCGCGTACTCCTCGTAGTCATCGCGCGCGTGGCGCCGGGCGGTGTCCCGCTCGTCGAGGTACGCGTCGTAGCCGCCGCCGTACAGGGTGATCTGCTGCTGGGCCAGGTCGAGTTCGAGGACCTTGGTGACGGTGCGGGTGAGGAACTCGCGGTCGTGGCTGATGACGACCGTGCCCGCGCGCAGGCCCTTCACGAAGGCCTCCAGGCGCTCCAGGCCGTCGAGGTCGAGGTCGTTGGTGGGCTCGTCGAGCAGGAAGACGTCGTAGCGCGAGAGGAGCAGGGAGGCGAGGCCGGCGCGGGCCGCCTGGCCGCCGGACAGGGAGGTCATCGGCTGGTCGAGGCCGACGGTGAGGCCGAGGGAGTCGGCGACCTCGTCGGCGCGCTCGTCGAGGTCGGCGCCGCCGAGGTTCAGCCAGCGCTCCAGCGTGACGGAGTACGCGTCGTCGGCGCCCGGGGTGCCGTCGACGAGGCCCTGGGTGGCCTCGTCCATGGCGGCCTGGGCGGCGGCGACGCCGGTGCGCCGGGCGAGGAACTCGCGGACGGTCTCGCCCGCGCGCCGCTCCGGCTCCTGCGGGAGGTGGCCGACGACGGCGGTCGGCGGGGAGAGCCGCAGCTCGCCCTCCTCCGGAGTGTCGAGGCCGGCGAGCAGCCGCAGCAGCGTCGACTTGCCGGCGCCGTTGACGCCGACGAGGCCGATGACGTCGCCGGGGGCGACGACCAGGTCGAGCCCGGCGAAGAGGGTGCGTTCGCCGTGGCCGGCGGCGAGGTCCTTGGCGACGAGGGTTGCAGTCATCAGGGGACGAATCTTACGGGGGGCGCCCGCCCGGCCGTACCGCCGGTCACGGCTCCCGCCGCACCCCCCGGTCACCCGGCCCGCCGCGGAGCCCCGCTCGGACCGCCGAGCACACCGCTCCGCCACGCGCTCCCGCGCACCGCTCCGTCGGGACGTACGGCCCGCCGCGGAGTCCCCTCGCACCGCGGGGCCTACCGCTCCGCCGCACGCTCCCGCACACCGCTCCGTCGCACCGCGGGACACGCGGCCCCGCCGCATCGCCGGGACACGCGGCCCCGTCACGCCGCCCGGAGGGTGCCGGCCGGTTCGTCCGTGTCGCCGGTGTTCTCCGCGAGGAGGCGGTGGAGGACCGCGCGGTAGGTGGCGCCGTGGAAGAGGTACGGGCCGATGCCGGGGTAGACGTCGCGGTCGGGGTCGACGGCGGGGCCGGTCTGCCAGGCGAGGTCGCGCCAGACGACGTCCTCGCCGGAGCGCTCGACGACGGCGGTGACGGCTCCGCAGCCGGGGTCGTCGCAGTCGGGGCAGGAGTGGATCACCCGGCGGGTGCCGTCGGCGAGCAGGAGGAGCTCGGCGTGCCCGGCCCGGATCGTGGGAGGGAGGTCCGCCGCGAGCGGCGAGACGGCGTCGACGCCGTCGACCTCGTCGAGCCGGTGGAGCAGCGCCCTGCCGTCGACGAGGACGTCGCGCTGCGGGGTGGACGCACCGCCCGCGCCGTCGGCGGGGGCGAGGTCGAGGGATGTGTAGGGGACCGGCATGACTCGAGTCTTCCGGTTCTCCGTGGCCGGGCCGTCCCGGAAATGTCCCGGTCCCGGTACGGTCCGGGCCATGAAGAGCGACGTGGGCGACGTGATCGTGGTGGGCGGCGGGGTCATCGGCCTGACGACGGCGGTGACGCTGGCGGAACGAGGGCTCCGCGTACGGGTCTGGTCGCGGGACGACGTCACGGCGACGACCTCGGCGGTGGCGGGCGCGCTGTGGTGGCCGTACCGGATCGAGCCGGCGGCGGAGGCGGGGGCCTGGGCGCTCGACTCGCTGCGGGTGTACGGGGAGTTGGCCGCCGATCCGGAGCGGACCGGGGTGCGGTGGGTGCCGGGGGTGCACGCGGACACCGTCCTCGACGGCCTCGGGTCCTGGGCGAAGGAGGTGCCGGGCCTGCGCCGGCTGGCTCCGGAGGAGGTGCCGGGGCCGTACTCCGCGGGTCTGGCGGCCCTGCTTCCGCTGATCGACATGCCGGTCCATCTGAGCTGGTTGCGGGGCCGGTTCGAGGCGGCCGGCGGGGTCTTCGAGCGGCGCGCGGTCACCGGCTTCGAGGAGGCGGCGGCACGGGCGCGGGTGGTCGTCGACTGCACCGGGGCGGCGGCGCGGGAGCTCGTACCGGATGCCGGGCTGCGGCCGGTGCGGGGGCAGCTGGTCCTGGTGGAGAACCCCGGGATCGAGGAGTGGTTCACCGCGGCGGACGCCGGGTCGCGCGAGACGACGTACTTCTTCCCGCAGCCGGGGCGGCTGGTGCTCGGCGGGACGGCAGAGGAGGGCGACGAGCGGCTCGCACCCGATCCGGCGACGGCGGCGGGGATCGTCGCCCGGTGCGCGCGGGTGCGGCCGGAGATCGCGGAGGCGCGGGTGATCGGGCACCGGGTGGGCCTGCGGCCGGCCCGGGTGGGCGGGGTGCGGATCGAGGCGGTGCCCCTGCCCGGCGGCGGCCGCCTCGTGCACCACTACGGGCACGGAGGCGCCGGGGTGACGGTGGCCTGGGGCTGCGCGGAGCGGGCGGCGGAGCTGGCCTGCGGCTGAGCCGGCACCGGGCGGCGCCGGGTGCGGCCATCCTGCGAAGGCCTGCCGACCGGCCGCCAACGGCGCGCCAACGGCCCTGTCCCACCGGGTCCGCGGGCACGCGGAAGGGCGGGCGGCCTCCGGGGAGACCGCCCGCCCTTCAGGACGAGTCCTTCGCCTTCGCTACTTCCAGAGCGGGGGCTTGTGGTTGCTGTCCGCGTCGGCGCACTGCTGGGCGCGGCGCTCCAGGGCGTCGGCCCTGGCGTAGGCCTTGCGGGCCTCCGCCGTGGCGCCGAGGCGCTTGAGCTGGGCGGCGCGGGCGCGCTCCTTGTGGGCGTCGGTGCGGAGCTGGGAGATGTTGCAGGTGATGCGGCCGGCGGCCTCGGCGGTCGCGGTCTGCCCGAGCAGCACGCCCCCGGCGAGCAGCGTCGTGGCGAGCAGAGCCGTCAGGGTACGGCGTGCGGGCTTGATGTGGCGCATGGTGGATCTCCAACTTACGGGCCGCTGGGGCCGTTTCGAGGCATGGTCAGTACCAACGGGTAACTTTACCCCGGCAAAGGTAGGAATCACGTCACGACGGCCCCGGGTCACCCGATCGTCAACACTCCTCCACAGGACTCCCACTGACGAGGTGATAGGTCGCACGCACGTCCAGGAGCAACGGGACCAGGGCGCGCCGGGACTGCCTCAGCGGTACGAGGACCCCGGCTCCGTCCTGCCGGACGGTGATCCCGTGCAGGTCGAGTTCGTCGCCCACCTCGGCGTACTGGGCGGCGTCGAGGCGGTAGCCGCACGGCGGGTCGGTGATCACCTCGCCGGGCTCGGGCGGGTCGTTGTCGGCGCCGCCGAGGTACACGGGGCCCCGGTCGGCGAACCCGGCGTACCGGGCCGCGGAGGTCGCCGCGGTCAGCGGTCCGCGCCGCTCCTTCACGTAGGCGAAGGCCCCGTCGAGCGCCGCGTGCTGGGTGGCGACGCGCCGCCGGTGGTTGCGGGCCGGGTCGGTCTCCTCGGCGTCGTCGAACGCGTCCACCCGGGTCTCGACGAGCAGCCCGGCGGAGTGCTTGATGCCCGCCGTGTTGCGCAGGATCCGCTCCTGGCCGTCGCCGGCGACCTGCTTGAGCGGCTGCCCGGTGACGGGGTCGGTCCAGATGCCGTAGATGCCGCTGCTGTACCCGGCGAGTCCGGCGGCGGGCCGGACGTACGACTCGGAGAGCGTCCGCGACTCGTCGTGGACGCGCGCGTCGGCGTCGAGGCTGCGGGGCCAGAGGGCGAGCAGGTCCTTGTCGTAGTAGCGGGGGGTGGCACCGTACTCGTGCAGGTCGTAGACGAGTTCGGGCCGCCGGTCGCGGAGGACGGCCGCGAGGGCGCGCGCCTCGGCGGTCCGCAGGGCGATGTGGTCGCGGTTGACGTCGACGCCGGCGCCGTTCCCCCGGGTGTCGGCCTCCCGGCCGTCGGGGTTCGCCGTGGGGACGACGAGGACGGTCGTCCGGGCGAGGAAGCTCCGGGTCTCCGGGTCCCGGGCGTACGCGAGGTCGCGCACCGTGCTCAGGCAGGCCTCGCGGCCGGCGGGTTCGTCTCCGTGCTGGCTGCAGACGAGCAGCACGGTGGTACCGCCCTTCCCGGTGCCGAGGGTGGCGAGCCGGAGCGGGCGGCCCTGCGCGGTCGTGCCGATCACGCGCAGTGCCACGCGGTCGCTCCCCCGGTCGACGGCGGCGAGGAAGTCCCGCTCCTCCGCCTCGCTCGTCCAGCGGGCGCCCGCGCTCGCCTCGAAGCCGGTGCGCGGCGGCGGCTCCTTCGGCGCGGTGTCCGCCGCCTTGGCGGGCACGGTGACGAGCGGCAGCCCGAGGGTGGCGGCCCCCGCCACGAGGGCGAGGGCGCGCCGTGGACTCCGGTACGCGGTACGGATCCTCATCGGCCGGCCCCCGGCCCGGGCAGGCGCGGTCCCGTGACGGCGGCGGGCGGTACGGGGCCGCTCAGGGACGGGACGGCGGCGGGCGGCGACGGCACGGCGGGTGCCGCTCCCGTCGTGGCCCGGACGAAGGCGCCCGCGCCGCCGACCAGGGGCAGTCGTGCCCAGGTGCGGGCCAGGTCGAGGGTGAGGGTCGGGGTGGTCGACGGAGGGTCGAGGAGGTCCCGGTCGGTGCCGCCGACGATCAGGGCGAGGCGGTGTCCGGCGGGGACGACGTGGTCGGTGGCGGCGAGCCTCAGCGTGAGCGTGTACGCCCTGCCGGGGGTCAGCGGGCGTTCCCGGCCCGGGTCGGCCCAGGTGCCGAGGTCCGCCCAGCCGCGGCTGACGACGGTGAACCCGACGTCCGCGGTACGGGCGGCGGTCTCCTTGAAGCAGGCACTGTCGCCGGCGGTGCTCGCGCCCCAGCAGGTGCGGTCGGTGAGGGTGGTGATGCCCTCCCCCGCCGCCGCGTAGTCGCGGATCGTGTCCGGACCGAGGTCGACGAGGACGGCGGAGAGGTGCGCGGTGGCGGTGGTCGGCGTGGCGGTGACCGTCACCGTCGACGAGCCGGAGATCCGCAGGTCGCGGGAGAGCGGGCGGGTGGCGAAGCCGGCCTTCTCGGGGGTCGCTGCGTCGATCCGGGCCGCCCAGTCCAGCTCGCCGAGGCCCGGGTCGTCGGTGAAGGTCGCGGTGGATCCGGGGGCGGCGGGCGTGCGCCCGAGGACGCCGGGGCCGGCCGCGGGGCCGGGCGCGGGCCGCAGGGTGGTGGTCGCGGTGGTGCTCGGCGGCCACTGGCGGTCGGTGGTCCACCGGTCCGGGGCGCGCTCGATGTCGGCGACCGGTTCGCGGTCGATGCCGTTCTCGTATCCGAGCAGGTAGTGGTCGAACCAGCGGTGCAGGGTGCGGACCCAGTCGGCGCGCCGGAAGTCGAAGGGGTCGACGTGGCCGGTCTGCGAGAGCCAGATCTTCCGCTCGACGCCGTGGGCGGCGAGGGCGTCCCACCACTGGCCGAACTGGTTGGCGCGGACGTTGAGGTCCTGCTGCCCGTGGACGACGAAGACGCTGGCCCGGACCTTGGAGGCGTCCTTCACGTGGTCGCGCTCGGTCCAGGCGGCGGTCCGGTCGCCGCTGTAGGGGGTGGCGGCGGCGATCCGGTCCTGGACGGCGCCGCAGCGGGCCCGCGCCTCCGGGCTGTTCACGTACTCGGAGAGCCAGCTCGGGTTGGCGTCGTAGAGCGGGGCGCCCTGGGAGTGGAAGTAGTCGTACCAGGAGGAGATCGCGCCGATCGGCACGATCGTCCGCAAGCCCTCGACGCCGGTGGCGGCGACGCCGTTGGCGACGGTGCCGTCCCAGCTCTTGCCGATCATGCCGACGTTCCCCGTGCTCCAGCCGGTGGCGCGGGCCGGGGTCGTGCCGGTGCGGCTGGTGTAGCCGCGGGCGCGGCCGTTCAGCCAGTCGACGACGGCCTTCGCGGACTGGACGTCGGACCGGCCGCCGACGTCGTCGCAGCCGTCGGAGCGGCTGGTGCCCGCGAGGTCGACGGCGGCGAAGGCGTAGCCGCGCGGGACGAAGTAGTTGTCGTAGAAGAGCGGGAGCCGTTCGGGGTTGCCGTCGGCGTCGTACGTCTTCTTCTGGCCTTCGTTGCCGCGTCCGCAACAGGCGTAGTACGGGCTGGCGTCCATGATGACCGGGATCCGGCGGCCGGCCGCCGCGGGCTCCCGGGGCCGCACGATGTCGACGGCGACCCGGTCGGCGCGACCGTCGCCGTCGCCGTCGAGGCCGGTGTCGACCCAGACGGACTCGCGGACGGCGTCGGCGTACGAGTGGACGGGGCGGGACTCGCGCACGGCGGGCGCGGACGGGGCCGCCGCGGCCGGGGCCGCGGGCTGCGGGCGCGCGCCGGCCGGGGTGACGAGCGTCGCGAACAGGGCGGCCGTGGCCGTGGCCACGAGGGTTCCGTACGGCAGTCGGGCTCCGCGGGTTCTCCGCTTTCGCATCGGCATGGGCCGGAACGTACCCCGGTCGACTGCCGTGCAAAAGAGTGCCGGAGGGAATCCAGCGGGATTCGCGTGGCGGAGGGTTCATGTCGGCCGAATGGCGATCGTGTGACACGGGGTCGACTGGACGTGACGGTGCGTCGGGGGCTGAATAGTGTCGCGACTAAGGACCGGCGCCCACCCACGCGTCTTACGTTTCTTACGACTTGGAGCACCCGTGCATCGCAGAATCATCGTTCCGAGCGCCCTCGCGGCCTCCCTGCTGCTGGCGATCCCGGCATCGGCGGCCGACTTCGTCCCCGGTGCCGCGGGCATCGGGGACTCCTACTACCCCGCGAGCGGGAACGGCGGTTACGACGTCTCCCATTACGACCTGCGGCTGAAGTACCAGCCCGCGACGGACCTGTTGGAGGGCACGGCGACGATCCTCGCCACCACGAAGCAGAACCTGTCCCGCTTCAACCTGGACTTCGCCCTGAAGGTCAGCGAGGTCCGCGTCAACGGCCGGATCGCGAAGTTCACCGCGTCCGGCGACCACGAGCTGGAGATCACCCCGGCGACGCCGCTGGAGAAGAACAAGCCGGTCTCGGTCGTCGTCCGCTACGCGGGCAAGCCCTCAGAGGTCAAGATCGACGGCTGGTCGGCCTGGGCCCGCACCCCGGACGGCGGCGTCGCCGCGCAGGAGCCCGACTCGGCCGTCTGGTGGTTCCCGTCCAACGACCACCCGCTGGACAAGGCCACCTACGACGTCTCCGTCTCGGTGCCGGACGGCCACCAGGCCATCAGCAACGGCGTGCTGCAGTCGCAGTCCTCGCGGCTCGGCTGGACCCGCTACACCTGGCGCTCCAACAAGCCGCAGGCGTCCTATCTGGCCACTCTCGCCGTCGGCAGGTTCGACATCACGACGGACAGGACCGCGAACGGGCTGCCCGTCCTCAACGCCTACAGCAAGGACCTCGGCGACAACGCGGGCGCGGCGCGCGCCTCGGTCGAGCGGACGACCGAGGTCGCCGAGTGGCTGGAGTCGGTCTACGGGCCGTACCCGTTCAACTCCCTCGGCGGGTACGTGCCGAACGTGACCAGCGGCTTCGCCCTGGAGACGCAGACCCGCCCGTTCTACAGCCCGCGGCAGTTCGCCAACGGCGCGAACGTGTCGGTGGTCGTGCACGAGCTGGCCCACCAGTGGTACGGCGACAGCGTGTCCGTCCACGACTGGAAGGACATCTGGGTCAACGAGGGCTTCGCCCGCTACAGCCAGTGGCTCTGGTCCGAGAAGGAGGGCGAGGGCACGGCGCAGGAGCTGGCCGACTACCTGTACGCCGCCCGGCCGGCCGACGACCCCTTCTGGACGGTGAGGCCGGGCGACCCGGGCGCCGAGAACCAGTTCCACGGCGCCGTCTACGACCGGGGGGCGCTCGCCCTCCAGGCGCTGCGCAACGAGATCGGCGACGAGGACTTCTTCGCGATCCTGAAGGGCTGGCCGCAGGAGTTCGCCTACGGCAACGCGCGGGTCGCCGACTTCGTGCGGTACGCGGAGCGGATCTCCGGCAAGCCGCTGGCCGCGCTCTTCGACACCTGGCTGTACCAGCCGTCGAAGCCGTCCGCCCCGACCCTGACGGCGTCCGGTACGGCGGCCCGGGCGGATGCGCCCTCGGCGTCGCCCTCCGCGGCCGGGCAGCGGGCCGGCAAGCCGGCGAAGCCCGTCCAGCCGAAGTCGTGGAAGAAGATCGCGGCGACGGACACGATCCACGAGCGGGACGCGCACGGCGGCCACTGAGCCGTGCCGTGACCGGGGCCGCCCGTCAGCGCCGAGCGCTGCGGGCGGCCTCGCGCGCCTTCCTGGCCAGGGGCAGGAAGCGGAGCCGCTCCGGCAGGACGGGGACGACGGCCCGGACGATCCGGGCGTACCGGCGCAGGGTCCGCTCCTGCGCGTCGGTCCACTCCAGGCCGATGGCCTCGCGGGCGTCCGCCGGCATCAGCCCGACGGTGAGGAAGGCGCGCAGCCGCAGGAACGGGCGGCGCAGGACCGGCCACAGGAGCCGGAGCGCGAGCCGGACCGGCAGCGGGCCGCGATCCGGGGCCGGCACCGGAAGGTCGGTGTCGAGCAGCTCCCGTACGACGGCGGTCGCCTCCAGCTCCTCGTCGAGGACCTTGCGGTAGTACGGCCAGAACGCCTCGATCGTCTGCGGCATGTCCCGGTCGTGGATGCCGAGGACCCGGCCGACCTGGAGCCATTCCGCGTACAGCTGCCGTTCCTGCGCCCCGGTGAGGGGGCGGGCGAGGAGGCCGAGCCCGCGCAGGTACACGGGGAATCCCGTGGCGTGCACCCATGCGTAGTAGGCCGGGGTGAGGGCGTGGTAGCGGCGCCCGTGGGCGTCGGTGCCCTGGATGTTCCGGTGCAGTTCCCGGAGCCTGCGGCCCTCCCGTGCGGCGTCCTCGCCGCCGTAGATCCACAGCTGGAGCGAGCGCAGGGAGCGCTCGCCGCGACCCCAGGGGTCGGTCCGGAAGACGGAGTGCTCGTCGACTCCGGCGCCGATCGCGGGGTGCGCGACCTGCATGGTGAGGGCGGCGGGCAGCATCAGGAGGGCCCGGACGTCACCGGCCACGGTCCACAGCACCCCGCCGACGGGCGGCGGCGCCGGGTCGGCGACCCGGGCCCGGTCGAGGCTCGTCCCGGACGGCATGGCGCTCTCCTCCTCTGTCTCCAGGCTGCCACGTACGGCGAAGGGGCCGTCGCCCGGGCTCTCGCGGCCGGGCGACGGCCCCTTCGGTGGGTGTACGGGTCAGCCGCGGTCGGCGCCGACCGGCTCGCCGACGATGCGGGCGGCGAGGGCGTGCGCCCAGGCGTCGACGTCCGCGGTGAGCTCGCGCTCGGCGGCGGCGCGCTCGGCGGCGATCTTCTCGACGCCGGCGGCGACGATCGCGTCGCGCTCGGCGATGCCCTCGGCACGGGCGGCGGCGATGGCGGCCGAGCCCTCCTCGGTGGCGCGGGAGCGGATGCGGGCGGCCTCGTGGCGGGCCTCGGCGAGCTCCGCCTCGTACTGCTCACGGATCCTCGCGGCCTCGGCGCGCAGGTCGTCGGCGCGGTCGGTGCCGCCCTCGATCGCGTCCTCGCGCTCCTCGAGCGTGCGCTTGATCTTCGGCAGGATGGCCTTCGCCAGGATGAGGAAGGTCAGTCCGAACACCACGAGGCCGAGGATGAGCTCGGCCCAGACGGGGTTGAGCGGACCGAGGTCCGTCTTGAAGATCTGCGAGTTCGCGAGGGTCATGCGCGCATTCTACCTGGTTCAAACAAGGACAATTCAGACACCGGGACGAGAGTTGGCGTGATCGTGCTCGCTCGGCAAGATTCCCGGCACCCAAAGGCTACCGGAAGGTAACCACGGCTGATTGTATGTGCGGCGCCAGTCCAACCCCCCACGTCTCCACAGGAGTTCACGTGTCGTTCGCCGCCTTCCGCCGCGCCCCGGGTGCCGCGCTCTCCCTCGCGCTCGCCGCCGCCACGCTGGCGGTCGCCGCCCCGGCCTCGTCCGCCTCCACCACGGCCACCGCCGCCGAGGCCCCGCGACTCAAGGTCCTCACCTACAACACGTTCCTCTTCAGCAAGACGCTCTACCCGAACTGGGGCCAGGACCACCGGGCCAAGGCGATCCCCGCCGCCCCCTTCTTCCAGGGCCAGGACGTCGTCGTGATCCAGGAGGCCTTCGACAACTCCGCCTCGGACGCCCTCAAGGCGAACGCCGCCGGGCAGTACCCCCACCAGACCCCCGTCGTCGGACGCAGCAAGAGCGGCTGGGACGCCACCGGCGGCTCCTACTCCACGACCACCCCCGAGGACGGCGGCGTGACGATCCTCAGCAAGTGGCCGATCGTCCGCAAGGAGCAGTACGTCTACAAGGACGCCTGCGGCGCCGACTGGTACTCGAACAAGGGCTTCGCCTACACCGTCCTCGACGTCAACGGCAGCCGGGTCCACGTCCTCGGCACCCACGCCCAGTCCACCGACCCCGGCTGCTCGACGGGCGAGGCGGCGCAGATGCGCAGCCGCCAGTTCAAGGCGATCGACGCCTTCCTCGACGCCAAGAACATCCCGGCGAACGAGCAGGTGATCGTCGCCGGCGACATGAACGTCGACTCCCGCACCCCCGAGTACGGCACCATGCTCGCCGACGCGGGCCTCGCGGGCACCGACGCGCGCACCGGCCACCCCTACTCCTTCGACACCGCGCTCAACTCGATCGCCTCCGAGCGCTACCCGAACGACCCGCGCGAGGACCTCGACTACGTCCTGTACCGCGCCGGGAACGCCCGCCCCGCCGGCTGGACCAACCACGTGGTCCTGGAGCAGAGCGCCCCCTGGACGGTGTCCAGCTGGGGCAGGCAGTACACCTACACCAACCTCTCCGACCACTACCCCGTCACGGGCTTCTGACCGAGCCCTTCGGCAGGGGTACCCGCCCCCCCCGGCCGGGCCCCTCAGCAGGGCCCCGCACCGGCTCCCGACCGGGCCCCTCAGCAGGGCTCAGTAGGGGTACCCGCCGAACACGCCGTAGAGCCAGACACCCAGCACCGCGGCGACGCACAGCAGGACCGCCCAGGAGCCGGCACCCGTGTGCCGCTCCTTCCGGGGCCGGCGGCCGGGCCGGGCGGCACGCGCCGCCCGCCCCGGCCGCTTCCGCTTCTCCGGCCTCCCGGCCCGGGACGGCCCCGCCGCCGGCTCGGCCGTCCCCGCCACGTCCGCGAGCAGCCGCCGGCACACCGCCGCCAGCTCCCCCGTCCCGGCCGTCAGGTCCACGACCACCTCCGTCCGCGCCGGCGCCGTCGTCCCCCCGTCCAGGATCCGCCCCGCCCGCACCAGCGCCCGGTCCTTCCCCCCGGTCGGCGCCAGACTGATCCACCGCCGCACGTGCTCCCCCCGTATCACCACCCCACCACCCCGCTCCCGGTACACCGTGTGCTCCCGCCACAACACCCCGGCCAACTCGTCAGCCGTCTCCCTGAGTTCCGCGTACATCCCACTCCCCCGCTCCTTGGCCCGACATGATCAGCGGCCGACTCTAACCCGCCCCGTCGAACACCCCTGCGACAGCCCGCCCCCGCGCCCCTCAACCGCCGAAGTCGTACACGGTGACCGGTATCCCCCGGTCCACCAGCCGCCGGAGGACGAGGGGCTCGACCTTCGCCCAGGAGCCGCCCTCAGGTTCCGGCCAGCGCCGCGAGACCGCCACGACGAAGCCCTTGCCCCAGCCCCCGAGGTCGTTGCACACGTGCGCGACGATCTTGACGCCCTTGCCGTGCGGTGCGGTCGCGTCCCCCCGGACGTACGTGATCCCGTTCATGACGATCACGCTACGACCCACCACTGACAGTCGCGGCGGTCTTTTACAAGGATGGTGAGACAGCAATACTGTTGAACCATGGAGCAGGCGAGCGCGCAGGAGCCGGTGTACACCGTGGACGAGCTGGCGGCGCGGGCCGGGGTGACGGTGCGGACCGTGCGGTTCTACGGGACGCGGGGGTTGCTGCCGCCGCCGGTGATCGGGGCGCGGAGGGTGGGGCACTACGGGCCGGACCACGTGTCCCGGTTGGCGTTGATCGAGGAGTTGCAGCGGCAGGGGATGACGCTGGCGGCGATCGAGCGGTACCTGGAGCAGTTGCCGGAGGACCTGAGCGCGCAGGACCTGGCGATCCACCGGGCGCTGGTGGCGTCCTGGGCGCCGGAGTCGGCGGAGACGATCACGCGGCGGGAGTTGGAGCGGCGGGCGGGTCGGGGGCTGACGGAGCGGGACGTGGACCGGTTGGCGGCGATGGGGGTGCTGGACCGGACGGACGAGGCCGACACGTACCGGCTGGACGGGTCGCTGCTGCGCCTCGGGGTGGAGCTGCTGGACGTGCCGATCGAGCACGAGACGATCCTGGCCTCCCGGACGGTGCTCCTGGAGCACGCGCGGGCGGCCGCGCAGGAGCTCTCCCGGCTGTTCCAGGAGCAGGTGTGGAACCCGTACCGGGAGAGCGGCGAGGACCCGGACCACCTGACGGCGATGAGGTCGCTGTCGGCGCACATGCAGCCGATGGTGGTCCAGGCCCTCGTCACGGCGTTCCAGCGCTCGCTGAGCGAGGAGCTGAGGACGGCGTTCAGGAGCCCGTGAAGGACCCGGCTGCCTGACCGGAGGCGGGCCCGGAGTCCGGCCTGCCGGGCCCGGGCCGGAGTCCGGGCCCGGCCCGGAGTCCGGGCCCGGGGCCTGACCTGGAGTCGGGCCGTATCCCCGGCCGGACCGGAAAGCGGCCCGGCCGGGCGGCGGGTCAGGCGTCGGTGAAGACCTCGCCGCGTTCGGCCTTCTCGACGAGGAGGGCGGTCGGCGTGAAGCGCTCGCCGTAGGTCTCCGCCAGTTCGCGGGCGCGGGCGACGAAGCCGGGGAGGCCGCCCTCGTAGCCGTTGATGTACTGGAGGATGCCGCCGGTCCAGGCCGGGAAGCCGATGCCCATGATGGAGCCGATGTTGGCGTCGGCGACCGAGGTGAGGACGCCTTCCTCCAGGAGGCGGACGGTGTCGAGGGCCTCGGAGAACAGCATCCGCTCCTGCATGTCGCGGAAGGGGATCTCGTACCCGGGCTTGGCGAAGTGCTCGCGCAGGCCGGGCCAGAGCCTGCCGCGCTTGCCGTCCTCGCCGTACTCGTAGAAGCCGGCGCCGCCGCTGCGGCCGGGGCGGCCGAACTCGTCGACCATGCGGTCGATGACGGCCTCGCCCGGGTGGGTGGTCCAGGTGCCCCCCTCCTCCTCGATCGCCTTCTTCGTCTCGTTGCGGATCTTGCGCGGGAGGGTGAGGGTCAGCTCGTCCATGAGGGAGAGGACCTTCGCCGGGTAGCCGGCCTGGGCCGCGGCCTGCTCGATCGAGGCGGGCTCGATGCCCTCGCCGACCATGGCGACGCCTTCGTTGATGAAGTGGCCGATCACCCGCGAGGTGAAGAAGCCGCGCGAGTCGTTGACGACGATCGGCGTCTTGTTGATCTGCCGGACCAGGTCGAAGGCGCGGGCCAGCGCCTCGTCGCCGGTCCGCTCGCCCTTGATGATCTCGACGAGCGGCATCTTGTCGACGGGCGAGAAGAAGTGCAGGCCGATGAAGTCGGTCTGGCGCTCGACGCCCTCGGCGAGGACGGAGATCGGCAGGGTCGAGGTGTTGGAGCAGAGCAGCGCGTCGGGCGCGACGACGTGCTGGATCTCCTGGAAGACCTTGTGCTTGAGCGCGGTGTCCTCGAAGACCGCCTCGATGACCGCGTCGCAGCCGGCGAGGTCGGCCGCGTCGCCGGTGGGGGTGATCCGGGCGAGGAGCGCGTCGGCCTTCTCCTGGGTGGTGCGACCGCGCGAGACGGCCTTGGCGCACAGCTTCTCGGAGTACGCCTTGCCCTTCGCCGCCGACTCGGCGGAGACGTCCTTGAGGACCACCTCGATGCCGGCGCGGGCGCAGGAGTACGCGATGCCGGCGCCCATCATGCCGGCGCCGAGCACGGCGACCTTGCGGACCTGGCGCTTGTCCACGCCCTTCGGGCGGCTGGCGCCCGAGTTGACGGCCTGGAGGTCGAAGAAGAACGCCTGGATCATGTTCTTCGCGGTCTGGCCGATGACCAGCTCGGTGAAGTAGCGACTCTCGATGGTGAGCGCGGTCTCGAAGTCGACCTGGGAGCCCTCGACGGCGGCGGCCATGATGGCACGGGGCGCCGGGTAGGGCGCGCCGTTCAGCTGCTTGCGCAGGTTGGCGGGGAAGGCCGGCAGGTTGGCGGCGAACTTGGGGTTCGACGGGGTGCCGCCGGGGATGCGGTGGCCCGGGACGTCCCAGGGCTGGCGGGACTCCGGGTGCGCGTCGATGAAGGCGATGGCCTTGGCCATCATCTCCTCGGGGGTGGCGGCGAGCTCGTGGACGAGTCCGCTGTCGAGGGCGCGCTTCGGGTTGTACTGGGTGCCCTGGAGCAGCACCTTGAGCAGGGCGTCGGTGATGCCCATGAGGCGTACGGTGCGGGCGACGCCGCCGCCGCCCGGGAGCAGGCCGAGGGTGACCTCGGGCAGGCCGATCTTGGAGCCGGGGGCGTCGAGGGCGACGCGGTGGTGGGAGGCGAGCGCGATCTCGTAGCCGCCGCCGAGGGCGGCGCCGTTGATCGCGGCGACGACGGGCTTGCCGAGGGTCTCGATGCGCCGCAGGGCGTTCTTGATCTCGATGGCGGAGTCGAAGATGTCGCGGGCGTGCTCGGGGCCCGCCTTGACCATGTCCTTGAGGTCGCCGCCGGCGAAGAACGTCTTCTTCGCGGAGGTGTAGATGATGCCGCGGATGGAGTCCTTCTCGGCGTCCACGCGGTCGGCGATGGCGGTGATCGAGGCCCGGAAGGCCTGGTTCATGGTGTTGGCGGACTGGTTCGGGTCGTCGAGGACGAGGGTGACGATCCCGGTCGCGTCCTGTTCCCAGCGGATGGTGGTGCTCTCGCTCATGGCTCTGCTTCTCCGTAAGAGGGGTGCGGACGGGACGGTCAGACGCGCTCGACGACGGTGGCGATGCCCATGCCGCCGCCCACGCAGAGGGTGGCGAGGCCGTAGCGCTTGTCCTGGCGCTCCAGCTCGTCGACGAGGGTGCCGAGGATCATCGCGCCGGTGGCGCCGAGCGGGTGGCCGAGCGCGATGGCGCCGCCGTTGACGTTGACCTTGTCCAGGGTGGTGCCCATGTCCTTGACGAAGCGCAGGACGACGGCGGCGAAGGCCTCGTTGATCTCGATGAGGTCGATGTCGTCGATGGTGAGGCCGGCCTTGGCGAGGGCCTTGCGGGTGGCCGGGGCGGGGCCGGTGAGCATGATGGTCGGCTCGGAGCCGGAGACGGCGGCCGAGACGATCCGGGCGCGCGGGGTCAGGCCGTACCGCTCGCCGACCTCCTTGGAGCCGATGGCGACGAGGGAGGCTCCGTCGACGATGCCGGAGGAGTTGCCGGCGTGGTGGACGTGGTCGATCTCCTCGACCCAGTGGTACTTCTGCAGCGCGACGGCGTCGAAGCCGCCCAGCTCGCCGATGTCGGCGAAGGAGGGCTTGAGGCGGGCGAGGGAGTCGGCGGTGGTGCCGGGGCGCAGGTGCTCGTCGTGGTCGAGGACGGTCAGCCCCGCGCGGTCCTTGACGGGGACGAGCGACCGGGCGAAGCGGCCGTCCTTGACGGCGGCCGCGGCGCGCTCCTGGGAGAGGGCGGCGTACTCGTCGACGTCGCGGCGGCTGAAGCCCTCGATGGTGGCGATGAGGTCGGCGCCGATGCCCTGGGGGACGAAGTTGGTCTCCAGGTTGGTCATCGGGTCGGCGAACCAGGCGCCGCCGTCGGAGGCCATCGGCACCCGGGACATGGACTCGACGCCGCCGGCGAGGACGAGGTCCTCCCAGCCGGAGCGGACCTTCATGGCGGCCATGTTGACCGCTTCGAGGCCGGAGGCGCAGAAGCGGTTCTCCTGGACGCCGGCGACGGTGTCGGGCAGGCCGGCGGCGATGGCCGCGATGCGGGCGATGTCGGAGCCCTGGTCGCCGACGGGGCCGACGACGCCGAGGACGATGTCGTCGATGGCGGCCGGGTCGAGGCCGGGGTTGCGGGACTGGATCTCCCGGATGAGGCCGACGACCAGGTCGATGGGCTTGGTGCCGTGCAGGGAGCCGTTGGCCTTGCCGCGTCCGCGCGGGGTGCGGATCGCGTCGTACACGTACGCTTCGGTGCTCACGGGAAGCCTTTCGCGATGAGGGTGGGAGAGGACGGGCGGCGGGAGGTCAGCCGAGGAGGGACCGGCCGATGATCTCCTTCATGATCTCGGTGGTGCCGCCGTAGATGGTCTGGATCCGGCCGTCGGTGTAGGCACGGGCGACCGGGAATTCGCTCATGTAGCCGTATCCGCCGTGCAGTTGCAGGCAGCGGTCGGCGACGCGCTTCTGGAGTTCGGTCGCCCACCACTTGGCCATGGAGGCGTTGACCGGGTCGAGGCCCAGGCCGGTCGGGTCGGCGTGCTCGGCGATGCAGCGGTCCACGAAGGTGCGGGTGACGGCGCATTCGGTGGCCATCTCCGCGATCTCGAAGCGCACGTGCTGGAGCTTGGCGAGCGGTCGCCCGAAGGCCTCGCGTTCCTTGACGTAGCGGGTGGTGAGTTCGAGGAGGTGCTCGGCGCCGGCGATGCCCGCCACGGCGATGGCGAGGCGCTCCTGGGCGAGGTTGGTCATGAGGTGGACGAAGGCGCCGTTGAGCTCGCCGAGCAGGTTCTCCTTGGGGACGCGGACGTCCTTGAAGAAGAGTTCGGCGGTGTCCTGGGCCTTCTGGCCGATCTTGTCGAGGTTGCGGCCTCGCTCGAAGCCTTCCATGCCGCGCTCGACGACGAGGAGGGAGAGACCGTGGGCGCCGCCCTCGGGGGTGGTCTTCGCGACGACGATCACCAGGTCGGCGAGGATGCCGTTGGAGATGAAGGTCTTGGAGCCGTTGAGGATCCAGTGGTCGCCGTGGTCCTCGGCGGTGGTGCGGATGCCCTGGAGGTCCGAGCCGGCGCCGGGCTCGGTCATCGCGATGGCGGTGACGATCTCGCCGGAACAGAAGCCGGGCAGCCAGCGGCGGCGCTGCTCGTCGGTGGCGAGTTTGGTGAGGTAGGGGCCGATGATGTCGTTGTGCAGGCCGATGGCGAGTCCGGGGGCGGCCGCCTTGGTGAACTCCTCGGCAAGGACGGAGGCGTACCGGAAGTCGGGGTTGCCGCCGCCGCCGTGCTCCTCCTCGACGGCGAGTCCGAGGAGGCCCTGCCGTCCGGCGGCGAGCCATGCCGCGCGGGAGACGATGCCGTCCTTCTCCCACTGCTCGTAGTGCGGCAGCACCTCCTTCTCCAGGAAGGTGCGGACGACCGCCCGGAAGGCCTCGTGGTCGGCGGTGTAGAGCTGGCGCTTCATGCTTCGGTCTCCTGGGTCTCGGTCGGGCTGTCGAGCGCGGGTACGGCCCAGTCGCGGGCGACCTCGGCGGTGTCGGCACCGGGCAGGGCGGGGCCGCCGCGCACGGTGCCGGGGGTGACGGAGAAGCGGGGTGCGGGGGCGGGCTGGACGAGGCCGTACCGCTCGGTGAAGGTGCCGCGGGCGGCGAGGTGCGGGTGGCCCGGCGCCTCACGCAGCGAGAGGACGGGGGCGACGCAGGCGTCGGTGCCGTCGAAGACCTCCGTCCATTCCTCTCTTGTACGGCTCCGAAACCGCTCGGCGACGGCGGCGCGCAACTCCGGCCACCGCCCGAGGTCCTGGCGCGCCGAAGCCGCTTCCGCGACGCCGAGGAGGCGGACGAACTCCGCGTAGAACCGCTCCTCCAGGGCGCCGACCGCCATGTGGCCGCCGTCGGAGGTCTCGTAGACGCCGTAGAAGGGGCAGCCGCCGTCGAGGAGGTTGACGCCCCGCCGGTCCTGCCAGCCGCCGGCCGCGAGCATGCCGTGGATCATGGTGGTGAGGTGGGCGGTGCCGTCGACGATGGCGGCGTCGACGACCTGGCCCTCGCCGTGCGTCCGCGCGTGCTGGAGGGCGGCGAGGACGCCGATGACGAGGTAGAGGGAGCCGCCGGCGTAGTCGCCGACGAGGTTGGCGGGGACGGTGGGCGGGCCGTCCGGGTCGGGGCCGATCATGCCGAGGGCGCCGGTGATCGCGATGTAGCCGATGTCGTGTCCGGCGGTGGGGGCGAGCGGTCCGTCCTGTCCCCAGCCGGTCATCCGGCCGTAGACGAGGCGCGGGTTGCGGGCGAGGCAGGCTTCGGGGCCGACGCCGAGGCGTTCGGCGACGCCGGGTCGGTACCCCTCGATCAGGACGTCGGCGCGTGCGACGAGGTCGAGCACGGTGGCGGGGCCGTCCTCGGCCTTGAGGTCGACGAGGACGGAGCGCTTGTTGCGGTTGGTGAGGTCGCGCGCCGGGTCGATGCCGAGCCCGGCGCCGCCGGGCCGGTCGACGCGCACGACGTCGGCGCCGAGGTCCGCGAGGAGCATGGCGGCGAAGGGACCGGGGCCGATGCCGGCGAGTTCGACCACGCGTACGCCGGAGAGCGGGCCGGTCCCGGTGGTGTGCGTCGTGCTCATCGAGCCCCCAGGAGTGTGTGACACCAATGATGTAACACCGGAGATGCTAGGAACGTGTTCCACTCGGCACAAGCCCCCGAGCCGAGCAAGCGCTTGGAAATTGCCGACCGTCCGACTTCCGCTATCCTCCGCCGACGACAACCGCGCGCGGCGGCGCGGCACGGCCGAAACGAGGGGCTGCATGGACACAGGGGCGGACAAGGAGCGCGGGGCGGGGGCCGGACCCTCGGACGCGGTCGAGCGGAAGGCCGGGGCGGATCCGTCGGACGCGGCCGGGCGAGAGGTCGGGGCGGAGCCGTCGGGCGCGGGCAAGCGGAAGACCGGGGCCGCGCCCTCGGACGCGGTCGGCCGGGAAGCCGAGCCGAGGTCGTCGGACGCACCGGCGCCGGAGGCCGGGGCGAGGCCGTACGACGTGGTGCTCTTCGGGGCGACCGGGTTCGTGGGCGAGCTCACCGCGGAATACCTGGCCGGCCACGCTCCGGCCGGGTGCCGCTGGGCGCTCGCCGGCCGCAACCGGTCGTCGCTCGGCGCCCTGCGCGACCGGCTCGCCGCCCGGTGGCCGCACTGCGCCGACCTGCCACTCGTCGTCGCCGACGCCGACGACCCGGGCTCGCTGCGCGACCTCGCCGAGTCCACCCGCGTCGTGGCCACCACCGTCGGGCCCTACGTCTGGTACGGCGACGGGCTCGTCGCCGCCTGCGCGGAGGCCGGCACGGACTGCGTGGACCTCACCGGCGAGGCCGAGTTCGTCGACCGGACCTACGTGCGCCACGACGCGCGCGCCCGGGAGACCGGCGCCCGGATCGTGCACGCCTGCGGCTTCGACTCCGTCCCCCACGACCTGGGCGTGTACTTCACCGTCCAGCAGCTCCCCGAGGGCGTGCCGCTCCGCGTCGACGGCTTCGTGCGGGCCGGGGCCGCGTTCTCCGGCGGCACCTTCGCGTCCGCGCTCACCGCGATGGGCCGGGGCCGGGAGATCCTTCGGGCCGCGCACGAACGGCACCTGTACGAACCGCGGTTGGTGGGGCGCCGGGCCCGCGCGCCGCTGGGCGGACCCCGGTTCAGCACGGAGACGGGCACCTGGGCGCTCCCGCTGCCGACCCTCGACCCGCAGATCGTGGCCCGCTCGGCCGCCGGCCTGGAGCGGTACGGCCCGGACTTCCGCTACCGGCACTACGCCTCCGTGAAGACCCTCCCCATGGCCCTCGGGGGTGCGGCCGCCGTCGGCGCGAGCGTCGCGGCCGCACAACTCCCTTCCGTACGCGGTTGGCTGATGGAACGTTACTCGGCGGGCGAGGGCCCTTCGGCCGAGCGGCGCGCCCGCAGCTGGTTCTCGGTCCGGTTCGTCGGCGAGGGCGGCGGGCGACGGGTCTTCACCGAGGTGTCGGGCGGCGACCCCGGCTACGACGAGACGGCCAAGATGCTCGCCGAGTCGGCCCTCTGCCTCGCCTTCGACCCGCTGCCGAAGACCGCCGGCCAGGTGACGACGGCGGTCGCCATGGGCGACGCGCTCACCGACCGGCTGCGCGCGGCGGGCATCCGCTTCCGGGTGGCCCACCGGAGTTAGCGAGGAGTCGACAGGGGACGGGACCGGGGCCGTACGGGGCGGGACGGGACCGGGGGCGTACGGCCCGGGGATCTCAGGGCCGTACCGGACGGGATCGAGGCCGCACCGGACCGGATCAGGGCTGTACCGGACGGGGTCTCAGGGGCGTACGAGACGGAAGGGGTGGCCCGCCGGGTCGGCGTAGACGCGCCAGGCGGACGTCTCGCCCCCGTCGAGAGGGGTGGCCCCGAGCGCGAGCACGGCGGCGTGGGCGGCGGCGGGGTCCGCGACCCGGACGTCCAGGTGGAACTGCTGCTCGGGGGCGCCCCAGACGGGCGGCCGGTGGTCGGCCACGCTCTGGAAGGCGAGGACCGCGCCGCTCTCGCCGCAGAGCACGGCCGAGCCGTCGCCGACGGCGAGCGCGGGGTCGGGACAGGCGACCTCGCCGCCGAGCAACCGCTGGTAGAACAGCGCCAGTTCGCGTGCGTCCGGGCAGTCGAGCACGACGCAGCGCAGGCGTCCGATCATCCGAGTGTCCAGTCCGCGAGGACGTACAGGATGGCGCAGGACCAGGCGAGGGCGGAGGCCCCGCCGACGGCGAGGGCGACGGTGAGACCACGGGGTGCGGGAACACGAGCTGTCATGACGCCCACTCTGCCGTGGGGGTGTGACAACGGGCATCCGTACGGCTACTCACCCCGGGTACTCAGACGGACCCGGGCGACCGCTGCGCCTCCTTGAGCGCGCTGCGGCAGAGGGAGTCGGCGTGCCGGGTGGTCTCGGGCACGCGGTAGCGCGGGGAGAGGAGCAGGGTGTGGGCGCAGGCGTTGTCGAGGGAGACGCGGTGGCCCACGGAGACGTACACGGGCTTGACCCCGGCCTGGGTGCGCAGGGCCCTGCCGACCTCCTCCCCGTCGGCGAGCAGCGGGGCGAAGTCGCCGCGCCCGTCGCCGGGTTGCTCGTACGTGAAGGTGAAGGGGTTCTTGGCGACGCCGATGGACGGCCGTCCGGTGAGCACCCCGAGGTGGCTGGCGAGGCCGAAGCGGCGGGGGTGGGCGATGCCGTAGCCGTCGCAGACCAGGAGGCCCGGGTCGGCGGTCAGGGAGTCGAGCGCGGCGAGCACGGTCGGGACCTCCCGGAAGGCGAGGAGCCCGGGGACGTACGGGAACGAGACCCGGCCGACGGCCGTGGCCCGCTCGACCACCTCCAGGGTCCGCGCGTCGAGCACGACCGCCGCCGCGGCGACGAGGTCCCGCTCGTCGTCGTAGGCCACGTCGAGCCCGGTGACGTTCCCCTCCCCCGGCACCGGCCCGCTCTCCCCGAGCACGAGCCGGTCCCGCAACTCCCGCTGCACGTCCCGCGCGGCGCCCTCGTCGGCGGGCCAGCCCGCCGGAATCCCGATGATCGTCATGATGGGCCCAGCCTAGAGGGCCCCTCGGATGCGAGGCGTGGGCCGGTGGCCTCCGCGCACGGACCGGTGGCCTCTGCGCACGGATCGGTGACCTCCGCGCACGGATCGGTGACCTCCGCGCGTGGTCAGTGGCTGATGGCCGCGATGCCGGCCGCCGCGTACTCCTCGTCCGAGAGGCCGCTCGGGGCTCCGGCCACGCCGATGCCGGCGATCGGGGCGCCGTGGTGGTGGATCGGGAGGCCGCCGGCGAGGAACAGGGTGCCGGGGATGTCGGCCAGCGTCGGGGTCTGCTGGAGGCGGCCGACGAGGACCGAGGTCGGGGCGTTGAAGGAGGCGGCGGTGTACGCCTTGCGCTGCGAGGACTCGTAGGTGTGCGGGCCCGATCCGTCGCCGCGCAGGACGACGATGGTGTTGCCGTTCCGGTCGACGACGGCGACGCTGACGTGCTGGCCGGCCCGCTCGGCCGCGGCGAGCGCGGCGCGGGCGGCCTTGAGGGCGGCCTGCTCGGTGAGGTGGGAGGTCTGGACGACGTTGTGGTCCTTCACCTCGCCCGGACCCCCGGTCGCGGTCGCGGGCGCGGCGGTCGCCAGGCCGAGGCCGAGGACGATCAGGGAGGCGCCGACGGCGACGCGGGTGCGTAGGAAGGGGGCGTGCTTCACGAGTGCTCCTGGGGGGGCGGCTCCGGAGGCCCGGAGCGCGGTGCTGGTCATTGGAGCAGCCCCGTCCGCGGCCCCCGGCCCCCGGCGCGCCCGGTGGGCCGGACGTGGGACCGGCAATGGGCCGAACGGTCGCCGCGGGGCACGGGTAGCCTGGCGATCATGTTCGTACTGGAATTGACCTACACCGCACCCGTCGAGCGGGTCGACGCCCTCCTCGACGCGCACGTCGAGTGGCTCGACGCCCGGTATGCCGAGGGCGTCTTCCTGGCGTCCGGCCGGAAGAACCCGCGGGACGGCGGGGTGATCCTGGCCGCCGGGGTCGACCGCGCGGAGATCGAGAGGATCGCGGCGGCCGACCCGTTCAGCGTCGAGGGCGTGTGCGCGTACCGGATCACGGAGTTCTACGCGACCAAGACGGCCGACGGGATCGCCGCGTACCGGGAGCAGCTGCCCTCCTGACCGCGTGGTCCCCGTCCGGGAACGTCCGATCCCCGTCCCGGGATCTCCGGTCCCCGGACGGGGACGTGCCGGTCCCCGTCCGGGGACCGCAGGAGGACCGGACGTCAGCCCTTCCCGGCCAGTCGCGCGATGCGGCCCTTCTCGCCGGAGGCCCAGCAGGAGCCGTCGGCGGTGCAGTCGACGGTGTCGTACGAGCCGGTGTCGACGGTCCGCCAGGTGCGGCCGCCGTCGGTGGTGAGGTCGGTGCCGGTGGGGCCGACGGCGAGGGCGGCCGCCTTGGAGTGCGGGAGCCAGGCGACGCCGGAGCGGTAGGCGGGCGGCGGGGTGGCCGAGGTGCGCCAGGTGCGGCCCCCGTCGTCGGTGACGGCGCCGGCCTGCGGGGACGGCTGGTCCTTGCGGTAGTCGCCGCCGACCGCGATGCCGTGCGCGCGGTCGCGGAAGGCGAGCCCGAAGACGCCCTTGGCCGGGTCGCCGGCCGGGATCGGCGTGGTGGTGGCGGTCCAGGTCAGTCCGCGGTCGGCGGAGTGGAGGACCCGGGCCGTGGCGCCGCCGCCGGTGGCGAGCCAGACGTCCCGGGGTCCCGCCGACACCAGGCACTGGCCGCTCGCCGCGAAGCCGGCCTCGCCGGGGAGGGCGTCCGGCATGCCGGCGGTCGGCAGGACCTGCCAGGACCGGCCGCCGTCGCGGGTGGCGAGGATGCGGTACTTCCCGTCGACCGGGTCGCTCATGGCGAGGCCGTGCCGGCGGTCGAAGAAGGTCATGCAGTCGTAGAAGGCGCGCGGGTCGGTGTTGCGGAAGGACTCGGTCCAGGTGGCGCCGCCGTCCTCGGTGCGCAGCACCCGCGAGGCCTCGCCCTCCCCGATGGCCAGGACGACGGCCCGGCGGGCGTCGAAGGCCTGCACGTCGCGGAACTCCAGGTCGCCCGCGCCCGCCGGCGAGACGTTCCGCCAGCTCCGGCCGCCGTCGGTGGTGCGCAGGACCGTGCCCCGGGAGCCGGCGGCCCAGGCGGTGGAACGGTCGACCGCCGCGAGCCCGCGGAAGCGGGCGTCGGTGCCGGTCGGTGTCAGGTGCCAGCCGGCCGCGGCCGTGGGGGTCTCCCCGGCGCGCGCGGGTGCCGCGAGGGTCAGCGCGAGCGCCGCCCCGATCAGCCCCACCGACATCATTCGTCTCGTCTTCCCCATGGACGTCATGGCGCCGGAAGCTAGTGCCCCGGGACGGTCCCCGTCCAGGGTGCGTCCCGGCCCGGGCGTTCCTAGGCTGGGCGCATGAGCGAGCGAACGGACGAGCGGCCGGGCGACGAGCAGCCGAAGCTCAAGGAGTACGAGGGCGAGGGCATCACCGTCACCTTCGAACCCCGCCGCTGTCTGCACGCGGCCGAGTGCGTCCACGGCCTGCCGGAGGTCTTCGACCTGTCCCGGCGCCCCTGGGTGCTGCCCGACGCGGCCGAGACCGGCCAGGTCGAGCGGGTCGTCCGGCGCTGTCCCTCCGGGGCGCTCCAGTACCACCACCGTCCGGCGGACGCCTCCACCGAACCCCCGGACTCCCCCACCACCGTGCGCCGCAGCCGCTCCGGACAGCTCGTGCTCCGCGGGGACCTGCTGGTCACGGGCGCGCACGGGGAGCGGCACGAGACCCGGGTGATGCTCTGCGGCTGCGGGGCGTCGGGGAACCAGCCGTACTGCGACCACTCCGGCCCGTGCGCCGAGTCGGACGACGACGTGGCCGAGGATCGCTGACCGAGCCGGGCGGGGCTTTCCGGACAGGATCCGGGCCGGATCCCGCCGTTCCGTTCGTGACACAGCTCACGTGGGCACCGAGTGCACGTTCCGGCCGTCCCGCTCGTCCTTCCTGGTGTCAGGTGCCCTGGTGTCGGGGAGACGCACAGGATCCGAAGCCCGCGTGAGAGGAGACGGCCGTGTCCGCCGTCATCGAACAGTCCCTCCAGGCCCGTCTGGTCGCGTCCGCTCCCCGCATGGAGACCGTCCCCGCGACCCTGCGGTACGACCGCGAGGACCCGTACGCCGTGAGCATGGCGTTCCCGCCGCCGGCGACCCTGGAGGGCGTCGAGGTGTCCTGGGCGTTCGCCCGCGAGCTGCTCGTCCAGGGGGTCGAGCGGCCGGCCGGGGTCGGGGACGTACGCCTGCGTCCCTACGGGTACGACCGGACGGTGGTCGAGTTCCACGCCCCCGAGGGGGTGGCCATGGTCCACGTCAGGACGTCCGAGCTGCGCCGCTTCCTGGAGCGGGCGGAGGACCTGGTGCCGGCCGGGCGCGAGCACCAGTACCTGGACTGGGACCAGGATCTGGCGGAGCTGCTCCGCGACCACCCCTAGCGGGGTCCCGGCGGAATCCCGCCGTAAATCGTTTGCCCCTCTCCCGGTCCGGGTCGTACCGTCGTTCTTGACCTTGTCGTCACCCGATCGGAGAAGGACGTTGCTCGTCTGAGGTTGCGAGACACCTGCCGCGCGTGCCCCCTGTGCCGCGTGTGCCGTTCTCGACCTCGGCGTACGAGCCGTTTTCCTCACTGCCCGCGCCCCGGTGTCTCGCGTCGCCCCCATGTCCACGCTCACGCGATCCGGGAGGCCCCCATGGCGCATCACCCCACCTTCATCACCTGTTCCTCGCTCTCCTTCTCCTGGCCCGACGGCACCGAGGTCCTCGACGACTTCCGGCTCACCGTCGGCCCCGGCCGCACCGGACTCGTGGGCCTCAACGGCTCCGGCAAGTCCACGCTCCTGAAGCTCATCGCCGGCGAGCTGACGCCCGCCTCCGGCACGGTCCGGGTCACCGGCGAGCTCGGCCACCTGCCGCAGAACCTGGTCCTGGACACCGGGCGCCGGGTCGACGAGATCCTCGGCATCGCCGCCAAGCGGGCGGCCCTGCACGCCATCGAGGCGGGCGACCCGGCGGAGGAGCACTTCACCGCCCTCGCCGACGACTGGGACGTGGAGGAGCGGGCCCGGGCCACCCTCGACCAGCTCGGGCTCGACCACGTCGGCCTGGACCGGACGGTCGGCGAGATCTCGGGCGGGGAGTCGGTGCTGCTGCGGCTGGCCTCGCTGCTGCTCGCCCGGCCCGACGTGCTGCTGCTCGACGAGCCGACCAACAACCTGGACCTGCACGCCCGAGCCCGCCTGTACGAGGCGGTGGAGAACTGGTCCGGGGTCCTGGTGGTGGTCAGCCACGACCGCGAACTCCTGGAGCGCGTCGACCAGATCGCCGACCTGCGCGACGGGACGGTCGCCTGGTACGGCGGCGGCTGGTCCGCGTACGAGACGGCGCTCGCCGCCGAACAGGACGCGGCGGAGCGGATGGTGCGCGTCGCCGAGGCCGATGTGCAGCGGCAGAAGCGGGAGCTGGTCGACGCGCAGGTCAAGACGGCCCGGCGCAAGCGGTACGGACAGAAGAGCTTCGAGAACAAGGTCGCCTCCAAGATCGTGGCGAACGGCCGGAAGCGGGACGCGCAGGTGACCGCCGGCAAGCAGCGCACGCTGCACTCCGAGCGCCTCTCGGAGGCCCGGGAGCGGCTCGACGCCGCGGTGGAGGCGGTGCGGGACGACGACGAGATCCGCGTCGAACTGCCCCGCACCTCGGTGCCGCCGGGACGCGAGGTCCTGTTCCTGCGCGACCTGGAGCTGCGGTACGGGGCCCGCGTCGGGGGCGAGTTCGAGCTGCGCGGCCCGGAGCGCATCGCACTGGTCGGCCGGAACGGGGCCGGGAAGACGACGCTGCTGCGGACGATCGCCGGGGAGTTGGAGCCGCTGGCGGGCGAGACGGAGGCGCGGGTGCCGCTCCGCTTCCTGCCCCAGCGACTCGACGTCCTCGACGACGGGCTGAGCGTGGTGGAGAACGTGGCCCGCCTCGCGCCCACGGCGACGGGGAACGCGATCAGGGCGAGGCTGGCCCGGTTCCTGTTCCGGGGGGCGCGGGCCGATCAGGCCGTGGGCACCCTGTCGGGCGGCGAGCGGTTCCGGGCGACGCTCGCCGCGCTGCTCCTCGCGGAGCCGGCCCCGCAGCTGCTGATGCTGGACGAGCCGACGAACAACCTGGACATGGCGTCCGTACGGAAACTGACGGCCGCCCTCGACGCGTACGAGGGGGCGCTGATCGTGGCGAGCCACGACGTGGCGTTCCTGGAGTCCCTCGGGATCACGCGCTGGCTGCTGCTCGACGGCGAGCTGCGGCCGACGACGGCGGAGGAGGTCCGGGAGACGGTGGCGGTGCCGCGGTAGCCGTGTCGGATCCGCGTCGGCGGTGCGACGCCGGCGGAGGCGATGGCGCGGGTCGCACGGCGCTAGCGGTGGAGTAACGCCCAGGACTTGGTGCCGCCGCCGGGAGTGAGGACGGGGGCGAGTCCCCAGTCGCCGCCGTGCGAGTCGACCGCCGCGGCCAGCAGCCACATGCTGCGGCTGCGGCGGTCGCGGCATTCCTCGGCCGCGGCGGGCGCGGCGTGGGCCGGATGCTGGTCGTAGACCACGATCCGCAGCGCCTCGTACTGCCATCGGACGCGCAGGACCATCTCGCGGTCGGGGGTGAACCGGTAGGCGCCGGCGACGAGTTCGGAGGCCGCGAGGGCGGCGGTCTCACCGAGGTCGGACAGGCCGTGGCGGTTCAGGAGCGAGGTGACGGAGCGCGCCACCCAGGAGCAGCCCGACCGCACGACAGCAGCGACTCGGGAGCGAACTGCGCAAACTGCGCGAACAGTCGGGCATGTCGGCCCAGCAGGCCGCCGCCCTCCTGGGCGTCGACCGCACCCGGATCCCGCACATCGAGGCCGGACGCTTCGGGATCAGCGCCGAACGCGTCCGGACCCTCGCCTTCAACTACGGCTGCCCGGACACCGCGCCGGTCGACCTGCTCGCCGCGATGACACAGGAAAGGGACCGGGGCTGGTGGGAGGGACACCGCGGACTGCTGCCTCCCGCGCTGATCGACATCGCCGAACTGGATTTCCACGCAGCGGAGTTGCACACCGCCGTCACCACCCACATCCCGGGCCTCCTGCAGACCGAGGAGCACGCGCGGGCCGTCTTCGACACCGCCGTCCCCCCGCTTCCGGGACCCGACCTGGAGGCCCGGCTCTCCCTGCGGCTGCGCCGCCGGGAGGTCCTGCACCGCGACCGGCCGGTGCGCTACGAGGCCGTGATCCACGAGGCGGCGCTGCGCATGCGGTTCGGCGGCCCCAAGGTCACGCGGGGCCAGCTGGAGCACATCCTGGCCCACACCGACCTCGCCACCGTCTCCGTCAGAGTGATCCCCTTCGCCGCGGGGGGGTTTCCCGGGGGCCGGCCAGTCGTTCACCCATGTGTCCGCGCCCGTGCCGCAGCTCGACACCGTGCAGCTCGACTCCTCCCACGGCTCGCTCCTCCTCGACACCGACATGCAGCTGCGCCGGTACCGCGGCCTGCTGGACCGGCTGCGCGGGCTCGCGCTGCCGGAGGCCGAATCGCGCGCGTTCGTCCGAGCCGTAGCCCGGGATCCGTGAAGGCCCCCACCATGAAGAGCACCACCTACACCCCCACCGTCCGCACCACCCCGACCGCCCCAGCCGTCGAGATCGACTGGAGCACGCCCTTCTGCAGCGAGGGGGCGAACTGCTTCCGCTTCGGCCTGGACGACTCCGGCCACGCGTACATCGGCTCGACGCTCACCCCCGGCGCGTACGTCAGCGACTCGGTGGAAGCGCTGCGGGCACTGATCTCCGCGGTGAAGGCCGGCGCCGCCGACCACCTGCTCTGGGCGCCCGGGCGTCTGCGCCGCGTAGTCGACCGGAGGTCCGGAAGCGGCCTCCGCAAACGTGACCTGCGTCTCCGACACCCCCGCCGAGCAGCGCACATAACGGAACGTAACCGGACATCGCCGGGACGGGGTTGGCCGACGCCTTACGGAGCCTTAACCTACGGTCTCGTAACCTACGAATCCGTAGGTATGCCCGTATGCCCCCTTCTCCGTCCCCAGGAGTCCCCGTGACGCTCACCTCTCCCCCCCTCGGCAGCTCGACAGGGTGGACCGACGCACGGCTGCTCTACGCGCTGGAAGAGGTCGTGGAGAAGGAGCTCAACCGGCACCTCAAGGTCACCAAGGACTGGATGCCGCACGAGTACGTGCCCTGGTCCGACGCCCGGAACTTCCCCGGCTTCTTCGAGGACGGCGAGGCCTGGGACCCGGCGCAGTCCAAGGTGACCGACATCGGCAAGATCGCCCTCGTCGTGAACCTGCTCACCGAGGACAACCTGCCGAGCTACCACCACGAGATCGCCAGCCTCTTCGGCCGCGACGGCGCCTGGGGCACCTGGGTGCACCGCTGGACCGCCGAGGAGGGCCGCCACGGCATCGTGATGCGCGACTACCTGCTCGCCTCGCGCGCCGTCGACCCGGACAAGCTGGAGCAGTTCCGGATGGCGCACATGAGCGAGGGCTTCGAGTCCGACAACCGGCACTCGATGCTGCACTCGGTGGCGTACGTCGCCTTCCAGGAGCTCGCGACCCGGATCTCGCACCGCAACACGGGCCACCAGTCCGGCGACCCGGTGTGCGACCGGATGCTCGCCCGCATCGCCACCGACGAGAACCTGCACATGGTCTTCTACCGCAACCTGCTCGGCGCGGCCTTCGAGATCGCCCCCGACCTGACCATGCAGGCCGTGCGGGACGTGGTGGTCAACTTCCGGATGCCCGGACACGGCATGCCCGGCTTCGAGCGGGCGGCGGCGCAGATGGCGATCGGCGAGATCTACAACATGCGCATCCACCACGACGACGTCCTCCAGCCCGTCCTGCGCTTCCTCAAGGTGCTCCAGATCGACGGTCTGGGCCCCGACGGCCTGCGCGCGCAGGAGGAGCTGGGCCTCTACATGAACGGCCTGGACAGCGAGGCGAGCAAGTTCGACGAGAAGCTCGCGGCCCGCAAGGCCCGCATGGCGGCCCGAGCGGCCGGCTGACCCACCGGCGGAGACCGGCCCGGAACGCGGGGCGGCTCAGCGGCCCTGCCGCTTGAGCCGCCCCCGCTCCTTTTCCGAGAGGCCGCCCCAGACCCCGAACCTCTCGTCGTGGCGGAGCGCGTAGTCCAGGCAGGCCAGGCGCCCCTCGCACGCCCCGCACAGCTGCTTCGCCTCGCGCGTCGACGACCCGGGGGCCGGGAAGAAGAACTCGGGGCCGGCCTGGGCGCACAGGGCGTCCTCGCGCCAGGCGAGGTCGGGAGCGGTCAGCGTGTCGGTATCCGTCTGCATGGCTCCTACGGTGCCGCCACCGCGTAAACGAGCCATCAACGTTCGATCAATGGCGGATACCCGGCGCCGCGAGAAGCAGTTTCGGCCACCCGCCACGCCACCTCCTGAGGCGGCCCGACCAGGTGGTTCCCACGGCGTGGGAGCGGGTGTGAACGTCGTGTTCCCGACCTGGCGCGGGCCCCGTGCCGACTCCCGCCATGTGGCAGCGTGGGAGCCCGATCACCCACGGGGAGCGAACCCATGACGACCGAGGCCGGCATCGTCCGACCCCCGGCGGGCGCCCAGGCGGTCCGCCGCGCACTGGACGTGCTGCACTGTTTCCACGACAACGGGCCCGACCTGAGCGCCTCCGACCTCGCGCGCCGACTCGGCCTCTCCACCTCCACCGCCCACCGGCCGGCACGGACCCTGCTCGGCGCGGGCTTCCTCGAACAGGACGCCCGCACCGCCCGCTACCGGCTGGGCCCCGCGACGACCGAACCGGGCCGTCTCTCGTACCACCAGCGGGGGCTCCACCTGGCCGAGCCCGAGCTGTCCGACCTGGCCGAGCGGACCGGCGCGACGGCCGACCTGCCGCTGCGCAGCGGACCGCACGCGGTGATCGTGGCGGGCGGCCCGGCGACCCCGAGGGTGGGCCTGCGCCGGCCGCTGCACGCCACGGCGCCGGGGAGGGTCCTGCTCGCCCGGCCCCGGGAGGGCGAGGCCGGGCCGTGGCCGCCGCCGGCGCCGTACGCGCTCACGGACCCCCCGACCGCCGAACCCCTCGGCCCCGCGTCGGAGTCGGCACGCGTACGGGAGTCCGGGTTCGCGCTCGACGACGGCGAGTCGGCCCACGGGACGCGCACGGTCGCCGTTCCGGTCATGGAGCGGGCGGGGCACGCGCGCTTCGCGCTCGCCGTCCGCGCGACCCCGGAACTGATCACCGACGCCCGCCTCGACTGGTACCTGGCACAGGCACGGGCCTGCGCCCGCGCCCTGGAGGTGCTCCTGCTCGCGCCGGCGGAGCGCCGGGACCCGGGAGAGCGGGCCGGGTAGCACCACGGCCGCCCGCAGATGTCCGCACGGTCGTGCGTTCAGTACGATGGGGAGATGAGCGGCGACACCAGGACCAAGACCGACGGGCGCGTCGAGCGCGGCAACCAGACCCGGCGCCTGGTGCTCGGCCGGACCATGGACATCGCCTCCGTCGAGGGCCTCGAAGGACTGTCCCTGGGGCGGCTCGCCACCGAGCTCCAGCTGAGCAAGAGCGGCGTCTTCGCCCTCTTCGGCTCCAAGGAGGAGCTCCAGCTCGCCACGATCCGCGCGGCCGTCGCCGTCTTCGCCGACCGGGTCGTCACGCCCCTCGCGGACGTGCCGCCGGGCGCGGCGCGGGTGCGCGACCTCTGCCGGAACTGGCTCGCGTACTCCTCGGAGCGGGTCTTCGCCGGCGGCTGCTTCTTCTACGCGGTCTCGGCCGAGTTCGACGCCCGTACGGGCCCGGTCCACGACGCCGTCGCCAAGACCAGGCTCGACTGGAGCACCTACGTGGAGCGCGCCCTGACCGAGGCGCGCGCCGCGGGCGACTTCGCCGCCGACCTGGACGTGGAACAGCTGGCCTTCGAGGTGATCGCCCTCATGGAGGCCGCCAACGCGCGGTCCGTCCTCTTCGGCGAGACCTCGGCGTACGCCCGCGCCGACCGCGGCATCACCGCCCGGCTGCGCGCGGAGGCCACCGACCGCGGCCGCGCGGCCCTGACCGAGACGGCCTGAGGCCCGGCCCGACGTCGGTGCCGACCGGGGGACGCGGCCGCCGCCGCGCACCCATCGGCGCCGAGTCCCGGGGCCGCACGACCCTCAACCCGCCCCACACTCGCGCCCACCGACACCCACGCCCACGCCCACCGGCATCGAGTCCCGGGGCCGCGCGGCCGTCAACCCGTCGCGACCCGGCCTTCGGGGGCCGTGGCAACGGCTCCCGTGACGGAGCCGACGGAGTCGGAGGTCGCGAACTCCACGGCCTCGGCGACGACTTCGGGGTCCGTGAGGATACGGCGGTGGCCGAGCCCCCGGGTGACGACGAGCCGGGCGCGGTCGCCGTGCGCGCGGGCGAGCAGACGCGCCTGGGCGAGGGGGACCATGTCGTCGCCCTCGTCGTGGAACAGGAGGACGGGCGCCCCGAGTTCGCCGGGGTCCCGGTCGGCGCCGAAGCGGTCCCAGATGCCGGGCTCGTCGGGTGCGAGGCGGCGTTCCACGTGGTCGCGCATGCACCGGATCACCCGCTCGTCGACGCCGAGGCCGGCCCGGAAGCCGGCGAGCAGCAGATCGAAGGAGCCGACGGCGCCGAGCCCCACGAAGCGTGCCGTGCGCACCCCGTCGCGGAGGGCGAAGAGGGCGGCGAGGGCGCCGAAGGAGTGGGCGACGACGGCTTCGAAGTCGCCGTGCCGGGCGTGCAACTCCCTTATCACTTCGCGGTATTCGAGGATGTTGCTGGCCCGGCCCGGGGCTTCTCCGTGGCCGGGCGCATCGAAGGTGACCGGGCTGTAGCCGCGGGCGATCAGCTGCTCGGCGAAGGCGGTGAGGCGCGAGGCGCGCGAAGACCAGCCGTGGACGAGGAGGACGGGCCGCCGGCCGTCGCCCCAGGCGTAGGTGACGACCTCCTTGCCCCGGACCCGGAGGCGTCCGATGCGCGCGGCGGCGAACAGGTCCCGCTCCCCGGGCTTGAGCCGGGCGCGGCCGAGCGGGCGCACGAAAAGGTGGAAGGCGAGGCGGCCGGCCGGTCCGGGGGCGACGCGGGCGGCGGCGTTCAGGGTCGTGCGTACGAGCGGAGCCATCGGGTACATGCCGGTTCTCCTCGGTCGTCCTGACTAGGACAAAAATGCTAGCACGACCGTTCGTGTTGTTTTGGATCGAGGGAGAGGCGTGGCTGCGCCGCCCCGGAAGGCACCACCCCGCCCCTACGCCTCTCCCTCCCCCTCCGACCTCTTCGCCCGGCTCGGCTGCACCCGCTTCGGCTCGCCCGGCATCTTCGGGTGGTCCGGCGGATACGGGAGGTCGCCGAGGCCGCGCTCCGCCTCGTCGCGCCGGGCCAGTTCGAGCAGCGACTCCAAGCCGAACCGCTCGTCGTCCATGTCGGCGTGGACGTCGCCGACCTCGGCGTACCGGACCGGCATCGTCCTGATGTCGAAGTCGCGCGGCACGGCGTCGTCGATCTCCTCCCAGCGCAGCGGCGCCGAGACCGGGGCGTGCGGGCGGGGGCGCACGGAGTAGGCGGAGGCGATGGTGCGGTCGCGGGCGGTCTGGTTGTAGTCGACGAAGATCCGCTCGCCGCGCTCCTCCTTCCACCACCTCATGGTGACCCGCTCCGGCATCCGCCGCTCCAGCTCGCGGCCGCAGGCGATGGCCGCCCTCCTGACCTGCGCGAACGTCCACTCGGGCTGGATCGGCACGAACACGTGCAGGCCGCGCCCGCCGGAGGTCTTCGGCCAGCCGCGCAGCCCGTGCTCGTCGAGGACGGCGCGGAGTTCGTGGGCGGCGCGGACGGCGTCGGCGTAGTCCGTGCCGGGCTGCGGGTCGAGGTCGATGCGGAGTTCGTCGGGGTGGTCTGCGTCGTCCCGCCGTACCGGCCAGGGATGGAAGGTGACGGCGCCGAGGTTGGCGGCCCAGAGCACGGCCGCCGGCTCGGTGGGGCACATCTCGTCGGCCGAACGGCCGCTGGGGAAGGTGATGCGGGCCGTCGGGATCCAGTCGGGCAGGTACTTCGGCGCGTGCTTCTGGAAGAAGGACGCGCCGGTCACCCCGTCGGGGTAGCGCTCCAGGGTCGTGGGGCGGTTCCGCAGGGCGCGGGTGATGCCGTCGCCGACGGCCAGGTAGTAGGTGACCACGTCGAGCTTGGTGTAGCCGGGCTCGGGGAAGTAGACCTTGTCCGGATGGGAGACCCGCACGGTCCGGTCGCCGACTTCCAGTTCGAGCGCTGCCGTCTTGCCTGCCATGCGGGCCAGCCTAGGGCTCGCCGACAACTCGCGCATACCAGACAATCACCCCATGGATCTCCCGGTGATGCCGCCCGTGAAGCCGATGCTCGCCAAGGCCGTGAAGAAGATCCCGCCCGGGATGCAGTACGAGGCGAAGTGGGACGGGTTCCGCGCGATCGTGCACCGGGACGGGCCGGAGGTGGTCATCGGCAGCCGCACCGGCAAGCCGCTCGACCGCTACTTCCCCGAGCTCGTCGAGGCGTTCGCGGAGCGGCTGCCGCAGCGGTGCGTGGTCGACGGCGAGATCGTCGTCGAGCACGACGGGCGCCTCGACTTCGACCGGCTCGCCGAGCGGATCCACCCGGCCGAGTCCCGGGTCCGGATGCTGGCCGGGACCACCCCGGCCCGGTTCGTCGCCTTCGACCTGCTCGCCCTCGGCGAGGTCTCGCTGCTCGACGTCCCGCTGAGCGAGCGGCGGACGGCCCTGGAGCGGGTCCTCGAAGGGGTCGACGCCCCGGTCCACCTCGCGCCGGCGACCACGGACGCCGCGCTCGCCGCCCGCTGGTTCGAGCAGTACGAGGGCGCCGGCCTGGACGGGGTGGTCGCCAAGCCGCTGGACCTGCCGTACCGGCCGGACGCCCGCCTCATGTACAAGATCAAGCACGAGCGGACGGCCGACGTGGTGGTGGCCGGCTACCGCTTCCACAAGAGCGGGCCGGTGGTCGGTTCCCTGCTGCTCGGCCTGTACGACGACGGGGGCGTCCTCCAGCACGTCGGCGTGTGCGCGGCGTTCACCGCCCGGCGGCGCGCCGAGCTGGTCGAGGAGCTGGAGCCGCTCCGGACGGACCCGCCGGACGGACACCCGTGGGCGGCCTGGACGGAGGAGTCCGCGCACGCGGAGGCGCGACTGCCGGGCGCGCCGAGCCGCTGGTCGGGCAGGAAGGACCTGTCGTGGGTGGCGCTGCGGCCGGAGCGGGTCTGCGAGGTCGGCTACGACCACATGGAGGGGGACCGCTTCCGCCACACGGCCCAGTTCAAGCGGTGGCGCCCGGACCGGGCCCCGGAGTCCTGCGGCTACGGGCAGCTGGCGGAACCGGTCTCGTACGACCTGGCGGAGGTCCTCGCGTAGACCCCGTACGTCCCGGCGGGCCCGGGGGACCCGGTGGCCCCGGGGCTCCCATCGGCACAGGAGCGGCCCGACCGGAAGCCTCTCGACCGCGGAGTGAGATCCTTCACATTCCCGCGGCGATCCGGGAGCCCCCGCACCCCTCTGCGGAGATCACGTTCGACGGGCTTCCGGACGATACGCAAGGTCGGTGCACAATCCGCGGGCCGCCCGCGCGCCCCCGCACCTGCGGGAACGCCCCCGTGCCCGGTCCGCGTCGGCGGGCGGTCGGCGCGCGGGGCGGCGCCGTGTTCGAGCGGGCGCCCGGCGCGCTGTCGCCGAGCCGCGACCGGCCCGTACCGGAACCTGTACCGGCATCCGGTACGTATGGAGGGGAGAACCTTCCGCACCCTTCCCGGACCGACTAGGACTGACCCGTGATCACCTCGCCCTCGCCCCTCGTCCCCGTCCCGATCCCCGACCGCGTGGCCGCGATGATCGGCTCCTGTCTCCCGCTGCACGTCCTCCAGGCCGAGGTCGACGCGGACTGCGCGGCGCGCGAGGTGTACCGGTTCCGGGGTCCGCTGTGCGCGGAGGACCGGGCGGACCGTGAGCACGCGCTCGCCGCGCTGGCACGGGCCAACAAGATCCTCGCCAAGCACCACCCCCAGCTGCCCGTCACCCCCTGACGGAGGGCCGGCGGGACCCACCTGTTCGGCGGTCCCCCGGAGGCACGCCCGCGGCGCCGGTGTGACGCTGCGAGAGTGACCACGACCAGCGACGCAGCGCCCGCGCCCCCGGCCGCCACCGAGCCGCCCGTGCTCGACAGCCGCCGCCGCAACATCGTCTTCGGCACGATCATGCTGGGTGTCCTCCTGGCCGCCCTCGACCAGACGATCGTCGGTACCGCCCTGCCCACCATCGTCGCGGACCTGGGCGGCGCCGCCCACATGTCGTGGGTGGTCACCGCGTACCTGCTCGCGGAGACGGTCGCGACCGTCCTCGTCGGCAAGTTCGGCGACCTCTTCGGCCGCAAGGTGATCTTCCAGATCTCCGCGGTCGTCTTCATCACCGGCTCGTTCCTGTGCGGACTCGCCACCAACATGACGCTGCTGATCGTCTGGCGCGGTCTCCAGGGCGTCGGCGCCGGCGGTCTCATGGTCACCTCGATGGCGCTCATCGCCGATGTCATCCCGCTGCGCGAGCGGGGCAAGTACCAGGGCGCGATCGGTGCGGTGTTCGGCGTCTCGACCGTCATCGGCCCGCTCCTCGGCGGTCTGTTCACCGACCACCTGACGTGGCGCTGGGCCTTCTACGTCAACGTCCCCATCGCGATCCTCGTCGTCATCGCCGCCGCCCGCACGATCCCCTCCGTGCGCTCCGCGAGCCGCCCCGTCATCGACTACGCGGGCATCGCGCTCGTCGCCGCCGGTTCCAGCGCCCTGATCCTGGCGACCAGTTGGGGCGGCAACGAGTACGCCTGGGGATCCGCCGTCATCATCGGGCTGTTCGCCGGCGGCCTGATCGCGCTGGCCCTCTTCTGCTGGGTGGAGACCCGGGCGGTCGAACCCATGCTGCCCATGCGGCTGTTCCAGAACCCCGTCTTCACGGTCTGCTCCGTGCTCAGCTTCGTGGTCGGCTTCGCCATGCTCGGCGCGATGACCTTCCTGCCGACCTATCTGCAGTACGTCGACGGGGAGTCGGCGACCATGTCGGGCATCCGCACCCTCCCCATGGTCGTCGGACTGCTCATCGCCTCGATCTTCAGCGGCAACGTGGTCAGCAGGACAGGCCAGTACCGCGTCTTCCCGATCGTCGGCTGCCTGGTGATGGGCGTCGGCCTCTACCTGCTCTCGCTCATGGGCCCCGAGACCAGCACCTGGCTCGAATCGGTGTACATGTTCGTCCTCGGCACCGGCATCGGCCTGTGCATGCAGGTCCTCACCATCGCCGTGCAGAACACCGTCGAGTACGCCGACCTCGGCACCGCCACCTCCGGCGTCACCTTCTTCCGCACCCTCGGCAGCTCCTTCGGCACAGCGGTCTTCGGCACGATCTACGTCAACTCACTGAAGCCCAACCTCACCGCGGGCGTCGGCGAGGCCGCCGCCGTCGCCGAAAGCCTCGGCATCGACCCGGCCGGAATCGCGCAGGCGGCGCAGAGTCCGGCCGGCGTGCACGGGCTCCCCGACCAGGTCGCCGAGCCGATCGTCCAGGCCTACGCCGACACCCTCCACACCGTCTTCCTCTGGACCGTGCCGGTCGCCGCCGTCGGCTTCGTGGTGGCCCTCTTCCTCAAGCAGGTGGCGCTCCACGACTCGGCCCGCGCCGGCGCCCCCGACATGGGCGAGGGCTTCGCCTCCCCCACGATGTCCGGCGACTCGGAGAAGCTCCTCGAACTGTCCGTCGGCCGGATCCTGCGCCGCCAGGACATGGCGACGGCCCGCAGGATCGTCGGCGACTCCGACACCCGCCTCGACTTCGCGGGCGCCTGGGCCGTCATGCAGGTCGAGCTGTACACCCGGACCGTCGGGCACGCCAGCCTGGGCCTCATCTCCGCCGGGCGGCGTGTTCCCCCCGAGGTCCTCCTCCCGGTCTTCGACCGGATGGTCGACGAGGGCTTCCTCACCCGCGACGGCAACATCCTCTCCCACACGACGGCGGGCAGGCGCGAGGCGGACGTCATCACCGACGCCTGGGGCGACTGGCTCGCCGACGTCGTCGCGCGGGAGCGCGGCCGCCCCACCGGTCCCGAACTGCGGGTCGCCACCGACTCCATCGCCAAGAAGATCGTCGCCGAGGACCTCGCGAGCGGCATCCCCCGCACACCGGAGACGGTCGGCGCGGGCACCCGCTGAGCCAGGACCCGGCCCGGACGCCACCGCCCGCGTTCCGGCCCGCACCGCGCGTCGCCTCCTACGGTCGCGCCGCCCGGTTCTCCCGCGCCGCCCGGGTTCCCCGGAGCACCAGCAGCAGCGGGACCACGGCCGCCAGTTCGCCCAGGGCCCCGGTCCACAGGGCCGTGCGCACGCCCGCGTACTGGCCGAGGAGGCCGCCCGCCAGGGCTCCCAGGGGCATGCAGCCCCAGACCAGGAAGCGGAAGGTCGCCGTCACGCGGCCGAGCAGCGGGGCCGGGGTGAGGCGTTGGCGCAGCGCCACCGAGTTGATCTTGAAGGTCATGAAGGCGGTCCATCCGAGTCCCTGGAGCACGCACGCCAGCGCGTACCGCCCGTCGGCCTGGAAGAACGGCAACGCGAGCAGCCACAGCGCCCCGCTGACCACGACGGAGGCGCACATCGCGCGCCCCTCGCCGAGGCGGGCGGAGATCCGGGTCGTGAGGAGGCTGCCCAGGAAGCCGCCGACCGCCTCCGCCGTGAACACGAGCCCGCACAGGAACGGCGACAGGCCCAGGTCTCCCGCGAGCAGCACGAGGAGCATCGAGGTGCCGATCGTGCCGCACAGGTTGGAGATCGCGGCGGTGAGCGTCAGCCCCCGCAGCAGACGGTCGCGCCACACGAACCTCAGGCCCTCCGCGACCTCGTCCCGCAGCCGGGCGCCGGGGGCCGGCGCGGGGCGGGGGTCGGGACGGCGGATCCGGGAGAGGAGGAGCGCGGAGGCATCGCCACGAGCGGGAGCGCGAGGACGGTGACGGCGGCTCCGGCCTGGCTCACGGTGTCGCCGATCCACAGCCGGCGGAAGTCCGGCAGCCGGAGCAGCCGGGGACGGGGAGGAGAGGGGACGGAAGAGGTGGTGGTCATGTCGGCGAACACCATCACTCGCGAACGGGGCCGACCATTGATTTAGTCTGGATGAAAAGCTCGTGGGCGGGGGTGCCGGTGGGAGAGATACGGTTCGGGGTCGACGACCTGGCGCAGCTCCGGTTCGCCGTGTCCCCCTTGTGGGAGTCCGTCGCCGCCCTGCGCACCACGGTCGACCCGGGGCGCCACGCCCTCCATCTCCCCTGGATCAAAACGGCGTTGGCCGTCGGCGCGGCGCGCACCGACCTGCTCCCGCGGCTGTCCGCACTCGAAGCCCTCGTGCCTCCGCCGCGCTGCCCCCTCGCCGAGATCGAGGAGGAACTCGCCGTGCTCACGGGGCAGCCGGACCACGCGGACGGCCTGCTCGGCTGGTGGCGGGCCGGTGTGCGCCCGTACTGGCCCCGGATCAGGGCCGTGTTGGAGGCCGACCTCGCGTACCGCACCCGGCAGCTCGCCGAGGACGGCATCCAGGAGGTCTTCGCCCACCTCCACCCGAGCCTGCGGTGGGCGGAGGACCGCCTCACCGGGGCCGGCCTCCCGGCCCGGGGCATGGCCCTGGACGGCGGCGGGATCACCCTCGCCCCGAGCGTCTTCACGCCCCGCTGCGTCCTGCTCCCGGGACGGGAATCCGGGCCGGGACGGTCCGGCACCGCACCGTGCCTCGTCTACCCCGCGCGGGCCGTCGGCACCCTGTGGGAGCGGCGCGCCGAGCCGGGCGACGGGCTCGCGCGGCTCCTCGGGCGCAGCCGGGCGGGACTCCTGGGGCGTACGAGCAGCCCGACCACCACCACGGGCCTCGCCCTGCAGACGGGGCTGAGCCCCGGTGCGGTCTCACAGCACCTCGCGGTCCTGCGGGACGCGGGTCTGGTGACCCCGCACCGGTACCGGCGCGAGGTGTACTACCGGGCCAGCGAACTCGGCCTGGCCCTGCTCGGGCCGGGCTCGGAGGACGGCCCGGCCTGATCGGCGGGACGCTTCTCAGTCGATGAAGTCGCCGTCCACGTAGACCCAGGCGCCTTCGTGGCGGGCGAAGCGGCTGCGTTCGTGGAGGGAGCCGGGTTCGCCGTCGTGGCGGAAGCGGGCGGTGAAGGTGACGGTGCCGTGCTGGTGGAAGGCGGTGCCGTCGGTGGCGGCCTCGATGTCGAGGCCGGTCCAGCGCAGGGCGGGGTCGAAGTCGACGTCGTGCGGCCGGGTCTCCGGGGCCCAGGTGCGCAGGAGGTACGGCTCGTCGCGGACGACGAAGGCGCTGTAGCGGGACCGCATGAGGAGCTCGGCGGTGGGCGCCGTGCCGCCGGCCCCGGCGTGGAACCGGCCGCAGCACTCGCCGTACGCGGCGTCGAGGCCGCACGGACAGGGCGAGGTCGCGGTCACGGCGGGCGCGGCGGCCGTGGTCGTACGGGGGCGGGGCTTGCGTCGGGACATGCCGCCATTCTCCCCCACCGCGGCGGCGGGGCGGCGCCCGGCATGTGGACGCCGGAGTGGACGTCCGGCCGGAATCCCGCTGCTCAGAGGGCTCGTCCGAGTAGCGTACGAGCATGAAACTGACGATTCTCGGAGGCGGCGGATTCCGGGTGCCGCTGGTGTACGGCGCCCTGCTCGGCGACCACGCCGAGGGCCGGATCACCCACGTCACCCTGTACGACCTGGACGACGCGCGGCTCTCCGCCATCGCGAGGGTGCTCGCGGAGCAGGGCGCGGGGGTGCCGGACGCGCCCGTGGTGACGGCGACGACGGATCTGGACGAGGCGCTGCGCGGGGCCGACTTCGTGTTCTCGGCGATCCGGGTCGGCGGTCTCGAGGGCCGGGCGGCCGACGAGCGGATCGCGCTGGCCGAGGGCGTGCTCGGCCAGGAGACGGTGGGCGCGGGCGGCATCGCGTACGGGCTGCGGACCGTGCCCGTGGCGGTGCGCATCGCGCGCAGGATCGCCGAACTCGCCCCGGACGCCTGGGTCATCAACTTCACGAACCCGGCGGGGCTGGTGACGGAGGCGATGGCGCGGATCCTCGGCGACCGGGTCGTCGGCATCTGCGACTCCCCCGTGGGCCTGGGCCGCCGGGTCGCCCGGCTCGTGGGCGCGGACCCGGACGAGGCGTGGATCGACTACGTGGGCCTCAACCACCTGGGCTGGCTGCGCGGGCTGCGGGTCGGCGGGCGGGACCTGCTGCCGGTCCTGCTCGCCGACGAGGAGGCGCTCGGCTCGTTCGAGGAGGGCCGGCTGTTCGGACCGGAGTGGCTGCGCTCGCTCGGCGCGGTCCCCAACGAGTACCTGCACTACTACTACTTCAACCGGGAGGCGGTCCACGCCTACCGGACCGCCGGGCGGACGCGCGGCGCCTACCTCCGCGACCAGCAGGCCGGTTTCTACGAGGAGACGGCCAAGCCGGGCACGTCGGCGCTCGCCGCCTGGCACCGTACGCTCGCCGACCGGGAGGCGACCTACATGGCCGCCAACCGGGAGGCCGCCGGGACCGGGGACCGCGACGAGGAGGACCTGGAGTCCGGCGGCTACGAGAAGGTGGCGCTCGCCCTCATGCGGGCCATCGCGCGGGACGAGCGCGCCACCCTGATCCTCAACGTGCGCAACGGCTCGACGCTCGCCGCGCTCGACGCGGACGCGGTGATCGAGGTGCCCTGCTCCGTCGACGCGAACGGCGCCCACCCGGTGTCGGTGGCCCCGCTGCCGTACCACGCCGTCGGTCTGGTGACGGCGGTGAAGGCGGTCGAGCGGGAGGTCCTCGCGGCGGCGGAGAGCGGCTCGCGGGCGACGGCCGTGAAGGCCTTCGCGCTGCACCCGCTGGTCGACTCGGTGGCGGTGGCCCGCCGACTGGTGGACGGCTACCGGGCGGAGCACCCGGGACTTGCGTACCTGCGGCACTGAACCGTCGCGGAGCCGTACGGCCGGCGAACATCTTTACGGGGCGGAGGGCGCCGCCTAGGCTCGCGCCCCATGACCTCACAGCGCAACGGAGCACACAGAGGCCTGGCCCGGACCGTCGCGGTCTGTCTCCTGGCCGCCGGACTCGTGGGAGCGGGACCGGCGGCCGCGGAGACCCCGACGCCCGGTGACGGTCCCGTCGTCGTCCCCGTCCAGACGACCGGGCCCACCGACCGGCGGTTCAACCTGGTGTTCATGGGAGACGGTTACACCGCCGAGGAGATGCCCGCCTTCCGGGCCGACCTCGAACGGCACCTGAACACGCTGTGGAGCATCGAGCCGTTCGCCTCGTACCGCTCGTACGTCAACGTGTGGGCGGTGGAGGTCCCTTCGCCCGAGTCGGGTGTCGACTGCGACCCGGCGCTGACCGCCCCGGCCCGTGACACCCCCCTCGACATGGGCTTCTGGGGCGGCTGCAACCCGGACAGCGTGCAGCGGCTGCTCACCGTCGACAGCCGCAAGGCCGCCGCGCTCGCCGACCTGGTCCCGGGCACGACCCGCGCCAACCGGCAGATCGTCGCACTGGCCCACAGCTCCACCTACGGGGGTGCCGGCGGAAGTTACGCCACGGCCTCCGGCGGCAACGCGCTCTCCTCCCTCATCACCCCGCACGAGATAGGCCATTCGCTCGGCGGCCTCCAGGACGAGTACGACTACTACGCGCGCGGGGTGCCGGGCGAGGCCTACTCCGGGCCCGAGCCCGGCTCAGCCCACCACACCCTCCTGACGGAGGAGGAGATGCGGCGGCAGCGGGCCAAGTGGTGGCGCTGGCTCGGCGAGGACAGCGAGGCGGGCGGGGTCATCGGGCGCCACGAGGGCGGCCTGTACAGCACGAAGGAGGTCTGGCGCCCGAGCCGCCACTCCCTGATGAAGACCCTCGGCTACGCCTTCGACCAGGTGGAGCGGGAGGTGATGGTCAAGGCCATCTCGGCGAAGGTGGACCTGGTCCAGGACCACACGCCGAACACGGCGCCGATCGGCGCGGACCGGACCGTGTGGGTGGACACCCTGCACCCGGTCGGCGGCGCGCTCGCCGTCACCTGGCGGCTGGACGGCCGCACCCTCGCCACGCGCGGCGCGCGCACCGTCGACCTGCGAGGCCTCGACGTCTCCCCCGGCGCGCACACCCTGACGGCGACGGTGACCGATCCGACGCCCTTCGTCCGCGACCCCGCGGTCCGGGCCTCGACCGCGCTCACCCGGACGGTCACCTGGTCGGTGGACCCCTCGCTCACCACGCGGGAGGAGCCGGTGGAGGCCGCGTTCACCGGGCACACCCCCACCGGGAAGCCGGTCGGCGCCCGGTCGGTGGTCCACGCGGACACCACGCACCCGGCGGACCGCACCCCGGCCGTGCACTGGCGCCTCGACGGCCGGCCGGTCCGCCCGACCGGTCGCAACGACCGCGATCTGGACCTGGGTTCGCTCCGCCCCGCGCCCGGCACGCACACGCTGACCGCGCGCATCCCGGGGACGGCCGAGGAGCTGCGCTGGACGGTGGACGCCCGCCCGGCGACGGCCTCGTACGAGCTGTCGGCGCCGCTGCGCACGGTCCGGCGCACGGACGGGCCCGACGAGTACGTCTACGACGGGCCGTTCACGATGCGGCTGACCGCGCGGGACGACCAGGAGGGCGCCGTGATCAGCCAGTTCCGGGTCGACGGCGACGGCTGGTACACGTACTACGGCTGGCCGACGGACGCGGACGCGCCGTTCCGCTTCTCGCCCGGCGGGACCGTGATCGACGACCTCGTGTACGGGAAGCTGGGCCGGAGCCGTGCGGTGCCGTGGGACGACGCCACCCCGGACTACGGCACGCACACCGTCGAGTACCGCACGGTCGACGCGGCCGGGAACGTGGGCCGCGCGCGGAGCTTCCTGGTGACGCTGGTGAAGCCGTAGGGGGCACTCCTGCGCGGGAAGCGGGCGGGAAGTGAAGGGGGCCCGTGGACCGGAATCCGGTCCACGGGCCCCCTTCGCGCTCCGTACGGGTCGGGTCAGGGCTTGCGGGCCACGGCGGCCCACCCCGGGATGGGGTCGTCGCCCTGGACCGGGACGGGCTCGCCCAGCTCCGGGTGCCACTCGGCGGTGAGCGAGACTCCGGGCTCGACGAACTCCAGGCCCTCGAAGAAGGCGGCCAGCTCGTCGCGCGAGCGGGGCCGCAGGGTCAGCCCGCGCGCCTTGTACATGGCGCTCGCCTTCGCCGCGCCCTCGGGGTCGAAGTCCCCGGTGACGTGCGAGAGGACGAGGTAGCTGCCCGGCGCGAGCTTCTCGACGATCTTGGAGACCAGCTCGTAGGCACCGTCCTCGTCCCCGACGAAGTGCAGCAGGGCGAGCATCGACAGGGCGATGGGCTGGTCGAAATCAAGGACCTTTCCGGCCCTTTCGAGGATGACCTCGGGTTCGCGGGCGTCCGCCTGGATGTACTCGGTGGCCCCTTCCGGGGTCGAGCGCAGCAGGGCGGCCGCGTGCGCGAGCACGATCGGGTCGTTGTCGCAGTAGACGATGCGGGACTCCGGCGCGGCCTCCTGCGCGATCTGGTGCAGGTTGGGCTCGGTCGGGATGCCCGTGCCGACGTCCAGGTACTGCCGGACGCCGTGGGCGCTGAGCCAGCGGATGGCGCGGTGCATGAAGGCCCGGTTGACGCGGGCCATGTCCCGGCCCCGGGCGTCGACGGTGAGCAGCTGGCGTGCCATCGCCTCGTCGACCGGGTAGTTGTCCTTGCCGCCGAGGAACCAGTCGTACATCCGCGCCGGGTGGGGCTTGCTGGTGTCGATCCGGACGGATGCGGGGTCCTGGGTCATCGGCTCTCCTGGTCGGGGTGAACGGCTGGCACTACAGCAAGAGTTACGCGATGGTAGCGGTGGGACGGAAGGGTTCAGGTGAGCAGGAAGTCAGCCTGACCGGATTTGGCTCCCTGGATGAAAGCGGCGATCTCCCCGTGGGTGTAGATGAGCGCTGGTCCTTCAGGGTCTGCGGACTGTCGCACGGCGACTCTGCCGTCGGCCAGCTTCATGGCCTCCACGCAGTTGCCCCCGTTCCCGCCGCTCCAGGGCTTGTGCCATCCTTCGGCACCGAGCTCCGCGGCGGGCATGCCGTTGTATATGCGATCCATTCACAGCTCCTTGCGGAGATTCCGGAGAATCTCCTTCGTGCGTTGTGCAGTCGCGGCCTGCGCCGCCATGCGGTCCATGACCTCCAGGTGGGATGCCACCTCGGGGCGCGCGTCGAGGTAGACGGCGCCGGTCAGGTACTCGCTGTAGACCATGTCCGGCAGTTCGGGCATGGCGAAGCGGAAGAGGACGAACGGTCCGTAGGTGCCGGGATGGTGGCCGGACGCGAACTCCGCGATCTGCAGGGTGATGTTCGGCGACTCGGACGCTTCGAGCAGCCGGTCGAGCTGGTCGCGCATCACCTCGGGCCCGTCGCCGACCGGTCGGCGGAACACCGTCTCGTCCATGATCACCCAGAACTTCGGGGCGTCCTCCCTGGTCAGCAGGGACTGGCGCTCCATCCGTAGGGCTACATGGCGCTCGGCGTCCTCGTCCTTGGCGGCGTCGCTGCCGCCTCCGACCGCCCCGCTGCGCAGAATGGCACGGGCGTACGCCTCGGTCTGCAGGAGACCGGGGATGAACTGGGGTTCGTACGCCCGGATGAGGCTCGCGGCCCCCTCCAGGCTCACGTACATGGAGAACCAGCCGGGCAGCACGTCGTGGAACCGCTGCCACCAGCCGGGGAGGTTGGCCTCCTCCGCGAGGGCGATGAAGCCCTCGGCCTCGGAGTCCGTGATCCCGTACTCCTTCAGCAGGAGCTGGACGTACGGGATCTTCAGCGCGACCTCGGCGGTCTCCATGCGCCGGACGGTGGCCGGGGCCACCCGGAGGATCTTCGCGGCCTCTTCCCTCTTCAGGCCGGCCCGCTCCCGCAGATCCTGCAGGCGCCTGCCGAGAACGACCTGTCCCACCGTGGGGGCGGACCGCGGCTCGCTCACTCTCAGACCTCCCCGACGCACTGTTTCGACGAGTGTGCCACGAAGCCGGGCCAGTGAGAACAAGGCACTCTGCAATTTCCAGAGTGCCACTTGCCAAGTGTCCGACGCAGGAGGACAGTGTTCCGGTGAACCAGTACACGCTGCCGCCGTGCGCCATCAGGCCACGGCGACAGCGCCGTACGGCAGTCCTGCCCACTGTTGTGAGGAACCGGTCGTGGCTTCTGGTAACGCGCAGCCCTCAGGTCTCTTGAGCCCGCGAGCTCCCCGGGTCATGGCCCAGCGCCCACAGCAGCACACCGATCCCGTCCGCCGCTTCGCCTTCGAGCTCCCGGCCCGCACCGCATCCGTCGCACGCGCCCGCCGACTCGCCGAGGAGCGCCTCATCCTCTGGGGCTGCGGCCCCGAGATACGCGACACGGTCGCCCTCGTCGTCTCCGAACTCGTCACGAACGCCGTCGTGCACACCGCGAGCGACCGGGTGATCTGCGAACTCCGCGAGGGCGAGGACACCCTGCGGATAGCCGTGCGCGACGAGGGCGGCCCGGCGGACCCCCGGATCCGCGACTGCGGCGAGGACGAACGCGGCCGCGGACTCCTCATCGTCGACGCGCTCTGCACCGCCTGGGGCGCCGACCGCACCGGCCACGGCACCGCACAGATCGTCTGGGCGGAGCTCGCCCACGGCATGGGGGAACCGTGCTGAGGTCGATGGCCACCCTGCTGACCCCCCGGTCGGCCCGCAAACCGCCGGAGCCCCTCACCGTCCCGCGCCAGCGCGGCGCCGCCGACTCCCGCGCCCCGCAGCCCAGGCGACTCGGCTCGGCCTCGCCCGGCTCCCGGACGCTCGACTCCGCGGAACTCGACGCCATCCGCCTCGCCGTCCCCGTCGACCTCCACACCGGCCTCGGCTGCGACGCCGTCGGCGTCCCCGCCCGCTTCGGCTTCAAGATCCTCTCCCGCCTCCCCGCCAAGGGCTGCGTCTACGCGGACGCCGAATGGTGGTGGTGGCTGGTCCCCGCCGGCTCCGACCACGACCTCACCTGGCCGCTGCCCGCCTGCTACGCCCCCGGCGCCGAGATCCCCGACCGCGGGCCGCGCCTCATCCACCACCCCGACGGCACCTCCCCCTACACCCCGCCGATCCCGCTCTACCTGCTCGTCTGCCAGCTCACGGGCATCGCCCCGGCATGGCCGACACCCCCGGTGGGCAGCGCGCTCTGACGCGCCGCGGGCGGGTCTCGCCGATCGTGCCGGATCAGGGCGCTTCCGGGGCCGTCGCGGCATAGGCTCGGGGACATGTTCACCCCGCAGGGCCCCAGCCTCCGCGAGCTGACCGTCCAGGCCCTCTCCTCCGTCGAGCACGGATACGACCTGCTCGCGGACAAGTTCGACGCGACCCCGTTCCGCACCTCCGACCGCCTCCTCGGCGCCGTGGCCCGCACCCTGGAGACCCTCGGCCCCTTCGACTCGGGGCTCGACGTCTGCTGCGGCACCGGCGCCGGGCTCGACGTGCTCCGCTCGGTCTGCGCGGGCCGCGTCACGGGCGTCGACTTCAGTACGGGCATGCTGGCCCGGGCCGGGGCCGCGCACCCCGCAGCCGACCTGGTCCGCGCCGACGCCCTGGCCCTCCCCTTCGCCCCGGCCTTCGACCTGGCCGTCAGCTTCGGCGCCTTCGGCCACTTCCTCCCCGCCGAGCAGCGCACCCTGTTCGCCCAGGTCCACGCGTCCCTCCGACCCGGCGGCACCTTCGCCTTCCCGGTCGCGGCCCCGCCGCCCGTCGGCTCCCGCCTCTACTGGGTCCTGTGGGGCTTCGACGCCGTCATGCGCGTCAGGAACGCCGTCTGGCGTCCCCCCTTCGTCATGTACTACCGGACCTTCCGCCTCGCCGACGTCCGCTCCCGGCTCCGGGACGCGGGCTTCGAGGTCTCCCTCGTTCCGGTCGAGAGCCTCGGCCGCCGGGACGACGGCAGCCCGGTCTGCCGCCTCGTGGTGGCGCGCAAGCCCGCCGCCTGACGACTGCGCGGGCACACGCGAAAGTGCCGGTCGATTCGAGATCGACCGGCACTTCCGTGTGGTGTCCGAGGGGGGACTTGAACCCCCACGCCCGATAAAGGGCACTAGCACCTCAAGCTAGCGCGTCTGCCATTCCGCCACCCGGACTAGGTGTTTGTCGCTTTGCGGTTTCCCTCGCGGCGACAGATGTAACTCTACCAGGGGTTCGAGGTGCCTTTCACCAGCGTTTTCCGTGGTCAGTGCGGTGCGGGAGCGACTTCGGCATGAAATGAGGCGATTTGCCCGATCATGTACGCGTTCCGTGGTCGGCCGCGAGCACGACGTGCGGAGGGGAGGGCGGGAGCCCGGCGCCCCCCGACGCCGGCTCCGTGGGGGCCACAGTGACGACCGCGGGACGGTCCGGGCCACGGAGGCCGCGGGAGTCCGTCAGGTCGGGGGAGGTCGGCGGACCTCGACGAGGCGGGCCGAGACGACCACGTTGCCGGTGTAGCCGCTCTCCTCGGTGAACGCGCCGCCGCAGGTGATGAGGCGCAGCTCGGGGCGGCCGGAGTCGCCGTAGACGCGTGCGGCGGGGAAGGCGTCCTTGGGGACGACCTCGACGCCGTACACGGAGAAGACGGCGGTCCGGCCGTCGCGGCGGGCGATCTCGACGCGCTGCCCCTTGGCGACGGCGCCGAGGTCGTAGAAGACGGCGCGGCCGTTCGGGGTGTCGACGTGGCCGACGACGACGGCGGTGCCGCGCTCGCCGGGGGTGACCGCGCCGGTGAACCAGCCGGCGACCCGGTCGTCCTCGGGCGGCGGGGCCTCGATCCAGCCGTCGCCGTCCAGTCCGACGTCCGTGACGGGCGCGTCGATGCGGACGGCGGGGACGCGGACCCGGACGGGGGTCGACGGGGGCAGCGGATCGGGTACGGAGACCGGGGCGAGCGCGGAGGCGGCGGCGCGGGCGCCGTCGGGGGCGGCCGCGGCGAGGGGCTGGGGCGGGCCGTCGGCGCCGCCCGTGCCGCCGCGCACCAGGTGCACCCCGACGAGGAGGGCGACGGCGACGAGACCCCAGGCGCCGCGCCGCCCGTGGGCGTCGAACGCCCGGGCGCGGTCCGACCACGCGGCGCCTTCCGGCCGCTCCCGCCCCGAGGCGTGGTCCCGTCCGACGCGGTACGGCCCCGTGGCGCCGCCGTCCGGCCGTGCCGCGGTCCGGGTGCGCACGGCGCCGTCCGCACCTCCTCGCGTACCGCGCGACCACCCCACGTCCGCCCTCCTCGGCAGCGTCCCCACAGCGTGTGGCGCCCCTCCGTCCCGGACCTCGTCGCACCGGGGCGGAGGGGCCGTTTCTCGGGCCCTTGCGGGCCGGGCCGTCAGGCGCCGCCGGAGGCGTCGCGGCGGCGGGTCAGGACGACGGCGGCGCCGAGGGCGCCGGCGATGAGCAGGACGCCCGTGACGACTTCGGTGGTGCCGAGGCCGTCGGGTTCGGAGCTCGCGGCGGCGGTGCCGAAGCCGGCCTTCACGCCCTTGTGGGCTGCGGGGGGCAGGACGTCGTCCTGGCCGTCCGGGTTCGGGCGGGGCTCGCCCTGGGCGATGGTGAGGGTGGTGGTGCCGCGCTCGCCCTTGCAGTCGAAGGTGATCTCGTACTGGGTGCCGGCCTTGGCGTCGAAGTCCACGGTCGCGCTGCCGGAACGCCCCTCGGTGAGGGTCACGGTGTCGAACACGCCGGAGGTGACGGTCACGGACGGGACTTCGCAGCCGTCGGTGGTGAGGGTGACGGTGCCGCCGGGTGCGACCGTCGCGGGGGTGACGGAGAAGCCGAACGACGTGATGTTCCGGTCGCCCTCGTCCGCCAGGGCGACCGGCGCGGCCGCCACCGCGGCGACGGCGCCGAGCAGGGCGGCGGAAGCGGCACGTATCACGCGCATGGGCGGTCCTCCGGTTCACGCGAGGGGTCGGACACGGAGCGATTCCGTACCCGGGACGAAAAGACCCTCACCGCGATCGAAGCTAGGTCCGCCCCCGGCGCGCCGCCACCGGGCTCCGCCGAACGGAGCACGGCGGGAGCGGACGGGCACCGGGGGCGCCGGAGGAGGACAGGCCCTACGGGACGCGGACGACCTGGCCCGCGTACGAGAGGTTGCCGCCGAAGCCGAAGAGCAGGACCGGGGCGCCGGAGGGCAGTTCGCCGCGCTCGACCAGCTTGGCGAGGGCGAGCGGGATGGAGGCGGCCGAGGTGTTGCCGGAGTCGACGACGTCGCGGGCGACGATCGCGTTGACGGCGCCGATCTTCGCGGCGAGCGGTTCGATGATCCGCAGGTTGGCCTGGTGCAGGACGACGCCGGCGAGGTCCTCGGGGGCGATGCCGGAGCGCTCGCAGGCCTTCCGGGCGAGCGCGGGCAGCGACTGGGTGGCCCAGCGGTAGACGGACTGGCCCTCCTGCGCGAAGACGGGCGGGGTGCCCTCGATGCGGACGGCGTGGCCCATCTCGGGGACCGAGCCCCACAGCACCGGGCCGATGCCGGGCTCGTCGCCGGCGTCCTCGACGGCCTCGACGATCGCGGCGCCCGCGCCGTCGCCGGTGAGGACGCAGGTGGTGCGGTCGGTCCAGTCCGTCACCGCGGTCATCTTGTCGGCGCCGATCACCAGGACCCGGCGGGCCCCACCGGCCCGTACGGCGTGGTCGGCGGTGGCCAGGGCGTGCGTGAAGCCGGCGCACACCACGTTCAGGTCCATGGTGGCGGGCGACGTCATGCCGAGGCGGGCGGCGACGCGGGCGGCCGTGTTCGGCGAGCGGTCGATCGCGGTGGAGGTGGCGACGAGGACGAGGTCGATGTCGTCGGGAGTGAGTCCGGCCGTGGCGAGGGCCTTGCCCGCGGCGTGCGCGGCGAGCTCGTCGACCGGCTCGTCGGGCCCGGCGACGTGCCGCGTGCGGATGCCGACCCGGCTGGTGATCCATGCGTCGTCGGTGTCGACGAGTTCGGCGAGGTCGTGGTTGGTCAGCACCTTGGCGGGCTGGTAGTGCCCGAGCGCGGCGATGCGAGTGCCCGTCATACCCGGGACCCCCTAGGTGGTTCGTTCGTCCGGCAGGACCACCCAGTCTTGCCAGCGACTGATGGGTAACAGGTGACGTAAACCACCAAGATTCACCCGTACCGCTTGGCCGACCGCGACAAGGGCCCTGGTGGGGCGGGCCTCCGCGGCGCCGCGGACCCGGATGTCGTCCCCGTACCCGTGGAGGAGAATGGCCGGGGCCGGGACCTCCCGGCCTTTCCCGCGCAGAGAAACGAGAACGGTCACGATGGGTCGGGTCACCGAGCGACGGCGCGTCCTGCGGATCCGTGGCGGTGCGGTCAACGCACGGCCCGACACCCTGGTGGCCGAGGAGCCGCTGGAGATCCGGCTGAACGGGCGCCCGATCGCGATCACCATGCGCACCCCGGGTGACGACTTCGCGCTCGCGGCCGGCTTCCTGGTGAGCGAGGGGGTCCTCGCGGCCGCCTCCGACGTGCGCAGCATCGTGTACTGCGCGGGGGCCAAGGACGACGGCTCCAACACGTACAACGTGGTGGACGTGCAGCTCGCGCCCGGTGTCGCGGTCCCGGACATCAGTCTGGAGCGGAACGTCTACACGACCTCGTCCTGCGGTCTGTGCGGCAAGGCCAGCCTCGACGCCGTCCGCACCACGGCGCGCTTCCCGATCGCCGACGCTCCCCCGGTCCGGCTCACGCCCGCCCTGCTGTCCGCACTGCCCGACCGGCTGCGGGCGGCGCAGCGGGTCTTCGACACCACCGGCGGGCTGCACGCGGCGGCCCTCTTCACCGAGGACGGCGAGCTGCTCGACGTGAAGGAGGACGTGGGCCGGCACAACGCCGTGGACAAGCTCGTCGGGCGGGCCCTCACGGAAGGGCTGCTGCCGCTGGAGCGGGCCGTGCTGCTCGTCTCGGGGCGCGCCTCGTTCGAGCTCGCGCAGAAGGCCGTCATGGCCGGCATCCCCGTCCTCGCGGCCGTCTCCGCCCCGTCCTCGCTCGCCGTCGACCTGGCCGCCGAGACGGGCCTGACGCTGGTGGGCTTCCTGCGCGGACCGGACATGAACGTGTACGCGGGAGAGCACCGGATCGCCGTCTGATCCGGCCCGGGGCCGGGGGCGGAACCGGGAGCGAGGCCCGGGCCGGGGTCGGGGTCGGACCCCGGCCGGTCCGGGCCGGCCGGGCCGCCGTTCGGCGCGGCCCGGATCCGGCCGGGGTCAGTTCTTCGGCGGGTCGATCATCTGGAGGGCGAGGGTCGCCGGGGGCGGGACGATGCCGGGGCCGCCGGCCGCCGTCCAGGCGAGGATGTCGTCGAGGCAGTCCTCGTCCAGGGTGAAGCCGACCCAGGCGGCCCGGCCGCCGCGCCGCCGGCCCTCGGTGGAGGGCTGGACGACGACTATGTTGGCCTGGGCGCAGGGGCCGAGGCAGTCGCTCGTACGGACGGCGAGCCGGCCGCCGGAGGCCGCGGCGGCCTCGCGGAGCCGGGCGAGCTGGCCCGCGTGGTCGGTGCCGGGGTTCTTGCGGTCGTCGCCGCAGCAGCAGCCGCGGCAGACGACGAGCGAGCAGGGGCGGGCCCCGTAACGTATCGGAACGGGGGTCACCGCGGTCCGTCCAGCGTGATGGCGGCGACCGGTGCGACCGTGCCGAGGCGGGGGAAGTCGAGGTCGACGGAGGCGCGGTGCTCGTCGGCGGTGAGGGCCGCCATGGCGTCCTCCGCGAAGACGAGGTCGTAGCCGAGGTCGCCGGCGGCGCGGGCGGTGGACTCGACGCCCAGGTTGGTGGCGATGCCGCCGAAGACCAGGGTGGTCGCGCCGAGCCCCGAGAGCAGCTCGTGCAGCCCGGTGTCCTGGAAGCCGCCGATGGTCCGCTTGACGACGACGGGCTCGCCGTCCCCGACCAGGTCGGGGACGAGCTCGCTGCCGGGAGGCTGGTTCTCGACGTTCGGCCGCTCGACGCGGAGGTGGACGACGGGCGCGCCGGCGTCCCGGAAGGTGTCGGCGAGCCGGGCGGACGCGGCGAGGACGTCGGTGCCGGAGCGGGGGGCGAGGGGTAGCGCGACGATGCGTTCCATCAGGTCGACGAGGACGAGCGCGGTGCGGCCGGGATCGAGTGCGGGCATGGGAGCACCGTAGCGGCCCGGATGATCATCCCGGCGCCGCCGGGGGTGTGATCCGGCCGCCGGAGCACGTGCCGGGGGTCACGCACGCGCCGTGACCCCGGGTACGGGCTCGGCGGTTCCGGCGGTTCCGGCGGTTCCGGCGGTTCCGGCGGTTCCGGCGGTTCCGGCGGTTCCGGCGGTGGGAGGCTGCGGGCCGTCCGGCTCCGCGTCGTGCGAGCGGCGCTTGGCGATGACCGCGCAGACCATGAGCTGCATCTGGTGGAAGAGCATCAGCGGGAGCACGGCGAGGGAGGCGTGCGGGCCGAAGAGGACGCTGGCCATGGGCAGCCCGGCGGCCAGGCTCTTCTTCGAGCCGGCGAACTGGACGGCGATCCGGTCGGCCCGGTCGAAGCCGAGGCGGCCGGCCCCGTACCAGGTCAGGGCCAGCATCGCGGCGAGCAGGACGGCTTCGACGGCGAGCAGCAGGCCGAGCCGGGCCGGGGTCACGAGGTGCCAGACGCCGGCGACCATGCCCTGGCTGAAGGCGGTGTAGACGACGAGGAGGATCGAGCCCCGGTCGACGTACCCGAGGGCCTTCTTGTGGCGGACGAGGAATCCGCCGACCCAGCGGCGCAGGAACTGGCCGGCGAGGAACGGCACGAGCAGCTGGAGCACGATCCTCAGGAGCCCGTCGGCGGAGAGGCCGCCCGTGCCGCCGCCGAGGAGCAGGGCCGCGAGGAGCGGGGTGAGGACGATGCCGGCGAGCGAGGAGAACGAGCCGGCGCAGATCGCGGCGGGCACGTTGCCGCGGGCGATCGAGGTGAAGGCGATGGAGGACTGGATGGTGGACGGCACCAGGCAGAGGAAGAGGAGTCCGCCGTAGAGCTGGGGGGTGAGGACGGTCGGCACCAGGCCCCGCGCGGCGAGGCCGAGGAGCGGGAAGAGCAGGAAGGTGCAGCCGAGGACGGTGAGGTGGAGCCGCCAGTGCTTGAGGCCGTCGAGGGCCTCGCGGGTGGAGAGCCGGGCGCCGTAGAGGAAGAAGAGCAGGGCCACGGCCCCCGTCGACGCGCCCTCGGCGACGTCCGCGGCCGCCCCGGAGGCGGGCAGGAGCGCGGCGAGGCCGACCGTGCCGAGCAGCGCGAGGACGTACGCGTCGACGGGCGGCCGGAACGGCAGGCGAAGGGCACGGCGGGGGGTGTGGCGGGTCATGGGCTCCACTGCTCCGTACTGCGGGGCCGCGCGGACCGCGCGGGCTCGGGCGCGGCCGTACGGCGACGGGGCGGCGCGCGGGTCCGTCCCGCGCCTCCGGCCGTGCGGGGCCGTCCTGCGCCACCGGCCTCGCGGGTCCATCCTGCGCCACCGGCCGGTGATCGGGAATCCCGTACAGCGCTCTGACTGTCATCGCCTCTCGTGATGACGGCCACCGCGGTAGCGTCGTGCCGTGTACGAGCCCTCCCAGCTGCGCACCTTCCTCGCCGTGGCCCAGACGCTGAGCTTCACGCGGGCGGCCGACCGGCTCGGGCTGCGCCAGTCGACCGTCAGCCAGCACGTGCGGCGTCTGGAGGAGGCGACGGGCAGGCCGCTGTTCACCCGGGACACGCACCGGGTGGAGCTGACGGAGGACGGCGAGGCGATGCTCGGGTTCGCCCGCACGATCCTCCAGGCCCACGAGCGGGCGGCAGCGTTCTTCGGCGGGACCCGGCTGCGGGGGCGGCTGCGGTTCGGCGCGTCGGAGGACTTCGTGACGACGCGGCTGCCGGAGATCCTGGAGTCGTTCCGGCGCGAGCATCCGGAGGTCGACCTGGAGCTGACGGTCGAGCTGTCCGGGACGCTCCAGGCCCGGCTGGCGGCCGGTCGGCTCGATCTGATCCTGGCCAAGCGGCGCGGGGCCGAGAGCGGGGGCCGGCTCGTCTGGGAGGACTCCCTGATCTGGATCGGGGCGCCGGGGCTGCGGCTCGATCCGGACCGGCCGGTGCCGCTCATCCTCTACCCGCCGCCGGGGATCACCCGGGCGCGCGCCCTGGAGGCGTTGGAGGCGCAGGGCAGGGCGTGGCGGATCGCGTGCACGAGTTCCAGCCTCAGCGCGAACGTCGCGGCGGCCCGCGCGGGTCTCGGCGTGATGGCGCACACCCGGGGCCTGGTACCGCCGGGCCTCGTGCCCGTGGCGGCCCGCGCCGGGCTCCCGGAGCTCGGCGCGGTGGGCTTCGTCCTGCGGTCGGGGCGCCGCGGCGGGGCGGTGCAGGAGGCGGCCGACGCGCTGGCGGACGCGATCCTCGCGGGCGGCGACCGGCTGCACCGGCCCCGCTGAGGCGGTCGGCGCGAGGCCGCGCGGCGACCCCCCGGGGGTCGCCGCGTGAGCGGTCGGTACAGATTCGGTGGAGATTCGCGCCCGGTGGCCGTACCGTCCGGTCGGTAACAGCCCCGGAGCGTCCGCGACTTGGTCACCTCACCAGCCCTGACCTGTGGGAACACGGAATGTCCCGGCTTGGTGAAGGGCCTCCCGCCGGGCATGCGGGTGGGGTACCGTCACCCGCGCCGAACGGAGTGCGACAGAGGCTTTCCAGCCATCGAGCCGTCGAGGAGCAGGTCAGTGCGCGAGTTCACCGTGCCGCCCGTCGAGGCGGCGCCTCAGGTCGGCGGTCTGGCGGACGCCCTGTTCGTTCGCGCAGCGGCCGAACCCGGCCGGATCGTGCTGGGACGCAAGGGCCCGGACGGCGCGTGGCGGGACGTGACCGCCGCCGGCTTCCGCGACGAGGTGCTCGGCCTCGCGAAGGGGCTGATCGCGGAGGGGGTGCGGTTCGGCGACCGGGTCGCGATCATGGCCCGCACCCGCTACGAGTGGACGCTGTTCGACTTCGCGCTGTGGGCGGTGGGCGCGCAGCCCGTGCCGGTCTATCCGACCTCCTCCGCCGAGCAGGTCTTCTGGATGCTGTACGACTCCGAGGTCACGGCGTGCGTGGTGGAGCACGAGGACCACGCGATGACGATCGGCTCGGTGATCGACCGGCTGCCCCGGCTCCAGCGGCTCTGGCAGCTCGACGCGGGCGCGGTGGCGGAGCTGACGGCGGCGGGCGCGGACATCGACGAGGAGGTCGTGCACCGGCACCGGCGGGCGGTGACCCCCGAGACGGTGGCGACGGTCATCTACACGTCGGGGACGACCGGCCGCCCGAAGGGCTGCGTGATCACCCACGCGAACCTCATGTTCGAGACGGACATGCTGATGGGCCGCTGGGAGCCGGTGTTCCGGTCCCGGCCGGGGGAACAGGCGTCGACGCTGCTGTTCCTGCCGCTCGCGCACGTCTTCGGGCGGATGGTGGAGGTCGCGGCGGTCCGGAGCGGGGTGAAGCTGGGACACCAGCCGGTGATGGCCGCCGCCGAGCTGCTTCCCGACCTGGCGGCGTTCCGGCCGAGTTTCGTGCTGGCCGTTCCGTACGTCTTCGAGAAGGTCTTCCACGCGGCCCGGCGCAAGGCGGAGAGCGACGGGAGGGCCGGCCCGTTCGACAAGGCCGTGGAGGTGGCCGTCGGGTACGCGGAGGCCCTGGAGCAGAAGGCGTTCGGGACCGGCCCCGGGCCCTCCGCGGCACTGCGGGTGCAGCACCAGTTCTTCGAGAAGACGGTGTACGGGAAGGTCCGGGCGGCCCTGGGCGGGCGGGTCCGGTACGCGATGTCGGGCGGTTCCGCGATGGACCGCCGGCAGGGCCTGTTCTTCGCGGGCGCCGGGATCACGGTCTTCGAGGGGTACGGGCTGACCGAGTCGTCGGCGGCCGCCACAGCGAACCCGCCCGAGCGGACCAAGTACGGCACGGTAGGCCAGCCGGTGCCCGGCACGACGGTGCACATCGCGGAGGACGGCGAGGTGTGGCTGCACGGCGGCCAGGTCTTCTCGGGCTACCTCAACGCCCCGGAGGCGACCGCCGCCGTCCTCAACGACGGCTGGCTGGCCACCGGGGACCTCGGCGCCCTCGACGACGACGGCTACCTGACCATCACCGGGCGGAAGAAGGAGATCCTGGTGACGTCGGGCGGCAAGAGCGTCGCGCCCTCCGGACTGGAGGAGCGGGTGCGCGCGCATCCGCTGATCGCCCAGTGCATCGTCGTCGGCAACGACCGGCCGTACGTCGCCGCCCTGGTCACCGTCGACCAGGAGGCGGTGGAGCACTGGCTCGCGATGCAGGGCCGTCCTCCGCTCGCCCCGTCCGAGCTGGTGCGCGATCCCGCGCTGGAGACGGAGATCCGGCGGGGCGTGGTGGCGGCGAACACCCTGGTCTCGCAGGCCGAGTCGATCCGCACCTTCCGGATCCTGGCGCATCCCTTCAGCGAGGAGCAGGGGCTGCTCACCCCGTCGTTGAAGCTGAAGCGCAAGGCGATCGAGCGGGCCTACGCGGCGGAGGTCGAGGCGCTGTACGGCTGACCGACGGGCCGGAATGCGGAGCGCTCCGTGATCGTTGACGCTGGGAGTACCTCCGTACAGCCAGTGACGACGACGTAAGGATCCTTCCCACGTGAGCACGGACAACAGCGTTCCCTCGGTCACCCTCAACAACGGCGTCCTGATGCCGCAGCTGGGCTACGGCGTCTGGCAGGTGCCGGACGCCGAGGCGGCGACGGCCGTGGCGACCGCCCTGGAGGCCGGCTACCGCTCGATCGACACCGCCGCGATCTACCAGAACGAGGTGGGCACGGGCCGGGCCGTCGCCGCCTCGGGGATCCCCCGCGAGGAACTGTTCGTCACCACCAAGCTGTGGAACAGCGAGCAGGGCTACGACACGACGCTGAAGGCCTTCGACGCCTCGCTCGACAAGCTGGGCCTCGACTACGTCGACCTGTACCTGATCCACTGGCCGGTGCCGGCGAAGGACGCGTACGTGGACACGTACCGCGCGTTCGAGAAGATCCTCGCGGACGGGCGCGCCAAGGCGATCGGCGTCTCCAACTTCCTTCCGGAGCACCTGGAGCGGCTGATCGGCGAGACCTCGGTCGTGCCCGCCGTCAACCAGATCGAGCTCCATCCGCAGCTCCCGCAGCAGGCGTCCCGCGAGGTGCACGCCCGGCTCGGCGTCGCGACCGAGGCCTGGTCGCCGCTCGGCCAGGGCCGCGGCCTCCTGGAGGTCCCGGCGATCGTCGCCATCGCCCGCAAGCACGGGCGGACGCCGGCCCAGGTGGTGCTGCGCTGGCACCTCCAGCTGGGGAACGTGGTGATCCCGAAGTCGGTCACCCCGTCGCGCATCCGGGAGAACATCGACGTCTTCGGCTTCGAGCTGGACGCCGAGGACCTGGCCGCCGTCGCCGCCCTCGACGAGGACCGCCGACTCGGCCCGGACCCGGCCGAGTTCAACGTCGGCGCCTGAAGGACACGGAGGAGCCTGCCGCACCGCGCCGCCTCGGCGGTGCGGCGACGCCTCGGGCACGGACGGCGGGCCGGGTGACCGCGGGTGCCGGGGCCGCCGTCCGCCGCCGGCGGGCGGCCTCGCGGCCCGTCGCCGGGCTCAGTGGCCGTCGACGCCCAACTCGGTGATCGCGGCGAAGAGATGCTCCCAGACCTCCGCGCCGGGCGCGTCCTCGGCCAGCGCCCCGGCGTCCACCTCCGCCATGGCACGGAGGAACGCCTTCACGCCGTCCTCCCCTTCGTACGGGTCCCAGCACGCGCCCATGTGGCGGCGGACGCCCTCCAGGAACCGGACGAAGGAGTCCAGGTCGCGGACGAGCGGGAAGACGGCGTCTCCGCCGGGGCCGTGGCTGCCGTCCGGCTGCCGCATGCCGACCGCGCCGGTGACCGGGTGCAGGAACACCTCCCCGTCGTCGCAGTGTCCGAGGTCGAACGAGCCGACGCTCAGCAGGCCCTCCGGGCCGGGTTCCAGGAAGGCGTCCGCCGCCGCGAACGACGTGACGCCCGCCGCCCAGTGGCGCGGCAGTCCGGCCTCGGACAGCAGGACGCGGGTGGGCGCGTGGACCAGGGTCCCGGGCAGGTCGTCCCCCGCGACACGGACGACCCCGGAGGCTCCGAACACCGCGTCGAGCCGGGCCGCGGTGAGGGGACCCGCGGTGTCCCTCGTACCGGGGCGGAACCACGGTCCGCCGTCCGGCGGCGTCCGCTCCGAGGCGTCGGCGCCGCCCGTCGGCCAGTCGGCGAGGGCCGCGGCGTTCGCCTCGACGACGACCACCCCGCGCGCGTCCAGGAAGACCGAGCGGCCGTCCTCCAGCGGGACCGGCTCCTCCCAGCCCTCGGGGGCGCGCAGCGCCCAGGAGTCGTCGGCGGCGTCGAACAGCCAGGGCCCGTCCGGCTCCACCTCGTCCAGGGGCTCGGCGTCTTCGGCGGGGGCGGGGACGACCCGTCCGGTCGCCGGGTCGAACCAGGTGTCCGGGCACCACAGCGCCCAGACCTTGAGCAGCGGCCGCCCGTCGGCCTCGTACATCCCGGCGGAGCGGTCGCCGCTGAGGTTCGGCTCGGCCTCGTAGGCGCCCACCGGCCGCCACCACGCCCACACCGTCCGCCACGGCAGCGCCGGTTCGGCGGCGGCGACCCGGTCGGCGTACGCGGGGTGACCGAGGACGGTCGCCGCGAAGTGCAGCCACGAGGCGAACTCGGCGGAGGTCACGGGAGCGGCGCCGAAGACGGCCTCGGCCTGGGTGAACACCTCGCGGCCCACCCCGCCGTCGCCCTCCGGCAGGGCGTCGAGGCGGGTGCGGAGCTCGGCCCGGTCGTGGCGCAGGACTTGCGCGGGGTCGTCGAGCAGGGAACGGAGATCGGAATCGGTCACCGGCCCCATGGTGTCAGGCCAGGCCCGTTGTCGTACCCGCGCCGTAGAGTCGGTGACGGCTCTGTGGGGCCGCCCCGCGGCCCGCGTGCCGCGCGTCCAACAGCCTGGCGAAGTGAAGGAGTCGGTACGGTGAGCGGTGCTCCGGGGCCCGTGGAGGAGGGCCTCTACCGGGTGCGGAACGTGGCGAGCGGACTGCTCCTGGAGGTGTACCAGGGGTCGAGGCGCAGCGGCGCCAACGTGCAGCAGGGCACCGAGAACGGGACGCCGGGGCAGCACTGGCACATCGCGCCGGTGCCGAACGGCGGCGGGCTGCACCACCTGGTGAACGCGGCGAGCGGGAAGCGCCTCGACGTCGCGAACGCGTCCACGGAGAACGGCGCGAACATCCAGCAGTGGACGGCGAACAACTTCGGCGCGCAGGAATGGATCATCGAGCAGGACCTCCAGTCGCCCGGGACGGTGGCCCTGGTGAGCTTCGTCAGCGGGCTGTTCCTGGAGGTCGCCGACGGCTCGATGGTGGACGGCGGCGACGTCCGGCAGTGGGAGGACACCGACTCCCCGTTCCAGTGGTGGCGGCTGGAGCCGGTGTCCTGACCCGTCGCGTCGGGGCCGTCAGCCCTTGCGGGCGGTGTGGACCGTGCGGGCCGTCAGGTGGAACAGGTCACCGCGGTGGTGCAGCGACGCCGGGTCGGCCGGGTCGAGGAGCCGGTCGAGCGTCGCCTTGTCGTCCGGGTCGAGCCGGGCGCCGAAGCCGTCCCGCAGGCGCGTGTAGTGGGAGACCGCCAGGTCCCGCACGACCGGGGACACCGGTGCGGGGATGTCGGTGAGGAAGGTGCGGGTGCCGGCCGGGGTGAGTCCGGCGGCGGCGAGGAGGGCCCGCCAGTCGTCCGGCTCGTCCTTGGTCCCGGGAAGGTCGGCGCGCATCTCGCCGAACCAGTCCGCGTTGGCGGCGTCGAGCCGGGCCTCCAGGCCCGGCCGGCCGATCCCGATGTGCCAGGGCAGGTGGCGCAGGGGCAGACCGCCCTCGATGAGGACCATCAGGCCGCCGGGGTTGAGCAGTTCGGCGAAGGCCGCGAGCGCCGCTCCCTGATCCCCCATGTGGTGCATGGAGTTGCCCGCCCAGATGATGTCGGCGCTCCCCAAGGAGCCGATCGCCTCGGGGAGTTCGGCGTGCAGGGTCGAGACCCGGGAGCCGAGCCCGCGGGCCTCGGCGTAGGACCGGGCGCGGGTGAGGAGTTCGGGGCTGCCGTCGACGGCCACCGCCTCGGCGCCCGGGAACGCCTGCGCGAGCAGGCTCGTCACGACGCCCGGGCCGCTGCCGACGTCGAGGATGCGGCGGACGCCCGGCACCGGGGCGAACGTGCCGAGCCAGGCGGCCGCGTCCGCGTACGCGGGGCCCGCGACCTCGGCCTGCCGCTCCAGGAGCGGGCCCAGCTCGGCCCAGTCCAGGTGGGTGCTGTCGTGGTGGTGGCCGCCGTGGCCGTGCCGGTGCCCGGCGCCGTGCGGGTCGGCGGCCTGCGGGTCTGCGGCGTCGGCGTGCGTCTCGGTGGCGTCGGTGTGTGCTTCGGCGTGCTGGGTGCCGTGGCCCTCGCCGTGCGAGTGGCCGGGGTGGGATCCGCGATGCTGGCTCATGCGTCCAGGGTGGTTCGGGGCCGCGCGGAGCGCGAGAAATGTTGCCGGTCCGGCAAACGGCACCCGGGCGGCGCCGGTCACTGCCTGGCGGTCCGGTGCTCCTGCGGGCTGATCCCCCGTACCCGCTTGAAAGCGGCGCTCAGGGCGAACGCGCCGCTGTAGCCGACCCGCCGGGCGACGGACTCGACCGTGGCGTCCGGCTCGCGCAGCAGGTCGGCGGCGAGCGCGATCCGCCAGCCGGTGAGGTACGCCATCGGGGGCTCGCCGACGAGGGCCGTGAAGCGGCGGGCCAGCGCGGCGCGGGACACGCCCGCCTTCGCGGCGAGCGAGGCGACGGTCCACGGGTGGGCGGGGTCGTTCTGGAGGAGCCGGAGCGCCCGGCCGACGACCGGGTCTCCCATGGCGCGGTACCAGGCGGGCGCCTCCGCGCCGGGCCGGGCGAACCAGGCGCGGACGGCGGCGATGAGCAGCAGGTCGAGGACCCGGTCGAGGACGACGGACTGGCCGGGCTCGTCGCGGGAGATCTCCTCGTCGAGGAACGGCATGAGGGGGCAGTTCCACACGTCGGCGGGCAGGTGCACGAGGCCCGGCAGGGCGTCGAGCAGCCGGCGGCCGACCTCGCCGTCCATCAGGTACGTGCCGACGAGGACCGTCGTGCTGCCGTCCGGCGCGTTGCCCCACGTGCGGACGCCGAGCCGCATGCTCTGGGAGAGGGGCTCGCCGCTGAGGGTGGTGCAGGTGCCGTCGGGTCCGATCCGGGCGCGCGGCGGCGCGTCGGGTGCGTCGGCGACCGTGTACGGCTCCGGGCCGCGGGCGATGGCGATGTCCCCGGGGCGCAGGAGGACGGGAGCGCCGGTGTCGGGGACGATCCACGCCTCGCCGTCGGTGACGCACATGAGGCAGATCGGGGCCTCGTCCTCGATGCGCACGGACCACGGCGGTTCCATGATCATGCGCAGCAGGAAGGCGCCCTTGGCGCGTGGACCGTCGAGGAGTCCGGCGAGTGCGTCCATGGTGGGCAAGGGTAGGGCGTGCGCGCGGGTGAGACGCAGGCGTAGGCCCGTGAGACGGCGGAGCATGGGCCGCGGGGGCCGCGGGCGGGAGTCTTGAGCCATGACGACGAACACGCAGCAGACGCAGCCCGCATCGACCGCCCGCGCCACGACGGTCCTGGTGACCAGCGCCACCGGCAAGACCGGGCGGCGCGTGGCCGAACGCCTCGCGGCCCGCGGCGCGACGGTCCGCGCCGGGTCACGCACCGGGGCGACGCCCTTCGACTGGGAGGCCCCGGACACCTGGGCCGCCGCGCTCCGCGGCGCGGACGCCGCCTACGTGGCCTACTATCCCGACCTGGCCGCCCCCGGCGCGGTCGAGGCGATGGAGGCCTTCGGCCGGCTGGCCGCGGAGAACGGCGTACGGCGGCTCACGCTCCTCTCCGGGCGCGGGGAGCCGGAGGCGGTCCTGGCGGAGGAGTCCCTCCGCACCGCGGCATCCGGCGCCGAACTGACCGTCGTACGGGCCTCGTTCTTCGCACAGAATTTCTCGGAGGGGCTGCTCTCGGACGGCGTCGCCGAAGGCGCGGTCGTCTTCCCCGCCGGGGACACCGCCGAGCCCTTCATCGACGCGGACGACCTCGCGGACGTCGTCGTCGAGACCCTGACGGCCGACGGTCACGCCGGGCGGGTGCACGAGGTGACCGGCCCCCGGCCCGTGGCCTTCGCCGAGGTCGCCGCGGAGATCTCCCGCGCCTCGGGCCGCCCGGTGGTCTACGCGCCGGTGTCCGAGGCCGAGTACGCCGGGATGCTCGCCGGGTTCGGCCTTCCGGCCCCCGAGGCGGAGTGGCTCGCGGCCCTGTTCGCCACGCTCCTCGACGGCCACAACGCCACCGCGACGGACGGCGTCAAACGGATCCTGGGCCGCGAGCCGCGCTCCTTCGCCGACTTCGCGACGGAGGCCTGGGGCGGGCCGACCGCCTGAGGCGCCGGGGCGGGACGGGGCCGGGGAGCGGTGCAGGGCCGGGGGCGGTGCTTCCCCCAGCCGTACCGCTCCGCCGGCGTCCGTACGGTCGCGACGATTCAGCCGTACCGCTCCGCCAGCGTCCGTACGGTCTCGGCGATCCGGTCGCGGAGGTCCTCCGGCGCGAGGACCTCCACGTCCGCGCCGAGTCCCAGGAAGGTGTCGTGGGCGTGCCGTGGCGACTCCACGGGGAGGGTGGCGCGGGTCCAGCCGTCCGGTTCGGGGGTGCCGGTGGCGGCGAGGGCCCGGGCCGCGGCGCCGGTGAGCCGGGCGGCGCCGCGCGCGGAGATCCGTACGACCGCCTCGCCCTGGTGGAGCCGCCGGTGGAAGTCGGTCCGGCTCGCCCGCCAGTGCGCGGCGAGGTCGAAGTCCGCCGGGATCACGGCCTCTTCGCCGGTGACGGTGAGCGCGAGGATCTGGTCGACGCGGTAGGTGCGCGGCCCGGGTCCGGCGATCAGGTACCAGCGGCCGGCCTTCAGCACGAGACCGTACGGTTCCAGGCGCCGGTCGACGTCGGTCGGCTCCTTCCAGCGCCGGTAGCGGACCTCGAGGACGCGGCCGGCGCGGACGGCGTCGGCGACCTCCGACAGGAAGGGGGTCTCGTCCCCCTCGTCGTACCAGCCGGGGGCGTCGATGAGGAAGCGGGCCCGCAGCCGGTCGACGTGCTCGCGCAGGGCCGCCGGGAGGGCCGCGCGCAGCTTCAACTGGGCGTCGGCGAAGTGGGATCCGAGCCCGAGCCCCTCGGCGGCCCCGGGCATGCCGGCCAGGACCAGCGCCTCCGCCTCGGGGGCGAAGAGGCCGGTGAGGCGGGTGCGGTGCCCCGGCAGGAGCCGGTAGCCGCCGCGGTGCCCCGCGTCCCCGTACAGCGGGACACCGGCGGCGTGCAGCGCCTCGACGTCCCGGTAGACGGTGCGGACGGACACCCCCAGCTCCTCGGCGAGCCGGGCGGCGGTCGTCGTACCGCCGGTCTGGAGCAGCAGGAGGATCGAAAGGAGACGGCTGGACTTCACTGACACAAGGTGTCAGTGAAGGGCTCGTACGGTCCAGCCATGGCTTTCGCGGAGAAGAACCTCCTCACCCTGCCGCCGGTCGAGATCGCCGGGCGGCACCTCAAGCGCTACCACGTCACCTCCGATCCCGCGGGCATCGAACCCGAGGTGGAGCGGGCCGCCTACGCCCTCCTGCCGGAGCTCCTCCCGGAGCCGGACGGCACCCCGGCCGCGGGCTTCGTCGTACTGCACCGCGGCGGCGACACCGGCGCCTACCTCAACACGTACAGCTGGGTCTGGGACAACGTGCTCCACTTCCGCGGCGCGGCCGCCGGCCAGCCCGCCCTCGACTGCCCCGACACCGACCCCGCGCACTTCGTCCCGACCGAACGCCCCTGGATCGGCTGCGTCTGGGAGCTGGCGCCGCTCGGCCACGAACGGGACGCCTGGATACGGCACATCCTCGCGCCCGACGTCCCGGACCTGTCCGCCTACCTCGGGGACGCGTTCCCCTCCGGCACGACGGACACGGGGGCCCGCTCGTGACGCACGACGGCTTCGACTTCCTCGACGGGGCGTGGACGGTCCGCAACCGGCGCCTCGTCGACTTCCTCGACCCGGACAGCGGCTGGGAGGAGTTCGACGGGCACACCACGGGGCGGCTGTTCTGGGACGGCCGCGCCCATGTCGACGAGATCGTCTTCCCGTCGAAGGGTTTCCGCGGGCTGACACTGCGTCTGTACGAGCCGGAGACCGGCGAGTGGACGCTGAACTGGTCCGACAGCCGTACGGGAACGCTCTGCCCGCCGGTCAGGGGCCGGTTCGCCGAGGACGGGACGGGCGTCTTCGAGGGGACGGACGGCTACGCGGGACGTCCGGTCCGGGTGCGGTTCCGCTGGTCCGGGATCGGTCCGGACACGGCCCGCTGGGAGCAGGCGTTCGCGCCGGGCGACGCCGGTCCCGGCGACGGTGCGCGGTGGGTGACGAACTGGGTGATGGAGTTCGACCGCACCGACGGGTGAGGACTCGGCCGGGCCTCCAGGGGAGGGCTCTGCCGGGCCGCCGGGCGAGCGTCCGGACGCGTCGGTGTGTACGGTTCGGCGCCACCCGTGCGCGGAGACCGGGCCGCGCCCGGGCCCGAGGGTCCGGCCTCACCCACGCGCGCGAGCCCGCCCACGCGCCCGGCCCCGACAAGGCGTGAAAGCTCAGCCGCGCCTGACGAAGGACGCCAGTCGGTAGCGGGGGTCGGGGCGGCGGCGGTCCTGGTCCGGGAGGGCGTCGAGGGCGGCGGCGAGGGTCTCGGTGGTCGCCGGGTCGCCGCTGAACCAGGAGGCGAAGTAGCCGGCGCGCAGTTTCCGCGCGGTGTCGCGCGGGGTCGCGCCCTGGCCGTGGCCGGTGAAGTGGGCACTCGACAGGGGGTCGAGACCGTGGGCGGCGGCGTGCGCGGTGACGAGGTCGGCGCGGTCGGAGGCCGGTGCGGCCGAGCGGAGCGGGCGGAGGACCTCGTCGATGTCGCTGCCGACGTCGTGGGCGGCGTCCTTGTCGACGGTGGCGACGAGGACGCCACCGGGCCGCAGCACACGGGCCGCCTCGGCGACGATCTCCGGCGCGAAGGGGGCGAGGTGCAGCAGCCAGACGGCGGAGACCGCGTCCACCGAGGCGTCGGGCAGCGGCAGCCGCCGGGCGTCGGCCCGCACGGTCCGGCCGGGGACGCGCTCGGCGGCCACCCGCAGCATCGCGTGGGCGGCGTCCGCCCCGTACACGCCCAGGCCGGGCCTGGCGAGCCGCTCGGTGACGAGGCCGGTGCCGCAGGCCAGGTCGAGCAGGGTGCGGGTGCCGGCCGGCACCAGGGACAGGACGGCCCGCGCCGCGGCCTCGGCCCGGGGCACGCCGCCCCGGGTCCGGTCGTAGTGCGCTGCCTCTGCCTCGTAGTCGAGCACGGTCTCAGCCATGCCGACGATCTTACGAACGCCGGGGCACGGGGGGGTCAGTTCGCGCCGTGGCCCGGGGCGATCCCCTCGACGCGCTCGGCGAGTTCGAAGTCCTTCTCGGTGACGGTGCCGCCCGCGGAATGCGTGTTCACGGAGAGGGCGACCGTGTTGTAGCCGAGGGTCAGGTCGGAGTGGTGGTCCAGCTCCTGCTGGATCTGCGCCACGTGCACGACGAAGGCCGTCGCGGCGAAGTGGTCGCCGAGCCGGTAGGCCCGGGTGAGCCGGTCCTCGGCGACGGACCAGCCGGGGAGCTCCCGGAGCCGGTCCTCGATCTCCTTCTGCGACAGCGGCTGTGTGGCCACGGCGGTGCTCCCTCCGGTCGGGCTGTGCGGGTGACGGGGTGACGGACAGGGGCCCCGGGGGAAACCTACCCGGGGTCCCCCTCTGAGATACCGTCTGACCATGACAACCGTCGTGAGCGACACGGGCGTAGGGCCGCTGCTGCGCGGGTGGCGCGAGCAGCGCAGGCTCAGCCAGCTGGAGCTGGCGCTGCGCGCCGACTCCTCGGCCCGGCACATCTCCTTCGTCGAGACCGGCCGTTCCCGGCCGAGCGAGGAGATGGTCCTCAAGCTCGCCGAGCACCTGGACGTGCCGGTGCGGGAGCGCAACGCCCTGCTGCTCGCCGCCGGATACGCCCCCCGCTACGCGGAGTCGCCGCTCGACGCCCCGCGTCTGGAGGCGCTCCGGGAGGGCATCGAGCGGCTGCTCCAGGGCTACGACCCGTATCCGGCGCTCGTGGTGGACGGCTCGTACACGGTCGTGGCGGCCAACCAGGGCATCGGCCTGCTCCTCGCCGGGCTCCCCGAGCACCTGCTCGCTCCCCCGCTGAACGCCATGCGGATCACCCTCCACCCGGAGGGCCTGGCCCCCCGGATCCTCAACCTGCGCGAGTGGCGGCACCACCTGCTCGCCCAGATGGAGCGTCAGATCGGCCTGGCGCGCTCCGAGTCGCTGCGTGCGCTGTACGAGGAGGTGGCCGCCTACCCGCTGCCGCCCGGCGCGGAGGCCGACGACTCCCCGGAGGAGGAGCCGTACCCCTACTTCGCGCTGCCGATGCGGATCGCGCACGACGGGCGGGTGCTGTCCTTCGTGTCGTCGATCTCCACGTTCAACACCCCGATGGACGTGACCGTCGCCGAGCTGGCCATCGAGACCTTCCTCCCGGCCGACGCGGAAACCGTCGCGTACCTCCAGTCGCTCAGCGGCTAGCCGCCCGCAGCGCCGCCCACTGCAGCCCGGCGAACCCGGCGACGGCGGCCGCCTGCATCGGCGTCCACAGCAGCCCCGCCGCCGTCGGCTCCAGCCAGGCCACCAGGGCGACGACGCTCAGCACCGCCCACACCACGTTGGCGTCCACGACCGCCTTCACGGCGAGCGCCGCCGGCCGCCGCCTGCTCGCCAGCCACGCCACCCCCGCGGCGAACGCCGTGAGGAACAGACCGAGTTCGAACAGCAGCCCCGCGTCGACCCCCAGGAGCTCCCCCAGCGGACCGGACGCGGCCACGTACGCGATCCCGTTCGCCCCCGTCACCACCGCGTCGAGCGCCAGGAAGCGGCGCACCGCCACCTCGGGTCGGGTCGTGCGAGCGAGACCGGCGAGCAGAGCCTGGGACATGGCGGATCACCCTCCATGGGGATGTTCGTGCGGGTAGTGGTCCCGAAGCCCGAGCGGAGTGCGCCGCCCGGGTTCCGGTGACCACGAGCATGCCGCCCGGCACGGAGGGGGTCGATTACGTCGGAGGTAATGCCGGAGGCAGGAACGAGGGGCGGAACGCGTTGAGGTGAAGCGGAGTTCGGACAGGGCGTCGGTGGGGTGTGGGCGTGGGTATTGTTCGCGCCGGGGTGGCCGAGAGCGGTCGCTTCGAAGGGGGGATGCGGGGATGGCGTGGAACAGGGAACGGGCCCGGATGGTGGCCACCGCGGACGATCACAAGGTGACGCCGGCGGAGCTCTTCTTCGACCTGGTGTTCGTGTACGCGATCACGCAGGTCACGGCGCTGATGGCGGCGGCGCCGTCGCCGGTGCGGGTGGTCGGCGGCATGGTGGTGCTCGCGCTGCTGTGGTGGTGCTGGTGCTGCTTCGCGTGGCTGGGGAACGTCGTACGGGCCGACTCCGGGGCGCTGTTCACGGTGCTCGTGACCGTGATGGCCGTCGTGCTGATCGTGTCGCTCGCCGTGCCCGAGGTCTTCACGCACGCGCCCGGCGGGCTGCCGGCGCCGCTGCTGTTCGTGCTCTGCTACGGGGCGGTGCGGTTGCTGCACCTCGCGTCGTACTGGGTCTCCGGCCCCGGTGACCGTGCGCTGCGCGCCACCCTGCGGCGTACGGCGCTGGTGTCGGTCGCTCCCCCGCTGGTGCTGCTGCTGATCGGCAGCGCGTACAGCGGCCGGGTCCAACTCCTCCTGTGGCTCGGGGCGGTGGCCGTCGACTACGGCGGCATCTACGTGACCGGCTCGTCCGGCTGGCGGGTCAACTCGCCCGGGCACTTCGCCGAGCGCCACGGCCTGATCGTCATCATCGCGCTCGGCGAGTCCATCGTGGCGATGGGTGTCGGCGTCGGCGACTTCCCGCTCACCTACGCCGTGCTCGGCGCGTCGGCCGCCGGGCTGCTCCTGTCGGCCGGGCTGTGGCGGCTGTACTTCCGGCAGCTCGGCGAGGCCGCCGAACACCGCCTCACGTCCCTCGACGGCGACGACCGCACCCGCTTCGCCCGCGACGTGTACACCTTCCTGCACCTGCCGCTCGTCGCCGGTGTCGTCCTCTGCGCCCTCGGCATGAAGAAGGTCCTCCAGCAGGTCGCCGACACCGGCCACTACGGGCTCGCCGAGCCCCTCCACGGCGTCGTCGCCTGGTCCCTCACCGGTGGCGTCGGCGTCTTCCTCCTCGGCTCGGCCGCCATCGTCCTCCGCACCTCGGGCCGCCGCCCCACCGCCCTCGCCACCGGCGGCGTCTGCTGCCTCGCCGCAGGCCCCCTCGTCGGCCTCGTCCCCGCCCTCCTCGCCCTCACCCTCCTCGCCGTCGCCGCCGCGGGCCTCGTCGGCCTGCACGGCCGCCGCACGCCCACGCCGGTGGGCGCCGCGGAACCCGCCTGAGACACGGGCGGGGCCGGGCGACGGCGGGTGGCGGCCGCCCGGTCGGGCACCAGGCCGCGGGGGTCAGCGGCCGGGTTCCTCCCGCGACGGGCGCGGCTCGGGCGCCGGGGCGGACGTCCGCGTGCCGGGTGTGCGCGTGGCGGCCGTGCGCGTGGCGGGTTCGGGCGCCGCGCGGTCGGCGCGCTGGGCGCGGGACGCCTCCGCGCGCAGCAGGGCCTGGAGTACGGCGTACGGATCGACGGGCATGACGAAGCTCCTCGTGGTGCGGGGGTGATGTACAGGACGGACTGCCGGGAGGCTCGGGCCTCTCAGCAGCGCATCACCACGCACCCGAGGGCGTCACCGCGCGGGGCGGGTACGGGAGTCGGGGCGGAGTCCCGCAGGGGCCCGCGCGCTCCGCGAGGGCGCCTGCGGCCGGAAGCCGGCCGGACCCCCCTGCGGTGCCGTCGCGCCCGACCGGGCAGCCAGACCTCACCGGCCGCCGGTTCGTGCGTCTCCCCGCCGGCGTCGGACGCCGGGGCCGCCGTGGCGGGCCGGAGTTCGCCGCCGCCGAGCGCCCCCGCCGCCCCCGCGCCGAACAGCGCGCCGAGGACGAGCAGCAGCACCGCCCAGCGGTGCCTGCCCGCTCCCGGACGCACCGGCCCGCCCGCCGTACGGGCGGGCCCACCGGTCGTCCGTCGCACGGGGCTCACGGTGAACCGTCCTGCCCCGCGAGCACCTGGAGGAGGCGCGCCGAACCCGAGATCCGCCCGAGCGGCGTAAGGACTGTTCCGTCGGGTCCGCGGGAGTCAGGTCCGCGGAGGACGGGAGGGTTCGTCGGCCGGGAGGGCGGCCTCGGTTCGGTGGGCGGGTGGGGAGGGGGGCAGGGGGACCTGGGGGCCCGAGGACTCGCGGAGCCAGCGGCGGAGGACACGGTGGACGTGTTCGGCGCCGACGAGTTCGCCGCCCGGGGGGACGGGTGGGGAGAGGTCGGGAGGGGACAGGAGGAAGGGGTGGGACTGCTCGCCGCCGAGGCCGCCGTGGGAGCCGATCTGCTCCTCGAAGGCGTGGACGGTGCCGGTCGCGGGGTCGTACATCGAGTTGACCATGATGTCGGCGACGTGCGGGAAGCCGTCGGTGCGCCGGACGGCGTCGGCCGCGCCGGGGCCGAAGACGGCGAGGGGGCCCGTGTCGGTGAGTTCGGCGACGGGCACTTCGGTGCCGTCGCGGGAGAGCACGACCGAACCGTGCTCGGCGCTCGCGACGAGGAGGAAGCCGACGCCGGGGTGGTGGGCGAGGGTGCGGAGGAGCGCGGGGTGGCGCCGGTCGATCTCCTCGCGGGTCATGCGGTGGGGCACGTCGGGGAAGGAGACGAGGCCGAGGTTGCCGGAGGCGAGGACGAGCGGCTCCGAGAGCTTGGCGGGCAGTTCGCGGGCCGCGTCGCCGGACTCGTCGACCGGCCGGTGGAGCGCGCTGCGCAGCGCGTCCCTCGCGGCGTCCCGCGCCTCCGAACCGCTGCGGGTGCGGCGCACCCGGCGCGACACCGGAAGCCCGCACCCGGCCCGTACGAGGTCCTTGAGGGTCAGCCCGTACGCCCCCTCGAAGGTCTCGCCGGGGCTCTGGCCGTGGTCGGAGAGAAGGACGATGCGGTACGGCCTCGGGGCGTGCTCGGCGACGGTGGCGATGAGCCCGACGGCGCGGTCGAGGCGGCGCAGGACCTGGTCGGTGTCGCGGCCGTGCGGGCCCGAGTGGTGCGCCACCTCGTCGTAGGCGACGAGGTCGGCGTAGACGGCGGTCCGCCCGGCCAGCATGTCGCCCATCACGGCGGAGACGACGACGTCCCGCTCGACGACCGTCGCGAAGGCGCGGACGAAGGGGTACGTGCCGCCGCGCGAGACGCGCGGGGTCTCACGGAGCAGCCGGGCCCGGGTCGACTGGAACACCTCGCGGACGCACTCGGCGACGAGCGATCCGGCGGTGCGGACGGCGTTGGCCGGATCGGCGAAGTAGGCGAAGTAGCCGGCCCGGGAGCGGTTGCGCCGGCCGCGCCGGGCGGCCATCGAGAGGACCAGCGCGAGCTGGTCGGCGCCGCCGCTGAACAGGTTGCCGCGGGACGCGCCGTCGACGGTGAGGAGCCCGCCGTCGCCGGTGCGGCGCACGGCCCGCCGCTGGAGTTCCACGGCGCCGGCCGGCCGGTTCGACACCATGACGCGGCCGGTGTCCTTCTCGTACCAGCGGAAGGCGGGCACGTCCTCGTTGCTGCCGTGCAGGATGCCGAGCTGGCTGGCACCGGTCTGGCTCGACCAGTCGGTGCGCCACGGGGTGAGCCGGTGGCCGGCGTCCAACCAGCCCGCGACGGTCGGCATGAGGCCGTCGGCGACGGCGCCGCGCAGCACGTGGTGGCCGACGCCGTCGAGCTGGAGGAAGACCGTCCCGGGGACGGCCTCCGGGGCGTCGCCGGGGTCGCGGGGCCGGGTGCGGCCGGTGAGCCGGTACAGACGGCGCCGGTAGGCGTCGTCGTCGCGGACGGCGAGGGCCGTGGCCGTGGCCGAGGCGACGGCGGACATCACGGCGGCGACCACCACGGCGGTCTCGGGGTCGGCGGCGCCGCGCCCGTCGGGGATCAGCCACAGCGCGACGATCAGCAGCGAGCCGTTGAGGAAGAAGACGAGCAGGCCGAGGACGAGGGCAGGGACGAGCAGCAGGGCCCGGACGAGCACCGGCCAGACCAGCGCCCCGAGCAGACCGAAGGCGCCCGCGGCCGTGGCGGCGGTGAGGGCCGTCCTCGTGAAGCTGTCGCCGTCGGCGGACTGGAGCTGGAAGTCCGGCAGCAGCCCGGCCAGGACGAGCATGGTGAGCGTGGACACCGCCCACACCGCGACCACCCGCGTCACCGTCCTGCCCGCGGACCGCCAGCGGTCGGCGCCACCCCATCGCCCGTCAGCCACGCCCGCTTCGCCTTTCGCCCGTTTCCTGTCCCAAGCGTGGCACAACGCCCACGCCCGGGTCGGCGAACGGGTGACGGCCGGCGCTCCGTGTGCGTCAGGTCGACCGCGCCGGACCGGCCGCCGGGAGCAGCCGCACGCGGTCGGCCGACCGGGAGGCGTCGTACCGGACCGGACCGGTCAGATGCCGAAGCGTCGTACCGGGCCGGACCCCGCCGGAGGCGACGTGACCGGGCGGACCCGGCCGGACCCGTCAGGTGCCGTCGTAGCCGGCGGTCGGCATGGAGAGGCGGCGGTGGACGCCGGCCTTGGCGGCGGCGTCGTAGGCCGGTTCGTCGGGGCGGACGGTCTCGACGCGGACCCCGCGGCGCGCGCACTCGGCGCGGAAGCCGGGGACGGAGGTGAGCGCGCGGGCGAGGACGCGCTCGTTGGCGGCGACGAAGAGGTCGACCGCACCCGCCTCCACGTCCACCCACAGTGCCTCGTGGTCGGGCCTGATGCCGTAGAACAGCAACTGGCGGGCGATCACGTACCCCCTGTCGTCGGCCCAGCGGGCGCAGATCGCGTGCTGGGAGCGCGTGTCGACAAGGAAGGGGTCGCTGTCCAGCTCTTCGAGCGGGGTGAGGCTGGCGATCGCCGCCACCCGAACGTCGTCCATGGACCGACCCTACTGGGGAACGGCACGGCCGAACATCCTCCGGAGCACGCTCCGGACATTTACCCTCGTTACGGAGTTACGGAACGGCCGCGGACATCGGGCGCCGCGGCCGTCGCACCCGAGGACGGAAGGCGGCATACCGGTGGAGGTCACCTGGTGGGGTCACGCGACCTGCACGGTCGAGGACTCCGGGGTCCGCTTCCTCACCGACCCGCTGTTCGCCCGGCGCCTCGCCCATCTGCGGCGGCGCCGCGGCGCCCTGCCGCCGCCGGAGGCCGCCCGGGCCGAGGCCGTCCTCGTCTCGCACCTGCACGCCGACCACCTGCACCTGCCCTCGCTCGCCCTGCTCGCGCCCGGGACCCGGATCGTCGTGCCGCGCGGGGCGCCCGCCGCCGTGCCGGGCCTGCGCAGGCTCGACGGCGACGGGCTGCGGCTGACGGAGGTGGAGCCGGGCGACACGGTGACGGTGGAGGGCGTGACCGTGCGGGCCGTGCCGGCGCTGCACGACGGGCGGCGCCTGCCGGTCGGGCGGCACCGGGCGCCCGCGCTCGGGTACGTCGTCGAGGGCGAGGCGCGGACGTACTTCGCCGGGGACACCGGGCTGTTCGACGGCATGGCGGAGGCGGTCGGGCCGGTGGACGTGGCCCTGCTGCCGGTCGGCGGCTGGGGTCCGTACCTCGGGCACGGCCACCTCGACGCGGGGCGGGCGGCCGAGGCGCTCGCCGCGCTCTCGCCGGCGGCGGCGGTGCCGGTGCACTACGGCACGTACTGGCCGATCGGGCTCGACGGGATCCGGCCGCACGAGTTCCACGCCCCGGGGGACGAGTTCGTCCGGCACGCGGCGCGACTCGCCCCGAAGGTGGCGGTGCACCTGCTGGGCCACGGCGAGAAGGTGCGGCCGGAGGTCGCCCGGTGATCGGTGGGTTCACCGGTGTGGCCACGGTGGTGCGGGAGCTGCCGCCGGAGTCGACGCAGCAGGCCGTCGGCTACCCGTCGCTGTTCCTGCTCGTCGCGCTGGGCGCGCTGGTGCCGATCGTGCCGACGGGTGCGATCGTCAGTTCGGCGGCGGTGGTCGCCTTCCACCAGAGCTCGCCGACGGCGCTGCTGTTCGTCTTCCTGGTGGCGGCCTTCGCTGCGTGGCTGGGCGACACGGCGCTGTACTGGCTGGGGCAGCGCGGGGTCCGTTCCCGCAACGGTTCGCGGTGGCTCGCCGCGCTGCGCGGCCGGGTCACCCCCGAGCGGCTCTCGCAGGCGCAGGAGCGGCTGGAGACGCATCAGGTGTCGGTGCTCGTGCTGTCCCGTCTGGTGCCGGCGGGCCGGATCCCGGTGATGCTGGCCTGCCTGCTCGCCGAGATGCCGCTGCGCCGGTTCGTCCGGGGCGACCTGGCGGCCTGCCTGGCGTGGGCGGCGGCGTACCAGCTGATCGGCATCCTGGGCGGTTCCCTCTTCCCCGAGCCCTGGCAGGGCGTCGTGGCGGCGGTCGGCCTCACGGTGCTGGTCAGCGCGGTCCCCGGCCTGTGGCGGCGGCTCCGCGAGAAGCGGCGGACGGGAGGGGGACGCGCCCCGGGGAACGGGTCCGGGAGGAGCGGCGGCGCGCCCGGGAACGACGTGCCGGGGAACGGCGTCACCGGGAACGGCCCCTCCGGGAAAGGCGTTTCAGGGCACGAGCACCCGTGAGCCGCCGACCGGCAGGTCCCAGAGTTCCTCGCGGGGCAGCCCGGCCTTCTCCCAGGCGGCCCTGACGCGGGTGAGGGGTTCGAGGACGGGCTCGGAGGAGAGGACGAAGGTCGCCCAGTGCATGGGGGCCATGCGGCGTGCGCCGAGGTCCTGGTGGGCGCGGACCGCTTCCTCGGGGTCGGTGTGGACGTCGCTGAGCCACCAGCGCGGGTCGTACGCGCCGATGGGGAGCAGCGCCAGGTCGATCCCGGGGTAGCGGCGGCCGATCTCGGCGAACCAGTGGCCGTATCCGGTGTCGCCGGCGAAGTGGACGCGGCGCCCGGAGCGGTCGGTGAGCACCCAGCCGCCCCAGAGGGAGCGGCAGGTGTCGAGGAGGGTGCGCTTGGACCAGTGGTGGGCCGGGACGAAGTCGAAGCGGACGCCGTCGAGTTCGGCCGCTTCCCACCAGTCGAGTTCGGTGACGCGGTGGAACCCCCGGCGGGCGAACCAGCGGCCGAGTCCGGCAGGGACGAAGACGGGGGTGTGGCGGGGCAGCCGTCGGAGGGTGGGGGCGTCGAGGTGGTCGAAGTGGTTGTGGCTGATGACGACGGCGTCGACGGCCGGGAGGTCCTCCCAGCGGACGCCGACGGGGGTGAGCCGGGCCGGGGTGCCGAAGATGCGCCGGGACCAGACCGGGTCGGTGAGGACGGTGAGCCCGCCGATGCGCAGGACCCAACTGGCGTGCCCCGCCCAGGTGACGGCGAGCGTGTCGGGGCCCGCGGGCGGCAGCGGGCCGGGTTCGAAGGGCAGCAGGGGGGTGTCGCGGAGCCCTTCGGGGCGGGGGCGTACGGCGCCTTCGCGGGCGAGGCGCGCGAGGGCGCGGACGCCGGGGAGGGGCGCGGTGAGCCGGTCGACGAAGGTGCGGGGCCAGTCGTGGCGCAGCCGGCCGACGGGCTGGAGCACCGGGGTGGGGGCCGAGGCGGGGGCGGGTGCGGGGGCCTTGCCGGGATCGAGGTGGGGCGCGGACTGTCCGGCCCGGGCGGGATGCGCCGTCCGTTCGGTCATCTGCGGGCTCCGTTCTGCGCGGCTCGGGCGGGGCGTCGCCGGTGCGGGGGGCGGGGGGCGGGGTTCCGGCGGTGCGGCGTGCGGGGTGCCACGTACCAGTGCGGGGTGCGCGGTTCGAGGTCCGGTCGGGCGCCGCTCGGGCGGGCCGTCACCGGAGTTCCTCCAGGGCTCCTCCGAACTCGGCTAGTTTCCGGGCCACATGGGGCAGGTCGAGGGGGTCGCGGGCGTCGAGGGTCTCGGCGCGTTCGGCCTCGGTGGTGCCCAGGAACATGACGGTGCCGAACCTGACGCGGAGGGCGCCGGGTTCGTCGCCGAAGCGGTGGCCGCCGGGGACGGGGGCGCCGAGCCGTGCGGTGAGGTGGCTCTCCAGGTCCAGGGAGTCGGTGACGCCGCGGGCGGCGAGGCCGGGGCGGAGCGGCCCGAGGTCGGCGTAGAGGTGGCGGCCGGCCTGCGGGGGCCTGGCGAGGGCGCCGGCGGCGAGGACGGTGCGGTGCGCGGCCGCGGCGAGCCGCCCGTGGACGGCGGCGGCGTGCCGGGCCCGTACGGTGACGTCCTCGGGTTCGTCGAGGGCGTGCGCGGCGGCGGGGGCCACCGGGCCGGGGACGACGGCCCCGAGGACGGTGAGCACGTCGAGGACGCGGGCCCTGCGATCGGTCCAGCGGTCGGCGCGCGAGGGGTCCGTGGGCGGGAAGCGGGCGACGGCGCAGGGCCAGGCGGCCGGGGTGAGGGCGCCGCCGAGGTCGCTGAGGACGGTGACGTCGTCGGGGCACATCTCGGCGGGGCCGAGAAGCACGGTGTCGTGGGGGTGGTGGAGGGTATCGCGCCAGGTCTCGTCGCTGATGACGTGCAGTCCCTCGGCGACGGCGGCCTCGCAGGCCTCGCGGACGATCTCGGGCGGGGCGACGGTGGCGGTGGGGTCGTCGGCGATCGAGAGCAGCAGGACCCGGGGGTCGCCGCCTTCGGCGCGGACGCGCCGGACGGTCTCCAGGAGGGCGTACGGGTCGGGCACGCCGCCGCACTCGGCGGGGGTGGGCACGTGGTACGCCGGACGGCCGAGGAGCCGGGCCTGCGGGGTCCACCAGGCGGGGCAGGGCCGGGGCATCAGGAGGTCGCCGCCGTGGGCGGCGAGCAGGGCGAGGAGGAGGGCGGGGGCTCCGGGGGCGGCGACCACGTCCTCGGGGTGGGTGCGCAGGCCGCGGCGCCACCAGTAGCCGGCGGCGGCCTCCCGGAGGACGGGTCCGCCGCCGGGCGGCTCGGCGGCCGTCCGGGCGGCGGCCGCGGCGAGGAGGGCGGCGAGTCCGGGCAGGACGGGCAGGCCCGTGTCGGGCGCGGGAGGGCCGTAACGCACCGGGCCGCGGCCTTCCGGAGCCGTCTGCCGCATGTCCCGTACCTCCTGAGCGCACGGGGGCGCCGGGCAGGCACCCCCGTGCCCTTTATACGAAGGTTCGGGCGGTTCCGCCGCTTCGGACGACGGTGATCGGGTGACGTACGACCGCGTTGAAGAGGTACCCCTGGGTGTTGTGGACGGCCCGCTCGGGCTGGGTGTTGCCGGCGGCGTCGGTGGTACGGGAGAGCAGGGTGACGGGTCCGGTGGTGTGCGGGCGCCACGGCACGGTCCAGCGGACCCAGCCGTCCTTGCGGGGGGTGTCGAGGAGCCGGGCGTGGCGCCAGTGGGCGCCGCCGTCGGTGGAGACCTCGACGGTCCGCACGGGCGCGAGGGCGGACCAGGCGCGTCCGGTGAGCCGGTGGACACGGCCGGACTCCAGGGTGGCGCCGAAGGGCAGCTGGTAGGCGGACTTGAGGGTCTGGCGGCTGATCGGGGCGCTGCCGCCGGCCGGGTGCGCGGGGCCGAAGAGGCGGTACCAGTCGGTGGACCACGGCGAGTCGAGCGGGCGGGTGGAGACCTCGATGTCGCCGAGCCACTTGACGGACGCGATGCCCACCCAGCCGGGGACGACGAGCCGGACCGGGTAGCCGTGGTCGTACGGGAGCGGTTCGCCGTTCATCTCGTACGCGAGGATCACGTCGTCGAAGGCCTTGGCGACCGGCAGCGGGCGCCGCACCCGGCCGTAATCGACGCCGCCGGAGACGTACGGGTCGTCGAGGCCTCGCGGCTGGAGGTCGACGGCGTCGCGGGCGATCCCGGCGCGCCGCAGCACGTCGGAGAGGCGGACGCCGCGCCAGCGGGCGGCTCCGACGGCGCCGAGGGTCCAGGAGGTGCCGGTGACCGGCTCGCCCTGCTGGCTGGTGTAGAGGCTGCGGCCGTTTCCGGCGCACTCGATCAGGGCCGTCCGGGTGACGGAGGGCAGGTCGCGCAGCCGGCCGTAGGTGAAGTGGACGGGGCTCCGGCCGTGGAGGCCGTCACCCCAGAGGGTCAGCCGCCAGTCGTCGGCGTCGAGCACCGGGGTGCTGGTGTGGTTGCGGACGAAGAAGCGGTCGGCGGGGGTGAGCAGGCCGGTGTCGCCGAGGGCGTCGTACCGCGCCTCGGCGTTGGTGCCCCGGACGGTGAAGTGCTCGGCCGGGAGGGCCTTGACGATCCCGGGGGCGGTGGCGACCGGCGCGGCGGGTGCGGCGGAGGCCGCCGCGGGCCTGGCGGGTGCCGGCACGGTCGCGGCGCGCGCGGGTGCGGCGGCGGCGATCCCGCCGACTGCGGAGACCGCCGGGCCCGCCGCGATCAGCTTCAGCAGGGAGCGGCGGGCGGGCGCGGGCGAGTACGGCACGGGACTCCTCGGCACGTGGGAGGGGCGGACCGCCGGGCGGCGGCGCGCCGATCCTAGGGGCGCGGGCCGGGCCCGCACGGCCCGTTCACATTCCTGTCATACACGGATTCGCCAGGTCGGGCCGTCCGTCGGAAACCACCGCGGACGACGGCCGCCCGCCCGTCGGGGCGGGCGTCCGGGCGGGCGTCGGGGGCGGGCGGGGGCGGGGGGCGGGGGGGCGGGAAATCGTGAGCGGTCGGCCCTCCCCCGGGCCGACAATGGCGCATGCCGATACGCGAAGCACTTCCCGAGGACGCGGCCGCGCTCGCCGCCGTGCACGTCCGGTCCTGGCGGGCCGCCTACCGCGACCTGCTGCCCGCCGCGTACCTGGACGCCCTCGACGTCGAGGAGCGTTCCACCGTGTGGCGGGCCCGGCTGACGGCGCCGGACCGGCCCACCGTGCTGCTGAGCACGGGCGCGGACGGGCGGCCCGTCGCCTTCTCGTGCTTCCGCGCCTGGCCGGACGAGGACCTGCCCGCCGGGACGGCGGCGGAGCTCGCCGCGCTGTACGCCCTGCCGGAGGTGTGGGGCACGGGCGTCGGGCGGGCGCTGCTCTCGGCGTCGGTCGAGGCGCTCGTGGCGGACGGGTTCCGCGAGGCGGCCCTGTGGGTGTTCGCGGGGAACGAGCGGGGCCGGAGGTTCTACGAGGCGGCGGGCTGGCGGCCGGACGGCGAGGTCGTCCGCGAGGAGACCGGTGGCGTGGTGCTCGACGAACTGCGTTACCGGCGGGCCCTGTTCACTTGAGGTGCCGTCCACATTTCAAGACGCCCATCTCAATATCCGGCCACGCGCTTACGGTGGTGACACGCACCCACACCGAGGGAGTCGCATCCATGACGCACGCCTCCGCACCGTCCGCGGCCCACGAGACCGCGGTCTACACCCACGGCCACCACGAGTCCGTCCTGCGCTCGCACACCTGGCGCACCGCCGCCAACTCGGCGGCCTACCTGCTGCCGGAACTGCGTGCCGGCCTGGACGTCCTGGACGTGGGCTGCGGCCCCGGCACCATCACCGCCGACCTGGCCGCACTGGTGGCGCCCGGCCGCGTGACGGCGGTCGACGCGGCCGACGACGTCCTGGAGAAGGCCCGCGCCGTGACCGCCGAACGCGGCCTGGAGAAGGTCGAGTTCGCCGTGGCCGACGTCCACGCGCTGGACTTCCCCGACGACTCCTTCGACGTCGTCCACGCCCACCAGGTGCTGCAGCACGTCGGCGACCCGGTCCAGGCGCTGCGCGAGATGCGGCGGGTGTGCCGACCCGGCGGCGTCGTCGCGGCCCGCGACAGCGACTACGGGGCCTTCGCCTGGTACCCCGAACGACCCGCGCTGGACGGATGGCTGGACCTGTACCACCGCGTCGCGCGCGCCAACGGCGGCGAACCGGACGCGGGTCGGCGGCTGTTCTCCTGGGCCCGGCAGGCCGGCTTCACCGACGTCACGACGACGGCCGGCACCTGGTGCTTCGCCACCCCGGACGAGCGGGCCTGGTGGAGCGGCCTGTGGGCGGACCGTACGACCGCGTCCGTCTACGCCGAACTGGCCGTGTCCGGCGGCCACGCGACCGCCGCCGAACTGGCGGCGATCGGCGAGGCCTGGCGCGAGTGGGGCGAGCAGGAGGACGCCTGGTTCATGGTCCCGCACGGCGAGATCCTGTGCCGGGTCTCCTGACGCCCCCGCGAGGGGTCCGGGCCGGGCCGTCGACCAGACCCCTGAACGACCGGACCGCCTCGGTCCCGGACCGGACCGCCCCGACTCCGGACCGGACCGCCCCGACTCCGGACCGGACCGCCCCGACTCCGGACCGGGCCGCCCCGACTCCGGGCCTCCAGGATTCCGGAACGGCCCGAACGGACGGGTCCCGGAACGACCGGACCGCCTCAGTCCCGGAAGAAGTCGTGGAATCCGAGGCAGTCAGGGTCCTGGAAGGGGGGAGTCCGGATGCGGGGTGCGGTCCGGCTCCGGCGGGGCGGGCGCGGGGTCCGCGGAGCCGGCCGCCGGCGGCGGCAGCTCGAACCCGCCGCACAGGCACGCGGCGCAGGCACCGGAGAACCGGGGCGCGTCGTGGCGGAAGCGCGGGTGGCCGCACCGGCATTCGGCCGTCGCCCAGGACGTCATCTCCGGACCTCCCGTCCCTCCGCGGCGCGCGCCGCACGGCCCCACCGTACCGCCGCCCCCGGCCCGTGCGTCAGCTCGGGCGCATCCTGAACTCGTAGGCGTCCGGCAGGGGTTCGTCCGTGAGCTCCGCCCACAGCTCGCCCAGGACCTCGGCGCCCTCGCGCAGGTCGGCGACCTCGAAGCCCGCGTCGAAGACGGCGCGGGCCTCGCCCGTCCGGCCCTCCGCGAGCAGGATCCGCGCCTCCAGGAGGCGGAACGCGCCCCTGCCCCGGACCTCCTCCGGGAGCCTCGCCCACACCTCCCCCGCCGTGCCGGGCCGTCCGGCGGCGAGCAGCGCGCCGATCGCCTCGCGCCCGAGCGCCGCGGCCACCGCGAGCCCTTCGCCGGCCCGCGAAACGAGGCCCGCACCGGAGTGCCCGGCACCTGGGTGCCCGGCGTCCGAGTGCGGGGCGTCCGAGTGTCCGGAGTCCACATACCCGGCGCCCGAAGGCCCGGCGTCCAGCGACCGCGCGGCCACGGGCCGGTCGTACGGGGTCCGCGAGTACGGAGTCCGGGGGGTGTACGGGGTCCCGGTGTGCGGGGTCCCGGTGTCCGCGAGCCACGTCTCCACGTGGCCCGTGTCCTGCGGCCCGGCACCCGCCAGGCCGGCGGCCCCGGCCCCGGTCCCGGCACCGAAGGCCTCGGCGTGCTCGGCGAAGGCCTCCGTGAACCGGTCGGCGGCCCGCGCGGGGTGGCCGTCCTCGCGGTCGGCGACGGCCAGGCAGTACAGCAGGGGCCAGCGGACCTCGGCGTCCCGCAGGCCGCGCTCCCAGCTCCGTACCGCCTGGGCGCGGTCACCGGCGTGCCACTGGGCGATGCCGAGGTGGTACTCGGTGGACGGGTCGGCGGGGGCGGTCTCCAGCATGTCCCGCCACGGGGCGGCGACCAGCGGCGGGCCGGGCGCGGCGCCCTTCGCCGGGGCCGGCAGGACGCCGGTGCGCAGCAGCACGCGCCAGGGCTCCTGGTCGGGCCCGATCGTCGACTCGGGGAACGGGGTGCCCGGCAACTCGTAGCGCCCGCGCAGCACTTCGAGCGCGCCCCAGCCGGAGCCGGTCGCGAGGGGCGTCTCCGGCGCGGTGTCGGCGGCGCCCTCCCGCCAGGCCGCGTGGGCGGCGTCGACCGAGGCGCGGGGCAGCGCCGCGGCGAGGGCGCCCTCGACCTCGGTGCGAGCCGCGGCCCAGTCGGCGCCGAGGGCCGTGGCGGGATCGGCGGCCAGCGGCCCGTACGCCTCCAGCCAGCTGAACTCGGCGCCGCCCGCGAGCTCCAGGTGCTCCAGCTGGGTGCGGGCGAGTCCGGCCTGGATCTCGGCGTAGCCGGGGGTGCCGGGCTCGGTCAGCCACTCCTGCCAGCGGCGGCCGCCGCGCTCCGCTCCCCAGAGGAAGAGCTTGCGGCCGCGCAGCGGGTCGGTGGAGGTGTGGACGAGGCCGGTGCCGTCGCCGTCGAGGGCCGCGATCCAGCGGCGCTGCCCGTCGGGCAGGTCGTAGAACCAGTCGGCGGCGTGCGCGCCGTTCAGCGGGTACGAACGGTCGGTGCCGTCCTCGGTGACGGGTACGGGGACCCGGCGCAGGCCGCGGTCGTAGCCGTGGTGCCAGGCCGCGTCGGCGGGGACGAGGACACGGCGGTCCTCGGGCACGGCGGTGTTCGACCACCAGTAGACGGGGGCGGTGTGCTCGTGGGGGTTGCGGACGCGGATCCCGGCGTACAGGAAGTCGGAGCCCTCCGGGAGCCAGAGGTCGACCTGGAAGGGGAGGTCGCGCAGTCGTTCCCACTCCCAGAGGCGGAGCATCGGGCCGCCGTCGGGGGCGGGGACGGTCGCGGCGTGGAGGGGCGAGCAGGACAGGGCGGTGTGGCCGGTGGCGCCGATGTTCCACTCGATGCCGCCGGAGTACCAGGCGCCGTTGAGCGCGAACGCCGCGGGCTGGAACACCGGGTTGCGGTAGAGGAGTTCGCGCCCGGTGGGCTTGTGGTGCAGGGAGTGGACGCGGCCGCCGAGGCCGGGCAGCACGGTCACCCGGAGCCGGTCGTTCTCGATCACGATCGTGTCGAGGTCCGCGGGGGTGCGCTCGCGCCCGTAGCCGTCGCGCACCGGCGCGGGCAGCAGGCTGCGCAGGGGGTCGCGCCCGATGCCTCGGGCCATGTCGCGCGGCAGGGACGCGAGGGTGTGCGCGTCGACCGCGTGCGTCCCGTCGTGGGGGCGCAGGGCGGGCAGCGGGTTGTCCGGGCCCAACGGGGCCGCGGGCAGCGTCAGTACGGCACGTCGTACGGTCGTCATTGCCCCATGGAACACGTCGGCGTCGGCCGTGACCAGGGGTTCTCCGCGTCAGGCTTCGGCAAAGGAGCGGCGGCGCCGGCGGCCCGGATATTCCCGGCGGTCCGGGCGCCCGCCGCCGTACTGTGGCGGGTCGGCGCCGCCCCGGCGGCCGAGGGAACCAGGGCACAGGGAGTACGAGGAATGGGCACGCAGCACACCTACCGGGTCATCGTGCGCGGCACGTTCGACGGTCTGTCGGAGGAGAGCCGCACCCGGCTGCTCGCCGAGGTCGATGCGCACGGGCTGACCGCGATGCAGTTCACCGAGGAGGGCTCGCTCGCCTACGACCGGACGCTGAAGCACTTCTCGTACCGTCTGGTCGTCGTCTCCGACGCGGCGGACGGCGACGAGATGGCGGGGGCCCTCGCCGAGGACCGGGTGGAGACCGCGCTCAAGGAGCTCGGCCACGCGCACGGGCCACTGCGCTCCACCGTGACGGACCTCGACACGATGAAGATCAACTACAAGCGCTGAGCCGCGCCCGTGGGTTCCGGGGCCGTGATCGCCCAGCGTTCGTGGTCCCGCCAGGCGCCGTCGATGAACAGCATCGCCGGCGAGAACCCCTCCAGGCGGAAGCCCGCGCGGCGGACGAGCGCGCGGGAGGCAGTGTTGCCCGGCTGGATGTTCGCCTCCAGGCGGTGCAGCTCCAGCGGCCCGAAGGCGTACGCCAGGAGCACCCCGAGCGCCTCGGTGAGCAGTCCGCGCCCGGCGGCGTGCGCGAAGGCGCCGTAGCCGAGCGCCCCGCTGCGGAAGGCGCCGCGGACGATGTTGTTGATGTTGACGAACCCGGCGATCCGGCCGCCGTCCTCCCGCTCGCACACCAGGAACCCGGCGCGCGCCGGGTCCCCCAGGAGCACACCCGCGTACGCGGCGTACGCCTCCGCCGTGCACGGCGGGAACAGCCAGGGGCGGTGCAGCTCCCGGCTCTCCCGGGCACGCGCGGTGAACTCCCCCGCGTCGTCGTGCGAGAAGGCGCGCAGGCCCACGCGGGGCCCCGCCGCGAGGTACCGGCCGTGATCGTCGGACATGGGGCCAGGCTAGGGCCTGTCCGGCGGATCACGGGCGGACCGAGGTCGGAACAGGGCGTGGCGCGCGGGTGCGGCCTCCCGGTGCGGTGTCCGGGTACGGCGTACGGGTGGACGTACGGGTGCGACGTACGGGGCCGGCGCGCGCGTGGGCGTCCGGGGCCCGGCCGTCCGCGCACGGCTTCTGCGGTGTCCGGGGTCGGCCGTCCGCGCGCGGCGCAGCGGGCTCAGCGGCGGGCGCTCTGGACGCGCGGGGGGCAGCTCTCGCCCCTGCGGACGACGCCGATCATGACCGTGGTGCGGCGGTCGAGGCCCGTGCCGGCCGACGGGTACTGGGTGCAGACCTGCCAGCTCGGCGGCCAGAGCACCCGCCGGTCGCGTCCGCTCACGTCGTGGACGTCGAGCCTGGTCCGGCGCGGGAGGCGGGTGAAGACCCGCCAGAGCCCGCGGCCCAGGAAGTCCGGCATCGGGCGCGCCCCGGCGTCGTCACCGGGGGCGGCGGCCTCCCCGGCCGAGCCGGCGGCGAGGGCCGCGAGCGCGAGGAGCGCTCCCGCGCCCACGGCGGCGGCCCGCTTCACTTCCGCCTCCGGGCGGCGGTGTAGTAACCGCAGGCGGCGCCGAGGAGGGCGGTCGCGAGCAGGGCCCCGTACAGCGGCATGGTCACTTCGGGGATCAGGAGTCGGATCTTGACCTCGCGGGTGTTCTCGAAAATGAAGACCAGGGTGAGGACCGCGACCGCGATCATCGCGATCCGGCCCGGGGTGAAGGCTCCGCTGAACCGGGACGTGCCCCCGTGCGCTGCCCGTGGCGTCTCCTTGGGACTCATGCCCGGCCCCTCTCCTCCGCTCGTGCCGTCGGTCGTATCCGGGCGACCGCCGTGGGTCCAGAATGGGCCGAGCGGAGCCCCACCGGGCCGGTGGGAGGAGCCGTACGGGTGACCTGTCAGACAACGTGGGCCGCTACCGTGGGTGCCGGACACCGGCGGGGACCAGGCGGCCGGGACGAGACGAGGAGGGGCCGTGGCGGTCAGCGGACAGCGGCGGCGACCGGTCGTGGCGCTCTACGAGCGGATCGCGGACGCCGTCCACGACGGCACCTACCCTCCGGGCTCGACACTCCCCTCCGAACCGAAGCTCGCCGCCGAGCTGGGCGTGAGCCGGCCGGCCCTGCGCGAGGCGCTCCTGCTGCTCCAGGAGGACGGCGTCCTGACCGTGCGCCGCGGGGTCGGCCGCACGGTCAACGACCGACCGCCGCGGCGCGGCTTCGAGCACGTCCAGCCGCTGGAGGAGCTCATCGGCGCCGGTGCGCCGCTGCGCGTGAGGGCGCTGCTGCGCACCGTCGAGGAGCCGACCGACTTCACCACCCAGCACCTGCTCGCCCCGGCCCGCGCCGAGCTGCGCTTCTGGGAGTCGGTGCTGACAGGAGAGGGCACGGCGGCGGCCCTCAGCCACGAGTGGGCGGCGCCGGACGACCTGCTCGCCCGGGTCCACCCCGACTTCGCCCGCGCGCTGCGGGCGGCTGACCCCGAACCCCCCGCGGCTGCCGGGCCCGGCCACGCCGTCTCCATGCTCTCGGTCCTCGTCGGCGCCTCCCGCGAGACGGCCCTGAGCGCACACAGCGGCATCACGGCCACCCTGCTCGGGCGCCGGCGCGGCGAGCAGCTCGGCCGCCCCGCGGACACGCCCGCGGTCCTGGTCACCCAGGTCGTGCGGGTCGGCGAGACGCCCGTCCTGGCCGCCAAGCACATGCTCCCCACGGGCGCGCCCGCACTGCCGGTGCTGCAGTCCCACTGACCACCGGCCGACGGGTCGAGGGCAGGCTCCACCGACCACCGGCCGACAGGTAGAGGGCAGGCTCCACCGACCACCGGCCGACAGGTAGAGGGCAGGCTCCACCGACCACCGGCCGACGGGTCGAGGGCGAGCTCCGCCGAACGGTTCCCCGGGCCCCTGCGGGGCCCCCGGCGCGTCGCGCGCCGGTCGCCCGTCGTCGCCGTCACAGCACCCGTCCCGGGCGTGGCGTACACTTCCCGGCCATGCACTTGTCTGACAACTCCGCCACGCCTGCCGCCCCCGCCGTTTCCGAGTGGATCCGCCGGGCCCCCAAGGCCGTCCTCCACGACCACCTCGACGGCGGGCTGCGCCCCGCGACCATCGTCGAGCTGGCCCGCGAGTGCGGCTACACCGCGCTGCCGACCGAGGACCCGGCCGCGCTCGCGGTGTGGTTCCGGGACGCCGCCGACTCCGGTTCGCTGGAGCGGTACCTGGAGACGTTCGCCCACACCTGCGCGGTGATGCAGACCCGCGAGGCGCTGGCGCGCATCGCGGCCGAGTGCGCCGAGGACCTGGCGGCGGACGGCGTCGTCTACGCCGAGATCCGCTACGCCCCCGAACAGCACCTGGAGGGCGGGCTGACCCTCGACGAGGTCGTCGAGGCGGTCAACGACGGTTTCCGCGAGGGCGAGCGCCGCTCCGGCGGCCGGATCACCGTCCGTACGCTGCTCACCGGCATGCGCCACACGGACCGGTCGCTGGAGATCGCGCGCCTCACGGTCGCGCACCGCGACAACGGCGTGGCCGGCTTCGACATAGCCGGCGGCGAGATCGGCAACCCGCCGGCCCGCCACCTCCCCGCCTTCCAGCACCTGAAGCGGGAGAACTGCCACTTCACCATCCACGCGGGCGAGGCCGTCGGCGCGGAGTCGATCCACGAGGCCGTGCAGGTCTGCGGCACCGAGCGGATCGGCCACGGCGTCCGGATCACGGACGACATCGCCGAGGACGGCACCCTGGGCCGGCTGGCCTCGTACGTCCGCGACAACCGCATCGCCCTGGAGGTCTGCCCCACCTCCAACCTCCAGACGGGCGCGGCGAAGGACTACGCCTCGCACCCGATCGACGAGCTCCGCCGCCTCGGCTTCCGCATCACGCTGAACACCGACAACCGCCTGGTCTCCGGCACCACCATGAGCGAGGAGTTCCAGCACATGGTGGACGCCTTCGGGTACGGCCCCGAGGTCTTCGAGGAGTTCACCGTCGCCGCCCTCGACGCCGCGTTCCTCCCGCTGCCGGACCGCCGGCGGCTGATCGACGAGGTCGTCCGCCCGGGGTACGCGGCGCTCTAGGGCCTGTCTGAACGATTCCCGCCGGGTTGCGGCCCGGACGGCACCCGTACGGCGCCCGTACGGCACCCGGCCGGTCCCGCAGGCCGGCCGGGCCGCCGGAGACGGCGGCGCCGGGCCGAGTGGGCGGTACCGGTCGCAAGGGAGGGCGGCGCCCGGTCGGACCGCTCGACCGGGCGCCGACCGGCCGTTCAGTGCAGTGCCGGTACGTCCAGGGTCAGGGTGCCCGCCTCCGCGTCGAGGACCGCGGGCACGCCGAGCGGCACGGTGAGTGCCGTGGTGCTGTGGCCGAAGCCCAGCTCCTCGACGACCGGGACGCCGAGCCCGCCGAGGCGGTCGGCGAGGACGGCGCGCACGTCCTCGTAGGGGCCGCAGTCCACCCAGGAGCCGAGGGCGACGCCCGCGACGCCGTCGAGCCAGCCGGAGCGGACGAGCTGGGTGAGGACCCGGTCGAGCCGGTACGGATCCTCGCCCACGTCCTCCAGGAGCAGCAGCCCGCCGCGTGCCGAGGGACGGGCGTGCGGGGTGGCGAGGTCGGCGGCGAGGAGGCTGGCGCAGCCGCCGAGGGTGACGCCGTGGGCGCGACCGGGCACCAGGGCCCGCGCCGTCTCCAGGCCGAGCGTCCGGACCGACTCCGGCTCGAACAGGGTGGCGCGCAGGGACTCCTGGGTGCGCAGGTCCGCGAGGAACGTGGCGGCGGCGACCATCGGGCCGTGCAGGGTGGCGAAGCCGGCACGGACGGCGAAGGCCTCGTGGAGGGCGGTGACGTCGCTGTAGCCGACGAACACCTTGGGCCCGGCCGCCCTGATCGCAGGCCAGTCGACGAGGTCGACCATGCGCTGGGCGCCGTAACCGCCGCGCGCGCAGATCACGGCGGAGACGGAGGGGTCGCACCAGGCCTCGGTGAGGTCGCGGGCCCGTGCCGGGTCCTCGCCGGCGAGGTGTCCGAGGGTGGGGTGGGCGTCCAGGACGTGCGGGGCGACGACGGGGTCGAGGTCCCAGCCGCGCAGGATGGCGAGCCCCGCGTCGAGTCGTTCCTCGGGGATGGGCCCGCTGGGGGCGACGACGGCGACCCGGGCCCCGGGGCGGAGCCGCTCGGCCCGGACCGGCGGTTCGGCGGCGGCATGCGGGGTCGTGGTGCTCATGTGCGGTACTCCAGGGCCGGCACGTCCGTGCGCTCGATGCCGAAGGTCCTTACGTACAGGTCGAGTTCGGCTTCCAGGGACCGGGTGATCGTGTCGGCCCTGCGGAAGCCGTGCCCCTCCCCCTCGAAGGCGAGGTACGCGTGCGGGACGCCCCGGCCGGCCGCGCGGGCGAGGAAGCGCTCGGCCTGGGCGGGCGGGCAGATGACGTCGTCGAGCCCCTGGAGCAGCAGGAAGGGGGCGGTGACCCGGTCGACGTGCTCGACGGGTGAGCGTTCCTTGTAGCGGGCCGGTACCCGGTCGAGCGGTCCGACCAGGCCGTGGAGGTACTGGGACTCGAAGTCGTGGGTCTCGCCGGTCGCCCAGGCGCGCAGGTCGAGGACGGGGTAGATGATCGTTCCGCAGGCGTAGACGTCCGTGCCCGTGAGGGAGGCCGCCGCCGTCCAGCCGCCGGCGCTGCCGCCCCGCACGGCGAGCCGGGCCGGGTCGGCCGTGCCCTCGGCGGCGAGCGCCGCCGCCACGGCGGCGCAGTCCTCGACGTCCACGACGCCCCACTGCTCGCGCAGTCGCTCCCGGTACTCCCGTCCGTAGCCGGTCGAGCCGCCGTAGTTGACCTCGGCGACGCCGATGCCCCGCGAGGTGAAGTAGGCGATCTCCAGGTCGAGGACGAGCGGGGCGTGGCCGGTGGGCCCGCCGTGCGCCCAGATCACGTAGGGCGGCCGTTCCCCCGGGGGTCCGGTGAAGTCGGGGTGGCGGGGCGGGTGGACCTGGGCGTGGATCTCCCGCCCGCCGGGGCCGGTGAAGACGCGGAGGCGGGGCTCCGGGTAGTAGGCGGGGTCGACGGCGTCCGTGTGCGCGGCGCCGACCACGCGGGTGCGGCCGGTGCGGGTGTCCAGCTCGACGAGTTCGTAGGAGGTGTGCGGTCCGGCGGCGGCGCCGACCACCCGGCTGCCGTGCGCGGCGAGGGTCGAGGCCCACTCGGTCCAGGGTCCCGGGGCGTCGGCGAGGGTGCCGCTGCCGGGGTCGAGGATCCCGAGGGCGGTGGTCCCCTTGCCGTGGACGACGGCGATCAGCCCGTTGTCCAGGGGCGTGAACCAGCGGAGCCCGATCTTCCAGAGCGGGCCGGCGAACTCCTCGGCGCGGGGGCAGAGGGCGACGGGTTCGCCGAGGTCGCCGTCGGCGCCGAGCTCCGCCCGGTAGAGGTTCCACCAGCCGGTGCGGTCGCTGACGAGGAGCAGTCGCCCTTCCGCGTCCCAGTCGACCTGCGGGATCGACTCGGCGGGCCCGCCCGCGACGGTCCTGGCGTCCCGGAGGGTGCCGTCGGGGGCGATCCCGGCGAGTCGGACCTCGGTGCCGTCCCAGGGCATCCGGGGGTGGTCCCAGGCGATCCAGGCGACCCGGCGGCCGTCCGGCGAGACCCGGGGGCCGGTGACGAACCGGTGGCGCGCGTCGGTGAGTTCGCGCACGGCGGTGCGGTCCTCGGCGGCCGATCCGTCCAGCGGCACGGCGGCGAGGACCCTGCGCACGTCGGTGGGGGCGGGCCCGGTGAACTCCTCCAGGACGCACCACACCTCGCCGAGCTCCGGTCGGACGACCGGATCCGCCCAGCGCAGTCCGTCGCCGACGGCCGAGACGGGGGTGAGGGGCCGCGGCTCCGCGCCGTCCGCGGCGTCGGGCTCGTACGCGTACAGCCGCTGGTCGGGGAAGTGGGCGAAGACGACGAGCGGTCCGTCCGCGGGGCGCGCGACCGCGGCCCAGGGCTGGCCGCCGTACTCGATCACCCGGCTGCGGACGTTCCACGGGGCGGGCAGCACGCCGTCCTCGGTGCCGTCGGCGCGGCGCCGGACGAGGGCGCGCCGGCCGCCCTCGGCGGGGCGGGGCGCCGTCCACCACAGTTCGTCGCCGACGGCGCCGAGGTACTCGGGTCGGCCGTCGTGCGCGGCGGTGAGCGCCGCGTCGACGGGTGACGGCCAGCTGCCGTGGGCGGCCTCGGTCGGTTCCATCTCGACTCCCCCTGTCACAGGTCCTGCCCCGTCCTACGCGGACTTCAGATAGTGGTCGAGCACCCGGACGCCGAAGTGCAGGGCGTCCACCGGCACGCGTTCGTCGACGCCGTGGAAGAGCGCGCCGTAGTCGAGGTCCGGGGGCAGCCTGAGCGGCGAGAAGCCGTAGCCGGTGATCCCGAGCCGGGAGAACTGCTTGGCGTCGGTGCCGCCGGACATCGTGTACGGCACGACGTGTCCGGCCGGGTCGAAGCGCTCGACGGCGGCCCTCAGCTTGGCGAAGGTCGGCGAGTCGAAGGGGGCCTCCAGGGGCACTTCGCGGTGGTGGAACTCCCACTCCACGTCGGACCCGGTGAGGAGGTCCATCGTCGCGGCGAACTCCTCCTCCGCGCCCGGCAGCATCCGCCCGTCGATGTACGCGACGGCCTGGCCGGGGATGACGTTGACCTTGTAACCGGCTTCGAGCATCGTCGGGTTGGCGCTGTTGCGGACGGTCGACTGGACGAGCGCGGCGGCGGGTCCGAGCTTGTCGAGGAGGAGGTCGACGTCGAGGTCGGGCGCGGCGGTGTCGACCTCGATGCCGTACAGCGCGGCCAGTTCGGTGAGGGCGGCGCGGACGGTGGCGGTGAGGCGGACCGGCCAGGTGTGCGCGCCGATCCGGGCGACGGCGGAGGCGAGGCGGGTCACCGCGTTGGCCGTGTTCACCTTGGAGCCGTGGCCGGCCCGGCCGTGGGCGGTCAGCTTGAGCCAGGCGGTGCCCCGCTCCCCCGCGGCGATCGGGTAGAGGGTGGTGCCGGGCGTGGGGTGGAAGCTGAAGGCCCCCGATTCGCTGATGCCCTCCGTGCAGCCCTCGAAGAGTCCGGCGTGCCGGTCGGCGAGGAACCCGGAGCCGTCCTCGGCGCTGGCCTCCTCGTCCGCGGTGTAGGCGAGGACGATGTCGCGGCGCGGCCGCACGCCCTGGCGGGCCCAGGAGCGGACGACGGCCAGGACCATCGCGTCCATGTTCTTCATGTCGACGGCGCCGCGCCCCCAGACGACGCCGTCGCGGACCTCGCCGGAGAAGGGGTGCACGGACCATTCGGCGGGGTCGGCGGGGACGACGTCCAGGTGGCCGTGGACGAGGAGCGCCTCGGCCGAGGGGTCGGTGCCGGGGATGCGGGCCACGACGTTGGTGCGGCCGGGGGTGCGCTCCAGGAGCGTGGGTTCGATGCCGGCGGCGGCGAGCCGTTCGGCGACGTACTCGGCGGCGGGCCGCTCGCGGCAGTCGCCGCCGCCGCGGTTGGTGGTGTCGATGCGGATGAGCTCGGAGGTGAAGGTGACCACCTCGTCGAGCGCCGTCGTGTCCGGGCCCCGGACCTCCTCAGCCATACTGCTCCTCCACCGCGGCCGAGACGATGGTCGTGACCGCCTTGAACGTACGGATTGCCTCGTACATGGTCCCGCTGGTGTACGCGACGCGCCGCTCGCCGCTCCGCGCCACGCCGGGAACCACCGTGGCGGCGGCGCCCAGGTGCTCGGCGTCGAACTCCAGCTCCACGGTGAAGGGTCCGCCCCTGACCGGTTCGTGCCGGACGGCGAGCGCGGCGCCGGACTTCGCGGCCGCCCGGATGTCGGCGGCGGTCCTGGCGGGGGTGCGGCACACCGCCGCGTACCGGGAGACGTGGTCCTTGACGGCGACCTTGGGCGCCTCGGGCGCGTATCCGAGGGCGTCCTCACAGGTGAGGTCGTCCCCGGTGACGAGGACGACCGGGACGCCGTACTCCGCGACCACATGGGCGTTGAGCAGGCCCTCGCTGGCCCGCTCACCGTCGAGCCAGACGCCCGTGATCGAGTTGGCGAGGTAGGTGTGGGCGAGGACGCCCTCGGTGCCGGCGCCCGTGTGGTAGCCGACGAAGGCGATGCCGTCGACGTCCCCGTGCTGCACGCCCTCGACCATCGAGAGGGACTTGTGCCGGCCGGTGAGCATCTCGGCCCGCTCGTCGAGCCGCTCCAGGAGCAGGTTCCGCATGGACCAGTGCGCCTCGTTGATCAGGACCTCGTCGGCGCCGCCGTCGAAGAAGCCGAGCACGGCCGCGTTCACGTCGGACGTGAACATCGAGCGGCACCGCTCCCACTGGGGCGTGCCGGGCAGCACGTCGGCGGGCCAGGTCACACCGGTGGCGCCCTCCATGTCGGCGCTGATGAGGATCTTCATGCCTGGCACCGTACGCGCCGCCCGGCGGCCCTACCACCCCTGTGGATAACCGCCGTTGGAGTGGACCAATGGCGTCCTCCGGACGGCGGTACGGTACGACCTTGCGCTTCGGTGCGCGTCGCCGAGTCCTCCGGCGTCGGGCGCTTCCGAATGGGGCGAAACATCGCCAACGGGTGCGTATAGGCTGTCGGCCGCAGTTGTCGCACCCGACCTTCCGGAGAGCTCTCGGTGACCATCGCCTTCACCCCGTCCGAAACCGCGCCCGTCGAGTCCGCCGCTTCCGCCGCGCCCGTCGCCTCCGCCGCGTCCGAGTCGTTCGCGCCCGCCGGGCACACCGGTTCCGCCGAGCACACCGGTTCCGCCGGGCACGCCGAGCCGGCCGAGTCCGTCGGGCCCGTCATGGCGGAGGAGCCGGAGTTCTGGGAGCCCTCGGCGCCCGAGCCGCAGGCGGACGCGGAACCGGAGCCGCAGGCGGACGCGGAGCAGGAGCAGGACGCGGACGACACCGCCGACACCGACACCGACACCGAGGAGCACGACCCCGTCGTGGTCCGCGACGCGCACGACTTCGGCGTGTACGCGCGGACGGGCGGCTGGGCGTTCGCGCTGAAGGTGGCCCGGAGCGTGCGGCCCGGCGGCCAGGCCGCCGAGGGGACGGCGCGGACGAAGGTCTCGGCGAAGGCGTTCGCCCGGCTCGCGGGGTGCTCGCCGGAGCGGGTCATGCGGTACTACAAGGCCTGGGACATGGCGGCCGACGACGGTCTGGTCCCGCAGTTCGAGGTCCTGGTCCCGGGCGCGGACATCGAGCTGCCCGACGCGGACGTCTGGCTGTCGTACTACACCTCCCGCAACAGCGCGTCCTCGGTGCGCGGCCAGGCGATCACCGCCGCGGCCGAGGCGGAGGGCATCCGGCCGACGAAGGCCCTGGAGGTCGCGGAGAACCCGACGGCGCTGCGGGCCGCGATCCTCGCCGACCCGGGCACGGCCGAGGCCGCGCGCGGCGCGCTGCTCGACCGGATGAAGGAGGACCCGGCGCTCCAGACGGAGATGGCCCGGGCCATCGCGCGCACCGACGACCTGAAGAAGGCGGTGGCGAGCGAGGCGAAGGCGGCCGACCGCATCGGGTACGTGCGCCAGATCGTCGAGAACGGCCAGATCCGGACGCCCGCCGGGCAGACCGTCGAGGCGCCGGCCGAGGTGCGCGCCGAGGCCGAGCGGCACCTGTCGCTCCTCGACGAGCTCGACGACTCGGAAGAGGCGGGCGAGTGGGCCGGTGAGGCGTACGACACGGTGAAGGGCCTGGTCGCCAAGGCGGTCGAGGAGGATCCGGAGCTGCGCGTCCAGGAACGCCGGACGAAGTTCTACAACAGCCTGCAGAAGGCGACAAAGGTCTTCGAGGAGCTGACCCTGGACGAGGTGATGGAGGAGGACATCTACGAGGCCGACATGCTCCAGCGCCTCGAAGCCCTCCAGGAGGCGATCGGCACCTGCATCAGCGCGCTGCGCAAGGCGACGACCGCCTCCTGAGGCCGGTCGGTCAGTCCTGGTGGCCGAGCTGGAGGTCGCGCTCGGTGCGGCCCCCGCCGGCCATCTGCAGGACGGTGGCGACGGGCGGGTAGCCGGCCGCGATGACCGTGTACTCGCCGGAGGACAGGTCCACGAAGCGGAACGTGCCGTCGGCGCCGGTGGTGAGGGTGTCGACGACGTTCCCCGCGGCGTCGAGCAGGGTGACCCGGGCGTCCTCGACGGGGCGCCCGCCGCCGGCCCGTACGGTGCCGCGGAGCACAGCGCCGCCGGCCAGTTCGATGTCCTGGCGGGTCTCGCGGGAGGCCTGGACGCTCACCGGGAGCGCGGCGGGGCGGAAGGCGGGGGCGCTGGCGGCGAGCGTGTACTCGCCCGCGACGAGCTCGCTGATGACGTATCCGCCCTCGCGCCCGCTGCGGGTGGAGGCGACGACCTCGCCGCGTACGTCGGTGAGGGTGACGGCGGCGTCCCGTACCGGGGTGCCGTCGGCGGTGACGACGCTGCCCGCGAGGCGCCCGGCGCCGCCGAGGACGACGTCGAGCTCGACCGGCCGGTCGCCGACGGTGACGGACACGGCCTGCGGCTGGTGTCCGCCGGCCGCCGCGATCAGGACGTACGCGCCGCCGCCGGGGACGCTCAGCGCGTACCTGCCGTCCTCGCCGCTCGCGCCGCGGCCCACCTGCCGCCCCTGGACGTCGATGAGGGTGAGGGCGGCCCGGGGCACCCTGCTGCCGTCGTGGTGCTGGACGGTGCCGCAGACCGGCACCCCCGCGTGCGGCACCGTCGCGGCGGCCCTGGCGGGGGCGGCGGGAGCGGGGGCGGCGTGGCGGGCGTGCGGGACCGCCTGGACTCCGCCGAAGTCGTCGGCGCGCGTGGCGTCGGTGGCCTCGGTGAGGGGGCTGTGGTGGGACACCAGCGGTTTCTCCTTGAGGAAGAAGGCGAGGACGAGGCCGAGCACGAGGACCGGCACGAGGTAGAGGAAGATCCGCGGCATCGCGTCCGCGTACGCCTGGACGTACGCGTCGCGGAGGGCCGGCGGCAGGGTGTGGACGCTCTGCGGGGTGATCGACTCGGCGGGCGGCGGTGACACGGGGCCGCCCTGGGAGAGGACGCCGGCGAGCCGGTCGCCGAGCGCGTCGTCGAGCCGGGAGGCGAAGAGGGTGCCGAAGACCGCGGCGCCGACGCTGCCGCCGATCTGCCGGAAGTAGTTGTGGGCGCTGGTGGCCGTGCCGAGGTCGGCCGGGCGCACGGAGTTCTGCACGGCGAGCACGAGGACCGGCATGACCAGGCCGATGCCGGTGCCGAGGACGGCCTGCCAGAGGCTGTACTGGAGGCGCGGGGTGTCGATGTCCATCCGGGAGAGCAGCCACATGCCGAGGACGGAGACGGCGCCGCCGATCACCGGGTAGACCTTGTAGTGGCCGGTGCGGCTGATGAGCTGGCCGGAGACGACGGAGGCGACGACGATGCCGCCCATCAGGGGCAGCATCAGGAGGCCGGACTCGGTGGCGCTGACGCCCTCGACCATCTGCAGGAAGCTGGGGAGGTAGCTCGCGGCGCCGAAGAGCGCGATGCCGACGACCGCGCCGACGAGGGCGGTGACGGTGAAGACGGAGTCGCGGAACAGCCGGAGCGGGATGAGGGGTTCGGGCGCGAAGTGCTCGACGACCAGGAACAGCACGGTGGTCACGGCGGCCCCGCAGGCGAGGCCGAGGACGACCCGGGAGCCCCAGGCGTACTCGGTGCCGCCCCAACTGGTCAGCAGGACCAGGCAGGTGGAGGCGGCGGCGAGGAGCAGGGCGCCGAGGACGTCGAAGCGCGCGCGTGCCGCGGGCTTGGGGAGCTTGAGGACGGCGGCGACGACGGCGAGGGTGACGAGCCCGAAGGGCACGTTGAAGTAGAAGCACCAGCGCCAGGAGACGTGGTCGGTGAAGAAGCCGCCGAGGAGGGGTCCGGCGACGGAGGCGAGGCCGAAGGCGGCGCCGATCAGGCCCATGTACCGGCCGCGCTCGCGGGCGGGGACGATGTCGGCGATGATCGCCTGGACGCCGATCATGAGGCCGCCGGCGCCGGCGCCCTGGAGGGCGCGGAAGGCGATGAGCTCGTCCATGGACCGCGACCAGCCGGCCAGGCCCGAGCCGATGACGAAGACGACGATGGCGAAGAGGAAGACGCCCTTGCGGCCGAGGAGGTCGCCCAGCTTTCCGTACACCGGCAGGCCGATGGTGGAGGTCAGCAGGTAGGCGGTGATCGCCCAGGACATCCGGTCCAGGCCCTGGAGTTCGCCGACGATCTTCGGCAGGGCGGTGGCGACGATCATCTGCTCGAGGGCCGCGAGGAGCAGCGCGAGCATCAGGCCGCAGAAGACGAGCCGGACGCGGCGGGGGTCGAGGGCGGCGGCCTCGCCGGGGCCGGGCGGCGGCGCGAGGTCGTCGGGCGGGCCGTCCGCGGCGAGCGGTTCCGCGCCTTCCCGGACGTCCTTCACTGTGGTGATCGCACCCACGTACCTGCTCCCCTCGTCACGGCGTCTGCGCCGCGCCATTCTTCGCATTGCGCGCGAAGGGGGAGCAAGTCGGGCGGTACGGGAGGTCGGTGGCGTTCCGGAGGGCGAACATCCCTGCGCGACGGCGCACTTGGGTCGCTCATCAGCGCGTTTACGAGGAGGCCCGCGCCCCCTCGGTGCACGGGGCTCCGGCACGGGGGCGCGGGCGATCCACTCGAATCGGTGAACGCCCAGGGCGTTACTTCTCGACCTCGTCCGCGAGCTTGGCGAGGACGGCGTCGTAGATGCGGCCGAGACCCTTGGGCGCGAAGGTCTTCTCGAAGAAGCCGCCGATGCCGCCGGCACCGTTCCAGACGGTGGTGACGACGGCGCGGGACTTGCCCTCGCCGGCGGGGGTCACGGTCCAGGTGGTGACCATGGAGGAGTTGCGGTCCTTCTCGACGAGCTGCCCGTCGGTGGGCTCGGTGACCTCCAGGAGGCAGTCGCGGACGCGCTTGCTGGTGGCCTGGAGCCTCCAGTGGACGAGGGTGCCCTCGCCGTCGCCGCCCTCGCGCACCTCGTACTCGCTGAAGTGCTCGGGCAGCAGCTTCGCGCGCGTACCGGTGTAGTCGGCCAGCGCGTCGAACACCGTCTCCGCGTCCGCGGCGATGATCCGTTCGGTAGTGGCCTCGACCTGCGCCATGGACTTCCTCCAGCTCGTGTTTCCTCGGGGGTGTGGGCCAAGCGAACCACGTGGGCTCCGGGGCGCGAAATCCGGGTTGCGACGATCAAGGGAACAGGTGTTCTATTCTGGGCGCACGGTCGAGAACGGCAACCGAGGAGGCGTCCATGCGCTGGGACAATCTGGGCGACACCCCGGGCGGCCCGGCCGCACCCGCCGACGTCGCCCCGTTCGGCACGGACGCGGTCACCACCCGCACCTTCGACACCCCGGAGTTCCGCGGCATCACCTTCCACGAGGTGCGGGCCCGCTCGATCCTCAACCGGGTGCCGGGCGCCTCCCGGATGCCGTTCGAATGGACGGTCAATCCGTACAGGGGGTGCACCCACGCGTGCGTCTACTGCTTCGCGCGCAAGACCCACAGCTACCTCGACCTCGACACCGGGCTCGGCTTCGACTCCCAGATCGTCGTCAAGACCAACGCCCCGGAGCTGCTGGCGCGCCAGCTCGCCTCGGCCCGCTGGCAGGGCGCGCACATCGCCATGGGCACCGACGTCGACTGCTACCAGCGCGCGGAGGGCCGCTACCGCCTCATGCCGGGCATCCTCACCGCCCTGCGGGACCGGGCCAACCCGTTCTCGATCCTCACCAAGGGCACCCTGATCCTGCGCGACCTGGACCTCCTCGACCAGGCCGCCCGGGTCACCGAGGTCGGCATCTCCGTCTCCGTCGGCTTCACCGACCGGGAGCTGTGGCGCACGGTCGAACCCGGCACGCCCTCACCGCAGAGCCGCCTCGACGTCGTCCGCGCCCTCGGCGCGCGGGGCATCGACTGCGGGGTCCTGATGGCCCCCGTGGTGCCGTTCCTCGGCGACCGGCCCGAGCAGCTGCGCGACACGGTCCGCGCCATCGCCGAGGCCGGGGCGAGCTCGGTCACCCCGCTCGTGCTGCACCTGCGGCCCGGCGCCCGCGAGTGGTTCATGCGGTGGCTGCGCGAGCACCACCCCGGCCTGGTGCGGCGGTACGAGCGGATGTACGCGGCCGGGGCCTACGCGCCGACCTGGTACCAGCGCCGGATCACCCGTCAGGTGCACGAACTGGCGGCCGAGTTCGGCATCGGACCCGCCCACCGGGGAGCGGCGCGCCGGATTCCCGTGCCCGAGGAACCGGCCCTCGCGGCCGCTCCCGAACAGCCCACCTTCCTCTGAACGCGCCCCGGTGGCCGGGCCGGCAGTCGGGTCCGATCATCGGACCGGTCACCTGACACGCCGTCGGGTCCTCCTCTGTTCGGGTCAACTCTGGCCGAATCGGGTCCCGGCGGGGTCCGCACGGGACACAAAGGCCCTATGACCCCACGCGCAGGAATGCTGATCGCCGCTGGAGCGCTGGTCGCCGGGACGGTCACCGTCCTGCCCGCCGCTCCCGCCGGCGCCGGAGAACCGACCCCCCGCCCGCTGCCGTCGCTCACCTGGACCGGCTGCGCCACGAAGGCGTACCCGAGGCTCGAGTGCGCCACCCTGAAGGTGCCGCTCAACCACGACGACCCGGCCGGGCGGAGCATCGCGCTCGCCCTGACCCGGGTCGCGCACACCGCGAAGACCTTCCAGGGCCCGCTGCTCGTCAACCCGGGCGGGCCCGGCGGCAGCGGGCGCGCGATGGCCGGGTACGTGGCGGCCTCGCTGCCCGCGAAGGTGGCCGCCGAGTACGACGTGATCGGCTTCGACCCGCGCGGCGTCGGCGAGAGCGAGCCCGCGCTCGACTGCCGGCCGGGCCACTTCGCGCCGGTCCGCGCCGACTCGGTGCCCACCGGCGCCGCCGCCGAGCGGGCGTCGGTCGAACGGGCCCGGTCGTTCGCCGACGCCTGCGGCGCGAAGTACGCCGACGTCCTGCCGTACATCGACACGGTGAGCACCGCGCGGGACCTGGACTCCGTCCGCGCCGCGCTCGGGGCCCCGCGGCTCAACTACCTCGGCTACTCGTACGGCACCTACCTGGGCGCGGTGTACGCCCGGCTGTACCCGGACCGGGTGCGCCGCATGGCCCTCGACTCCGTCGTCAACCCGCACGGCGTCTGGTACGAGGACAACATCGCCCAGGACTACGCCTTCGACACCCGCCACAAGGACTTCATGGCCTGGGTGGCCCGGCACGACGCCGTCTACGAACTGGGCGCCGACCCGGCCGCGGTCGAGGCCGCCTGGTACCGGATGCGCGACGCGCTGCGCGCGACCCCGGCGGGCGGGAAGGTCGGACCGGGCGAGCTGGAGGACACCTTCCTGCCCGGCGGGTACTACAACGGCTACTGGCCCCGCCTCGCGGCCGCGTTCTCCGCGTACGTCAACGACGCCGACCCGGCGCCGCTGACGGCCGCGTACGAGCGGTACGGGGAGGCCGACGCGGCCGCGGACAACGGCTACTCGGTCTACACGAGCGTGCAGTGCCGGGACGCGGCCTGGCCCCGGGACTGGAACGTCTGGCGCAAAGACAGCTGGGACGTGCACGCCAAGGCGCCCTTCTCGACCTGGAACAACGCCTGGTACAACGCGCCGTGCGCGTTCTGGCCGGTAGCGTCGCTGACCCCGCCGGACGTCGCGAACGACCAGGTACCGCCGGTCCTCATCCTCCAGGCGACGGACGACGCGGCCACGCCGTACGAGGGCGGGGTCGCCCTGCACCGGCTCGTCCGCGGCTCCAGCCTGGTCGTCGAGCAGGGCGGCGGGAACCACGGGGTGACCCTCGGCGGCAACGACTGCCTCGACGGTCACCTGGTCGCCTACCTCGCCACGGGCAGGGTCCCGCGCGCCGAGGGCGACTCCGAGGTCGACGCGGTCTGCGAAGCGCTCCCGGAGCCGGAGCCCGACCCGGTGGCCCCGGCCGGGAAGAAGGCCCGGAAGAAGGACCGGACCCAGGGGGAGTCCCCGGAGGCGGCTCCGGAGCGGCGCGGCGGCGAGCGCGCCGCCGCACCGCGCGCGGAGCCGGCCGGCGCGGCCCTGCACGGGCTCCTCGGCCACGTGCGCTGACTCGCCGCCCCACCCTCCGACGGTGCCCGCGTCCCCCAGGGGGCGCGGGCACCGTCAGTGCCGTGCGCGAGGATGTCCGACATGACGAGCCACCTCACCCACGTCCCCGCTCCCGACGGCCTCGCGCCCAGCCCCCAGTACAGCCACGTCGTCTGGGGCACGGGCCGGTTCGTCGCGATATCCGGGCAGTGCGCGCTCGACGCCTCGGGGGCGGTCGTCGGGGAGGGCGACGCGGCGGCCCAGGCCCACCAGGTCTTCGCGAACCTGGAGCGGTGCCTCGCCGCCGCCGGCGCGGGCTTCGCCGACGTGGTGAAGCTGACCTACTTCGTCACGGACGTCGCCCACCTCCCGGCGGTACGGGACGCCAGGGACGCCCACTTCGCAGGGGCGCCGCTGCCGGCGAGCTCGGCGGTGCAGGTCTCGGCCCTGGTCCGGCCGGAGCTGCTCCTGGAGATCGAGGCCTTCGCACTCGTCCCCGAGGGCGCCCTCCGGCACCCGGCCGTCCGCCCGTCAGTCGGCGGGGCCGAGCAGGTGGAGTGAGTGTTCGGCGGCGGCGCCGAGTCGAGGGTGCGGGAGGGCCGCCTCCAGGGCGGGGCGGGCCGCGGGGTCGCCGAGGGAGCCGAGGCCCTCGACGCAGGCGAGTCCGACCCTCCAGTGGGGGTCGTCGGCGGGAAGTCGCCGTTCGAGGACGGTGATCAGGGCCGGTACGGACTCGGGGGCGCGGAGCGCGGCGAGCAGCCGGACCGGCAGGAGGGCGTAGGCGGCGCGGAGTTCGTTGGTGGCGAGGGCGGCGGCGGCGCGTGCGGTGCGCGGGTCGCCGAGCCGGGTCAGGGCGTGGGCGGCGGTGACGCAGCGCTCGGGGTCGCGGTGGTTGAGGAGGAGGACGAGGGCCTCGAAGGCGCGGGGGTCGCCGGCGACGCCGAGCGCGTAGGCGGCGATCTCGCGGGCCCAGAGCGGTTGTCCGGGTGCCGTGAGGACGTGGTGCAGCTCCTCGGGGTCGCCGGCCTCGGCGAGGTGGCGGAATGCCTCGGGGACTTCTCCGGTGTCATTCTCGATCTCGTCGCGCAATCGATCGATCATCGAGCAGAATTCCGGATCCTCGGCGTATTCCATGAATCCGAGCCTATCCGCGATCCAGATCACATTTTCCTCAACTTCCCGGGACTGGCGCGCTCGTTACCGGCCGGTTAGTCTCAGGTGAGCGGGCCACCACCCGCACTTCCCACGACGGCCTGGTGACGCAGCCGTTGTGTCGTACGTCGGTTCGGCAGTTTCGATGTGACTCCGGGACAGAGTCCGTCGGCCCCTTTTCCGAGGGCATCGCCCTCATTTCCCGGCACCGCCCCCTTTCCGCGGCATCGCCTTCGCCGTTCTCCCGCGCCCTTTCGCGCGCACTGCCCTCAGTCGTCACTCTTCCTCCCTGGAGTCCCCTGATGGACACCCCTCTCTCCACCATCGCCGTCGTCGGTCTCGGCACCATGGGCGCGGGTATCGCAGACGTCCTCGCCCGGGCCGGCCGCGAGGTCATCGGCATCGACATCAGCGACACCGCCGCCGCGCGGGCCGTCGCCGCCCTGGAGGCCTCCACCGCCCGCGCGGTCGCCCGCGAGCGGATCACCGAGGAGGAGCGGCAGGACGTCCTGGCCCGCTTCCGTACCTTCTCCGACCTCCAGGCGGCCGCCGAGGCCGACCTCGTGATCGAGGTCGTGCCCGAGTCGTACGAGGCGAAGCAGGAGGTCTTCCGGGCCCTCGACGCGATCGTCCGCCCGGACGCGATCCTGGCCACCGGCACCAACGCGCTCTCCGTCACCCGGCTCGCCGCCGACTCGGCCCACCCCGAGCGGGTCCTCGGCCTGCACTTCTTCGCGCCGGTCCAGGCCATGAAGCTGGTCGAGGTGGTCTCCTCCGTCCTGACCGACCCGCGGGCCGTCGACGCCGTCACCCGGCTCGCCCAGGACCTCGGCAAGGAGCCCGTCGCGGTCGGCGACCGGGCCGGCTTCATCGCGGACGGCCTGCTCTTCGGCTACCTGAACCAGGCCGCCGCCATGTACGAGGCGAAGTACGCCTCCCGCGAGGACATCGACGCGGCGATGAGGCTGGGCTGCGGTCTGCCGATGGGCCCGCTGGCCCTGCTCGACCTGATCGGCGTCGACACGGCCCGGACGGTCCTGGAGGCCATGTACGCCTCCTCGCACGACCGCCTGCACGCCCCCGCCCCGATCCTCAAGCAGCTCAGCGAGGCGGGTCTGACCGGCCGCAAGGCGGGCCGCGGCTTCTACACGTACGAGGCGCCCGGCTCCGCCGAGGTGGTGGCCGACGCGCTGACCCCGTCGGCCTCCGCCGAGGCCGGTGCGGGCCGCGAGGTCCGCTCGGTCGGCGTCGCCGGCTCGGGCACGATGGCGTCCGGCATCGCCGAGGTCTTCGCCAAGGCCGGCTACCAGGTCGTCCTGGCCGCCCGCTCCCAGGAGAAGGCGGACACCGCCAAGGCCCGGATCGCCAAGTCGCTGGCCCGTTCGGTCGACAAGGGCCGGATGACGGGCGAGGCCCGTGACACCACGCTGGGGCTGATCACCGCGGCGGGCACGCTCGACGCCTTCGCCGAGGTCGACCTGGCCGTCGAGGCGGTCGCCGAGGACCTGGAGATCAAGCAGGAGCTGTTCGCGCGGCTCGACAAGATCTGCAAGCCCGGCGCGGTGCTCGCCACCACGACGTCCTCGCTGCCGGTCGTGGCCTGCGCCCGCGCCACCACGCGCCCGCAGGACGTCATCGGGATGCACTTCTTCAACCCGGCGCCGGCGATGAAGCTGGTCGAGATCGTCCGTACGGTCCTGACCGCGGACGACGTCCACGCCACCGTGCGCGAGGTCACCGCGAAGATCCGCAAGCACCCGGTGGACTGCGGCGACCGGGCCGGCTTCATCGTGAACGCGCTGCTCTTCCCGTACCTGAACAACGCGATCAAGATGGTCCAGGAGCACTACGCGACCCTGGACGACATCGACGCGGCGATGAAGCTGGGCGGCGGCTACCCGATGGGCCCGTTCGAGCTGCTCGACGTGGTCGGCCTGGACGTCTCGCTGGCGATCGAGCAGGTGCTGCACCGCGAGTTCCGCGACCCGGGCCTGGCCCCCGCCCCGCTCCTGGAGCACCTCGTGGCGGCCGGCTGCCTCGGCCGCAAGACGGGTCGCGGCTTCCGCGAATATGCCCGACGCTGAGCCCCGCACGGCCGGCTGGGGCGGTCTGCTGAGCTCCCCGGGCACCGTCGGTGTCCCGGGGGGCTCCCCGCCCCCACCTGGGCACACTCCCCCGCCGATGCAGTACGTTCGGACCATGCCCAAGGCCGCGAAGACACCCCGTGCCACGTCCACGTCCGACGCTCCCGAGAGCGCGGCGGGCACTCGTGCCGCCGCCCAGCGGCTCAAGATGCGCCGGGAGCTCGCCGCGGCGGCGATGGAGCTCTTCGCCACCAAGGGGTACGAGGCCACCACGGTCGACGAGATCGCGGCCACGGCCGGGGTCGCGCGACGGACCTTCTTCCGCCACTTCCGCTCCAAGGAAGAGGCGATCTTCCCCGATCACGACGACACGCTGGTGCGGGCCGAGGCGGTGCTGAACGCCGCACCGCCGCACGAGCACCCGCTCGACACGGTGTGCCGGGGGATCAAGGAAGTCATGAAGATGTACGCGGGGTCGCCCGCGGTCTCGGTGGAGCGCTACCGGCTCACCCGTGAGGTGCCGACGCTGCGGGAGCGCGAGATCGCCTCGGTGGCCCGCTACGAGCGGCTGTTCACCCGCTATCTGCTCGGGCACTTCGACGAGCGCGACCACCACGACGGCAACGACGACCCGCTGCTCGCCGAGGTCGCCGCGTCGGCGGTCGTCACGGCCCACAACCACGTGCTGCGGCGCTGGCTGCGGGCGGGCGGCCAGGGCGACGTGGAGGCGCAGCTGGACCACGCCTTCGCCATCGTCCGGGAGACCTTCGGCTCGGGCATAGGCGCGGGCCGTCCGGCCCCTTCCCCGCAGGCCGAGCCGGCGCCCGCCGCCCGGGTCTCCGCCCCCGCCGCCAGGGTCTCCACGGCCGGCGACGTGGTCGTCGCCGTGGCCCGCACGGACGCACCGCTCGACGAGGTCATGCGCACGATCCAGCAGGCGCTCAAGGAAGCCTGAGCACCGTTCCACGACGAGGGCCGCCCCCGGTTTCCGGGGGCGGCCCTCGTGCGTTCGCCCAGCTCACGGGCCGTTTCGATCGATCATCGCTCATTCGTGACGGGTGTATGGCATCTGAGTGAAATTGTTGGCACGCAGTGCCTTGCCAGGTGACACGGCGTGCCATACGTTGATGTTGTCCGGGCGGCCGGCGCGCAGAGATCACACCTCGTGCGCCGGCTGTCCCCACCAGCCGACGGCTCGTGCGCCCGGACGCCTGCGTCACAGGCACCCCGCGCTCCACCACACAGCGCAGCCATCGCACCACCCAGCCGAACCGACGGCACACCTCCACAGCAGCAGCACTTCCCGCCGTAACCCCCAGGCGTCCCTCCCTCAGGACGCTCACCGCCGGAGGCAACCCGTGAAGGAAATCCTGGCCGCGATCCAGTCGCAGGACGCCACGTCCGCCGACTTCGCGAACATCCCGCTCCCCGAGTCGTACCGGGCCGTGACCGTCCACAAGGACGAGGCGGAGATGTTCGCCGGCGTCGCCAGCCGCGACAAGGACCCGCGCAAGTCGCTCCACCTCGACGACGTCGCGCTCCCGGAGCTCGGCCCGGGCGAGGCGCTCGTGGCCGTCATGGCGAGCTCGGTGAACTACAACTCGGTCTGGACCTCGATCTTCGAGCCGGTGTCGACCTTCGGCTTCCTGGAGCGCTACGGCCGCCTCTCCGAGCTCACCAAGCGCCACGACCTGCCATACCACGTCATCGGCTCCGACCTCGCGGGCGTCGTCCTGCGCACCGGCCCGGGCGTCAACGCCTGGAACCCGGGCGACGAGGTCGTCGCGCACTGCCTCTCGGTCGAGCTGGAGTCCTCCGACGGCCACAACGACACGATGCTCGACCCCGAGCAGCGCATCTGGGGCTTCGAGACCAACTTCGGCGGCCTGGCCGAGATCGCCCTCGTCAAGTCGAACCAGCTGATGCCGAAGCCCGACCACCTGAGCTGGGAGGAGGCGGCGGCCCCCGGCCTCGTCAACTCCACCGCCTACCGCCAGCTGGTCTCCCGCAACGGCGCCGGCATGAAGCAGGGCGACAACGTCCTCATCTGGGGCGCGAGCGGCGGCCTCGGCTCGTACGCCACCCAGTTCGCCCTCGCCGGCGGCGCCAACCCGATCTGCGTCGTCTCCTCCCCCGAGAAGGCCGACATCTGCCGGTCCATGGGCGCGGACGCGGTCATCGACCGCAACGCCGAGGGCTACAAGTTCTGGAAGAACGAGAACGAGCAGGACCCGCGCGAGTGGAAGCGCTTCGGCTCCAAGATCCGCGAGCTCACCGGCGGCGAGGACATCGACATCGTCTTCGAGCACCCGGGCCGCGAGACCTTCGGCGCCTCGGTGTACGTCACCCGCAAGGGCGGCACCATCACCACCTGCGCCTCGACCTCGGGCTACATGCACCAGTACGACAACCGCTACCTGTGGATGTCCCTCAAGCGGATCGTCGGCTCGCACTTCGCCAACTACCGCGAGGCCTGGGAGGCCAACCGCCTGATCGCGAAGGGCAAGATCCACCCGACGCTCTCCAAGGTCTACTCCCTGGAGGACACCGGCCAGGCCGCCTACGACGTCCACCGCAACCTCCACCAGGGCAAGGTCGGCGTGCTCGCCCTCGCCCCGCAGGAGGGCCTGGGCGTGCGCAACCCCGAGATGCGCGCCCAGCACATCGACGCCATCAACCGTTTCCGCAACATCTGAGCCCGGGACCATAGATGACTGAGCGCCAGAAGGACCGGCCGTGGCTCATGCGGACCTACGCCGGTCACTCCACCGCCGAGGCGTCCAACGAGCTGTACCGGCGCAACCTCGCGAAGGGTCAGACCGGCCTGTCGGTCGCCTTCGACCTGCCGACGCAGACCGGATACGACCCCGACCACATCCTCGCCCGCGGCGAGGTCGGCCGGGTCGGGGTCCCCGTCTCGCACCTCGGTGACATGCGCAGGCTGTTCCAGGACATCCCCCTGGAGCAGATGAACACCTCGATGACCATCAACGCCACGGCGATGTGGCTGCTGGCGCTCTACCAGGTGGCCGCCGAGGAGCAGGGTGCGGACATCACCAAGCTCCAGGGCACCACCCAGAACGACATCGTCAAGGAGTACCTGTCGCGCGGGACGCACGTCTTCCCGCCCGGCCCGTCGCTCCGCCTGACGACGGACATGATCTGCTACACGGTCAACAACATCCCCAAGTGGAACCCGATCAACATCTGCAGCTACCACCTGCAGGAGGCCGGGGCCACGCCGGTCCAGGAGATCGCGTACGCGATGTCGACCGCCATCGCGGTGCTCGACTCCGTGCGCGACTCCGGGCAGATCCCCCAGGACCGGTTCGGCGATGTCGTCGCCCGCATCTCCTTCTTCGTGAACGCGGGCGTCCGCTTCATCGAGGAGATGTGCAAGATGCGCGCCTTCGGCCGCATCTGGGACAGGATCACCCGTGAGCGGTACGGCATCGAGGACGCGAAGCAGCGCCGGTTCCGCTACGGGGTCCAGGTCAACTCGCTCGGCCTGACCGAGGCCCAGCCGGAGAACAACGTCCAGCGGATCGTCCTGGAGATGCTGGCCGTCACCCTCTCCAAGGACGCCCGCGCCCGCGCCGTCCAGCTCCCCGCCTGGAACGAGGCCCTCGGCCTCCCCCGGCCCTGGGACCAGCAGTGGTCGCTCCGCATCCAGCAGGTGCTCGCCCACGAGTCCGACCTGCTGGAGTACGAGGACATCTTCGCCGGCTCCCACGTCATCGAGGCCAAGGTCGACTCGCTCGTCGAGGAGTGCCTGGCCGAGATCGAGCGGATCCAGGAGATGGGCGGCGCGATGGCGGCCGTCGAGTCCGGCTACCTCAAGTCGCAGCTGGTCTCCTCGCACGCCGAGCGGCGCGCCCGGATCGAGGCCGGCGACGAGAAGATCGTCGGCGTCAACATCTTCCAGTCGACGGAGGAGAACCCCCTCACCGCCGACCTGGACACCGCGATCATGACGGTCGACCCGGCCGTCGAGGCCCGGGTGGTCGGCTCGCTGAAGTCGTGGCGGGACAACCGCTACCAGCCGCCGTTCAACCACCCGCGCCCCTGCAAGGCCCTCGAACGCCTCAAGGAGGCCGCCAAGGGCACCGGGAACCTCATGGAGGCCACCCTGGAGTGCGCCCGCGCCGGCGTCACCACGGGAGAGTGGACCGGGGCCCTGCGCGAGGTGTTCGGCGAGTTCCGGGCGCCCACCGGCGTCTCCTCCGCCCCGGTCGCCGTGACGGCCGAGGCCGGCACGCCGCTGGCGGTCGTACGGGAGAAGGTGGCGCGGACCGCCGAGGAGCTGAACTCCGGGCGGCTGCGGCTGCTCGTCGGGAAGCCCGGCCTCGACGGGCACTCCAACGGCGCCGAGCAGATCGCCGTCCGCGCGCGTGACGCCGGTTTCGAGGTGGTCTACCAGGGCATCCGGCTGACCCCCGAGCAGATCGTCGACGCGGCGCTCGCCGAGGACGTGCACTGCGTGGGCCTGTCGATCCTCTCCGGCTCCCACGCCGAGCTCGTCCCCGACGTCCTGGACCGGCTCCGCGAGGCCGGCGCCACCGACATCCCCGTCATCGTCGGCGGGATCATCCCGAACGCCGACGCCACAGAACTGAAGCGCGCGGGCGTGGCCGCCGTCTTCACACCGAAGGACTTCGGTATCACGGAGATCATCGGCCGTATCGTCGACGAGATCCGGACAGCTAACAAGCTCAGCCCCCTGGAGGTCCCCGCATGACCAGCCCCGTGAACCGGCTCCGCCCCCGCCGCTCCTGCCTGGCGGTTCCCGGCTCCAACCCGCGGTTCCTGGAGAAGGCCCAGGGCCTCGCCGCGGACCAGGTCTTCCTCGACCTGGAGGACGCCTGCGCCCCGCTGGCCAAGCCGGACGCCCGGCACACGATCGTGAAGTTCCTCAACGAGGGCGACTGGACCGGCAAGACCCGCGTGGTCCGCGTCAACGACTGGACGACCCACTGGACGTACCGTGACGTCGTCACCGTCGTCGAGGGCGCCGGCCAGAACCTCGACTGCATCATGCTGCCGAAGGTCCAGGACGCCCAGCAGATCGTGGCGCTCGACCTGCTGCTGACCCAGATCGAGAAGACGATGGGCTTCGAGGTCGGCAAGATCGGCATCGAGGCGCAGATCGAGAACGCCCAGGGCCTCACCAACGTCAACGCGATCGCGCAGGCCTCCCAGCGCGTCGAGACGATCATCTTCGGCCCGGCCGACTTCATGGCCTCCATCAACATGAAGTCGCTGGTCGTGGGCGAGCAGCCGCCCGGCTACCCGGCGGACGCGTACCACCACATCCTGATGAGCATCCTGATGGCGGCCCGCGCCAACAACCTCCAGGCGATCGACGGCCCCTACCTGCAGATCCGCAACCAGGAGGGCTACAAGGCCGTGGCGCAGCGCGCCGCCGCCCTGGGCTTCGACGGCAAGTGGGTGCTCCACCCGGACCAGGTCGCCGCCGCGAACGAGATCTTCTCGCCCTCGCAGGAGGACTACGACCACGCCGAGCTGATCCTCGACGCGTACGACTACTACACGTCCGAGGCCGGCGGGAAGAAGGGCTCCGCGATGCTCGGCGACGAGATGATCGACGAGGCCTCCCGCAAGATGGCCCTGGTCATCTCCGGCAAGGGCCGCGCCGCCGGCATGCAGCGCACCACCAAGTTCGACATCCCGGAGGCCTGAGCACCATGCAGTTCGGTCGTACCTACGAAGAGTTCGAAGTCGGTGCCGTCTACAAGCACTGGCCCGGGAAGACGGTCACCGAGTACGACGACCACCTCTTCTGCCTGCTGACGATGAACCACCATCCGCTGCACATGGATGTGAACTACGCCGAGAACACGACGGACTTCGGCAAGAACGTCGTCGTCGGCAACTACATCTACTCGCTGCTGCTCGGCATGTCCGTGCCGGACGTCTCCGGCAAGGCCATCGCCAACCTGGAGATCGAGTCGCTGCGGCACGTGGCGCCGACCTTCCACGGCGACACGATCTACGGCGAGACCACCGTCCTCGACAAGACCCCGTCGAAGTCGAAGAACGACCGCGGCATCGTCTACGTCGAGACCAAGGGCTACAAGCAGGACGGAACCCTCGTCTGCGTCTTCCGCCGCAAGGTGATGGTCCCCACCGAGACGTACATCAAGGAGCGCGGCGGCGAGCAGCCCGGCCGCCCCGAGCTCAAGGAACAGGGGAAGTAGTCATGGCGCGTCTCGCCCAGACCCACGGTCTGACCGATGTCCAGCAGGAGATCCTCGCCACCGTCCGGGACTTCGTCGACAAGGAGATCATCCCGGTCGCGACGGAGCTCGAGCACCGCGACGAGTACCCCCAGGAGATCGTCGACGGGCTCAAGGAGCTCGGCGTCTTCGGCCTGATGATCCCCGAGGAGTACGGGGGCCTGGGCGAGTCACTGCTCACCTACGCGCTGTGCGTGGAGGAGATCGCCCGCGGCTGGATGTCGGTCTCCGGCATCATCAACACGCACTTCATCGTGGCGTACATGCTGAAGCAGCACGGCACCCAGGAGCAGAAGGACCACTTCCTTCCGCGGATGGCGGCCGGCGAGACCCGCGGCGCGTTCTCGATGTCCGAGCCGGGCCTCGGCTCGGACGTGTCGGCCATCACGTCCAAGGCGGTCAAGGACGGCGACGAGTACGTCCTCAACGGCCAGAAGATGTGGCTGACCAACGGCGGAACGTCAACGCTGGTGGCCGTTCTCGTCCGAAGTGACGAAGGACACCCCGAGGGCACCGCCCCCCACAAGTCGATGACGACCTTCCTCGTCGAGAAGGAGCCCGGCTTCGGAGAGGTCCGCCCCGGCCTCACCATCCCCGGGAAGATCGACAAGATGGGTTACAAGGGCGTCGACACGACCGAACTCATCATGGACGGACTGCGCATTCCGGCCAATCGGGTCCTCGGTGGCGTCACCGGCCGAGGGTTTTACCAAATGATGGACGGCGTCGAGGTCGGCCGCGTGAACGTGGCGGCCCGTGGTTGCGGCGTCGCTCAGCGTGCTTTCGAACTCGGTGTCTCGTATGCCCAGCAACGTCACACTTTCGGCAAGGCGATCGCTCAGCACCAGGCGATTCAGTTCAAGCTGGCCGAGATGGCTACCAAGGTCGAGGCCGCTCATGCCATGATGGTGAATGCAGCACGCAAAAAGGACTCCGGGGAACGAAACGACCTCGAAGCAGGGATGGCGAAGTACCTCGCCTCCGAATACTGCAAGGAGGTCGTCGAGGATGCCTTCCGTATTCACGGTGGCTACGGGTTCTCGAAGGAGTACGAGATCGAGCGCCTCTACCGGGAGGCGCCGATGCTGCTCATCGGTGAAGGTACCGCCGAGATCCAGAAAATGATCATTGGTCGTCGGCTGCTCGAGGAGTACCGATTCCAGGGTTGATTGTGGCTTTTGAGTCGGTTCGGCCGCGAAGAAGATCACACCCTGTGTTCGTCTTCCGGCCGTCGACTCGGTTCCTGGCTTGCCCAGTTGCGCCCCGCAACCGATAGCATCGCCGGAAAGCCGCCGTCCCCCCGTTGCCAGCGCGGCATCATCCGCTACGAAGGTCATCCATGCCCCACAGCCAAACCTCTGCACACCGCGACAGCCTTGCCGGCGTACGCCTCGCGCGCGGAGCATCGCCGTGGCTCCTCCCGACCGTCGCCACCGCGGCGCTCAGCCTCGTGCGCGCGCGCAAGTCGAAGCGTGCCGCGGCCATCGCCGTGCCGACCACCGCACTCGCGGCCGGCATGCTGTGGTTCTTCCGCGACCCCGAGCGCGAGATCGCTCAGGGCCGGGTCATCTCCCCCGCCGACGGTGTGGTGCAGAGCATCATGCCGTGGAAGGACGGACGCACCCGGGTCGCCATCTTCATGAGCCCGCTGAACGTGCACGTCAACCGCGCACCGCTGGCCGGCACGGTCACGTCCGTGGAGCACGTCCCCGGCGGGTTCGTCCCGGCGTTCAACAAGGAGAGCGAGAACAACGAGCGCGTTGTCTGGCACTTCGACACCGAACTCGGCGACATCGAGATGGTGCAGATCGCGGGCGCCGTCGCTCGGCGCATCGTGCCGTACATCCCGCAGGGGACGAAGGTGGAGCAGGGTGACCGGATCGGTCTGATCCGCTTCGGCTCGCGGGTCGACATCTACCTCCCGGAGGGTGTCGAGGTCGCCGTCGAGGTCGGGCAGGCCACGACCGCGGGGGTGACTCGCATTGACCGTGATTGATCCCGACACACGGGCCGCCGAATGGGTCGCCGACGCCGAGGCGGAGGCGGCCGAAGAGGCCGAGGAGATGCCGCTGTCGCTGAGGCTGTCCATAGCGGACGCCCTCACGCTCGGTAACGCCACGTGTGGCTTCATGGCGGTCTACTTCACGACGACCGGCATCCTGATCCCGCACCTCACCGGCAGCTCCGAGACGGGAATGGCCCGCAACAGCGCCGCCACCGCGGTGATACTGATGCTGTGCGCGGCGATCTTCGACCTCTTCGACGGCATCGTGGCGCGCAAGCTCCGCAGCTCGCCGATGGGTGCCGAGCTCGACAACCTGTCGGACCTGATCAGCTTCGGTCTCGCCCCGGCCTACTTCGTACTCGTGTACGGCATGGTCGCGGACGACGCTCAGCAGAAGGTCTCGGCCGTGGCCGCGATCGTGGTGCTGCTCGCGGTGGTGCTGCGGCTGGCGAGGTTCTCGTGCGTGACGATGAAGGACGGCATGTTCCAGGGCATGCCGAGCCCCTTCGGCGCGCTGACGGTCGTCTCGATCGTGCTCCTGGAGCTGCCGTTCATCCCGACGCTCCTCGCGATCATCGGGGTGGCCTGGCTGATGGTGAGCCGGGTCGAGTACCCGAAGCCGCGGGGCGTCCTCGCGGTGGCGATGCTCAGCTGGATCGTCGGTGCGATGGCCATGCTGGCGGCCTGGGCGTTCGACGCTCCGGGCGGGGCGTTCCTGCTCCAGACCGGCTGCGCCCTCCAGGTCGTGCTGGGCGCCGTGATCCCCCTCTTCGCGACGGCCCGCCGAGTGAACACCTTCCGCGACAACCGGCGCGAGAGCCGGGAGGCACGGGCGGCGCAGCTGCCCTAGCGGACGAAGCGGTACGAGAAGGGCCCCGGGAGGCATCGGCCTCCCGGGGCCCTTTCGCGTGCCCTGTGCCCCTACGGGGTGTCGTCCTGCCCGAGGCGCTTGTAGTAGAGCGTGGTGGGGCGGAGGGTTCCGGACGGGTCGGCGGCGAAGTCCGGGACGGTCCCGGCGGCCGTCCAGCCCGCGGCGCGGTAGAGGCGCTCGGCGGGGCTGTCGGTCCGGGTGTCCAGGACGAGCAGGGTGAGGCCGGTGGCGGCGGCGTGCGCCTCGGCCGCGGCGAGCAGGCGCCGTCCGAGGCCCCGGCCCCGGGCGGAGCGGTGGACGAGGAGCCGGGCGATCTCGCCGCGGTGGGCGCCGTTGGCGGTGCCCGCGCGGACGAGGGTGACGACGCCGACCGGGCGGCCGTCGGGGCCGGGGGCCGCCCAGACGTCCCGCACGCCCTCGGCGGCCTCCTCGGCGACGCGGGACCACCAGGCGGCCGCCTCGGCCGCTTCCAGAGGCGCCAGGAAGCCGACGGAGGCGCCGCCGTCCACGGCGTCGACGAGGAGCGCGGCGAGGCCGTCGGCGGCGTGGGCGCGTACGGCCTCGGGGGACAGCCGCTCGACGGCGTCGAGCGGCTTCTCCAGGCAGAGCAGGTCGGGCCGGTCGTCCCAGGGGGCGACGGTGGCGAAGCCGAGGCTCCGGTAGAGGGCGAGCGGCTCGTCGCGCCAGGACCAGACCGTGAGGCGCACGGCGGGCGCCCCGGACGCGGCGGCCCGGCGCAGGGCCTCGGCCATCAGCGACCTCGCGAGGCCCTTCCGCCTCGCACCGGGCGCCACCCAGAGCCGCTTGATCTCGGGGGCGCGCCCGTCGCGGGGAGCCTTGAGGACGACGCAGCCGGCCGGCGCGTCGGCGCCGGCCGGGGTGGCGAGCAGGACCGTGTCGGCGGCGAAGGCGGCGGCCGGGTCCTCGGCCTCGACGCGGTACACGGCCGGGAGCTCGGCGACCGTGCCCACCGCCGTCCCCTTCTCCTCCTGGTTGACCAGGTGGTAGGCGCCGAGCAGGCCGGCGAGCCGCGGGTGGGAACGGTTCTCCTCGATGCGTGGCTTCATGGGCCCGAGCTTCACACCGAGATGTTTCGGGCAGGTGAAGACCGCCCGGGCCCCGGCGCCCGGGTCGGGCGGGTCGGGCGGGTCCCGGTCCGCCCGGGCGGCGGACCGGGTGCGGGGGTCAGGGCGTGTAGGACGCGGCCGCGTCCGAGACGAACGGCTGCCGGACCGTGCGCATGCCGCCGGGGACGGACTTGTCGGGCTGGAGGATGACGGACTCGCGGGACGACGGCGCCTCGGGGTCGCCGAGGTCGTGGGTCATGCCGAAGCCGGCGTCGTGGGCCTTCATCGTGAGGAGGGCCTTGTCGACGCCCTCGCGGGTGAGGTCCTTGTCGGCGCAGGCCTTCTTCAGCGCCTCGCCGAAGACGCTCGCGGCGGTCCAGCCGGCGACGATGCCGTTGTCGAGGCCGTCGTTCGGGTAGGCCGCCCGGTAGTCGGCGACCAGCTTCTTCGCGGTGGGGGTGTCCGCGCCGATGGGCAGGCTCGGGGAGGCGAACCAGTACATCTTCTCCAGGGCGGGCCCGGCCTGGGTGCCGAGCAGCTGCGGGGCGAAGGCCGAGTTGTTGCCGACGACCGGCACCCTGAGGCCGGTGGCGGCGGCGACGCCGACGAGGGAGGCGGCCTGGCGGGGTCCCGCGCTGATGACGACGGCCTTGACCCCGGCCTGCTTGAGCGCCGCGACCTGCGCCGACATGTCGTTGTCGGTGGGCTTGATCTTCTGCTCGACGACGGTCAGGCCCGCCTTGCCGGCCGCGTACTTCGAGCCGGTGAGCGCGTTCTCGCCGTAGTCGCCCTCGAAGTAGACGTGGCCGAGCTTGTCGCCCGCCTTCAGGCCCTTGTCCTTGACCAGGAAGTCCACGGCGTTGATCGTCTCGACGTCGTACGTGGCGCCCAGGACGCGGATGTACGGGGAGCCGAGCAGCGAGGCCGACCAGGCCTGCGGCAGGACGAGGCCCTTGTCCTGGCCGTCGACGCGGGACTTCACGGCGGCGACGAACGGGGAGCCGATGAACTGGGGGTAGCCGACGACCTTCGGCTCCAGCTCGGTGTAGGCGGCGAGCGCCTTCTGCGGGTCGTAGCCGTGGTCCCGGACCGTCAGCTCCAGCTGCCGGCCGCAGATCCCGCCGGCGGCGTTGACCTGCTTCACGTACAGCTGCTGGGCCTGGGTGACGCTCTTGCCGAGGGTCGCGTACACCCCGGTCATGTCGGTGAGCGCGCCGAGGGTGATCGTCTTGTCCGTGACGCCCTCGCCGGTCTTCACCCCGCCCGCGCCGGTCTCCTTGCCGTCACCGGTCCTCGCCTTGGAACTGCATCCGGCGGCGGTGAGCGCGACCAGTGCGGCGAGCGCCGCGGCCAGGCCCCGCACGGCCTGTCGTCCGTGGTTCATCGTGCCTCTCCTGAGGGTCGGTCTGACGTGGGGGTCTTGCGTGCCCGGGCGGCGAGGCGGACCAGGCCGCCGGGCAGGAACAGCACCACCGCGACGACGGCGGCGCCGTACAGGTAGCGCGCCGCCTCCCCCGGTGCGATCCCGCCCGTCCCGGGGGCGGAGACCAGGGGCAGGGCGTCGCTGTAGCGGGTGAGGAGCTGCGGCAGGAGGGAGACGAAGACCCCTCCGGCCACCGCGCCCGCGACCGAGCCGAGACCGCCGATGACGATCATGGCCAGGTATTCGAGGGACAGCGCCATGCCGAAGTACTCGGGCACGGTGCGCTGGAAGACCAGGGCGAGCAGGACGCCCGCCAGGCCCGCGTACATGGACGACAGGACGAAGACGGCGGCGCGGTAGCGGGCCACCGGGATGCCCATGACGCCGGCGGCGATCCGGTGGTCCCTGATGGCGTTCATCGCCCGCCCCGGACGGCCGCCGAGGACCCCGCGGGCGAAGAGGACACCGCCGGCGAGCAGCACGAGCCCCAGGTACCAGAGCTTCTCGACGGCACCGAACGGCACCTGGGCGACGAGGAGTTCGGTGTCGTCGAAGGTGAGGCCGAAGAGGGAGAGCGGGGGCACGGCACGGCCGTTGTAGCCGCCGGTGACGTCGTGGGCGTTGAACAGCACGTGCTGGCCGATGAAGATCAGCGCGAGGGTGGCGATGCCCAGGTACGCGCCCCGCAGCCGCCCCGCGATGGGGCTGAACACCCCGCCCGCCAGGCCCGCGAGGGCGACCGCGAGGACGGCGGCGAGCCAGCCGGGCAGGCCGAGGCCGGCCAGGCCGTCCGCGCCGTCGCCGGCGAAGGCGCAGTAGCCGTAGGCGCCGACGGCGAGGAAGAAGGCGTGCCCCATCGACAGCTGGCCGGTCGCGCCGGTCAGCAGGTTGATGCCGACGGCGCCCAGCGCGGCGGCCATCGCGAACAGCCCGGCCTGGAGCCAGAAGCGGTCCAGGTAGAACGGGAGCGCGGCGAGCAGCAGGCCCGCGGCGGACCAGCCGTACACCCGGGTGCGGACCCGGACGGCGGGGCGGGTGAGGGTCTCAGACACGCGCGAGCTCCTTCGTGCCGAACAGTCCGGCCGGGCGGATCAGCAGCACCGCGACCATCACCAGGTACGGGGCGACGTCGCCGATCCCCCGGCCGAGGAACGCCAGGTCGCCCTGGTAGCCGGTGGCGAGGGACTCCGTGATCCCCACCAGCAGCCCGCCGACCAGGGCGCCCGTGGTGGAGTCGAGGCCGCCGAGGATGGCGGCGGGGAAGGCCTTCAGGGCGGCGAGCGACGTGGCCCGCTCCAGGCCGGGGGTCGGGAAGACCGTCAGGAACAGGGCGGCGACGGCGGCGAGACCGCCCGCCACCGCCCAGGCGCCCAGCGAGACCCGGCCGAGCCGGATGCCCATCAGGGCGGCGGTCTCCTGGCTCTCCGCCGCGGCCCGCATGGCCACGCCCCAGGACGTGTACCGGAAGGCGAGCAGGAACGCCGTGATCAGCAGGGCCGCGGCGAGGAGCGCCGCGATCCTGGTCTCGGCGATCGTCACCGGGCCCACCGTGACCACGGCGTCGCCCCACGGATCGCCGAGGGCGAGGATGTCGGTGCCGATCCGCCGGGTCAGCTCGGTGGCGAGGAGGATGTCGACGCCGATCGTGACGATCGCGAGGACGCTGTGGTCGGCGCCCCGGTGCCGGCGCATCACCAGGAACTCGACGGCCGCGCCGACCACCGCCGCGCCCGCCACCCCGGCGAGCAGCGCGGGCCAGAAGCCGATCGTGTCGTGCAGCACCGCGGTGACGTAGCCGCCGGCGAGCAGGAGCGAGGCGTGGGCGAAGTTCACGACCTCCGTGGCGCGGAAGATCACCACGAAGCCGAGGGCGATGAGGGCGTAGATCGAGCCCAGCGAGACGCCGTTGATCAGGAATTCGGCGAAGGTGCTCACGCGGCGGTCTCCTCTCCGAGGTAGGCGCGGACGACCGCCGGGTCGTTCTGCACGTCGGCGGGTGCCCCGTCGGCGATCCGGCGGCCGAAGTCGAGGACGGTCACGGAATCGGCGAGCCGCATCACCAGGCCCATGTCGTGCTCCACGAGCAGCACCGAGATGCCGAGGCTGTCGCGGACCCCCGCGATGACCGAGGCGGTACGGCGCCGCTCGTCGGCCGTCATCCCCGCCACCGGTTCGTCCAGCAGCAGCAGCTTCGGCTCCATGCACAGCGCGCGGGCCAGCTCGGCGAGCTTCTGCTGCCCGTACGGCAGCGAGCCCGCGGGCCGCGCGAGCTGCCCCTCCAGGCCCACGAACGCCGCGATCTCCCGGACCCGCGCCCGGTGCCTCGCCTCCTCCCGCGCCGCCGACGGCAGCCGCAGCCCCGCCGCCAGGAAGCCGGTGCGGGTCAGCCGGTGCCGACCCAGCATCAGGCTGTCCTCCACGGTGGCGCGCGGCGGCAGCGCCAGGTTCTGGAAGATCCTGCCGACCCCCAGGTCCGCGATCCGGTGCGGAGCCAGGGCGGTCAGCTCGTGCGGACCGAACCGGACCGAGCCCCCGGTCGCCCGGTAGACGCCCGAGAGCACGTTGAAGCACGTGGACTTCCCCGCCCCGTTGGGCCCGATCAGGGCGTGCACGGTGCCCGGCCGCACGGTGAAGCCGACACCGTCGAGAGCGGTCAACCCGGCGAACCGGACGGTGACGTCGCGGACTTCGAGGGCGGGGACATCGGGCGGGGGCGGTACGGGGGCGGGCCCGGGCGGTACGGGGGCGGCGGGCCCGGCGGTGGGCTCCGGCCGCTCCCCCGGCGGCGGGGTGCTCGTCATCGGGTTTCCTCCCAGCGGGACAGGACCGGGTGGGCGGCGCGCGCCACGGCGGCATCGGCCGCGGCCGCCTCGTCGACGACGCCCAGGTAGCGGCGGCGGACCTCGTCCGAGGCGGCCAGCTCCGCGGCGGGACCGGAGAGCGTGACCTCGCCGACCTCCAGGACGTACGCGAGGGAGGCGAGCCGCAGCGCGAGCGCCGCGTTCTGCTCGACGAGGAGCACCGCCGTGCCCTGCGCGTTGATCTCCCGGACGGCGTCGGCGATCCGGGCCGCCATCAGCGGCGCCAGACCGAGGGACGGCTCGTCGAGGAGCAGCAGCCCCGGCTCCGCCATCAGCGCGCGGCCGACGGCGAGCATCTGCTGCTCGCCCCCGGAGAGCAGCCCGGCCTGCTGACGGGCCCGGTCGGCCAGGACGGGGAAGAGCTCGTGGACCCGCCGCAGCGCCGCCGCCTTCGCGGACCGGCCGCCGCGCCCGCCGAGCGCGCCCGCCCGCAGGTTGTCCTCGACCGACATCCGGGCGAAGACCTGGCGGCCCTCCGGCACCTGCGAGACACCGGCCGCGACGACCCGGTCGGGCGGCAGCCCGTCGAGCGGCCGGCCGTCACGGCTCACCGTGCCCGAGACCACGGCGCCGCCGTGGAAGCGCAAGGTGCGCGAGACGGCCCGCAGCAGCGTGGACTTCCCGGCCCCGTTGCCTCCCAGGACCGTGACGACCGCGCCGGCCGGCACGGTCAGCGAGACCCGCCGCAGCGCGTGCACGGGCCCGTATCCCGCCGTCAGGTCCGTCACCTGGAGGGCGGGTGCGGTGCCTCCCATGGTTCCCCTTTCCCCGGCCGCCCTGGTCACCGGCCGTGCAGTGGCGCTCACCCCAGCACCGCCCCCGACCGCCCGTCCACGCCCCGCGGCCGAAACGCTGCCGGTGACCAGCGGGCACGGCGAAGGGCTGTGCATGCGCACAACGCTGCGCGTCAGGGCTGTGCCCGGGGGCCCGGGCAGTGGATCCTCCCGGCATGGGACGGCGCAGACGGCGGACCGGTGACGACTGGAAGGTGCTCGCCCAGGCGTGCGCGGCACTTCTGGAACGGGTACCGGAACTGGTGGACGAGCATCTACGGGAACTCCACGCGTACGAACCCGCCTACGGGCGGATCCTCCCGTACGACCAGCACTGGCAAGAGGCCCAGGAGGCCATGCAGATCGGGATCGAGATGATCGCGGCCCCCCGCGACTCGCCCCGGCGCGACCTCGAACACGCCGACGAGATGGGCCGGCGGCGGGCCGCCCAGGGCATGCCCCTGGAACTCGTCGTCCACGCCTACCGGCACGCCGGACACCTGGTGTGGGACGCGCTCATCGAAAGCGCCGGAACCGACACGAGGCAGCTCGCCGCGCTCATGCAGTCCGCCACCACGGTGTGGTCCGCCGTGGACGCCCAGGCCGACACCGCGTCCGAGGCCTACCGGTCCGCCGAACTCGAACTCCGCCGCCGCACCGACGAACAGCTCAAAGCCCTCCTCGACGCCCTCCTCCAGGGCCAGCGCTCCCCCGAACTCGTCTCACGCGCCGCGGCCGGCCTCGACCTCCCCGAACAGGGCCGGTACGCGGTCGTCGTCCTCCGCTACGACCGCCGCGAGGAACGCGAACCCTTCCACCGGCAGGTCCAGGGCGAAGGCGTCCGCTTCCTCTGGCGCATGGGGGCCGACTGCGAACTCGGCGTCGTCGCGCTCGCCGGCGACACCGGCCTCGACGCGCTGACCGAACTCCTCGACGGCCGCTGCCCCGGCCCCGGCGGCATCAGCCCCGTCGTCCTCGGCCTCACCGAACTCGGCCGCGCCCGGCGGCTCGCCGAGCTCGCGCTCCGCACCTGCCCGCCCGGCAGCCGCGCCATCGTCCGCCTCGACCGCCGCATGTCGGCCGCCCTCGTCGTCTCCCAGCCCGACATGGCCCACCTCCTCGTCTCCGACGTCCTCGGCGCGCTCCTCGAACTCGACCCCGCCGACCGGGCGGTCCTCCTCGAAACCCTCGACACGTGGCTCGACTGCGAAGGCTCCGCCGGGCGGGCGGCCGGGCGGCTCTACTGCCACCGCAACACCGTCTTCAACCGCCTCCGCCGACTGGAACAACTCACGTCCCGCTCCCTCTCCCGCCCGCGGGACCTCACGGAGATGACCCTCGCCCTCGACGCCTTCCGCCTCACCGCCCCGCCCCCATAACCCCGCCGTGCGGCGGCCCCCTCCACCCGGCCCACCCCGTCCCGGGCCTTCCCCGCGCCGGGGCGGCACCCAGCCCCGCGCCCGCCACCCCCGTCGTGGGCATCCGTCCCGCCGGGGCGGGCGCAGCCCGCACGAGGCGGGGGGGCGCAGCCCGCACGGCGGGCCAGGGCGGCGGGCACGGGCCCGCACGGGCAGTGGGGCGCCAGGGCCAACGTGGGTGCGAGGGCCGCCGGGCGCGGGCTGGCGCGGCGGGCGCGGGCCCGCACCGTGGGTGGTGGGCGTGGGGCCCGAGACGGAGGGTGATGCCCGCCGACCCGAGACGGAGGGTGGCGCCCGCCGACCCGGGCGGGGGCGGGACGCACCCAGCGGGGTGCGGGGGCGCGGCCCGGCTCGGGCGGGGGCGGGACGCACCCAGCGGGGTGCGGGGGCGCGGCCCGGCTCGGGCGGGGGCGGGACGCACCCAGCAGGGTGCGGGGGCGCGGCCCGGCTCGGGCGGGGGCGGGACGGGAGGCGTCCAGTGGGGTGCGGGGGCGCGGCCCGGCTCGGGTGGGGGGTTAGGAGAGGAAGTCGTGGGCGATGGCGGTGGCGGTGGATTCGAGGAGGGGGCCCGCGTTGGCGATGCACTTGGCGGTGTCGGGCTCGAGGGCGGTGAGGGGGTAGGCGCGGCGGATGCCGGCGGCGCCGAGGGCCTCCGGGGGGAGGGCGAGGCGGCCGCAGACGGCGACGACTTCCTTGCCGGCGGCACGCGCGGCGGCGGCGACGCCGGCGGGGGCCTTGCCGTGGAGGGTCTGTTCGTCGAGGGAGCCTTCGCCGGTGATGACGAGGGTGGCGCGCTCGAGGGCGGGGGCGAAGCCGAGGACGTCGAGCATGAGCTCGATGCCGGGGCGGAAGCTCGCGCCGAGGATGAGGGCGCCGTAGCCGATGCCGCCGGCGCCGCCGGCGCCGGGGGCGAGGGCGGCTTCGGCGGCCTTGGGGCCGATGGCCTTCTCGAGGACGGTGGCGAAGTGGGCGAGGGCCGCGTCGAGGGTGCGGACGTCGTCGGGGGTGGCGCCCTTCTGGGGGCCGTAGACGGCGGGGGCGCCCTTGGGTCCGGTGAGCGGGTTGTCGACGTCGCTGGCGAGGATGAGGTCGATGTCCGCGAAGCGGGGGTCGAGGCCGCCGAGGTCGGCGGTGGCGAGGTCGGCGAGCGCCGCGCCGCCGGGGCCGACGGGCTCGCCGGCCGCGTCGAGGAGGCGGGCGCCGAGCGCGGCGAGCATGCCGGCGCCGCCGTCGGTGGTGGCGCTGCCGCCGACGCCGAAGACGATGGTGGTGGCGCCCGCGTCGAGGGCGGCCCGGAGGAGCTCGCCGGAGCCGTAGGTCGTGGCGGTGAGCGGGGCGAAGACCCCGGCAGGGAGGAGCTGGAGGCCGGAGGCCTCCGCCATCTCGACGACCGCGGTGGTGCCGCGCAGCGCGTAGGCCGCGACGACGGGCTCGCCGAGGGGTCCCGTGACGGGCACCTCTCGGCGTTCGAATCCGGCCGCCACGGCCGCCGCGACGGTGCCGTCGCCGCCGTCGGCGACGGGCAGGGTCTCCACCGTGAGGTCGGGGAGGACCCGTCGGAGTCCTGCGGTGACCCGCTCCGCGACCTGCACGGCCGTGAGCGAGCCCTTGAACTTGTCGGCCGCCACGAGCACGTGAGCGACCTGAGTTGCTGCTCCGTCCGTCACCTTGCATCCCTTGCTTTCGAACGTGCAGTCGCGCCGAGGCCGACCCTATCCGTACCGCCAGACGGCGTGCCACCCCCTGATGAGGGGATATTCCGCACCATAGTGGGGTCGCATGAGTACGGAACCGATCGAACGGGCCCCGCGCGAGCGGCACGCGCCCGATGGCAGGGTCATCGGGATCGGGGTGGCGGCGGTGGTGGCGGCGGTGGCCTGGGCGGCGCTGGGCGAGGAATCGTTCGACAGCGCGTCCTCCACGGCGCTGAGGTGGGTCCTGTCGAACTTCGCCTGGCTCTTCGTGGTCGCCGCGGACACCTTCCTGGTGCTGTGCGTGGTGATCGCGTTGAGCCGGTTCGGGCGGATCAGGCTGGGTGCGGACGACTCGGAGCCGGAGTTCACGAACCTGGCGTGGATCGCGATGATGTTCAGCGCCGGCATGGGAATCGGTCTGATGTTCTACGGGGTCGGGGAGCCGCTGCAGCACTTCCTGAGCCCGCCGCCGGCGAGCGGTGTGCCGGCGGAGTCGGGTGCGGCGGCCCGTACGGCGCTGGAGTACTCGTTCTTCCACTGGACGCTGACGCCGTGGGCGATCTACGGCATCGCGGGGCTCGCGCTGGCGTACGCGGGCTTCCGCAAAGGCCGCGGGAACCGGCTGAGCTCGGCGTTCGTGCCGCTGATGGGGGTGCGGCGGGCGGACGGGTGGCAGGGGAAGGCGATCGATCTGCTCGCGGTGTTCGCGACGGTGTTCGGTACGGCGACGAGTCTGGGGCTCGGCGCGCTGCAGGTGGCCGAGGGGCTGAACCTGACCATGGACGTGGAGAACTCGACGACGACCCAGCTGGTCGTCATCGTGGCGCTGTCGGCGGCCTTCGTCCTGTCGGCGTTCTCGGGGCTCCACAAGGGCGTGAAGTGGCTGTCCACGATGAACATCGTGCTCGCGGCCTGCCTGATGGTCTTCGTCTTCCTGCTCGGCCCGACCGTGTACATCCTGGACACCGTCCCGGCGTCCGTCGGCGGCTACCTCCACCAGCTGCTGCCGATGGCGAGCCGTACGGGCGCGTTCACGGACCGTGCCTGGCTGGGGACGTGGACGATCTTCTACTGGGCGTGGTGGCTGTCGTGGGCGCCGTTCGTCGGCACCTTCATCGCCCGGATCTCGCGCGGCCGGACGATCAGGGAGTTCCTGACGGGGGTGCTGCTCGTGCCGTCGGGGGCGACGGTGGTGTGGTTCTGCGTGATGGGTGGTACGGCGATCCGGCTGCAGTCGACGGGCGCGGCCGACCTGGCGACGGCGGTGGGAGACGGGGTGGAGGCCTCGCTGTTCGCGATGCTGGAGGCGCTGCCGATCGGCACGGTCACCTCGGTGGTCGCGATGCTGCTGGTGATGACGTACTTCATCACCAGCGCCGACTCCGCCTCGCTGGTGATGGGCTCGCTGACGAGCCGCGGTTCGCTGAATCCCCCGACGTGGCTGGTGGTGACCTGGGGTGTCCTGATGGCGGCGGTGGCGGCGGTGCTGCTGGTGGTGGGCGGTCTGGGCTCGTTGCAGACGGCGACGATCCTGGTGGCGCTGCCGTTCGTGGTGGTGATGCTGGTGCTGTGCTTCGCCCTCCTGAAGGAGCTGCGCGAGGACCCGGGGGCGGGTCCGGCCCGGCACCAGGCCCTGCACGGGTTGCGGGACGCGGTGCGGACGCTGGTCGGCGAGGCGATGACGGAGCGGGCCGGCGGCGGCCGTCAGGACCCGCCGCGCCGGGCCGGGGCGGACGCGGGGCGTCCCGAGGGCGGGGCCTGAGGTGCCCGGGGCGTACGAAGGACTCGCGGACCGGATCCTGGGCGGCTGGACGGGCCGGATCGCCGGGAACATGCTCGGCAAGCCGGTGGAGCGGGGTGACCACTGGACGCGTGAGCACATCGACGCGTACCTGCGGTTGACGGACGCGCTGCCGCTGACGGACTACCTGCCGCCTCCGCCGCCGGGGGCGACCGGGTTCGAGCTGCGGCCCGAGTGGCCGGTGTGCGTGCGCGGCGGGGTCGACGGGAGCTGCCGGGACGACGACGTCGACTGGTCGGTCCTCGGGCTGCACGTCCTGGAGACCCGCGGGTTCGCGTTCACGACCGAGCAGCTCGGCGAGGAGTGGCTGCTGCGGCTGCCGTACCTCCAGACGTTCACGGCGGAGCGGGCCGCGTACCGGAACCTCGTGAACGGGCTGCGGCCGCCGCTGTCGGCCACGTACGACAATCCCCACCAGGAGTGGATCGGTGCGCTGATCCGGGCCGACGTCTACGGCTGGACGTGCCCGGGCGACCCGCGCCGGGCGGCCTCGCTCGCCCGCCGGGACGCGGTCCTCTCGCACACCGGGAACGGCGTGTACGGGGCGATGTGGGCGGCGGCCGTGATCGCGGCGGCCTTCACGGCGCCGGACGTCCGGTCGGCCCTGGAGGCGGGGCTGGCCCAGGTGCCGGCGAGCAGCCGGCTCGCCCGTACGGTCCGCGGGACGATCGCGCTGCACGAGTCGGGCCTCGACTGGTCCGCGGCGCTCGGCGAGCTCGCGGAGCGCACGGCGGGGCTCGGCTGGATCCACGTCGTCCCGAACGCGGCCGTGCTCACCGCCGGACTCCTGTACGGGGAAGGGGACTTCACCCGCACGATCGCGCTGACCGTGCGGGGCGGCCTGGACACGGACTCCAACGGGGCGACGGCGGGTTCGGTGGCGGGGGTGATGTGCGGGGCGGCCGCGATCCCGCCGCAGTGGTCGGAGCCGCTGCGGGACCGGGTGCGCAGCGCGGTGTTCGGCTTCGACGGCGTCCGGATCAGTGAACTGGCCCGGCGGACCCTGCGGTTGGCCGCGCCTCCCGCGTGACAGGAGGGGCGGCGGTCCGGTCGGTGGCGGCCGGTTCGGTGGTGGTCGGCTTCGGGTCCACGGGGCGGACCATGGACGACACGGCCGCGGAGAAGAGCGGCAAAACACCGACGATCAGGACGAGGACCGCCACGAGGATCCAGAAGCACCCGCCGATCACCAGGCGGGCGCGCCGGTCGGACGCGTCCGGCACCGGCGCTCAGCCCTGCGGGGGTTCCGGCGGGACGACCTCGCCGGTGCGGTGGGCCTCGTCGCGGCTGACGGCCCTGGCCTCGGTGCGGTGGCCGCGGGCGATGTAGTCGCGCACGACGGCTTCGACGGCGTCCTGGGGGTTGCCGATTCCGGCCAGGACCATGACTTCCACGACGAGTTCGGCATCGAGCGCGATGTTCACCTTGGCCATGGCGGGAACCTAACACCCGGAAACCCGTTCGCGGGGGCGGATTCCCGTGCCTAGGGTCGGTCGTATGACGATGGTGGCGATTCTCAGCGGAGCCGGTATCTCGACGGACTCGGGCATCCCCGACTACCGGGGGCCGAACGGCGTCTGGCGACGGGACCCCGAGGCCGAGCGGCTCGTCACCTACGGGCCGTACATGGCCGACCCCGAGATCCGCCGCCGCTCGTGGCGCATGCGACTCGACGGTCCGGTCCTGAGGGCCGAGCCGAACGTGGCGCACCGCGCCCTCGCGGCGTACGAGCGGAGCAGCGGCAACGCGCTGCGGGTGATCACGCAGAACGTGGACGGACTGCACCAGGCCGCCGGGGTGCCCGAGCGGAAGGTGCTCGAACTCCACGGCTCGGCGCGGTCGGTGGTGTGCACGGGGTGCCACGCCCGTTCGTCGATGGCGGAGGCGCTCGACCGGGTGCGGGCCGGTGAGGACGACCCGGCGTGCCGGGTGTGCGACGGGATCCTGAAGTCGGCGACGGTGATGTTCGGGCAGAGGCTCGATCCGGAGGTCCTCGGCCGGGCGATGTCGATCGCCAAGGCCGCCCAGGTGTTCGTCGCGGTCGGCAGCAGCCTGCAGGTCCAGCCGGCCGCTTCCCTCGCGGGGATCGCGGCCGAGCACGGCGCCCGGCTGATCATCGTGAACGCCGAGCCCACCCCGTACGACCCCGTCGCCGACGAAGTCGTCCGCGAGCCGATCGGCACGGCGCTGCCCGCGCTGCTCGACCGGCTCCGGTAGCCGCGGCTAGTGCTGTGGCCGGAAAGGTCCGCCGGTTCGCGGCGTCCGGTGCACGGGGCCTCCCCAGGCCCGCCAGGGCCGAGGGGACGCGTCGCAAGGCGGAGGGCCCCGGCTCGTACCGGACTGCTTGCGCGGTCCGACAACGCGGCGGGGTGCCGCGCCGGGCGTCGTGAGGCGGTGAACCCTTCCGGCCACAGCACTAGAACAGGACGTCGGGTTCCGCCGCGCCCGACTCGAAGGCGAGGAGGCGCTGCTTGCGGTCGAGGCCGCCGCCGTAGCCGGTGAGGCTGCCGCCGGCGCCGATCACGCGGTGGCAGGGGACGATGATGCTGACGGGGTTCTTGCCGTTGGCGAGGCCGACGGCCCGGGAGGAGCCGGGGTTGCCGAGTTCCTCGGCGAGTTCGCCGTAGGTGCGGGTCTCGCCGTAGGGGATGCGGAGCAGCTGGTCCCAGACCCGGAGCTGGAACGGGGTGCCGACGAGGTTCAACGGCAGGTCGAACGCGGTCAGTTCGCCGGCGAAGTAGGCGTCGAGCTGGCGGACCGCCTCGGTGAAGGGGCGCGGGTCGGGTTCGCCGAAGGTCTCCTCGGGCGGACGGTGGCGCTGGTCGGTCATGTGGACGCGGCTGAGGACGCCGTCGACGGCGACGAGCGTCAGCGCGTCGTAGGGACTGTCGACGACGGTGTGCCGGACGGAGGGGGCCATGGCGGTTCAGTGTCCTTCGTGGGGCAGGTGGTTGATCGGGTGGTCGTCGGTCGCCCAGAGGTACTGGACGGCGTAGGCGCGCCAGGGGCGCCAGTGCGCGGCGCGGGCGGTGAGGGCGGCCGGGGTGCCGGGCAGGCCGAGTCCCTCGGCGGCGCGGCGGACACCGAGGTCGCCGGGGAGGAAGGCGTCGGGGTCGCCGAGGGCCCGCATGGCGATGATCTCGGTGGTCCAGGGGCCGAAGCCGGGCAGGGCGAGCAGCCGGGCGCGGGCCTCCTCGCGGTCGTCGGCGGGGCCGAGGGTGAGCGAGCCGTCGGCGAGGGCCCCGACCAGGGTGAGGAGGGTGGTGCGGCGGCTGCGCGGCAGGGCGAGGCTGTCGGGGTCGAGGGCGGCGAGCGCCTCGGGGCTCGGGAACAGGTGGGTGAGGCCGCCCTCGGGGTCGTCGACGGGGACGCCGTGCGCGGTGACGAGCCGGGCGGCGTGGGTGCGGGCGGCGGCGGTGGAGACCTGCTGGCCGAGGACGGCCCGGACGGCGAACTCGGCGGGGTCGACGCTGCCGGGCACCCGGCGGCCCGGCGCCTTGTCGACGAGGGGCGCGAGCAGCGGGTCGGTGCGCAGCCGTTCGTCGACGGCGACGGGGTCGGCGTCGAGGTCGAGGAGCCGGCGGCAGCGGCTGATCGCGTGGGCGAGGTCGCGCGGGTCGGTCAGGGAGAGCCGGCAGGCGATGTGGTCGGGGCGGGGGGCGAGGGCGACGATGCCGTGTCCGTACGGGAGGCTCAGCGTCCTGCGGTAGGCGCCGCCGCGCCATTCCTCGACGCCGGGGACGGCGGTGGCGGCGAGGTGGCCGAAGAGGTTGGAGGGCTCCAGCGGGGCGCGGAACGGCAGTCTGAGGCTGATCGTCCCGGGGGTGGGGGGCGGCCCGGCCGGTGAGCGGCGGATGGCGCGGGCGCGGAGTTCGCCGGGGGTGAGGGCGAAGACCTGGCGGACGGTGTCGTTGAAGGTGCGGATGGAGGAGAAGCCGGCCGCGAAGGCGACCTCTCCCAGGGGCATCGGGGTGGTCTCGATGAGCACCCGGGCGGTCTGGGCGCGCTGGGCGCGGGCCAGGGCGAGGGGGCCGGCGCCCAGTTCGGCGAGGAGCTGGCGTTCGATCTGGCGGGTGGACCAGCCGAGGTGCCGGGCGAGCCCGGGGACGCCTTCCCGGTCGACGACGCCGTCCTGGATGAGCCGCATGGCGCGGGCGACGGCGTCGGCCCGGACGTTCCAGTGGGGCGAGCCGGGGCTGGTGTCGGGCCGGCAGCGCTTGCAGGCCCGGAAGCCGGCGCGCTGGCAGGAGGCGGCGCTGGGGTGGAACTCCATGTTCTCGGGCTTGGGCGGGACGCCCGGGCAGCTGGGCCGGCAGTAGATCCGGGTGGTGCGGACGGCGGTGAAGAACACGCCGTCGAAGCGGGCGTCCTTCGACTGGACGGCCCGTACGCAGCGCTCGGTGTCGGTGTGCATGGTTCCAGGATCGGGGACGGGCGGGACGCGGGCTGGCGAGAAAACGACATGGCCGTCCGCCCTCGCGCGGACCGGGCGCCGGGACCGGCGCGGCCGGGTCAGTTGCCGCCGACGGGTCCGACGTACGAGCCGGGGTGGGTGGCTCCGTCCTGGAGCAGCACCGAGGAGAAGTCCCAGGTCAGCGTGGTCGAGCGGGTTTCGCCGGGCGGGGTGACGACGAGCCGCTTCGGGGTGAGCTCGACGCCGGAGCCCTCTTCGTACGACTGGTAGGTGACAGTGAAGGTCGTCGTGGCCCCGGGCTTCAGCGTGACCGGGCGGGGCGTCTGGGAGGTCTGGCGGGGGAGCGACCAGGTGGTGTCGCCGACGAGGTCGACGCCGGGGTAGCCCTTGAGGGTGCAGGGGGCGCCGCTCTTGTTGGTGAGCTCGACGACGACCGCGCCCTGTTCGCCGACGGCCTGGGCGCCGCTGCCGGGCGCGATCGCGAAGCCGAGTCCGGCCGTGCGGCAGGGCCCGGACGCCGCCGGGGCGTCGGACTCGGTCGCGGTGCCGCCGGAGGCCGTGCCGCCCGTGCCGCCCGAGCCGCCCGTGCTCCCCGAGCCGGAGGAGCCGCCGGTCGCCGTACCGCCGGTCGACGACGAGCCGTCCGACGACGGGCCGCCGGCGGCGTCCGGGGCGGAGGGCGCCGGGGCCGAGGTGGTGCCGGGGGTCGAGCCGCCGCTCGCCGAACCCGAGGTCGTGCCGCCCGAGCAGCCCGTCAGGGCGAGGCCGCAGACGAGCGCGGCGGCGGACAGGGCGGACGTGCGAGGGCGACGCCTTGACATGGTGGAACTCCCCCGTTGTGGTGCCGTGTCGGAACGGCACAGGATCACACGCCGGGACGCGGCCCGGCCGGTCGGCGCGCCGTCCTACTCGAACCGCGTGGTGTCTCCCGCCCCGCGGCGCACGATCTCGGGCTCGCCACTGGAGAAGTCGACGACGGTGGTCGGTTCGGTTCCGCATTCGCCGGAGTCGAGGACCGCGTCGACCTGGTGGTCGAGGCGCTCCTTGATCTCCCAGCCCTGGGTGAGCGGTTCGGCCTCGTCGGGCAGGAGCAGGGTGCTGGAGAGGAGCGGCTCGCCGAGTTCGGCGAGGAGCGCCTGGGTGACGACGTGGTCGGGGATGCGGACGCCGACCGTCTTCTTCTTGGGGTGCAGCAGCTGGCGCGGCACCTCCTTGGTGGCGGGCAGGATGAAGGTGTACGCCCCGGGGGTTGCCGCCTTGACCGCGCGGAACACGTCGTTGTCGATCTGCACGAGCTGGCCCAGCTGGGCGAAGTTCTGGCACATCAGCGTGAAGTGGTGCCGGTCGTCGAGGTCGCGGATCGCCCGGATGCGGCTGATGCCGTCCCGGCTGCCGAGCCGGCTGCCGAGCGCGTAGCAGGAGTCGGTCGGGTAGGCGACGAGCGCTCCGTTCCGGATGCTGTCGGCGACCGCGGCGATCGTGCGGTGCTGGGGGTTGTCGGGGTGGACGTCGAAGTACTTGGCCATGGGGGCAGTCTATTTTCGCAGCCGGCGCCAGACGGCCTTCGCCGCGTTGTGGCCGGACATGCCGTGCACGCCGGGGCCGGGCGGTGTGGCGGAGGAGCAGAGGAACACCGCCGGGTGCGGGGTGTTGTAGGGGCGCGCGGAGAGGGTGGGGCGCAGCAGGAGCTGGAGGCCTCGGGCGGCGCCGCAGGCGATGTCGCCGCCGACGTAGTTGGCGTTGCGGGCGGCGAGTTCGGGCGGGCCGGCGGTGGCGCGGGCCAGGACGCGGTCGCGGAAGCCGGGGGCGAAGCGTTCGATCTGGCGCTCGATCGCCTCGGTGAGGTCGCCGCGCCAGTCGTGGGGGACGTGCCCGTACGCCCAGAAGACGTGCTTGCCCTCGGGGGCGCGGGACGGGTCGACGAGGCTGGGCTGCGCGGTGATGAGGAAGGGGGCGTCGGGTGCGGTGCCGGAGGACGCCGCGCGCAGGGCGGTGTCGATCTCGCCCGCGGTGGGGCCGATCTGGACGGTGCCCGCGCGCCGGGCCTCGTCCGCGGTCCACGGCACCGGGCCGTCCAGGGCGTAGTCGATCTTGAAGACGCTCGCGCCGTAGCGGTAGTGGTCGTAGTGGCCGCCGAAGCCGGCGATCCGGGCGAGGGCGGTCGGCGAGGTGTCGAAGACGTAGGCGCGGGCCGGCGGCAGGTCGTCGAGGCGCTTGACCTCGAAGTCGGTGTGGACGGCGCCGCCGAGGTCCTTGAGGTACGCGGCGAGGGCGTCCGAGATCGACTGCGAACCGCCCCGGGGCATGGGCCAGCCGCCCGCGTGCGCGGCGAGCGCGAAGACCAGGCCGACGGCGCCGGTGGCGAGGCCGCCGAGCGGGGCGATGACGTGGCCGACCAGCCCGGCGAACAGGGCGGGGGCCTTCTCGTCCTGGAACCTTCGCATCAGCCAGGTGGACGGGGGCAGGCCGGCGAGGCCGAAGCGGGCGAGGGTGACGGGGTCGCGGGGCAGCGCGGTGAGCGGCAACTGCATGAAGTCCCGGGCCAGGGTGTCCCACTTGCCGAGGAAGGGGGCGACGAGCCTGCGGTAGGCCCCGGCGTCGCGCGGCCCGAAGGAGGCGGCGGTCTCGGCGACGGAGCGGGCGAGGACGGCGGCGGTGCCGTCGTCCCAGGGGTGGGCCATGGGCAGTTCGGGGTGGAGCCACTCCAGGCCGTACCGGTCCAGCGGCATCGTCCCGAAGACGGGCGAGCCGGCTCCCAGGGGGTGCACGGCGGAGCAGGGGTCGTGGCGGAAGCCGGGGAGCGTCAGCTCCTCGGTCCTGGCCCCGCCGCCGATGGTCGGCTCGGCCTCGAAGACGGCCGTGGAGAAGCCCCGCCGGGCCAACTCGACGGCGGCGGTGAGTCCGTTGGGCCCCGCCCCCACGACGACCACATCGAGCACCGACGTCCCGTTCGTCACCTTCGAACTCCTTCGTCAGCCGATGGCCAAGGCTCCCCAGGATAGGCCGGTGGCCCGGCCGGGCTCACCGCCCCCCGAGGAGTCTCCGGATCCGCTCCGCCGTCGCCGCGTCCCTGGCGGCGGTGAACGGCAGCGCGTTGCCGCCGGCGACGCGGAAGCGCTCCCCCGTGATCGTGGTGTCCGTGCCGCCCGCCTCGGCGACCAGGAGCAGTCCGGCCGCGTGGTCCCAGGCGTACTCCCATCCGAACGCGGTGGCGTCGAGGTCGCCCCGCGCCACCGCGAGGTACTCGAGCCCGGCGGAGCCGCACGGGCGGCGGCGCACGCCCTCCGTGTCCAGGGAGAGCAGCGCGCGCTTCTGCTCGGGGCTGCTGTAGTCCGGGTGCGAGGTGGCGACCTCGACGATCGCGCCGGGCAGCGGCGATCCGGAGCGCAGCGGCCGCCCGTCGAGGGTGGCCCCGCGGCCGCGGACCGCGACGGCCATCTCCTCCAGGGCCGGTGCGAAGGTCCACGACGCCAGGACATCGCCGTGTCGTGCGAGGGCGACGAGCGTGCAGAACGCGGGGTCGCCGTTGACGAACTGGCGGGTCCCGTCGACGGGGTCGACGATCCACACCGGGGCGTCGCCGCGCAGCGCCTCGCAGACGGTCGGGTCGGCGTGCACGGCCTCCTCGCCCACCACGACGGAGCCCGGCAGCAGCGCGGTCAGGGAGGCGGTGAGGTGCGCCTCGGCGGCCCGGTCGGCCACCGTGACCAGGTCGTGCGGCCCGTTCTTCTCGATGATCTCGTCCGCGCCGAGCTGCCGGAACCGCGGCATGATCTCGGCGGCGGCCGCCTTGCGCACCGCCTCCTCCACCTCGCCCGTACCACCGTCGAGGACGTGCCCCAGGAAGTCTCCGATCATGCCCCCAGCTAAGCACGCGCCCCTGACATCCGGAACGTCGCGCCCGCCACCCTCCGTTTCCCCGCAGGCTGCCTCGCGGCCGGGTCGGGCGTCGACCGTCCGTGACCGGTGTCCGCCGTGATCGTTGACGAGCCGACGGGCCGGGGCGGACGCGGGACGGGGAGAGGAAACGTCTCCGCAGTGCCGGGGTCCGGGAAGACGTCGTCGACGGGTCGGAGGGTTCATGAGCTGGGCGCGGAAGGTGACGGGCGCGGTGGCGGGGGCGGTCGCGGCGCTGGGGGCGCTGGGCACGGGGCCTGCGGCGGGGATCGTGGGAGGGGAGGAGGCGAGGCCGCACCAGTATCCGTTCATGGCGGGTCTCGTGGACCTGGAGGAGCGGCGGGTGATGTGCGGCGGGGCCCTGATCGGGGAGCGGTGGGTGGTCACGGCGGCGCACTGTGTGACGGGGTCGTACAGCAGCACGGACCGGGTGGGGGTGCTGCTCGGCGAGCACGACCTGACGGTGCGGGAGGACAGTCCGAACGCGGTGATGGCGGCGACCGCGCGGATGGTCGTGCATCCGGACTACGACCCGGAGAGCCAGCGGAACGACATCGCGCTGGTGCGGCTGGCCGAGCCGGTCGCGTTCGACCGGGACGTGCGGCCGATCGCGCTCCCGTACTCGTTCGAGCGGGGGGCGTTCGACCACACGCGGGTGGAGGCCCCCGGCTGGGGCACCACGTCGTTCGGGGGACGGCCGTCGGCGGTGCTGCGGACGGTGACCCTGGACACGATGAGCAACCCGGTGTGCGGGACGAGGGGTATGCCGCAGGTGGCCCCGTCGCAGCTGTGCACGTACGCCCCCGGGCGGGACACGTGCCAGTACGACTCCGGCGGACCGCTGGTGCACGCGGTCGCGCGGAAGCCGTACCTGATCGGCCTCGTGTCGTACGGGAAGGGGTGCGCGACCGAGACCCCGGCGGTGAACACCCGGGTCTGGTCGTACCTCAGCTGGATCGAGCGGACGACCGGGAGGCTCCCCCGCGCCTCATGAGGACGGTGTGGAGGAGCAGGGAGGCGGCGAGGCCGACGGCCCAGCCGTAGTCGGCGAGGGGCTTGAGGAAGGGGATGAGGCCGTCCTCGGGGAAGGGGCCGGCGCCGGGGGCCGAGTGGGAGCCGCCGACGGCGAGGACGCCGCCGACCGCGAAGGCGAGGACGGCCGCCGGGTTCCAGCCGCCCCGGTACCAGTAGGGGCCGTCGGGGCGGTAGAGGCCCGCGAGGTCGAGGGCCGTGCGGCGGACCAGCCAGTAGTCGGCGATGAGGATGCCGGCGACCGTGCCGAGGAGCCCGCCGACGAGACCGAGCCAGGTGAAGATGTACAGCTCGGGGGTGGCGGTGAGCTTCCACGGCATGATGACGACGCCCACGACGCCGGTGATCAGCGCGCCCGTGCGGAAGTTCACCCGTTTCGGCGCCAGGTTGGCGAGGTCGTACGCCGGGGAGACGACGTTCGCCGCGATGTTCACCGACAGGGTGGCGACGAGGACGGTCACCAGGGCGAAGAGGAGCCCGAAGACGCTGTCGGTCTGGGCGGCGAGCGCCACCGGGTCCCAGACGGGCGCCCCGTACACGGCCTGCGAGCCGGAGGTGACGAGCACCGAGAGCAGCGCGAAGAGCGTCATCGTGGTGGGCAACCCGAGGCTCTGGCCGAGGACTTGGGAGCGCTGCCCGGCGCCGAAGCGGGTGAAGTCCGGGATGTTGAGGCTGAGGGTCGACCAGAAGGCGATCATGCCCATGAGGGCGGGGAAGAAGACGGGCCAGAAGTCGGCGCCCCAGCCGAGCGCGGACGGCTGGTCGAGGAGCGGTCCGAGACCGCCCGCCTTGGCCGTGATCCACCCGAGAAGGGCGAGCGCGCCGACGATGACGAACGGCGCGGCCCAGTTCTCGAAGCGGCGCAGCGCCTCCATCCCCCGGTAGATGATGGCGAGTTCGAGCGCCCAGAAGAGGACGAAGCAGAGCCAGAGGGTCCAGGGCTGGCCGCCGATCCGCGACGCGTCCGCCCAGCCGGTGCCGAAGAGCACGCCGAGGACCTTGTCGAACAGGACGAAGACGCCCTGGCCGCCGATCCAGGTCTGGATGCCGAACCAGGCGCAGGCGACGCCGGCGCGGACGAGCGCGGGCAGGTTGGCTCCGCGCAGCCCGAAGGAGGCGCGGGCGAGGACCGGGAACGGGATGCCGTACTTGGGCCCGGCGTGTCCGGTGAGCAGCATCGGGAGCAGGACGACGACGTTGGCGAGGGCGATGGTGAGGACGGCCTGCTTCCAGTCCATGCCGAGGGCGACGAGACCGGAGGCGAGCATCCAGGACGGGATGTTGTGGGCCATGCCGACCCAGAGGGCGGCGAAGTTGTAGGTGGTCCACCGGCGCTCCGCGACGGGGACCGGGAGCAGGTCGTCGTTGACGAAGCGGGGGTCGTCGGGGGTGCTGCCGGGCGCGAGCTCGACGCGGCCGTCGTGGACGTCGTACGCGCCGGGCGTTCCGGCGGGAGTTCCGGGGTCTCCGGGTCTTCCGGAGGAATCGGTCGCGGTCATGGGGCGGAACCCTTCGTTCGGGGACGGAACGAGGCCGTGCGGGCGTGGGGTTCTTGGATGTGCGGAGTTTCGTCCCGGGCGACTGGACCGTCAAGACCGGCCGCTCCAGCGGTCGTCACGACTTTCTGACGGGTACCGGAGCGACGTGCCGGAAGGGCGGGAGGGTGTGAAGGCGCCGTGCCCGGCGCGACCGGTGAACTTCTGCTCGATGACGGGTCCGGGCCGCTCGCCGTCATCATCGAGGCCCGGTCGGCGGTGAGCCCCCAGCCGTGTCCCTGCGACCGGCTGGGGGCTCACCCCGGGAAGGCGACGGGTGTCAGTCGTCGGCCTTCCCCTTGGTGGCGGTGGCACCCGTGGTCGTGGCCGTCGGGGGCTTGAGCTGGACCCAGCCGGCCTTGCTCGGTGCGCCCTCCTCGTTGAGGAGGAAGAGCATGTAGTGGCCGGGCGGCGCTGCAGCGGCGCCCGGTGGGGCCTGAAGCTCCAGGAAGTTGCCGCCGCGGCTCTTGATGCGCAGTTCGAGGTGGCGCTGACTGGTGTTGATCGAGTGGGTCGCGGTGGTCGGGGCCAGCAGTACGGCGCGGGTGACGTCGCCGGGTGTACTGGTGCTGACCGTGATCTTCTCGTTGTAGCCGACGCTGGGGTTGAAGATCAGGCCGAGCGCGGGGCGGCTGCCCTGGTGGAGGTAGGCCGGCTCGTAGATCTCGATGCTGCCGTTGTTGTCGTCGGTGATGTCGGGGTCGTTGGCGAGCTGCTGGAGCTCATCGCCCGTGATCATGACGCGGCCGTCCGGGAGGACCACGGCGTTGGAGTGGTAGCCGCGCGGCAGCCGCTGGACGGGGCCGAGCTTCCAGTCGCCGTTCTCGTCGCGCAGTTCGACCTGGCGGTACTTCAGGTCGGCGTTGGGGTTGTACGGTCCGTTGCCGTAGTCGCGGATGTCGAAGGCGCCGTTGACGGTGAGCAGGTTGCCGTTCGGCAGGAGCAGGGTGTCGTCCTGGGTACGGCCGAAGGCGCGGGGCTTCTCGGTGTTCCACTTTCCGCCGGCCAGACGGTAGGTGTTCGGGTCGTTGCGGTCGCCGCCCAGGACCAGGACCGAGTCGGGGCCCCTGAAGCCGGCCGGCAGGGGGACCGCGGAGCCGTAGTTGCGCCTCCACTCGCCGCCGTCAGGGCCGGGCTTGTCCTTGTTGGTGTCCGGGCGGTTCGGCAGGTCGGTCTTGGTGTCGGCGGCGGTGTCGAAGAGCCATTGCTGGTCCACGGAGCGGCCGAGTCCGTAGATCTTCCCGTCGCGCAGCGAGAACAGGTGCGGGTAGTCCCACTTGAACGGGGCTTCGGTGGTGAGCTTGTCCACCCCCCAGCCGATCGGCTTGACCGTCTTGTCGACGGGCACGGGGTGGGCCGCGGCGGGGAAGCGCTCGACGACCGGGGTGGGGGTGCCCCAGCCGAGCTCCGACTGGCCGGACATGATCAGCTGACGTCCGTCGGCGCCGGTGACGACGGACGGGTACCACCGGCCGACGGACATGTCCTTGTTCAGGTACCACTCCTCCGTCCAGGGGTCGAAGACCAGGGACAGCTTGGCGCCGGAGCCTCCGTTGCCGCCGAGGTTGCCGCCGAAGACGCCGAGCATGCCGTTGGGCAGGTAGGAATGGCCGGCGCAGAAGAACGGGGCCGGGCGGGGTTCGTTCTTGCCGTCGGGCATGTTGATGACCGGCGGCTTCTTCTCGGAGAACGCGCCGGGGCCGGTTCCCTTTGCGGGGTCCCAGATCCAGGCGCGGCCGGCGTTCTCCTTGCCGATGGTGTCGGTGGGGGCCGGCTCCTTCTGCGGGTTGACCTCGATCCGCTCGAAGGAGAACAGCAGAACCTTGCCGGTCGGCAGCAGCGCGATATGGGCCGCGAAGTCGGGGGACTGGAAGTACTCGCGGAACCGGCCGAACTCGGCTGCGTCGAAGCCCGCGTTGGCCTTCTCCTGAGAGGCGGTCAGTGCCTTGAGCCGCTCTGTACGGGTGGTCTGCGGGTACTCGCCGACGCCGGCCAGTGCCTTCCTCGTGCGGGCGTGCTCCTCGGCGTGCTCCTTGCCGAGCGTCGCCGCCTCGTCGGGGTCGACGGTGACCGGTGCGGTCGCCGCCCGGGAGGCGGGGCCGGAGGGAAAGGAATCGCCCCCCTCGTCGTGACCGTTGTGGGCGAGTACGGGGCCTGCCGACGCCAGGGCCATGGACGCGGCCATCGCGGTGGCGGCGCAGACGGAGACGGCCGTGGCGAGCCGTCGGCGGACGGGCCGGGGCGGACTACTGCGGGACATGGGACTCCTTGCCGCGGAGGTGTGGGCGCACCGGCCACCGGCCGGGGACGTGTCGGGAGCGGGCTGCGCCAGGACTGCCAGCTGTTCACTCAGAGTGGCAGGCTTCAGCTTTCCGGCGGGTTGCTCGGCTGTCACCCCGAGACATGCAGGCGGGTGATCCCGAGCGCCGAATGCGCCCCGCCGCGCCTCACGCGCCCCCCGACCAGCACGTTTATGGAAAACAAACGGGTGACGGACGGCTTCGCCGGCCGGTCGACCACCGGAAGCACACAGGGGTGCCGCATACCTTGCCGATTACTCCGCGCAACAACGGCGCGGAGGTGTCGATCTTCTGGAGTGAGCATGGTGGACGACCTCAAGCTGCGTGACAGCGACGACATCCAGGGCGATGTCATCGCCGGCTTCAAGAAGGACCAGATGACCCTGCTGTTCCTCAAGTTCGAGGACGCGGCGCGGGCGCGTACCTGGGTCAAGGGCTTGGAACCGCAGATCTCCACGACGCGGCAGGTGGCGACCTTCAACGCCGCCTTCAGCAAGGCCAGGAAGGCCTCGGCCGGAGACGACCCGAAGACGCTCAAGGCCACCTGGATCAACGTGAGCTTCACCTGCGCGGGCCTGCGGGAGCTGACCGGGAAGGACCCCCTGCCCTCCGTCAGGCCCGGGAGCGGCCTGGAGGCCTTCAAGCAGGGCTCGGACAAGCGGGCACTCGGGGACACCGGCGACAGTTCGCCGGAGATGTGGCTCTTCGGCAACGGCAGGGGTCAGGTCGTCCACGCCGTCCTCACCGTCGCCTCCGACACCGTCCAGGACCTGCAGGCGACGGTCAGACAGCAGCGCGAGGCGTGCGCCGCGGCCAAGATCGTGATCGTGTTCCAGCAGGACGCCGCCACCTTGCCCGGGAGCCGGAGGGGCAAGGAGCACTTCGGCTTCAAGGACGGCGTCAGCGAGCCCGGCGTGATCGGCTTCGACGAGCCGGACCCCGTCAAGCCCGAGTACGTCAAGGGCCATCACGGCACGCGGCTGATCCCACCCGGCGAGTTCGTCGTCGGCCACGACCGGGTCGGCGGCGTGCCGCACGAGACGCCCGCCTGGGCCGACAACGGCACCTTCCAGGTGGTCCGCCGGCTGGGTCAGGACGTCCCGGGCTTCTGGGCCCAGGTCGCCGGGCAGCTGAAGGTGCTCAAGGAGGCCAAGGTCGTGCCGCCCGAGGCCACCTCGGAGTGGCTGGCGGCCCGCCTCGTCGGCCGGTGGCGCTCGGGCACCCCCGTCGCCACGTGCCCCAACGCCGACAGGCCCTCCAACGCACTGGCCGGCGACGACAACGACTTCGGCTACCGCAACGACCCCGAGGGCTTCATCACCCCGCTCTTCTCGCACCTGCGCTGCACCAACCCCCGGGACGGCCTGCAGGAGAAGCCCGGCGATCCGCCGTTCGACGAGAACCCGGTGATGGACCGCCGCCGGATCATCCGCCGCGGCGCCCCGTACGGCGCGCCGTTCGACCCCGCCTCGGAGGGGCCCGGCGGGCCCGACGAGAAGCGCGGCCTGCTCTTCGTCTGCTACCAGTCGGACATCGAGCAACAGTTCGAGTTCATCCAGAAGGCATGGATCGACAGCCCGGACTTTCCGCCCAACCGTCCCCACAAGCCCGGCCCCGACGGCATGGTCGGCGCCGCCGGCAAGCTCAGCTACGAAAGCCCCGGCAGGACCACACAGCTGAGCATGAGCCAGTTCGTCGTCACCGAGGGGTCCGTCTACGCCTTCGTCCCCTCGCTGACACTGCTACGGCTGCTCGGCGACGGCCGGCTCACCGACAAGCCGCCCGCCGACGTCAGGCCGACCGACGCCTTCCTGCCCGTCCCCGACATGCAGCGGACCGACGGCAAGAGCTGGTACTGGGCGTACGGGACGGGCGCCGACGGTGACACCGTCTGCCGGACCCTCTCCATCGCCGACGGGGACGAGCACACGGACGTCCGCGAGCGCCCCGACCGGCCGCTGAGCACCTGGCCGTGCTACATCGGCGTGAAGAAGGTCGACGCGATCCTGCCCGTCCCGGACGAACAGCGGATCAACGGCCGCAGCCGGTTCTGGCTGTTCCACACCGTCGAAGGCCGGCAGGTCTACCGGAAGATCTCGATCGCAGACGGCGCCGAGTCCGGGCGCCCGCCGGAGCAGTCCGCCGCGATCGACCTCCCGGACCGCTCGCTCTCCGCCTGGGTCTCCTTCAACGGCATCGAGAGGGTGGACGCCTTCCTGCCGGTCCCCGACATGCAGCGGGTCGACGGCAAGAGCTGGTACTGGGTGTTCCACACCTTGACGGGCCGCCAGGTCTACCGACTCGTCTCGGTCGCCGACGGCAGGATGCACCAGGACAACCTCGAACGCGGCGACCGCGGGCTCGACCTGTGGCGATCGCTCGCCGGAATCACGCGCATCGACGAATTCCTCGCGCTACCGGACATGCAGAGGATCAACGGCATGAGTCTGTTCTGGGCGTTCCACCAGGACAAGTACCGGATCATCGTGATCCGCGACGGCCACGGCCACGAGGACCAGGTCACGGTGGAGGACCGGCCGCTGACGATGTGGAGGTCCCTGACGGGCTGACCGGCCCTTTCCGACCCTCGCTCCGGCATCGGGAGCAGCCAGTGGCCCGCCACGGCTGCCCCGGGGCCCGTTCACCGGAGCGCGGCCCCGTGCCGGGCAACCCTGGGGAGGCGGTGGGCCGCTGCCCTCCCTCGTCGGTGGACCGGCACGGCGTCGTGCCTGGCGTGCGGAGGTCCGGTGGCCCTGCGTCAGGCGTTGAGCGCCGGGATGACGTCGGTGCCGTACGCGTCGATGGTGCCCTCCCGGCTGTCGTGCATGTCGTAGACGGCGAACTGGTCGACGCCGAGGGTCTTCAGGTGGCGGAGCTTCTCGATGTGGGCCTCGGCGGGGCCCAGGAGGCAGAAGCGGTCGACGATCTCGTCGGGGACGAAGGCGGTGTCGGGGTTGTCGGCGCGGCCGTGGTGGGAGTAGTCGTAGCCCTGGCGGTCCTTGATGTACGCGGTGAGCTCCTCCGGGACCATCGAGGAGTGTTCGCCGTACTTGGCGACCAGGTCGGCGACGTGGTTGCCGACCATGCCGCCGAACCAGCGGCACTGGTCACGGGCGTGCGCCAGGGCCTCGGGCGAGTCGTCCGCCGTGACGTAGGCGGGGGCGGCGACGCAGACGGTGAGGGCGTCGGGGTCGCGGCCGGCGTCCTGGGCGGCCTTGCGGACGGCCTTGACCATCCACTCGGTGAGGAAGGGGTCGGCGAGCTGGAGGATGAAGCCGTCGGCCTTCTGCCCGGCGAGCGCGAGGGCCTTGGGGCCGTACGCCGCCATCCAGACAGGGAGCTTGCCGTTCTTGATCCAGGGGATGCGGATCGGATTGCCGTCCACGGTCGCCTCGCGGCCCTCCGCCAGGTCGCGGATGACCTCGATGGCCTCGCCCAGGCGGGCCAGGGTGTTCGGCTTGCGGCCCGCGACGCGCATGGCGGAGTCGCCGCGGCCGATGCCGCAGACGGTCCGGTTGCCGTACATGTCGTTGAGGGTGGCGAAGGTGGAGGCGGTCACCTCCCACGTACGCGTACCCGGGTTCGTGACCATCGTGCCCACGTGGAGCTTGGTGGTGTGGGCGAGGATCTGGCTGTAGATGACGAAGGGCTCCTGCCACAGCACGGCGGAGTCGAAGGTCCAGCCGTAACGGAAGCCGTTGCGCTCCGCCCGGCGCATCAGCCCGACGACCTCCGAGGCCGGCGGGTCGGTCTGCAGGACGAGTCCGAAGTCCAACGTCGTTCTCCTAGTTCAGGTACTGGCAGGTGGAGCGGGGGGCGAAGGCGCCGTGCCCGGCACGACCGGTGAACTTCCGCTGGTCGATGACGAGTTCGCCGCGCGAGAGGACCGTCTCGACCTGACCGGTGATCTCCCTCCCCTCGTACGCGGAGTAGTCCACGTTCATGTGGTGGGTGGCCGCGGAGATCGTCTGGCGGGCGTGCGGGTCGTAGATGACGACGTCGGCGTCGGCGCCGGGCGCGATCGTGCCCTTCTGCGGGTAGAGGCCGAACATCCGGGCCGGGGTCGCGCAGGCGATCTCGATCCAGCGGCGGCGCGAGATGTGCCCGTCGACGACGGCCTGGTGGAGCAGGTCCATGCGGTTCTCGACGCCCGGCAGGCCGTTGGGGATCTTCGAGAAGTCCCCCCGACCCAGCTCCTTCTGGCCCACGAAGCAGAACGGGCAGTGATCCGTCGACACCACCTGGAGGTCGTTGGTCCGCAGCCCGCGCCAGAGCGCCGCCTGGTGCTCCTTCGGCCTCAGCGGCGTCGAGCAGACGTACTTGGCGCCCTCGAAGTCCGGCTCCGCCAGGTTGTCGGTGGACAGGAAGAGGTACTGCGGGCAGGTCTCGCCGAAGACCGGGAGGCCCTTGTCGCGGGCGGCGGCGATCTCGGCGACGGCCTCCTCGGCGGAGACGTGGACGACGTAGAGCGGCGCGCCGGCGACCCGGGACAGCTGGATCGCGCGGTGGGTGGCCTCGGCTTCCAGGAGGGCCTTGCGGACCTCGCCGTGGTAGCGGGGGTCCGTCTCGCCGCGGGCGAGCGCCTGTTCGACGAGGACGTCGATGGCGATGCCGTTCTCGGCGTGCATCATGATCAGCCCGCCGTTGTCGGCGGAGCGCTGCATGGCGCGCAGGATGCGGCCGTCGTCGCTGTAGAAGACGCCCGGGTACGCCATGAACAGCTTGAACGAGGTGATGCCCTCCTGGACGAGCTTGTCCATCTCCTTGAGCGTGTGCTCGTTGACGTCGGAGAGGATCATGTGGAAGGCGTAGTCGATCGCGCAGTTGCCGTCGGCCTTGGCGTACCAGGTGTCGAGCCCCTCGCGCAGGCTGTGGCCCACGCTCTGGACGGCGAAGTCGACGATGGTGGTGGTGCCGCCCCAGGCCGCGGCGCGGGTGCCGGTCTCGAAGGTGTCGGAGGCGGAGGTGCCGCCGAACGGCAGCTCCATGTGGGTGTGGGCGTCGACGCCGCCGGGCAGCACGTAGCGGTCGGTGGCGTCGATGGTCCGGTCGGCGGTCCAGCCCGCCGCCGCGTCCGAGCCGTGGGCCGCGAGGGCGGCGACGCGGCCGTCCTCGATCAGCACGTCGGCGTGGACTTCGTCGGCGGCGGTGACGACGAGACCGCCCCTGATCAGGGTGCGGGTGCTCACGGGACTGCTCCTCTCCCTGCTGGGGGGCGTACTGGCTGGGGCGTACTAGAGGGTCCGGAGGGCCTGTTCGAGGATGGCCGCGCCTTCCTCGGCCTCGGCGACGGTGAGGGAGAGCGGCGGGGCGATGCGCAGGGTGCTGGTGTTGTGGCCGCCGCCCTTGCCGATGAGCAGCCCGCCCTCCCTGGCCGCCTCCAGGACGGCGGCGGCCGCGTCCGGGGCGGCCCGTTCGGTGCCCGGCTCGGTCAGCTCGATGCCGATCATGAGGCCGCGGCCGCGGACCTCCCGCACCTCGGGGACTCCGGCGCAGGCGGCCCGGACGCGTTCGATGAGGAGGCCGCCGACGCGCCGGGCGTTGCCCTGGAGGTCGTTCTCGAGGAGGTACGAGAGGTTGGCGAGCCCGGCGGCCATGGTGACCGGGGAGCCGCCGAAGGTCGAGATGGAGTTGGCGTCGAGGCAGTTCATGACCTCGGCGCGGGCGACGACCCCGCCGACGGACATGCCGTTGCCGATGCCCTTGGCGAAGGTGAGGACGTCGGGCGGCCCGGCCTGGCCGTGCGCCTGCCAGCCCCAGAAGTGCTCGCCGGTGCGGCCCCAGCCGGTCTGCACCTCGTCGGAGATCCAGAGGATGCCGTGCCGGTCGAGGACGCGGCGGAAGGCGGCGTACAGGCCGTCGGGCGGGGAGGTGAAGCCGCCGACGCCCTGGATGGGTTCGGCGATGAGGGCGGCGACGTTCCGGGTGTGGCCGAGCAGGTCCTCCAGGTCGGCGACGCAGGCCTCGATGAACTGCTCGTCGGTGTACTGGGCGTACGGGCCGCGGGTGCGGACGCCGCCGTGGACGTACAGGGTCTGGAGCGGGGAGAGGCCGGTGGGCGACCAGGCGCGGTTGCCGGTGATGCCGACGGTGGAGAAGGAGCGGCCGTGGTAGCTGTTCCGCATGGCCAGGATCTGGTTCGAGCCCCGGTACGCAGTGGCGAGGAGGAGGGCCGTGTCGTTGGCCTCGGTGCCGGAAGTGGTGAAGAAGACGCGGGCGTCGGGGATGCCGGAGAGGCCGGCGACCCGCTCGGCGAGCTCCACCATGGGCCGGTTGAGGTAGAGCGTCGAGGAGTGGATGATGCGCCCGGCCTGCTCGGCGACGGCCTTGGTGACCTCGGGCAGGGCGTGGGCGGTCATGGTGGTGAGGATGCCGCCGAAGAAGTCGAGGTACCTGCGCCCGTCGGCGTCCCAGACGTGGCGGCCCTCGCCGTGGGTGATCTCGATGGGGTCGCGGTAGTAGAGGGCGACCCAGTCGGGGATGACGGCCTTGTGCCGGTCGAAGAGGCTGCTCACGGCTGCACCAGCCCGTCGTACGCGTCGGGGCGGCGGTCCCGGTAGAACGCCCACTGCTGGCGCACTTCCTCGATGAGGCCGAAGTCCAGGTCCCGGACGACGAGTTCCTCCTCCTTGTCGGAGGCGACGTCGCCGACGAACCGGCCGCGCGGGTCGACGAAGTAGCTGGTGCCGTAGAAGTCGTTGTCGCCGTACTCCTCGACGCCGACGCGGTTGATCGCGGCGACGAAGTACTCGTTGGCGACGGCGGCTGCGGGCTGCTCCAGCTGCCAGAGGTAGGAGGAGAGGCCGCGGTGGGTGGCCGACGGGTTGTAGACCAACTGCGCTCCGTTGAGTCCGAGTTGGCGCCAGCCCTCCGGGAAGTGCCGGTCGTAGCAGATGTAGACCCCGACCCGCCCGACGGCGGTGTCGAAGACCGGCCAGCCGGCGTTGCCCGGGCGGAAGTAGTACTTCTCCCAGAAGCCCTTGACCTGCGGGATGTGGTGCTTGCGGTACTTTCCGAGGTAGCTGCCGTCGGCGTCGATGACGGCGGCGGTGTTGTAGTAGAAGCCCTCGCTCTCGACCTCGAAGACGGGGACCACGATCACCATCCCGGTCTCCCGGGCGAGCTCCCGCATCCGCGAGACGGTGGGGCCGTCGGGGACGGGTTCGGCCCAGCGGTAGTGCTCGGGCTCCTGGACCTGGCAGAAGTAGGGGGCGTTGAACACCTCCTGGAAGCCGATCACCTTGGCACCCTGCCGGGCCGCCTCCCGGGCGTGCTCCTCGTGTTTGGCGATCATGGATTCGGTGTCGCCCGTCCAGGTCGCCTGGACGAGCGCGGCGCGTACGACGTCGGTCATGAGCTGCTCCTTCGGCACGGCGTCAGAGAGCCTCTACGCACGTAGACGCGGTGCGTAGGAGGAGAACGTAAGCCCCGTCACACCCCGGAGCAAGACCGCCGCCGCGAAGCGGCCGGGTCGATCATGTTTCATACCCGAGTGGTCGACGTCGGACACGTGCCGACACGTACGGACCAGTACGGAACGCACGAAAGGTCCGTGTCCCGGTCCGCGCGAGCGAGGGCCGCCAGGCCCGGCCGGAGAACCGTCGCGGGGCGCTCGCGAAGCCCTGGCGAAGGCCCTCGTGAGGCGCTCGCCAGAGCTCCTCACAACCCGTCCGACCCGCCTCAGATCCCCGCCAGGCCCGCCACGCGCAGGGCGTGCAGCAGGTCGCGCTCGCGGGAGGCGGACACCGCGCGGGCGGCGTCGAGGAGTTGCGGGACGAGGCCGCGCGGGTCGGCGCCCGCGAGGCGGGCGGCGTCCTCGGGGGCACGGACCCGGACGAAGGCGGTGAGCAGGGCCTGCGCCTCGCGGTGGTGGTCCTCGGCGCGCAGCGCGGCGCACGCCCCGGCCAGCTCCTCGACCGGCCGGGCCACGCCCTGGCGCAGGAGCTGCTCGCAGTCGGCCGCCCGGCCCGCGTCCGCCAGGGCGCCCGCGACGGCGGCGAGCCGCCCCGGCGGCAGCGAGGCCGCCTCCCAGAGCAGGGTGGCCCAGTCGGCGCCGAGCCCGGCCCGGTGCAGCTCCGCCGCGAGGGCCGGCAGCCTGGCGGGCGGCCCGTCGAGCGCCTCGCACAGCAGGGCGTGCGCCTCGCCGCTGCGGCCCTGGGCCCGGAGCCTCCGGAGCGCGTAGACGGCGTTGGCCGCGGCCCGTACGGCCTCCTCGGAGTCAGGGCGCGGGGTCCCGGGCGCGCCGCCGCCCCCCTCGGGTTCGGCCACTCCCCCGAACCGGGCGCCCCGGGGTGCGGCTCCCCCCGCCGGGAGTGCGGGCAGCGGCTCGGGCGCCGCCGTCGCCTCCGCCCCCTCGGCACTCTCCTCCAGCCAGGCGTACCGCGCGCCCCTCGGTCGCCGCTTGCCCCGGACGCCCTTGGCACCGCCCTCCGGCGGTGCCCCTGCCGGGCCGGCCGCCGGGGCGGGCGCGGCGGGTCGGCCCGGCGGGGCGAGCACGGGCGCGGTAGGCCGGGCGGGCGCGGCGGGCCGCCCCGGTGCGGCGAGCCCGGTTCCGGCAGAGTGGTCCGGCACGGCGGCGGCAGGCAAGGGCTCGTTCGGCCGCCCAGGCGCGGCGAGCACGGCCTCGGTGGGTCGTTCAGGCGCGGCAAGCACGTTGGCGGCGGCTCGCCCCCGTACGGCGAGCACGGGCCTCGCGGGTCCCTCCCGTACGGCGAGCACGGGCCCGACGGGCCGGTCCGCCGCGACGACCACCGGTCCGGCGGCCATCGGTCCGGCAACCACCGAGCCTCCGGTCACCGAGCCGCCGGCCGCCGGGCCGCCGGTCGCCGGGCCGCCGGTCGCTGTCGTGGCCGGCCGCCGCGCCCCGTCCCGCGCTCCCTCGCGCACCCGGGAGAGTCGGCCCGTCAGGTCGTGGACGCGGGCCAGTGCCCTGGCGTGGTCGTCGCGGGTCCAGGCGAGGTCGTGCTCCAGGCGGGCGGTCGCGTCGGGGTCCGGCGCGGGGGTCGCGCGGAGGCGTGCGCCGAGTTCGCGGGCGCGGGTTTCGGCGTGGCGGCGTTCGGCTTCCATGAGGTCGCGGCGTTCGGCGAGCGCGTCCGCTCCGCCGGGCCGGCGGTCGTACGCGGTGGCGGCGGCCGCGTACAGGGTCCGGCCCTGGGTGGCGAGGGGCCCGTCGGCGGCTTCGCCGGCGTCCTGGAGGAGGGACTCGACGACGTCCCAGGGCAGGAGCTCCCTCCCGTCGAAGCAGGCGCGCAGCCCTTCCGGGTCGCGTTCGGCGAAGACGCCGTACCAGCCGGCGCCCGGTCGGAGGCGTCCGGCGAGACCGGTCAGCCATCCCGTGAACACGGCGATCTCCGCCGGTAGTTGATACACCGTCATGCGTCACGCACCTGCCCCGCAGTCGACTGGAACCTTCCGGTCCGCGAGGTATTGGACCGCAGTCGTGTTACAGGACGACTACGGACCGTTTTCAGAACGTCACGACGATCCCTGTGTGCGGGCGCTTGCCGCGCCGGGCGATCATGGCGGGGACGTCGGTCAGCCAGAACTGCCAGCCGTACTTGCGCGAGAGCAGGCCCCTGATCCGGCGCAGCTCCTCGCCCTGCACGAGCCGGCCCTCGCCGGTCATCCGCTCGGCCCCCTCGGGGACGTTGCCGCGCACGTCGCACACGGCGACCACGACCCGGGGGTCCTTGCGGAGCCGCTTGACCTTCCAGGAGTCGGTGCGGGTCCAGGCGTACAGCTCGGAGCCCTCCACCGCGTACCAGACGGGCGTGGCGACCCCGGTGCCGTCCTTGCGGAAGGTGGTCAGGCTGACGTAGCGGCCGCGTCGCAGCTCTTCGGAGATCATGCCGGGAGCCTACGGGGTGCGTCGCCGGTCGGGCGGAGGTCGGACGGGAGGCGCGGGCGAGGGCCTCCCGGGCGACGAGGAGGTCGTCCGTCCCGCGCCCGGGGTCACGCCGGCGAGCCGGCCTCTCCGTACGCGGCCCGGGCCTCGCTGATCCGCGGCGCGTGGACGCGGGCCCGGTCGCAGGCCGTGTCGAGCGGCCCGATGAGCGAGCTGCCGAGGGGGGCGATGCCGTGCTCGACGCGGGGCGGGTTCTCGTCGTGGACGGTACGGGTGAGGAATCCGTCGCACTCCACGGCCCGGAGGGTCCCCGTGAGGACCTTGGGGGTGATCCGGTGCAGCGGGACGCGGAGTTCGGCGAAACGGCGGGGCGTTCCGTCCTGGAGGCAACGCAGCACCGTCGCCGTCCACTTGCCGCCGACGCGGATCGGCCGCGCCGGGCTCCCGCCGCAGTCGGGGTCCGGGAAGAGGCCGGGGTCGAGTGGCGGCGCGGGCGGCGGGTCGATCATGCGGCCGGCGCTAGCCCGGTACCGTTGAAGTAACCAGGGGACCCCGTCCTACGGTCCGGCCATGAACAACGACGACACCGGCAAGAACAACGGCGACGACCTGCGGATCGTGGTCTTCGGGGCGGGCGGACGGGTCGGCCGGGCGGCCGTGGCGGAGGCGGTGGCACGGGGCCACCGCGTGACCGCCGTGGTCCGCAGCCCGGAGGCCCACCGCGACCTGGCGGGCGAGGGCGTCTCGCTCGTACGGGGCGACGCGACGGACGCGGCCTCGGTGGCGGCGCTCGCGGCCGGCCACGACGCGGCGCTGAACACGGCGGTGCGCCTGGACGTGCCGTCGGTGGACTTCTTCACGACCTCCTCGCGGGCGCCGGTCGGCGGGCTCGCCGAGGCGGGCGTCGGGCGGCTCCTCACGCTCGGCGTCGCCACGACCCCGGAGACCGAGGCCGGGGTGAGGCTGATGGACGCGCCGGACTTCCCGGCGGAGTGGCGGGCGTTCTCGCAGGGGCACGTGGCCGAGTTCGAGTCGCTCACGGCGGAGGCCGGGCCGGGGCTCGACCGGCTGATGGTGGTGCCGCCGCTGGACCTGGACGCGGCGGCCGAGCGGACGGGGACGTACCGGACCGGGGTGGGCCGGGTGGTCGACGGCCCGGGCCGCATCGGGCACGCCGATCTGGCGCTCGCGCTCCTGGACGAGATCGAGCGTCCGCGCCACAGCCGCGTGCAGCTGGCCGTCTCCCTCTGAGGGGCGGCCCTCAGGCCCCGGCCCCGGAGGTCAGACCGGGGCCGGGGAGCAGAGCGTGACGAGTTCGTCCATGGAGAGGTCGAGGACCGCGGCGAGGGCTGCGACGGTGAAGAAGGCGGGCGTCGGGGCCCGGCCCGTCTCGATCTTGCGGAGGGTCTCGGCGGAGAGTCCGGCGGCCGCGGCGATCTCGACCATGGACCGCTCGCCGCGCGCCGCGCGCAGCAGGAGGCCGAGGCGCTCGCCGCGCTCGCGCTCTTCGGGGGTCAGGGGTGTGCGCACCATGCCGCCATTCTAATACCGGTATAGTAATTGGCATGGTGGAGATCAAGACGAACGAGTCCCTGGCGGCCATGCGCGAGGCCGGCCGCGTGGTGGCGCGCGCCCTCGCGGCCGTACGGGAGAAGGCGGCGCCCGGCGTCGAACCGGCCGAGCTCGACCGGGCCGCACGGGAGGTGCTGGCGGAGGCGGGGGCCGGGTCACCCTTCCTGGACTACCACCCGGAGTGGGCGCCGGTGCCGTTCCCCGCGGTCGTGTGCCTCTCCGTCAACGACGCGATCGTGCACGGCATCCCCGGCCCGGACCGGCTCGCCGACGGCGACCTCGTGTCCGTGGACTGCGGCGCGATCCTGGGCGGCTGGGCCGGCGACGCGGCCGTGAGCTTCACCGTCGGCCGCGCCCGGCCGGAGGACACCCGCCTGATCGCCACGGCGGAGCGGGCCCTGGAGGCGGGCATCGCCGCGGCCGTCGTCGGCAACCGCATCGGCGACATCGCGCACGCCATCGGGCGGGTCTGCCGCGAGGCGGGGTACGGCATCCCCGACGGCTTCGGCGGCCACGGCATCGGCCGCGCGATGCACGAGGACCCGGGCGTCCCCAACGAGGGACGCCCGGGCCGCGGCATGAAGCTCCGGCACGGCATGGTGCTCGCGATCGAGCCGATGCTCATCGGCGGCGGCACGGACGACCACTACACCGCCCGCGACGGCTGGACCGTCCGCACCTCCGACGGCTCCCGCGCCTCGCACGCCGAGCACACGGTGGCGATCACGGACGACGGCCCGCGCGTCCTCACCGCCCTGTAGGCCCCTACGGCGCCGGGCGGACCACCATCGCCGAGCCGCCGCCGCGCCGGACTGTCTCCGCCGCGGCCAGCCAGCGGCCGTCGGGCAGGCGCTGGACGCCGGTCGCCGCGCCGATCTCCGGGTTCTGCCGGAAGCCGTGCCCGATCCCCTCCAGTTCCGCCCTCAACGGGCTGTTCCACAGGGCGGGTTCGAGTTCCGTCGTGGCCTGGTTGCGCTGGCTGGCGCGCGGCGCGGCGATGGCGTCGACGAGCGGGAGGCCCCGGTCGAGGACACCCGTGAGGGTCTGGAGGACGGTCGTGATGATGGTGGCGCCGCCCGGGGAGCCGAGGGCGAGGACGGGCCGGTCGCGGTCGTCGAGGACGATCGTCGGCGAGATCGAGGAGCGGGGCCGCTTGCCGGGGCCCGGCAGGTTCGGGTCGTGGACGGCCGGGTTCGCCGGCGCGAAGGAGAAGTCGGTCAGCTCGTTGTTGAGCAGGAAGCCCCGGCCCGGCACGGTGATCCCGCTGCCGCCGGTGGACTCGATGGTGAGCGTGTAGGCGACGGTGTTGCCCCACTTGTCGGCGACCGTCAGGTGGGTCGTGTTCTCGCCCTCGTAGGTGGTCGGGGCCGCCGTGCCGCCGCTCGCGCACGGCACCGGGTTCGCGGGGTCGCCGGGCGGGAGCGGGCTGGTCAGGGCGGCGTCGTCGCGGATCAGGCAGGCCCGGGAGTCGGCGTACCGCTGGGAGAGCAGGCCCCGGGTGGGCACGGACTCGAAGGCCGGGTCGCCGACCCAGCGGCCCCGGTCGGCGAACGCGATGCGGCTGGCCTCGATGTACCGGTGCAGGTATCCGGCCGGGGAGGCGGCGGCGAGGTCGGTGCCCTCCAGGATGTTCAGCGCCTCGCCGACGCTCGTGCCGCCGGACGACGAGGGGGCCATGCCGTACACGTCGAGTCCCCGGTAGGAGACCTTGGTGGGCTTGCGGAACACGGTCCGGTACGCGGCGAGGTCCCCCTCCGTCAGGTCCCCCGGGCGCACGGTCCGGGTGGCGCCCGCGCGGACCGGGGGCGTGCGGACGGTGTTCACGATGTCCCGGGCGAGCGGTCCCCGGTAGAGCGCGCCGACGCCCTCGCGGCCGAGCTTCTCATACGTACGGGCCAGGTCGGGGTTCTTGAACGAGGCGCCGACCACCGGCAACTGGCCGCCGGGCAGGAAGAGTTCGGTCGTGGCGGGGAAGTCGCGGAACCGGGCCTCGTTGGCGGCGGTCTGGGCGCGGAAGGTCGCGTCGACGGTGAAGCCGTCGCGGGCGAGGCGTTCGGCGGGTTCGAGGAGGGCGCCGAGCCGCCTGCTGCCCCAGGCGTCGAGCGCGGTCTGCCAGGTGGCCGGGGTGCCGGGGGCACCGACGCCGAGGCCGCTGGTCTGGCCCTCCTCGAACGGGATGGGCTTGCCGTTCTCCGTGAACAGGTTCGCGTCGGCGGAGCGGGGCGCCGTCTCGCGCCCGTCGATGGTGTGCACGGTACGGCTCTTCGCGTCGTAGTACACGAAGAACCCGCCGCCCCCGATGCCCGCCGAGTAGGGCTCGGTGACGCCGAGGGCAGCGGCGACGGCGACGGCCGCGTCCACGGCGTTGCCCCCCTTGCGGAGCACCTCGACGCCGGCGGCCGAGGCGTCGGCGTCGACGCTGGCGACGGCGCCGCCGTGGCCGACCGCGACGGGCTCCTTGACGGGTGGCGGCGCGGCGGAGGGCGGGGCCGGGGCCGGGACGGCGGCGCCCATCGAGAGCACCGTCGCCGCGACGGCGAGAACGGAGACCTTCCCAGCGGCGGAGCGACGCATTCCTACCTCCAGTCAACGACCGTCCGCGCAGCGTAACTTCCCCCCGCCCGTTCCGTCAGGACCGCCTCGAACAGGAGGCCGGTCGACCGCTAGCATGCGCGCCCATGAACGAAGACGTGCGGAACATCGTGCTGGGAGTCCTGGCGACCGGGGTCAGCGCCTCCCTGGGCTGGCTGGCCCGCACCTACCTCTGGCGGCGCAGGCTCCGCCGCAAGCAGGCCTTCTTCGGCCTGCCGGGCGGTTCGGAGTGCCTGCTCGTGGTGAACCGCGAGGCGGGTGGGGACAACGTCGTGCACCGCTTCGACGTCTTCGCCATGCTCGAACTCTCCGCCCTCATCAAGGACTGCGGCGCGCAGGCCCGAATACTCGCGCACGACGTCGCCCACCAGGGCTTCGGCGACCGTACCGAGTTCTGCGTCGGCGGCCCGTACTCCAACCGCCGGACGGCCGCCCACCTGTCCACGCTGCTGCCGGGCGTGACCATGAACGTGGACGTGCAGCCGTCCGGCACCCAGGGGCGTATCACCGTCGGCACCGAGCACTACGCCATGGACAAGGGCGTCTCCGAGTACGTGATCCTCGCCCGGCTGACCGCGGGCGAGGGCGGGCGTCCCGTCTTCCTCTTCTGCGGGCAGCGCGCCATCACCAACCAGGCGGCGACCCGCTACCTGGCGCGCCACCACGAATCCCTGGCCCGCACCCACCGCTCGGGCTCCTTCGTGCTGCTCCTCAAGGTCGTCAACACCCAGGCGTACGGGCCCGACGTGGTGGAGCTGGTCGCCGACGTCACGCGGCTCGCGCTCACGGCTCCCGCAGCCGCACCGGCAGCGACTTGATCCCGTTGATGAAGTTCGAGACGAGCCGGCGGGGCGGTCCGGCGAGCGCCAGCCCCCCGCAGGTCCCGCGCGCCTCCTCGTACAGCACCCGGAGCTGAAGCCGGGCGAAGTGGGCGCCGAGGCAGACGTGCGGCCCGTCCCCGAAGGACACGTGCGGGTTCGGCGTCCGCCCCAGGTCGAGGCGGTGCGGGTCGGCGAAGACGCGCTCGTCGTGGTTGGCGGACGCGTGGAACACGACGACCTTCTCGCCCGCCCGGATCGGCTGCCCCGCCAACGCGGTGTCGCGGTTCGCCGTGCGCCGGAAGGACAGCACGGGCGGGTGCACGCGCAGGAGTTCGTCGACCGCCGTGTCCACGGCCACCTCTCCGCTCCACAGTCTCCGCTGCTCGTCGGGGTGTTCGGCGAGCGCGAGGAGTCCGCCGGGGGCGGCGCTGCGGACCGTGTCGTTGCCCGCGACGGTCAGCAGGAAGAAGAACATCTCCAGTTCCGCGTCGGCGAGTTCGGAGGTGGCGAGCGAGGTCATGACGTCGTCTGCGGGATGGGCCCGCTTGTACGCCGCCAGCTCCTGGGCGTACGCGAACATCTCGGCGAGCATCGCGGGCGACCGGGGGTTCACCGGGCGGCCCTCCGCGTCGAGCACGGGCGGCTCGTCCGGGTCCTGGTAGGCGATGACCCGCTCGGTCCAGGCGTGCAGCAGCCCCCGGTCACCCGCCGGCACCCCGAGCAGATCGGTGAGGTTGAGGAGCGCGTAGTCGTCCGTGACGCTCCGGACCAGGTCCACCTCGCCCCCCGCCGCGACGGCCCCGGCGAGCAGCTTCCCGGCCCGCTCGCGCGCGGTCACGGCGAACCGCTCGATCCTCCCCGGCGTGAAGGCACGGCTGACCAGCCGCCTCAACCTGCCGTGCTCCGGCGGGTCCTGATTGAGCATCATCCTGCGGATGAACGGCAGGTCGGCCGGGGCGGGGTCGCGGATCTGGGTGGCGCCGAGGTGCGAGGAGTACGTCCCCGAGTCCTTGAGCACGCGGACCACGTCGGCGTGCCGGGTGACGGCCCAGAAGCCGGAACCGGCGGGCCAGCCCAGGATCTCGGGCTCCTCCTGGCGGGCGACCGGATGGTGGTCGCGCAGGGCCCGGAAGCGGTCGTGCGGGATGCCCGCGGCGTAGATCCGCGGATCGAAGACGTCGGGTACGTCGGCCCGTTCCCCCACCGTGCCTCCCGCCGGCAGCCGTCCCAGGGGTGATGACGTATCCATCATGACAGGTCAGAGCCGGTTTTCGTAGGACGGAACGCACAGTTCGCGAGCCTTGTCCGGGCTGTCGCCCGACTCCCAGAATCTCCGTCGTGCATCACACGGAGAACAGGGGGCACATGGAAGACACGGCGAAGGTCGATCAGGACGCGGTGCTGCGGGCGCGGGTACTGCTGCTGGGGTCCGGGAGGCTGACGGCCCGGGAGCGGGTCGGGGCGTACCGGGTGCTCGCGGAGGTGAGCCCCTTGGCGTACCTGCCGAAGCTGGTCGACGCGCTGATCGAGCGGACCCACGAGCTCGACGAACCGGAACTGCACGTGACGCTGTACGCCGAGGCGCTGGCCGCGGCGCGGCGGCTCCCCGCGGACGCGCCGCGCCGGGAGGGGCGGCTGAGCCGCACCCTGAGCGGATACGAGCACGCACTGTTCGCCGCCGGCCGGCGGGCGGAGGGGCGCGCGCTGTGCGAGGAGTCGGCGAAGGCCGGGCGTCACGGTCGCCTGGCGGTCGTCCTGGCCGAGGAGGGGTGCCACGCGGAGGCGGCCGAACTCCTCGGCGGGCACGCCGGGACGGGGGACGGGGACCCGGGGTCCGACTGGACGCTGATCGAGTGGGCGGCCGAACTCGACGCCTCGGGACGCCACGTGGAGGCCCTGGAGGTGTTCGCGCGCCTCGTGGCCGACGGGCGGCGCGGGGCCGCGGCGGACCGCACGCCGCTGGCCTCCCTGGTGTGGAAGCTGGACCGGTACGCCCGGATGCTCGGGGCCGCCGGGCGCCGGGACGACGAGGCCGCCGCACGGCGCGAGGCGCTGGGCCTGCTCACCCGTCTCGCACGGGGCGGCGAGCCGGTGAGCTGGAGCAACATCCAGGCCTTGTGGGCCACCCTGCTCGGCCTGTCGGGCCGGTCGGACGAACCGGCCGCCACGTCCGGCGCCCCGCTGCCGGCGTTCGGGGTCCACGTGTTCCACGGGTGGTCCCCGGACACGCGGGAGGGCTACTTCGCCTCCCTCGCGCTCCTCGAACGGCAGGCCGCCGCCCTGCGCGCGTCGGGCGATCTGCCCGGACTGATCGTCGCCCAGCGCCGCCTGACGGTCCGCCGGGCGCTCCGCTGGGAGAGTTCGGGGCGCCGGTCGGAGGACGTGCTGCGCCCGTCCTTCGACGAGGGCGTCGCGCTCGCCCGCCGCTCTCCGGCCGAGCCACGGATCCTCGCCCGCGCCCTCGCCGACCGGTCCATGTTCCTGCTCGCCGTCAAGCGGTACGGGGAGGCGCTCGCGGACTTCACCGAGGCCGGCGCCCTCCTCGACGGCCCCACCCCGCCCCCAATCGTTACCCGCACGTAACTTACCGACCAGTTACCACGGGTAAGTCCGGCCGGTTACCGTCGGGTCACTTTCACTGCCCCCCCATCAGTGCCCCCCAGTGAGGAGTGACCCGTGCGCACATCCCTGGTCCTCGCCGTCTCGGCCGCCCTCGTGGCCGGGACGGCGCTCGGGCTCGCGCCCGCCGCGCAGGCCGCCGAGACCGCCGGCTCCCTCCGGTTCGTCGACATCGCGGGCGAGGGCGGCACCGTCCTCAAGGCGAACGTCGTCACACCGGCAGGGGCCGACGGGTCCACCCGCCACCCCGTGATCGTGCTGCCCACCAGCTGGGCCATGCCCCAGATCGAGTACCTCGCACAGGCACAGAAACTCGCCGACTCCGGTTACGTCGTGGTGAGTTACAACTCGCGCGGGTTCTGGCAGTCCGGCGGGGAGATCGAGACCGCGGGACCCAAGGACGTCGCCGACGCGTCGAAGGTGATCGACTGGGCCCTGGCGAACACGCCCGCGGACCCGGGCCGCATCGGCATGGCCGGCGTCTCGTACGGCGCCGGCATCAGCTTGCTCGCCGCCGCGCACGACCCTCGGATCAAGGCCGTCGCCGCGCTGAGCGGCTGGGCGGACCTCATCGAGTCGATCTACAGCGGGCGGACCCAGCACCTCCAGGCCGCCGGGCTGCTCGGCGGAGCCGGCTACCTCACCGGCCGCCCCGGCCCCGAACTCCAGGAGATCCTGGGCGACTTCCTCTCGTCGAACCTCGACAAGGAGGACGAGATGATCGCCTGGGGCCGGACCAGGTCGCCCGCGACCCACCTGGACCGCATCAACGCCAACGGCGCCGCGATCATGCTCGGGAACGCGTGGGGGGACACGATCTTCCCGCCCAACCAGTACGCGAGCTTCTACGAGAAGCTCACCGGCCCCAAGCGGCTGGAGTTCCGCCCCGGCGACCACGCAACCGCCGAGGCCACCGGCCTGTTCGGGCTCCCCAACGACACCTGGACCAGCGCCCACCGCTGGTTCGACCACTACCTGAAGGGCGTCGACAACGGCGTCGACCGCGAGCAGCCGGTCCGGCTCAAGTCCCGCTCCACCGGCGGTTACGAGGGCTACCCGGACTGGAAGTCGGTGAACGCGAACCAGCGGAAGTTCGCCCTCGGCGGCACGCAGCGGGTCTGGGCGAACATCGACTCCGGCGCCAACGGCGGCATCACGCTGCTCACCAACGCCCTCGACCAGTTCCTCCGCACCCCGCCCGTCGTGTCCGTCCCGCTGCTGCCCCGCGCCTTCGCCGGCGTCTGGCACTCCGAGTGGTACGACACCCCGCAGCGGGTGCGCGGCACGGTGAAGGTCCACACGACGGTGACCCCGACCGAGGAGAGCGGCACCCTCGTCGCGTACCTCTACGACGTGGGTCCGCTGGGCGTCGGCAAGCTCGTCAGCAACGCCCCGTACACCTTCCACGACCGGACGCCGGGGAAGCCGTTCGCCGTCGACCTGGAGCTGTTCTCCACGGCGTACGACGTGCCGGCCGGACACCGCCTCGCGCTGGTCGTCGACACCGTCGACCCGCTGTACATCGAGCACAACCCGACCGGCGCGCAGCTGACGTTCTCCTCCCCGTCGGCCGACCCGTCGTACGTGTCGGTTCCCCTGCGGGAGTAGCGGGGCGCGGCCGGGCCCCGGGTCAGTACTCGGCGGCCTCGGCGTACACCTGGGAGAGCTCCGGCGAGCCCGTCATCGCCCAGTCGAGACCGGCCTCGACGACCTGGATCTCCCGGCCGGAGGCGAGCCGTACCACCGGTCCGCCGCCCGGCCACACCTGCCACCGCGCGTCCGGCACGTTCCGGACGATGACGGTTCCGAGGTAGAGCCCCGCGTCGTTGCCGATCCAGGGCAGCTCCTCCGAATCGTTCCTCCACCGCGGCGGCAGCTGGTCGAGCTCCTGGAGGGAACGCGGGGTGTCGTCCAGGACCACGCCGGCCGCCCCCACCCGGGCACGCAGCAGCTGGCACTCGGAGAGCAGCTCGGCCACTCCCTCCGGATCGCGGTCGAAGGCCGCGGCCAGGGGGGAGTCGGCCGGCTCGGGCTCGTGCCGCTTGAGCCAGTTGTCCAGAAACGGGATGTTCATCCGAACAGCGTCGCACCGTCACCTACCGGTCGACCACCCGGCGCGCGGAGACGATCTCCGCCGCCGGGACGGCCCGCCCGCCGCGCGAGGGGCGGAACCACGGTCAGACGTCGAGGTCCACGACCACGGGGGCGTGGTCCGACGCGCCCTTCCCCTTGCGCTCCTCACGGTCCACGTAGCTGTCCGAGACCGCCTCGGCGAACGGCTTGTTGCCGTAGACCAGGTCGATGCGCATGCCCTTGTTCTTCGGGAAGCAGAGCTGGCGGTAGTCCCAGTACGTGAACGGGTGATCGTACTTGAGCGGGCGCGGGACCACGTCGGCCAGCCCGGTCTCGCGCAGGCCCGCGAGCGCCGCCCGCTCCGGCTCCGTCACGTGCGTGGCGCCCTCGAAGACCGCCCGGTCCCAGACGTCGTCGTCCGTCGGGGCGATGTTGTAGTCGCCGAGCACCGCGAAGGGGCGCTCCCCCGCCGCGTCCTCCCCGACGGCCGCCTTCAGGGCCTCCAACCAGCGCAGCTTGTAGGCGTAGTGCTCGTGGGCCACCTCCCGGCCGTTCGGCACGTACACCGACCAGAGCCGGACCGGGCCGCAGGTCGCGGAGATCGCCCGGGGCTCCTCCGCCCCGTCGTACTCCGGACCGCCGGGCAGCCCGGTGACCACGTCGGCGAGGCCGACCCGCGAGACCAGGGCCACGCCGTTCCACCGGCCGGTGGCGTTGACCGCCGACTCGTACCCCAGGGCGCGGAGCTCCTCGGTGGGGAACTGCTCGGCCGCGCACTTGGTCTCCTGGATGCACAGCACGTCCGTGCCGGTGCTCTCCAGCCAGGCCAGCAGTCGCGGCAGCCGAGCGGTGATCGAATTGACGTTCCAGGTGGCGATGCGCATGCCCGCAAGCCTACTGGCGGGGTGTGACAGTCCACCGGTGCGGCGGCACCGGAGGGCGTGCCCCCCGCCGTGCGGGCCCGGCTTCCCCCCGGGCCTGCTCGGACGTCTACGGCTCGGCTCAGACCTCGGCGGACGCGCCCGACACGAGGCGCGCGTGGTCGGTGCCGCCGAGCGCACCGATCTGCCGGTCGTAGATCGGCCGGGCGAGGTCGGTGAGCAGGGCGTCGTGGATGTCGTACGCCCGGCGCGGCCCGACCTCGCGGACGTAGTCGATGACCTCGGAGATCTTGTTCCACGGGGCCATGACGGGCAGCAGCAGCGTGTCCACGGGCTGATCGGGCACGGTGAGCGCGTCGCCCGGATGGAACACGGAGCCGTCGACGAGGAAGCCCACGTTCGTGACCCGCGGGATGTCCGGGTGGATCACCGCGTGCAGCTCGCCGTGGACCTGCACCTCGAAGCCGGCCGCCGTGAACGTGTCGCCGTGCCCGACCGTGTGCACCCGCCCGGGGAAGGCCGCCGAGAGGTGCTCCGCGACGCTGCGCAGCGTCCAGATCTCGGCGGCCTCGTCGGCCTCCAGGGCCGCGCGCAGCCGGCCCTCGTCGAAGTGGTCGGGGTGCTCGTGGGTGACGAGCAGCACGTCCGCCCCGCGGACCGCGTCCTCCTCGGTGAACACGCCGGGGTCCAGGACGAGCGTCCGCCCGTCCTTCTCCAGCCGTACGCAGGCGTGGGACTTCTTCGTCAGCTTCACGCCGCCAGATTACGCCGGGGGCGTCGTCTCCTCCTCGATGACGCGGGCGACCACCCGCAGGGCCGTCTCGGCCGCCGGCAGCCCGCAGTACACGCCCGTGTGCAGCACGATCTCGCGGATCTCCTCCGGGGACAGGCCGTTGCGGAGCGCCGCCCGCGTGTGGTCGGCGAGCGCCTCCCGGTGCCCCCCGGCGATCAGCGCGGTCAGCGTCACCGCGCTGCGCGTCCGCCGGTCGAGCCCCTCCCTGCCCCAGACCTCGCCCCAGGCGTACCGGGTCACCAGGCCCTGGAACGCGCCGTCCGGGTCGGCCGCGAGCGCCTGGTCCACATGCGCGTCGCCCAGGATCTCGCGGCGCAGCCCGAGCCCCTTCTCGTACGGGTCGGGCCGCCCGGCCTCCGCCGCCTCGGCCGGCGGCTCGGCCGGCACGGGCTCGACGACGGGCACCGGCCCGGCGGGCATCGGCGGCACCGTCAGCGTCCCGCTCGCCTCCTGCGCGCTCCCCGCGAAGTGCTCGCACAGCAGGTCCGTGACGGCCGCGGGCTGCTCCACCGGCGCCAGGTGCGAAGCGCCCGGCACCACCGCGAGCCGCGCGTCCGCGATCCCCGCCACCAGCGTCCTCGCCTCGGCGGGGCCGGTCACCTGGTCCTCCGACCCGACGAGCACCAGGGCCGGCACCCCGATCCTCCCGAGCGCCTCCCGCACGTCGAACACGGCCAGCGCCTCGCACGCCGCGATGTAGCAGGCGGGGTCCGTCGTCCGCACCATCTGCACGGCCCAGTCGACGATCGCCGGCTGCGCCCCCGCGAACACCGGCGTGAACCACTGCTCGGGCGCCATCCGCGCCATCGGCTCCAGCCCGTTCGCCCGGACCATCACCCCCCGCTGCCGGAACTCGTCCGCGCTCCCGAACCGCGGCGAGGTCGCCACCAGCGCCAACGACGCCACCCGGTGCGGCGCCCGCAACGCCAGGTCGAGACCCACGGCCCCGCCCAGCGAGCACCCCGCGTACCCGAACCGCTGCACCCCGATCCCGTCCAGCGTGGCCAGCAGCCGGTCCCCCAGCTCCGCCACCGACGTGAACGGCTGCGCCGGCGCGCCTCCGTGCCCCGGCAGGTCGAACCGCACCACCCGCCACTCCCGGGTGAGCTCGGGTATCTGCCGGTCCCACATGTGCCATGTCGTGCCCAACGAGGGCCCGATGACCAGGACCGGCGCGTCCTCCCGCCCGTCGACGCGGTATTGCAGGGTGTTCGTCGATGTCTCACTCACCCGCAAGACCCTCTCATCTTTCACCGGAGCCCGTACGTCCGGGGGCGCGATCTAGCCGGAGGCCTCCGGGTCGTCGTCGCTCTCCACGAGGACTCCTTGCTCGGGAACGCCGGACCGCATCGCCTCCCTCACCGCGAGGGAGTGCGCGAGGTCGTTCCGAGCGACACGGGTGTCGGGATGCTCCGGGCCCAAGGCCCGCTCGGCATCACGGAGCACCCGCTCCTGCAGGGCGATGGCCTCCTCTATGCGCCCCGCCTGCCGGTAGGAGAAGGCAAGGTTGACGCGGGCGTTGACGGTGTCGGAATGATCCGGCCCCAGGATCCGCTCACGGACGGCCAGGACCGGTTCCTCCAGCGCGATGGCCTCGTCGCTCCGCCCCACCTGGTAGTAGGAGACGGCGAGGGAGGCGGTGGCGTTCATGGTCTGGGGATGCTCCGGGCCCAAGGCCCGTTTCCGCTCGGCGAGCACGTCCTCCTGCAAGGCGACGGCCTCTTCGATCCGCCCCGCCTGCCGGTAGGAGGCGGCGAGGTTGGCACGAGCCGCCACGGTGTCTGCATGCTCCGGGCCCAGGAGCCGCTCACGGACGGCCAGCACCGGTTCCTCCAGCGCGATGGCCTCGTCGCTCCGCCCCGCCTGGTAGTACGAGAAGGCGAGGTTGGCACGGGAGGTGATCGTGACGGCATGCTCCACGCCCAGGACCCGCTCACGGACGGACAGGACCTGCTCCTCCAAGCGGATGGCCTCTTCGTTCCTCCCCACCTGCCTGAAGGAGAAAGCGAGGTCGGCGCGCGCGGTGATCGTGTCGGGATGCTCCGGACCCAGGACCCGCTCGAAGTCGACGACCGTCCGCTCCTCCAGCGCGATGGCCTCGTCGAACCGCTCCACCTTCCCGTAGGAGAAAGCGAGATCGGCACGAGCGGTGATCGTGTCGGGATGCTCCGGACCCTGGACGCGCTCGCGGACGGCGACGACCTCCTCCTGCAGGACGATGGCCTCGTCGTTCCGGTCCGCACGCCTGAAGGCCCGAGCGAGGTCGGCACGAGCAGTCAGAGTGGCGGGATCGTCCGGTCCCCGAACCCGCTGGGAGTCGGCGACCACTCGCTCCCACAGAGCGATCGACTCGTCGAGTCGCCCCATCCTCCCGTAGCTGAAAGCGAGGGTCGTCCGCGCAGTGAGGGTGGCGCGGTGCTCAGGGCCCAGGACCCGCTCCCGGTCGGCCAGAACCCGCTCCTCCAGGCCGACGGCCTCGTCGGTCCGCCCCGCGTCGGTGTAGGAGAAGGCGAGGGCGGCTCCGGCGGCCAGCGTGGAGGGGTCCTCGGGGCCCAGTACCCGCTCCCGGTCGGCCAGAACCCGCTCTTGCAGAGCGATCGCCTCGTCGAGCCGCCCGGCCTTCCGGAATGCGAAGCCGAGGTCGGCACGAGCGCGGAGAGTGTCGGGATGGTCCGGTCCCAGCAGCCGCTCGAAGTCGACGACCGCCTCCTCCAGCAGAACGAGCGCCTCGTCGAGTCGCCCCGCCTCCGTGAGGGCGAAGACGAGGTCGGTCCGGGCGTCGAGAGTGCGGGGATGGTCGGCGCCGAGTTCCCGCACGCGGTCGGCGACTTCGTACTTCTTCAGGGCGATGGCCACGTCGTCCCGCCCCACCTGTCCTCGGGCGACCGTCGGGACCTCCGGCCCTTCCGCGCCCGGCCTCCCAGGCCCCGACCCGTCCGAACCCACGGCGGCGGCCGTGACGAGCGGACCGGTCTCCTGGATCTCCTGGATCTCCTGGATCTCAGGGCCGTACGGCTCCGGCTCCTCGCTCCCCGGCAGTGGGGGGAGGCCGAGGCGGGTGAGGAGTTGGGTCTGGATCCAGCCGAAGGAGCGGTCGGGGTGGTCGACGAGGGCGGTGCCGTCGGGGTGGCCGACCCAGGCGGGGAAGACGGGGGCGCGGCCGATGGCGGATTCGAGGCGGCGGGTGAGGACGTCGGCGGTGTGGAGGAGTTCCCTCGGGGGGACGGCGGTGAGGAGGGTGCGGCGGGCTTCGGGGTGGAAGTCGAAGCGGCGGAGGTGGGGCAGGGGTCGGGGCTCGGCGGGGTCGACCTCGTGCATGAGGCCGCCGAGGAAGACCTCGGTGAGGTGGCCGGGGTCGGTGGGCGGGCCGAGGGCGGCCTGGACGAGGCGCATGACGGGGGGTGTGACGGGGGCGACGGCGGCCATGTGGGCGGCGAGGCGGTAGGCCTCGGTGGAGGCGGCGGCCTTGAAGCGGAGGACGGACGCGGCGCCGGTCGCCCGGGGGTCGTCGTCGGGACGGCCCGGATCGCCGTCGGCGGACGGGGTGGTGCGGCTCCGTGCGTCGTCCCACAACGGCAGGAGCGCGGTGGCGCCGGGTGCGGCGACGAGGCGGGCCCAGTCGCCGATGGCGGTGGGGGTGGGTTCGAGGACGGGGACGGGGACGGAGTCGAAGCGGACGAGTTCCGGGGGGAGGTCGGGGTCGGTGACCTGCCAGGACCGGGTGGGGCCGCCGCGGCCGGGGGTGGTGACCTGCCAGGTCCGGGCCGGGATGCCGGTGCTCGGCCAGAGGCGGGTGGGGAGGGCGTGGAGGAGGGCGGTGGGGCCGTTCCGGGCCCAGGAGTGCATGACCCGGCGCATGCCGCCGTCGCGCCAGGCCTCGCCGACGCCGTCGCTGAGGACGAGGACGAGGGTGTTGCCGGTCGGGTCGCAGAGTGCTTTCGGGGACTCGGGGCGGGCGCGGTGGCTGTACGGGCTGCTGCGCAGGGTCGGGGTGCCGCCGCGGGTGTCGAGGCCGTGGACACGGACGTCGCGGAAGGATCCGGCGCGTTCCATGAGGGTGCGGATGTCGGAGGCGAGGCGCTGCCAGAGGATCATGGAGACGCCGTCGTCGACGACGAGGGCGAGGGTGAGCCAGCGGGTGCGCAGGGGGCGGGTGACGGTCTCGCGGACGCCGGTCTCGGCGATGGCGGTGACGGTGCCCGGGATGTCGAGGGCGTGGCGGCGGGGGTCGGGGAAGCGCTGTCTGAGGGGGCGGAGCGCCTTCTCCAGGCGGAGGCGTGCGGGGCCGAGGGAGTGGCGGTCGGGGACGGTGACGGGGTGGGCGGGTGACGGGGCCGTCGTTCCGTCGCCGGCGGTGCGGTGCCCGCCGGCGGAGGCCAGGAGCGGGTGGGCGGGGTGGGGTGGTCGCCGTGTCCCGGCGGACGGGGACTCCGGTGCCGGGTCGGGGGTCTCGGGGTGCGGTGCGGGGGTGCCGTCGGGGTGGGACGGCTCGTTCCGTTCCGCGGCGCGCGCGAGCGACCCGGCGCCCCGGGGCAGCCTGCCGGCCAGCCACAGGGCGTCGAGGAGCTCCTCGTGGGAGAGGTCGAGTCCGCTGTCGGCGAGGAGTTGCGTCACGCGTGAGATCACGGCGTCACACGGCTCCGCCGAGGCGGTGCAGGACGGCCTGGAGGAGGGGGCCCGCGTCGAGGGTGATGCCGCCCTTGCGGAGGAAGACGGCGTTGAGGAGCTGGTCGGTGGCGAGTTCGCCGGCGGCGCGGCGTTCGAGGAAGGTCTCCAGGAGGTCGTCGACCTGGTCGAGGGCGCTGTCGCCGAGGTGGGCGGCGACGATGTCCCGGAGGCGCCGCTCGTCGGGTTCGGGGAGGTCGAGGCGGATGCAGCGGCGGAGGAAGGCGGGCGGGAACTCGCGTTCGCCGTTGCTGGTGATGATGACGACGGGGAACTCGGCGCAGCGGACGCGGCCCCGTTCGACGGGGGCGGGTGTGTCGGGGTGGTCGGTCTGTACGTGGACGGGCGCGTGGTTCCCCGGGAGCCGGGCGAGTTCGGGGATGACGAACTCACCTTCCTCGAAGACGGTCAGCAGGTCGTTGGGGAGGTCCACGTCGCCCTTGTCGAGTTCGTCGATGAGGAGGACGCGCGGGCGTTCCCGGTGGACGAGGGCGTTGCCGAGGGGGCCGAGCTGGATGTACTGGCCGATGTCGGGTTCCGTGCCGTCGGCGTCGCGCGGCAGGGTGGCCTCGCGCAGCCGGCCGACGGCGTCGTACTGGTAGAGGGCTTCCTGGAGGGTGGAGCGGCTGTTGACCGGCCAGTGGAGGACGCGGCCGAGGCCGAGTTCGTGGGCGACGGCGTGGGCCAGGGAGGACTTGCCGGTGCCGGGCTGTCCGGTGACGAGGAGGGGGCGGCGCAGATGGAGCGCGGCGTTCACGACGTCGGCCTCGTCGGGGCCGATGAGGTAGGGGCGGGGGTGGGGGACCTTGGCGCCGGTCGTGGATTCGGGGCGGTCGAAGCGGCGCCACGGGGGTGCTTCGGGGAAGGCGACGGGGCGGCGCTCGCCGTCGCCGCGGAAGAGGCGCCAGTCGTCTCCGTCGGGTGCCCGCTCCGGGGAGTCGGGGCCGGTCGTCCGGTCGTGGGTGGTCATGACGGGTGGGTTCCTCTCCAGGGGTCCCTCAGGTGGAGCAGTTCGGTCCTCGGGTGGGAGTCCTCGGGTTCCCAGACGAGCGAGGGGCGGGCCCGCGGTTCCTCCGGGTGGGCCGCGGTGCGGCTCCGGAAGACGCGTACCCGCTCGGCGAGTCCGTCGAGCGCGCCGGCGGGTGCCAGTTCGCCGAGCCGGTCGGCGTCCTCGTACCCGGTGGCGTCGCGGTCCCACAGGACGACGGGGACGCCGAGGGCGAGGCAGACCTTGAGCCAGGACCGGCGCTGGTCGGCGGGGCCGTGGAGGACGACGCGGGCGGTGTCGCGGTGCTCGGTGCGCAGCAGGTGCACGAGTTTCCGCGCGTCGCCGCAGGAGGGGCCGGTGACGGCGACCGCGGTCCGGCCCTTCTTCCAGCGGCGTTCCCGGTCCTGGCCCCGGTCGGCGACGATCCGGTCGAACTCCGGGCAGCTGAGGGAGACCTGGTAGTCGGCGCCGATCGGCGAGGGCGGCAGGACGTCCTCGGGTGCTCCGGCCTCCCATTCGTCGACGGCCAGGTGGAGGCCGTGCTCGTCGACGACGACGGTCACCCAGGGCACGTGGTCGTGGCGGCCCGGCTCCTGGCGTGCGGCGCTGACGGCGTCGGCGAGGGCGCTCGCGGCTTCCTGCGGGGTCCTGGGCTCCGACTCCGGGGCTTTGAGGACGCGGTGGGTGCCGTCGCTGCGGACGAGCAGGATGCGGCACCGGTACCGGTCGCCGCCGCCGGTGCCGTCGTGTTCCAGTTCCATGACCACGCGGGAGACGAGGGAGTTGCGGCGGCGTTCCGCCCATCGGGCGGCGTCCATGCGGCGTTCGGCGAGGGCGTCGCCGTGGATGCCGATCCGGTCGGCCGTGCGCGTGGACCAGGCGCGCAGGCCGTGGCGCTGTTCGCCTTCGACGGTGGCGGCCACGTACTCGACGAGGCGGAGCAGGGCGGGGACGGGCGGGCTGCCCTCGGGGACGCCCTCTCCGTCCGACAGTTCCTCCAGTGCCTCGATCGTCGCGGCGAGTTCGCCGTCCTCGATGGTGGGGCGGTCGAGGGCGGCGGGGAGTACGGCGTACGGGAGGGCGTCGCGGGCGGCCTGGGGCAGCAGCGCCGACTGCTCGCGGCCGATCTCGCCCAGCAGGCGGAGGAGTTCGTCGAATTCGTCCGGGGAGAGCAGGGGGCCTCGGCCGAGCGTCCGCGCCTGGGTGAGGAAGGCGGTGAGGTGGGCGCGGAACGCCGGATCGGCGGCGCGCGGGGCGAGGGCCTGGCCGAGTGCGGCGTGGGCGCGGGGGTGCGACCGGAGGAGGGCGACGAGGTCGGCGGTGGTGGGGTGGTAGTCGCCGGTCTCGTAGCCGAGGCCGCCGGCCAGTTCCCGCGCGTAGGCGGCGCGGGAGCCCGGGTCGGCGAAGAGCGGGAGGAGCAGTGTCTCCAGGGCGCGTTCGACGGGGGTGCGTTCGGCGCCGGGCTCGGCCCTGGGCGCGGGTACGCCGATCGCGACGAGGTCGGCGGTGGCGCAGGCGTGTTCGGCGAGGTGGTGCAGGAAGCCGGGGTCCTCGACGAAGGAGTGCGCGGGGACGGCGAGGAGGCGCCGGGCGCCGTAGGCCTCGGGTTCCTGGGCGACGACGCCGACGAGGGTGCCGCGGCAGAAGACCGCGGCGCCGGACGCGCCGCCCCAGGCGTTGCCGCCGTCCGTGGCGGCGACGGGCGCGGCCCGCTGGTCGAGGACGTAGTACCGGCCGTTGCCGGAGAGGGGCGAGAGGACTCCGCCGAGGGTTTCGACGGCGCGGGTGCCGGTGGTGGCGGCCTTCGGGTAGCCGAGGCCCTGGTAGGGCAGCGGCACCCGGCCGGTGGGCCGGCCCCAGGTGACGGCGCCGGGGATGTCCGCGGTGTGGTCGACGCGCAGCAGCGCGACGTCGAGGTCGTCCTGCGGGGTCCACAGCAGTTCGGCCGCGACGCTCCGGGCCGGCCCGTGGTCGAAGTGGCCGATCCGGACCCGGATCGTCGGCCACGGCTCGCCGGTCTCCCGGTCCACCAGGACGTGACGGGCGGTCAGCACGAGCCGGGGGCCGATCAGATAGCCGGAGCCGGTGCTTCGGGTCTCTTCCTCCGTACCGCCGCGGATCAGCGCCAGTCTGGCCTGATCCACGTCAGTCCTCGTCGTCCCAGGACCCGGTCTTGTCGTCGCTGACCTCGGGGCGGGTGCCGCCGGCCGCCTTGTCCGAGACGGACAGCCGGATCCTCAGCGTGTGGGTGCGGACGGTGGCGTGCTCGCCGCCCCCGCCGACGGTGACGACGCCGAAGGAGAGCTTGCCGTCGCCCTTCAGGGAGTCGCGCAGTTCGAGCTGGAGCTCCAGCTCGGCCTCTTCCACCCCGAAGGCGAACTGCTGGCCGACGCCGTTGCGCTGGGCCTGGTACAGCTCCTGTCGCAGTTCCTCGATGGCCGCGGCCAGACCGATCGTCGACATCCCGGCAGCTCCCCCGCTCCGACCTTCGGACAGTCACAAGAACACTAGGTCAGCGGTACGTTACAGCGAACGGGGGACGTCTCACACCGGCCTGTGGAGAATCGGCCGACGGGCGGGGACGGCCCGCGGGAAATACCGGCCCTGTCGCGGGCGGGCCGGGCGTAGGCTGCAGCCGGCGTGAACGTGACTGGGGGGCGGGGCACATGACGGACGGGTCCGGGCAGCGGTGGGCGTCGGCGCTGGATTCGGTGGTGGTGTACGCGCGGGGCGCGGTGTGCCGCCGGCTGGCGCGGGGGACGGCGGGTCCGGACGGCCGGGTGCGGGTGACGGGGCTGCCCCGGTCGCTCGACCCGGGGTCGCTGCGGGCCCGGGTGCTCGGCGCGCCGGGGGTGCGGGTCACCGAGGCGCGGGTGGTGGTCGAGGCGTCGCCGCTCGGGCCGGACGCGCCCGAGGACGCCCGGCAGGAGGTCGACCGGATGAGGGACGCGCGCGAGGCGGCGGAGGCGCGGCGGGACCGGCAGCTGGCGCGCGTCAAGGAGGTCGCGGGGATCCATCCGGTGGCGCCCGGTCGGAAGCGGGACGATCCGCACCGCCGGACCCCGGTCGACGCATGGCTGGAACTCGCCGATTTCGTGGACGAGCGGCTGACGGCGATGCACGCGCGTCTGGCCGAGCTGGAGGAAGAGCTGCGCGGGGCCGAGCACGCGCTGTCCGTCGCCGCCGACCGGCTCCGCCGTGCCTCCACGGACGCGCCGTCGGCGCATGTGGGGACCCTGGTCTGCGCGGACCTGACGCTCGACGGCGCCGGTGACGCGGACGTGGAGGTGGAGCTGGAGTACGGGGTGCCGGGCGCCGTGTGGGTGCCGACGTACCGGCTGACGCACCGCCAGGGCGACGGCAGCGGACGGCTGCTGCTGCGGGCCTCGGTCGCGCAGCGGACCGACGAGGACTGGACCGGGGTGCGCGTCGCCCTGTCCACCGCCGATCTGCGGCGCCGCAGCGACCTGCCGAGGCTCCGGTCGATCCGGCTCGGCCGCCGTCAGGACGCCCCCGCGCCGTCCGGCTGGCGCGAGCCCCCGGCGGGTCTCGCGGACCTGTTCTCCGGGTACGACGCGGCGGGCCCCCGCCCGTTCGCCGTCTCGGGGCCGGGGGCCGTCGCGGGCGATGCCGGAGCGCCCGTGCCCGTTTCCGCCGTGCCGACGCCCCCGCCGGCCCCGGCCCCCGCACCGGCGCCCGTGATGCGTGCCCGGCGCCCCTCCGTACCGCTCGCGCCGCCCCCGCCCCAGGCGCCTGGGGGAGCGTACGGCGCTCCGCCGGCGTTCGCGGGCGCCCCGGCCGGCCTCGTGCCGTCGGCCCCCGCGGCGGCCATGGCGCCTCCTCCGCCCCCGCCGCCCCCGGGTCCGCCGCAGCCGAGCGGTGACGAGCTCGACTACGCGGCCCTCGTGCTGCGCGGACCCGACGAGCAGGGCGGTCGCCGGGGCCTGCTGTTCCCCGACGCTCCCTCCGACCCGGTGGGGACCGAGTACCGCCGCCGTGCCGAGGCGGTGGCCTCGCTGCCGCTGCCGGGTCACGCCGTGCGGCCCCGCGCGTCGGCGGGCTCGTTCGACCATCGGTTCGACGCCGCCGCCCGCGCCGACATCCCGTCGGACGGCACCTGGCACACCGTCACCGTCGGCGAGATCGCGGTCGGCCTGCGCACCGAGTACCTGTGCGTGCCGTCCGTCGAGCAGACCGTGTACGCGACGCTGGTCCTGTCCAACGCCACCGACCAGGCGCTGCTCGCCGGCCCGGTGGAGGTCACCGTCGACGACGACTTCCTGCTGACGGCCGCGCTGCCCACGCTCGCCCCCGGCGGGGTGCGCCGGGTGGGCCTCGGGCCCGCCGAGGGCATCCGGGTCACCCGCCGGACGCACCTGCGCGAGTCGACCGCCGGGCTGCGCAACAACACCACCGTGCTCGACCACCGGGTCCACGTGGAGCTGGCGAACCGGCTCGCGCGCCCCGTCACCGTCGAGGTCCGCGAGCGGGTGCCGGTCACCTCCGACGGGGACGTCCGGATCGAGGAGAAGGCCGACTGGACGGCGCCCGAGGAGGGCGCGGACGGCGACCGCCTCGCCCCGGGCACCCGCGTCTGGCGCCTGGACCTGCCCGCGGGCACCACCGCCGCCCTCGACGGCGGCTACGAGATCCGCATCCCGACCGGCAAGGCCCTGGTCGGCGGAAACCGCAGGAGCTGACACCGCCATGACCACGACCCCGATGACCGACCCGAGCCCGGCCCCGGTGCCGATCGCCCTCCCCGTCACCGCCGTGACGTGCCTGGAGGACCGCGCCCACGTCGAGCGCACCGCCGTGCTCGACCTGGCGGCCGGCGTGCAGCGGCTGCGTCTGGGCCCCGTCAGCGCGCTGGCCGTCGACCGGACCCTCCACGCCGAGGTGACCGCCGACCACCCGGCGACCGTGCTCGACGTGCGGATCGTCCGGACCTGGACCCCGCGCGCGCCGCGGCCGTCCGCCGACGACTCCGCCCTGCGCCGGCGCGTGGACGCCCTGGAGGAGGAGCAGGCGTCCCTGGAGCGGCGGGCCGACCGGCTGCGGACCCGCCTCGGGCTCCTCGACCGGATCTCCGCCGACCTGCTGAGGGAGATCGGCGAGGGCGCCGGTTCCGGGGAGAGCGAACGGACCCGCTGGTCCGCCGAACTGGACCGGGTGGACGGTGAGCGCGACGCGTACGGCGAGCGGCTCCGGGCCGTGCGGGCCCGGCGGGAAGCCCTCGACGCGGAACTGGCGGAGACCGAGCGCGCCCTGTACGCCTCCGAGGAGGAGCCGGCCGAGCTGGTCGGGCACGTCGAGCTGACCGTGGAGGCCTCGGCCGCAGGTCCGGCGGAGCTGCGCCTGAGCCATCTGACCCCGTGCGCTTTGTGGCGGCCCGCCTACCGGGCGGTGCTCGACGGCGGCTCGCTGACCGTCGAGACCGACGCGATGGTCTGGCAGCGCACCGGTGAGGACTGGTCGGGCGTACGGCTGACGCTGTCGACGGCCCGGTCGGCGCTGGCCACCGAACCGCCGCGGCTCGCCGAGGACCGGCTGACGTTGAAGGACCGCTCGGCGGCCGAGCGCCGCACCGTCGACGTCGAGCTGCGCGAGGAGGAGATCGGCGACCTCGGCCCCGCCGCCGTGCTCGGCCTGCCGGGGGTGGACGACGGCGGCGAGGCACGGGTGCTGAGCGCCCCCGCGCCGGTCTCGGTGCCCGGGGACGGCCGCGCCCACCGGGTGCCGGTCTCCGCGTTTACCACGGCCGCGCGCACCGAGTACGCCTGCTCGCCGGAGCTGTCCCCGCTGGTCACCCAGGTGGTGCGGTGCGACAACCTGTCCGGCCACGTGCTGCTCGCGGGGCCCGTGGACCTGGTCCGTGGCAGCGGGTCCGGCGGACGCGGCACGCTGGACTTCACGGCGGCGGGCGCCCCGGTCGAGCTGGCCTTCGGCAGTCGGGACGACTACCGGGTGGTCCGGGAGGCCGAGGAGTCCCGCGACACCGTCGGCCTCACCCAGCGGACGGTGGTCACCCGCACGGTGCGGCTGCACCTGTCCCGCTTCTCCCCGCCCGGGGAGCACGACGAGCGGACGGTCGTCCTCCGGGAGCGGATCCCGGTCTCCGAGGTGTCGGCGGTGGAGGTGCGCCTCCACAAGGACGCCTGCTCCCCCGCGCCGGACGCGGTCGACGCCGAGGGCATCGCCCGCTGGGAGCTCGCCCTCCCGCCGGGCGGGCGCCGCACGGTCACCCTGGTGTACGAGCTGTCGGCGGGCGCCAAGGTCACCGGGCTCTGAGGTCAGGGGCTGGTGGTGGACACCGCGTACACCCGGGGGAACGCCGGGTCGGTGAGGTCGACGGTGATGTCGGTGTCGGGACGGGGTTCCTCGCGGGTGACGGTGGTGCCGGCCCAGGTCCTGGCGTCGTCGAAGGTCCAGTCGACGATGTCGGCGTCGCGCCCGCCGACCGTGACGCTGTCCGGGGTGAGCCGGGCGCGGCTGGTGCCGGACTCGGCGAGGAAGGCGTCGAGTCCGGTGGCGTTGGTCGTGAACTGGACGTAGAGCCGGCTCGTCTTCCAGTTGCTCGTCTCGTAGTAGGCGACGTCCCAGGCGCCGGCGGGGATCGGGACCTCGAAGACCCGCCGCTTCATCTGGGAGGGCACGTTGGTCTGGAGGCCGGCCGCCGAGGACTCGCGTTCCTTGTCGCGGCCGCTGTCGCGGCTCTGGCCGGCGGAGACGACCAGGTAGCCGGCGGGGATGCCGACCAGCAGCACGATGATGACGGCCGTCAGCCAGCGGCGGCGGATCATGTGCCGGCGGTCCTCGGGCAGCTTGGCCTGCGGGTCGCGCGGTGGGGTGGTCTGGTGGGGCAGGGTCATGAAGAGGGGTCCTCGGGGGTACGGGCGGCCCGGCCCGAGGTCCCGTTGCGCAGGGCCTGGGCGTAGCGCTCGTACCGTTCGTACCGCTCGACGCGGCGCCGGTTGGCGCGGCGGAAGCGGCGGGCGACGAGCCGGGCGAGGTCGGCGGCGCCGACCATGCCCGCCTCGGGGCCGAGCTGGGCGCGGGTGATGCGGGCCTCGGGGCGGTAGCCGCGGCCGGTGAGGTGGCGGCGGAAGGCGTCCCGGGCGGGGCCGATCAGGAGGTCGTCGGCGGCGGAGACGCCTCCGCCGATGACGAAGCAGGAGGGGTCGAGGGCGGCGGCGAGGTTGGCGATGCCGACGCCGAGCCACTGGCCGATGTCCTGGAAGAGTTCGACGCACATGGCGTCGCCCTCGCGGGCGAGCTCGGTGATGAGCGGCCCGCTGATCTCGGGGACGTTCCCCTTGACCCGTTCGATGATGCCGTAGGCCACCGGGGAGTCGGCGGCGGCGAGCTCGCGGGCCTCGCGGACCAGCGCGTTGCCCGAGCTGTACTGCTCCCAGCAGCCGCGGTTGCCGCAGGGGCAGCGGTGGCCGCCGGGGACGACCTGCATGTGGCCGAACTCGCCGGCGACGCCGTACTTGCCGCGCTTGACCTGGCCGTCCTCCAGGATGGCGCCGCCGATGCCGGTCCCCAGGGTGATCATGACGAGGTGGTCCTCGCCGCGCCCGGCGCCGAAGCGCCATTCGGCCCAGGCGGCGGTGTTGGCGTCGTTGTCGACCATGACGGGGACGGCGAGCCGGCCCTGGAGGGCGTCGCGGAGGGGTTCGTTGCGCCAGGCGAGGTGCGGGGCGAAGAGGACCCGGGCCCGGTCGGCGTCGACCCAGCCGGCCGCGCCGATGCCGACGGCGTGCACGTCGTGCCGGTCGGACAGGTCGAGGACCAGCTCGACGATGGTGTCCTCGACGACCTTGGGGCTCTTGGACTTGTCCGGGGTCTCCGTGCGGAGCTTCTCCAGGATGTTGCCGTCGGCGTCGACGACACCGGCCATCACCTTCGTACCGCCGATGTCGATGCCGACGGTCGGCACCCGGGGCGCCGTCAGGTGGGAGCGCCGCTCGCGGGTCCCGACGGTCCGCAGGACGGTGCCCCGGGCCGAGCCCCGGTGGGTGAGGTCGCGGTAGGTACTCATCGGCTCCGATTCTGCCAGCTGGGGAGTGAGCGGGCCGTGAGGTCGGCCGCGGCGGCCGTCACGTCGCGGAGGGCCGCTCCAGTTCGTGGCGGAGGTCCTCCAGCTCGGTGCCGCCCGCCATCTGCCGGGTCAACTCGTCGAGCGTGACGGAGTCCTTGGTGTGGCTGCCGGCCATGACGCCCCGCTTGAGGAGGACGAAGCGGTCGCCGACGAGGTAGGCGTGGTGCGGGTTGTGCGTGATGAGGACCACGCCGAGGCCCTGGTCACGTGCGGCGGCGACGTACTTCAGGACGACGCCGGACTGCTTGACGCCGAGCGCGGCGGTCGGCTCGTCGAGGACGAGGACCTTGGCGCCGAAGTGGACGGCGCGGGCGATGGCCACGCACTGGCGCTCGCCGCCGGAGAGGGTGCCGATGGGCTGGTCGACGTCGCGCAGGTCGATGCCCATGCGGAGCAGCGCCTCGCGGGTGGTGGTCCGCATCAGGCCGACGTCGAGCCGCTTGAAGGGGCCGGAGCCCTTGGTGGGCTCGGAGCCGAGGAAGAAGTTCCGCCAGACCGGCATGAGGGGGACCACGGCGAGGTCCTGGTAGACGGTGGCGATGCCCCGGTCGAGGGCGGCACGCGGGTTGGCGAGGGCGACCTCCTCGCCCTCGATGCGGAAGGTGCCGACGTCGTGCCGGTGCAGGCCCGCGACGATCTTGATGAGGGTGGACTTGCCGGCGCCGTTGTCGCCGAGGACGCAGGTGATCTCGCCGGAGCGGACCTCCAGGGACACCCCTTCGAGGGCGCGGATGTTGCCGTAGTACTTGCTGACGTCGTCCAGCTCGACCAGGGCGGCGGAGGCGGTCTCGGTCGTCATTTGGTGGCCTCCACGCGCTTGCGGATCCAGGCGTTCAGCAGGGTCGCGAGCAGCAGCATCGCCCCCAGGAAGAACTTGAACCAGTCCGGGTTCCACTCGGCGTACACGATGCCCTTGCTGGTCATGCCGAAGATGAGGGCGCCGACCGCCGAGCCGATGGCGGAGCCGTATCCGCCGGTGATCAGGCAGCCGCCGATGACGGCCGCGATGATGTAGATGAGCTCGTTCCCGACGCCTTCGCCCGACTGGACGACGTCGAAGGAGAAGAGCAGGTGCTGGCCGGAGATCCAGGCGCAGAAGGCCACGCCCATGTAGAGGCCGATCTTCGTCCGGTGGACGGGGACGCCGACGGCGCGGGCCGCGTCGGCGCCGCCGCCGACGGCGAAGATCCAGTTGCCGAAGCGGGTGCGGAGCAGGATCCAGGTGGCGAGGGCGACGAGGCCGAACCACCACAGGATGGTGACCTTGAACTCGACGCCGCCGATCGTCAGCTGCGAGGCGAAGAGCTTCCGGGCGGAGGGGAAGCCCTCCATGTCGGCGATGGTCTTGGTGGAGACGGTGCCGCTGATCAGCTTGGTGAGGCCGAGGTTCAGGCCGGTCAGCATGAGGAAGGTGCCGAGCGTGATGATGAAGCTGGGCAGTTTCGTACGGGTCAGCATGAAGCCGTTGAAGACGCCGATGGCCAGGGTGACGAGCAGCGAGACGCCGACGCCGACCCAGACGTTCGCGGTCATCTGGTAGCTGAACATCGACGAGATCAGCGCCGAGGTCGTCACCAGCACGCCGGCGGAGAGGTCGAACTCGCCGCCGATCATCAGCAGGGCGACGGGGACGGCCATGATGCCGATGGTGGAGGCCGCGTAGAGGACGGTGCCGAGGCTGGAGGCGCGCAGGAAGCTGTCGGCGAAGACGGAGAAGAAGACGAAGACGGCGAGGGCGCCGACGACCGAGCCGAGTTCGGGGCGGGCGAGCAGCTTCTTCAGCGGGGTGGTGCGCAGGAGCCGTTCGTCGACGTGGTCGACGCCGTCCGAGGGCGGGGCGGTGGAGCTCATCGGGTGCCCCGCTCCGCGTAGCCGACGAGCGCGGCGGCGTCGTCCCCGGTGATGATCTGGGGGCCGGTGAGGACCGGCTTGCCGCCGCCGAGGACGTCGGCGTTGTAGCGGTACAGCCAGAGCAGGTCGACGGCCTCGTAGCCCTGGAGGTAGGGCTGCTGGTCGACGGCGAAGCCGAGGGTGCCGGCCTGGAGGGCGGTGGCGACCTTGGCGTTCAGGTCGAAGGTGTCGACCTCGGCCTTGCTGCCCGCGCTCTTCGCGGCCTGGACGGCGGTGTCGGCGAAGGGGGCGCCGAGGGTGACGACGGCGTCGACGTCCTTGTCGGACTGGAGCTTGGCCTCGATGGACGCCTTGACGTCGGGCATGTTGGTGCCGTCGACGTAGAGGTTCACGAGTTCGCCGCCGAAGGTCTTCTTCGCGCCGGCGCAGCGCTGCTCGTGGCCGACGTTGCCCTGCTCGTGCAGGACGCAGAGGGCCTTCTTCTTGCCTCGCTTGTCGAGTTCCTCGCCGACGGCCTCGCCGGCCACGGTCTCGTCCTGGCCGATGTGGGTGAGCGCGCCGTAGGCCTCGGACTGCTCGGCGCCCGAGTTCACGGTGATCACCGGGATGCCGGCCTTGACGGCCTTCTCGACGGCGGCCTTCATGGCGTCGGGCTTGGCGAGGGTCACGATCAGCCCGTCGACGCCCTTGGCGACGTACGAGTCGATCAGCTGGGCCTGCTGCTGCGCCTCGTCGCTGTGGGCGTAGAGGAAGTTGATGTTGTCCTTGGCGGCGGCCTGCTGGGCGCCCTTCTGGACGATGTCCCAGAAGGTGTCGCCGTCTCCCGAGTGGGTGACCATGGCGAAGGTCCACTTCGGGGTGTCGACGGCGGCACGGCCCTGGGCCTGTGCCTGCGCGGCCTTGCGGGCGTCCTCCGCCCGCTTCCCGCCGGTGCTGCTGCACCCCGCGAGCGCCCCTGTGAGTGTGAGCGCGAGCACGGCGCCGATGACGGCGCGCACCCCTCCGGTCCGAAGCCTGGTCACGAGGCCGTGCCCTCCTTTGTGTCCTTCTGCGTGCATTGCAGTATCGGTCATGCGGGTCGCGGCGCTCGCCGGGGGGCCTGCCCCTGGTCGGTGCACCCCCTACGGACGGACCATCAGCTGGAACTCGAACGCGTAGCGGGCGGCCCGGTAGAGGTGGGAGCCGTACTCGACGGCCCGGCCGGTGTCGTCGAGGGTGGTGCGCTCCATGGTGAGCAGCGGGGCGCCCTCCGGCTCGTCGAGGAGGGCGGCCTCGGCGGCGGTCGCGGCGCGGGCGCCGATCGACTGCCGGGCGCTGTGGAGGGTGAGGGCGGCGGAGCGGAGCATCCGGTACAGGCCGGTGGCCTCCAGGAGCCCGGTGTCGGGTGCCAGGAGCCCGGCGGGCAGGTGGTTGCGCAGGTACGCCATGGGTTCGCCGTGTGCGGTGCGGAGCCGTTCCAGGTAGTGCACCTCGCCGCCCTCGGGTACGCCGAGGGCGGCGGCGACGGGTCCGGTGGCGGGTTCGAGCCGGTTCACGAGGACCCGGGTGGCGGGGCGCTGTCCGGCGGCGTCGAGGTCGTCGTAGAGGCTGCTGAGTTCGAGCGGGCGGCGGACCCTGCTGTGCAGGACCTGGGTGCCGACGCCCCGGCGGCGGACCAGGAGGCCCTTGTCGACGAGGGTCCGGATGGCCTGGCGGACGGTGGGGCGGGACAGGCCGAGGCGGGTGGCGAGGTCGATCTCGTTGCCGAGCAGGGTGCCCGGGGCCAGCGTCCCGTCCTCCACGGCGCTCTCCAGCTGCCGGGCGAGCTGGAAGTAGAGCGGGACCGGGCTGGTGCGGTCCACGGAGAGCGGGGGCAGGGCGGATCCGGACTGCTTGGACACGGGAGGGAGCGTAGCCCCGGCGGGCGGAGGACCGGAAGCTTCATGACGGGAGGTCGTGACGTCCGGATGTCCTGACAAATCCTTGACAGTCGGACAGGCCGCCTCCACGGTGGGGGCATGCGCATCGGACTCATCGGTACGGGACGGATCGGGAGCTTTCACGCGGGTGTGCTGGCCCGCCATCCGGAGGTCGGGGCGCTGGTCGTGGCGGACGCGGACGCGGCGCGGGCGGCCGGGGTCGCGGGGGCGCTCGGGGCCGAGGCGGCTCCGGACGTGGACGCGCTGCTCGGGCACGCCCTGGACGCCGTGGTGATCGCCTCGGCGACGGCGGCGCACGCGGAGCTGATCGCCCGCGCCGCCGGGGCGGGGCTGCCGGCGTTCTGCGAGAAGCCGATCGCCCTGGACGTGCCGGGGACGGCGACGGCGCTCGCGGCGGTGGCGGCGGCGGGCACGGAGCTCCAACTGGGCTTCATGCGCCGCTTCGACGCGGGGTACCGGGCCGCGCGCGAGGCGGTGCGGTCGGGGCGGCTCGGCCGGCTGCACACCGTGCGGGCGGTGACCTCCGACCCGGAGCCGCCGCCCGCCGCGTACGTGCCGCTGTCCGGCGGCCTGTTCCGGGACTGCCTGGTGCACGACTTCGACATCGTCCGCTGGGTGACGGGCCGTGAGGTCGTCGAGGTGTACGCGACGGGCTCGGACGCGGGTCCGGCGATGTTCCGGGAGGCGGGTGACGTGGACACCGCCGCCGCCCTGCTCACCCTGGACGACGGCACGCTGGTGACGGTGACGGGGACCCGGTGCAACGGCGCCGGGTACGACGTGCGGATGGAACTGGCGGGCGACCTGGACCAGTTGGTGGTCGGCCTGGACGACCGCGCCCCGCTCACCTCGCTGGAGCCGCAGGGGCCGCCCCCGCCGGGGAAGCCCTGGCCGGGTTTCCTCGACCGGTTCGGCCCCGCGTACGAGGCCGAACTCGACGCCTTCGTCCGCCTCGTGCGCGGCGAGGCGGCCAACCCGTGCGACGGCCGCGAGGCCCTGGCCGCGCTGCGGGTCGCCGAGGCGTGCGAGCGCTCGCGCCGGGAGCGGCGTCCGGTACGGGTGGACCCGTAGTCCTACGAGGGGCCCGCGGTCACCAGCGGACCGGGAGGCTGCGGACGCCGCGCATGAGGAGGCCGGGGAGCCATTCCCAGGGGGCGCCCTCGGGGTCGAGGGCGAGGTCGGGGAAGCGGTCGAGGAGGGTGCGGAGCGCGATCCGGCCCTCCAGGCGGGCCAGCGGGGCGCCGAGGCAGTAGTGGATGCCGTGGCCGAAGGCGAGGTGGCCGCGGGTGTCGCGGCGGATGTCGAAGCGGTCGGGGTCGGGGAAGCGGGCGGGGTCGCGGTCGAGGGCGCCGATCCCGACGAGGACGCTCTGGCCGGCCGGGATCTCCCTGCCGCCGAGGGTGACGGGTTCGCGGGTGAAGCGGAAGGTGCCGGTCTCCACCGGCCCGTCGTACCGCAGGGACTCCTCGATCGCGCCGTCGAGGAGGTCCGGGTCGGCGCGCAGCGCGGCGAGCTGCTCGGGGTGGGTGAGCAGGTTGCGGACGGTGTTGGAGATCAGGTTGACCGTGGTCTCGTGGCCGGCGATCAGCAACAGGTAGGCCATGGCGCGGAGTTCGGGACCGGAGAGCCGGTCGCCGTCCTCGGCGCGGGCGGCGATCAGACCGGAGAGGAGGTCGTCGGCGGGTCCGGCGGCCCGCTTGTCCTCGATGAGCGCGTCGAGGTATCCGCCGAAGCCCTCCAGGGCGTCCTGGATGCCCCGCTCGCCGGTCGGCACGACGAGTTCGTGCGACCAGTGGCGGAAGGTGTCGCGGTCCTCGGCGGGCACCCCGAGGAGTTCGCAGATGACGGTGATCGGCAGCGGGAACGCGTAGGCGTCGACGAGGTCGGCGCGGCCGGCCGGTTCCATGGCGTCGGCGAGTTCGTGGGTGAGCCGCTCGATGCGGGGCCGCAGGCCCTCGACCCGGCGGCCGGTGAACTCCGCGGTGACCAGGCGGCGCAGCCGGGTGTGGTCGGGGGCGTCCGCCGCGAGGAGGTGGACGCCGATGACGTCCTCCTCCGGCGGCCGTACGCCGATGACGGACGGGGACTTGGCGAGGCGCGGGTCGGCGAGTGCCGCGCGCCCCTCCTCGTGGCCGACGACCAGCCAGAACTGGAAGCCGTCGGGCATCCGCACCTCGTGCACGGGGCCGGCTTCACGGAGCTTCGCGTAGGAGGGGTACGGGTTCGCGGTGAAGTCCGCTCCGTACTCCCCCAGTTCGATGACGGACATCGACGCAGACTATCCGACTAGCCGTTCGGGCGGCCGCCGGCGGCGGCGTCGTCCCCCGCGCCGTCTCCGGCGTCGTCCAGGAGGCCCGCGTCGTGGACCAGGAGGGCGATCTGGACGCGGTTGTTGAGGTCGAGTTTGGCGAGGACGCGGGAGACGTGGGCCTTGACCGTCGGGACGCTCATGTACAGCTCGGCGGCGATCTCGGCGTTGGAGCGGCCGTGGCCGACGGCGACGGCCACCTCGCGTTCGCGGTCGGCCAGGCGGGTGAGGCGGTCGGCGGCGACGGCGCTCCGGGGCTGTTCGGGCCGGCCGGCGACATGGGTCATGAGCCGGCGGGTGACGGCCGGGGAGAGGACGGGGTCGCCGGCGGCGACCCGGCGGACGGCGGCGACGATCTCGGCGGGCGCGGTGTCCTTGAGGACGAAGCCGGCGGCGCCGGCGCGCAGGGCGCGGAGCACCTGCTCGTCGGCGTGGAAGGTGGTGAGGACGACGACCTCGGGGGCGCCCGGCCGGGCGCGGAGGCGTTCGGTGGCGGTGAGGCCGTCCACGCGGGGCATGCGGATGTCCATCAGGACGATGTCCGGGGCGTGCCGGGCGACGAGTCCGGGCACCTCGTCGCCGTCGGCTCCCTCGCCGACGATCTCCAGGTCGTCGGCGCCGCCGAGCATCAGGGTGAGGCCCGCGCGGACCAGGGGGTCGTCGTCGACGATGAGCAGCCGGATGGTCATGCGGGCCACGGTAGCCAGGCGTGCAGGGCGAACCCGCCGTCGGGGTCGGGTCCGTGGTCCATCCGGCCGCCGGCGAGGGTGGCGCGTTCGGTGAGGCCGATGAGGCCCTGGCCGGAGCCGGGGACGTGCGGGACGGGGCCTGCGGGGGCGGGGTTGCGGACGTCGACGGTGAGGCCTTCGCCGGGCCGGCCGCGGACGGTGACGGTGACCGTGGTGCCAGGCGCGTGCTTGCGGGCGTTGGTGAGGCCCTCCTGCGCGATGCGGTAGACCGTGCGGCCGGTGGCGGCGGGCACGGCGGCCGGGTCGTCGACGGTGGCGTCGAGGACGACCTCCGCCCCCGCCTCGCGGGACTCGGCGATGAGCGCGTCGAGGGTGGCGAGGGTGGGCTGGGGGCGGTCGCCGTCCCCGTTCTCGCCGGGGGCGCGCAGGACGCCGATGATCTCGCGGAGGTCCTGGAGGGCTTCGTGGGCGCTGTCGCGGATGACTCCGGCGGCGCGGGCGATCTGCTCGGGCGGGGCGTCTGGCCGGAACTCCAGGGCCCCGGCGTGCACGCTGAGCAGGGTGAGCCGGTGGGCGAGGACGTCGTGCATCTCGCGCGCGATGGCCTCGCGGGCCAGCCGCTGGGCCTGGGCGGCGCGCAGCTCGGCCTCGGCCTCGGCGCGGCGGGCCCGTTCACGGAGCGCCTCGACGAGCTGGCGCCGGGAGCGGACGAGCATGCCCCAGGCGGTGACGAGGAGGATGAGGACCGCGCCGATGCCGACGTTCAGCCCGGCGTTGGTGGTGGGGTCGGGACGGACGAGGACCTGGACGGCGGAGGTGGCGACGGCGAGCGCCCCGATCCAGGCGACCTCGCGGAACGGGCGGCGTACGGCGACGCTGAACAGGCTCGCGAGGAGCGCCCCGCCCGCGACCGGGGCCACGGTGTTCACCAGGGCGAGGGCGACGGCGAGCCCGACGGGCCACCGCCGGCGCAGCCAGAGGGCGCTGCAGGCGGCGGCTCCGGCGAGCTGGTCGAGGAGGGTGACCGTCTCGCTCGTGTACTCCGCGCTGGCGTCGGCGGCGAGGAGGCCGACGAACGCGGCGAGCAGGAAGAGCGAGGTGTCCACGACCCAGTCGCGGGCCGTTCGGCGGGGTCGTGCTCCACTCCCGCCCGATTCGGCCAGGTCGGAGGGGAGCAGCCAGCGCTGCCGGTCCGTACGCGTCATATCCGCAATGTACGCAGACCAGGGGCCCCGACCGGGTACGAGCGGCGGGGGACGCTACCGAAGTCGCGCGGGTCGATACTTCGGTAGCGGGGCCGTCGACCGGAGGCGGACGCGGCCGCCCGCTCGCCCCGGCCATGATCACGGCATGAGGAGATTCCTGGAGATCGCCGGCTTCCTGCTCACCGTCCTGGGCGTCTGCGGGGTGGTCCGCGAGCTGACGGACGGCTGGTTCGAGCTGATGGGCCTGACCCGCTTCCTGACCGAGAACGTGGCGTTCCTGGAGGGCCGGGAGGTGTTCGCCAACATCGTCATCGCGGTCCTGGGCCTGGTCCTCATGATCGTGTCGGACCGGGTGCCGAAGACCTGACCCGCCGTCGCCGGCGGGGCGGGCGCCTCAGGTGCCGGTCGCCCCGTCGGCGGCGCGGCGGCCCCACGTCGTGCCCGCCAGGACGAGAACGGCCCCGGCGAGGCCGAGGACGCCGGGGCGGTCGCCGGCGACGGCGATGCCCGCGGCGGCGGCCCAGAGCGGCTCCGTGCCGAGGAGGAGGCTGACCCGGGACGGCGAGGTGCGGCGGACGGCCCACATCTGCACGAAGAACGCGAAGAGCGTGCAGAAGACGGAGAGGAACAGCAGTCCGGCCCATTCGCGCGGCCCGAAGTCGAGGGCCGCGGACCACGGCGAGGCGCCGGTGCCGGGGAAGGCCGCGATGACGGCGAACACGGCGACCGCCGAGCCGAGCTGGACGGTGGTGAGCGAGAGCGAGTCGGCCGACCGGACCGCCTTGATCCGGGACATCGCCAGGACGTGGACGGTGCGGGCGAGGGCGGCGAGCAGCATGAGCAGGTCGCCGAGGGAGGGGGCGGTGAAGCCGCCGCCCTGGGTGAGCAGGACCACGCCCGCCACGGACAGCGCGGCGGCGGCGAGGAAGGCGCGCGGGGGCCTGGCCCTGGTGACGGCGGCCTCCGCCAGCGGGGTGAAGATCATCGTGAGGCTGATGATCAGGCCCGCGTTGGTGGCGGAGGTGTGCACGACCCCGTACGTCTCCAGGAGGAAGATCCCGCTGAGGATCAGCCCGAGGGTCGCGGCGCCGCGCCACTGGGCCGCGTTCAGCGACCGGAGCCTGCGCCACCCCGCGGCGACGAGGACCGGCAGGACCACCGCGAACCGCAGGACGAGGACCGCGACGACCGTGTGGGTGGTGGTGATCCCCTTGGCCGCGAGGTAGCTGGCGCCCCAGACGACGGCGACGATCAGGACGGGCAGGTCGGTGAGCCAGGCCCGGCGGGGGGCGTCCAGGGGCACGGGTGCGGCGATCGACGAGGCTGCCATGCGGCCGTCTCCAACTCTCTGGGTGGGGTGGAGACTTCGACGGCTCGCACTCGGAGCGATCACCGTACCCGGACGTACCCGTGGCGGCTACACCTTTCCCTTCCCTGATCAGTAGCTGCCGTACGTGGGACGGCCGGCCGGTTCGTACGTGTGCAGGGCGACGCCCGCGGCGGTGGTGCGCGCGTCGGTGAGGCGGAAGGCGGTCGGCCGGGCGAAGATCTCGGTGATGCGCTGCCCGAAGTCCTCGTCGCCGAACGGCACCGACCAGCCGCCGTGCTCGAAGCCGCCGCTGGGGTCCTCCCCGGGCCCGCCGGGGGCCTGGATGACGCCGTCGAGGGTGAGGAACTGGGTGAGGCCGAGGGTGGCCATGGCGGATGCCCTTTCTGTTCTCCGGACCATCGTGTCTCACCCCTTCCGACCCCACCGCCCGACGGAAGTCATCGGTGGCCGGGTCGACGATCGGGTCGGCGGTCAGGTCGGTGTCCGGCGCGACGATCGGGTCGGCGTCCGATTCCCGCCGGTCTTCCGGCACCCCGCCAACTTTCATTGAACCCGCAACCACTTAGTGCGACTTACGGAGGTTCGGGATGTCCACGATGAACGGCACGGCGGTCCTGGTGACGGGCGGCAGCCGCGGGATCGGCGCCGCCACGGCCGTACGGCTGGCCCGGGAGGGCGCCGACGTGGCCTTCACCTACGTCCAGGACGAGGCACGGGCCCGGGAGGTCGCCGCGCGGATCGAGGAGGCCGGCCGGAAGGCCCTCCCCCTGCGCGCCGACGCGTCCGACGCCGGCGACGCGGCGGGCGCGGTGGAGTGGGCGGCGGACGCCCTCGGCCGGCTCGACGTCCTGGTGAACAACGCGGGCGTCGGCGTCCTCGGCCCGCTGGAGTCCCTCACCCTCGCGGACGTCGACCGGGTCCTCGCGGTCAACGTCAGGGCGGTCCTCCTCGCCTCGCAGGCAGCGGCCGCGCGACTCCCCGACGGCGGCCGGATCGTCACGATCGGCTCGTGCATGAGCCTGCGGGTGCCGGGTCCCGGCGGCACGCTCTACACGGCGAGCAAGTCGGCCCTCGTCGGCCTCACCAAGGCGCTCGCCCGCGAGCTGGGCGGACGCGGCATCACCGCCAACATCGTCCACCCCGGCCCCGTCGACACCGACATGAACCCCGCGGACGGCCCGTACGCCGCGGGCCAGGCGGCCCTGACGGCCCTCGGCCGCTTCGGCACCCCGGACGAGGTCGCCTCCCTGGTCGCCTTCCTCGCCGGCCCCGAGGCCCGCTACGTGACGGGCGCCGAGTTCTCGGTGGACGGTGGCCACGCGGCCTAGCACCGACGCCCGGGCCGGGCCTTGGCCAGTCACGGCGAGTGAGCCGAAGGGCGCCACCGGGGGAACGCCCCCGAGCGCGCGGAGCCTCCCGAGGAACGAGGGAGGCGAGCACGGTCGGGGTCGTGAGCACGGCTGCAGGCGCCCGGAGGCGAACCGAGCCCCGTGAGAAGGGGAACGCGAGGGCGCACCGGTGCTGTCGGGTCGGTGCGCCCTCGCGGGCCGGGCGGGGTGTCGTTCCCGCCCAGTTCGGGTGGGCCGGGCGCGCGGGCGCGCCGGGCTCGGGGAGCCGGGGGCGTGGGTCGCGCCCGGCTCGGGGGAGCCGGTGGGGGTCAGCCGCCGAGCTCCTGGTGGCTGGCGGTCAGGCGCGCGGTGCCGGCCTCCGTGAGGGAGCCGAAGAGGCGGAGGCGGGAGATGCCGCCGTCCGGGTAGATGTCGATCCGGACGCGGGAGCCGACCGCGGGGGCGTCGAGGACGAAGCGGTGGTTCGTGTCGGGCTGGAGGCGGGTCCGGGGCAGGATCTCGGTCCAGTCGTCGGAGCCCTCGGCCGCGACGGAGAGCGCGGCCCAGCCGGCGCTGTTGCCCTTGAGGTACGCGGTGTCGATCTCGACGGCGCGGATCTCGGACTCGGCGGCCAGGCCGTAGCGGATCCAGTCGTTGCCCTTGTCGCGGCGGCGGCGGGTCTCCCAGCCGTCGTCCATCTTGCGGGAGCGGCCCGGCTGGATGGTGTTGGTGGCCGGGGAGTAGAAGCGGTCGGAGGCGTCCTCGACCCGGCCGCCGTTCTCCAGGGCGGCGAGGTCGAAGGTGCCGAGCACGCCGAGCCACGCCGGGTCGGGGGCGACCTCGCCGTGGACACGGAGGCGGGCGATGCCGCCGTCGGGGTGCTGGTTGACGCGCAGGTGGGTGAAGCGCTGCTCGACGTCGACGGCGAAGCCGTTGGCGGCGTGGCCGCCGACGGCGGTGCGCGGGACGAGCGTCGTCCACTTCACGTCGTCGGCGAGGAGCTCCTCGGGCGAGGGCGAGCCGGCGACGGAGGCGGCCTCGACGGAGACGGCCTGCGGGTAGTTGCCGCGGAAGTGGGCGGTGTCGACGACGATGCCGCGGACGACGCCGGGGGCGCCGAGCCGTACGAGGGCCCAGTCGTGGTCGTCCTCGGTGGGATGCGGCTGCCGGGCCGAGATCCCGCGGCGGCGGCGGGTCTCCCAGCCGTCCATGATCTTGCCCTTGTGGCCGAAGTGCTCGGGGTCGAACTCGGCGGGCTCGGGCTTGAGCAGGTTCTCGCGCTCGGCGAAGAACTCGTCGTTGGCGGCGACCACGCCCGCGCCCAGACGCCGGTCGGCGAGGTCCGCGTACCGGGTGAAGGGGAAGTCGGCCGTGCGGTAGTCCGCGTACGGGTCGCCGCCGCCGAAGGGGCTGGCGTCGCCGGTGAAGGAGGGTATGCCGGTGCTCACGGGTCAGTTGTTCCTTTCGAGGAGGCGGCCGGAGGGCTCGGCCAGGGTGCCGTGGTCGGCGATCCGCTCGCCGCGCAGCCAGGTGGAGGTCACGACGCCGGTGAGGGTCCTGCCGGCGTAGGCGGTGATGCGGTTGCGGTGCTGGAGCTCGGCCGGGTCGACGGTGAAGGTGGCGTCGGGGTCGAGGACGGCGAAGTCGGCGTCGCGGCCGGCCTCGACGGCGCCCTTGCGGTTGAGCCCGGCGAGCCGGGCGGGGGCCTCGGACATCCAGCGGACGACGTCCGTCAGGTCGAAGCCGCGGCGGCGGGCCTCGGTCCAGATGGCGGGCAGGCCCAGCTGGAGGGAGGAGATGCCGCCCCAGGCGGAGGCGAAGTCGGGGGTCTTGAGGTCCGCGGTGGACGGGGAGTGGTCGGAGACGATGCAGTCGATCGTGCCGTCGGCGAGCCCCTGCCACAGGGCGTCCTGGTTGGAGGCCTCGCGGATGGGCGGGCAGCACTTGAACTCGGTGGCGCCGTCCGGGATCTCCTCGGCGGTGAGCGTGAGGAAGTGCGGGCAGGACTCGACGGTGATCTTGACGCCCTCGGCCTTGGCGGCGGCGAGGAGCGGCAGCGCGTCGGAGGAGGACAGGTGCAGGACGTGGACGCGGGCGTTCAGCCTGCGGGCCTGGTTGACCAGGTTCTCGATGGCCGTGTTCTCGGCGTCCCGGGGGCGGGAGGCGAGGAAGTCGGCGTACGCGCCGCCGGAGCGCTGGGGCGCGGCGGCGAGGTGGTGCGGGTCCTCGGCGTGCACGATCATCAGGCCGCCGAAGCCGGAGATCTCGGCGAGCGAGGTCGCCAGCTGCTCCTGGTCGAGCGAGGGGAACTCGTCGACGCCGGAGGGCGACAGGAAGCACTTGAAGCCGAAGACGCCGGCGTCGTGGAGGGGTCGCAGGTCCTTGACGTTGTCGGGCAGGGCGCCGCCCCAGAAGCCGACGTCGATGTGCGCCTTGCGGCGGGCGACCTCCTGCTTGACGCGCAGGTTGTCCACGGTGGTGGTCGGGGGCAGCGAGTTGAGCGGCATGTCGAGCAGCGTGGTGATGCCGCCGGCGGCGGCCGCGCGGGTGGCGGTCCAGAAGCCCTCCCACTCGGTGCGGCCGGGGTCGTTCACGTGCACGTGGGTGTCGACGAGTCCGGGCAGGACGACGTCGTCGCCGACGTCCTCGAGCCGGGCCCCGGCGGGTACCTCGGCGTCGTACGGCAGCACGGCCGCGATCGTCCCTCCGGAGACGGCGATCGACGCCGGGCGCGTCCCCTCGGGGGTGATGACGCGTGTCGAGCGCAGGACCAGGTTGACGTCCACCCGTACCCCTTCTTCAAGCACTTCGGTTCAAGCACTTCGGCAAGAAATTCAACGAACTGTTGAAGGAGTCTTCACTTCCGGACGACATGTCGTCAAGGGCACACTTCCAGCATCGACCCTCAACGAACCCGGCTTGGACGTTTCCACAAAGTGGAATGGAAATTCCGTACAGTAGAACGTAGCTCCGCACATGTGGGGCGGACCCGGACCCTCCCGGGCCCTCGCCGACACCGGACAAACACCCCCTGACCGGCCCGTACACCGGGCCCGGGACCATGTGCCCCGGCCGGTGGCCCGGTAGGCTGCTGCCTTGCCCGCCTGCCTCGAAAGGACCGTTGACGTGCCGACGTCCAGCGCCAGCACCACCGACGCCGCCAAGCCCCCCGCCGCGAGCGGTGGCGTCCAGTCCCTTGAGCGTGCCTTCGACCTCCTGGAGCGGATGGCCGACGCCGGGGGCGAGGTCGGGCTCAGCGAGCTCTCCGCCAGCAGCGGACTCCCGCTGCCCACCATCCACCGCCTGATGCGCACCCTCGTCGCCTGCGGCTACGTACGCCAGCAGCCCAACCGGCGGTACGCGCTCGGCCCCCGTCTCATCCGGCTCGGCGAGTCCTCCGCCCGCCTCCTCGGCACCTGGGCCCGCCCCTACCTCGCACGGCTCGTCGAGGAGACCGGCGAGACGGCGAACATGGCCCTGCTCGACGGCGACGAGATCGTCTACGTGGCCCAGGTGCCGTCCAAGCACTCGATGCGCATGTTCACCGAGGTCGGCCGCCGGGTCCTGCCGCACTCGACCGGCGTCGGCAAGGCGCTCCTCGCGCACACCCCGGCGGACGAGGTGCGCGCGCTGCTCGCCCGTACGGGCATGCCGGCCGCCACCGAGAAGACGATCACCACGCCGGAGGGCTTCCTCGACGCGCTCGTCGCGGTCCGCGAGACCGGCTACGCCGTCGACGACAACGAGCAGGAGATAGGAGTCCGCTGCCTCGCGGTGTCCGTACCGGACTCCCCCACCGCCGCGGCCATCTCCATCTCGGGCCCCGCCGGCCGCGTCACCGAGGCGGCCACCGAGAAGATCGTCCCGATCCTGCAGGAAGTGGCCCGCGAACTCTCGGCCGCCCTCGCGAACACCTCGGGCAGCGGCCAGGCCTGACACCGCCGTGGGCTCCGACATCGACGGGGTGATCGAGGTACGCGGGCCCGGAGGCCGCTGGGAGTTCTCCCTCGACCTGCCGGAGCCCGCGCTCCGGCGCGACCGGCACGCCCGGGAATGCCTCTTCGGCTACGGCGGGGCCCTCCAGCTGGACCGGCCCCTGTTCGACCACCGCGGCGTCCCGGACGGCGTCTCCGAACCGGTCCCGAGCACCTGCGAGGAGCTCCACCACAGCCACTCCCACGCCACCTGGGCCGAGATCGCGGCGGTCGACTGGGACGCGCCGCTCTGCGACGGCCCCGACTGGAACCACATCGGCGAATGGAGGCCGGGCCCGGACGGCGAGCTCGCCCTGCACGCCACCCCCTGGACCCCGGTCGAGGTCCTCGACGCCGCCGAGGAGCTGTTCGGCGAGGACCTCATGCCCCCGGAATGGCCTCCCGGCGGCGAGGTCCACCACGACGGGGCCGTCTGGCGCCCCGTGACCTTCACCCCCCGCATGTTCGTCCCGCCGGACGGCGACTGGGGCACGGTGTGGACGGCCATGCGGGAACGGGCGGCCGTCCACGGCGACGAGAACGTCCGCCTGGTCGTCTGGTTCGGCTGACCGCGGGGACGGGCGGCGGGCACGGCCCGCGCCCCGGTCACCGGGGCCCACGCTCCGTCCTGCCGCCGCCGGTCACCGGGGCCCGCCCGGCCGCCCCGCCCGGACGCCCCGGCCGGACGCCCCGGCCGGACGCCCGTCGGGCCGGGGCGGTCCCGCGGTTCAGGTCAGGCCCGGACCGGCTCCGTGAGCCTGCCGTCCTGGACCGTCACGGTGCGGTCCGTGCGGGCCAGGTGGGCGCGGTCGTGGGTGACCAGGACCGTCGCCGTCCCCCGCTCGGCCGTGAGGGTGGCGAGCAGGTCCATGACCGCCGCCCCCCGCTCGTGGTCGAGGGCGCTGGTCGGCTCGTCGACGAGGAGGACGGACGGCTCGTTCATCAGGGCCCGCGCGATGTTGACGCGCTGCCGCTGACCGCCGGACAGCTGGTGCGGCCGCCGGTGGGCCCGGTCCGCGAGGCCCACCGCGTCGAGGAGGTCGAGGGCCCGGCCCCGTACCTCCTTGGGCGGACGTCCGGAGAGGTGGGCCATGACCTGGAGCTGCTCGGCCGCGCTGAGCGAGGGCAGCAGGTTGGGCTGCTGGAAGACGATCCCGATGTGCTCGCGCCGCAGCTCCGCCCTGGCGGCCGGGGTGAGCGACCCGGTGTCCTTCCCGGCGACGACGACCCGCCCCTCGTCCGGGGTGACCAGGGTGGCGGCCACCGCGAGGAGGCTGGACTTGCCGGAACCGGACGGCCCGACGACGGCGGTGAGCGTGCCGGCGGGCACGTCGAGGGAGACGGCGTCGAGGGCGGTGAGCCGGCCGTCGCCGTCGGGGTAGGTGAGGGTGACGGCGTCGAGGACGAGACTCATCGGGCGCTCCCGAGGGCGGTGAGGGGGTCGACGGCGGTGATCCGCCGGATGGACAGGGCCGCGCCGAGCACGCCGAGGACGACGATCACGGCGGCCGGCCCGAGGACCGTGAGCGGCTCCAGGACGAAGGGCACGTTCCCGCCGCTGACCAGCGCACCGATGCCGACCGCGAGCCCGGTGCCGAGCAGGGTCCCGGCGGTGAGCATGAGGACGGCCTGCCCGAGGGCGTCCTTCAGGAGGTACGGGGTGGAGGCCCCGAGCGCCTTGAGGACGGCGACGTCACCGCTGCGCTGGATGGTCCAGACGGTGAAGAAGGCCCCTATGACGAGCGCGGAGATGGCGAAGAGGAAGCCGCGCATGAGCTGGAGCGAGCCGTTCTCGGCCTGGTAGGACCCTATGGCGGTGAGGGCGCCGTCGAGCGTCCTCGCCTCGGTCCCCGCGGCCGCGTCGCCGGCCGCCCAGTCCGCGCCGTCGCCGCCGCTCAGCGCGATGACGGTGGCCTGCTCCTGCGAGGTGGTACCGCTGCGGCCGAGCTCCTGCCAGTCGTCGAGCGAGGTCCACACCACCGGGGTGTGGCTGTACGACGCGTCGCCGGAGACCGCCGTGACGGTGACCTCCAGGGAGCCGAGCCGGACGGCGTCGCCCGCCGCGACGCCCAGCTCCTCCGCGGCCGACTCCGAGAGGACCGCCTTCCCCGCGCCGACGGACCCGGGCGCGATCCCCGCGTCCGGCTCCGTACCGAAGGCGGACACGGCGGCGGTACGGTCCCCGGCGGCCGCGTTGAGGGTGCGGATGCCGATCGGGTCGGCCCCGGTCACCCCGGGCCGCCCGGCCCACCGCTGCCACTGCTCCTCCGTCACCGTCGAGTTGGTGAAGGAGGCCGACTGCCCGGACGGCGGCGCCGCGAAGGCCAGCCGGTCGGCGGGCAGACCGGTGATCGCGGAGATGTTCTCCCGCGCGAGTCCGGCGGTCAGCCCGGACAGCAACCCCACGAGCAGGGTGATCAGCACGATCACGGTCCCCATGAGGGCGAACCGCCCCTTGGCGAATCTCAGGTCTCTCCATGCCACGAACATGCTGACCAGAGTGGTCGGCGGAGCCCCCGCGGGCATCGCGCCACGGATGGCTCCACAGTCAAACTTTCGGTTGAGTCCGGATTGTCTCCCGCTGTCTACCCTGGAGGGATCATGGATCCCCGCTCCTCCCTCCATCCCGCCCGGCGTCCCCTCACCCCCGCCCTGCGCGCGCTGCGCCTGTGCCTGCACCTCCTGATGGCGGGCCTCCTCGTCCTGGCTGCCGTACGGGCGCACTCGGCGTCCGGGACGGCGATGGCGGTCGTCACGGGCGCCGTCTACGCGGTCGGCTCCTCCCTGCCCTCCGTACAGGACTCGCAGCGGGCCGCCGCCGTGTGGCTGGCGGCCCTGGGCGCGTCCTGGCTGGTGCTGCTCCTCCTCACCCCGGAAGCGCTCTGGCTGGCCTTCCCGCTCTACTTCCTCCAGCTGCACCTGCTGCCCGCGCGCTGGTCGCTGCCGGCCGTGGGGCTGACGGCGGTCGCGGCGATCCTCTCGTACGTGGGACACGGCGCCGCGCTCAACCCGGGCGTCTTCATCGGGCCGCTGCTCGGCGCGGCGGTCGCGGTGGCGACGGTCCTCGGCTACCAGGCCCTGTACCGGGAGAGCGAGCACCGGCGCAGGCTCATCGAGGAGCTGATCGAGACGCGGGCGGAGCTGGCGGCGGCGGAGCGGCACGCGGGCACGCTCGCCGAGCGGGAGCGCCTGGCGCGGGAGATCCACGACACGCTCGCGCAGGGCCTGTCGTCGATCCAGCTGCTGCTGCGGGCGGCCGAGCGGGTCCTGCCGCCGGACTCCCCCGCCGCCGGGCACATCGGCCGGGCGCGCGAGGCGGCGCAGGACAACCTGGCGGAGGCGCGTCGCTTCGTCCGGGCGCTCTCGCCGCCGGACCTGGAGCACGGCTCCCTCGCCGCGGCCCTGGAGCGCCTGTGCGAGCCGGTCACCGGGGTGGCTCCGGGGGCCGCCGGGCCACGGGTCCGCTTCTCGATGAGCGGGACGCCGGCCGAGCTGCCCACCCCGTACGAGGTGGCGCTGCTGCGGATCGCGCAGTCGGCGCTCGCGAACACGGTGCGGCACGCCTCGGCCTCGCGGGCGGAGATCACCCTGTCGTTCATGGACGCGTCGGTGACCCTGGACGTGGTCGACGACGGCCGCGGCTTCGACCCCTCCTCCGTACGCCCGTCGTCCGACGGCGGCTTCGGGCTCCCCGCGATGCGCTCGCGTGCGGAGTCGCTGGGCGGCACGTTCACCGTCGAATCGTCACCCGGCCAGGGCACGGCGGTCGCCGTCTCCCTCCCCCTCCCCGCTGGAGCGTCCGCATGACCATCCGACTCCTGCTCGCCGACGACCACCCGGTGGTACGGGCGGGCCTGCGCGCGGTCCTCGACACCGAGCCGGACTTCGCCGTGGTCGCGGAGGCGGCCACGGCCGAACGCGCCGTGGAACTCGCCGCCGCCGGAGGGGTGGACGTGGTCCTGATGGACCTGCAGTTCGGCGCGGGCATGCACGGCTCGGAGGCGACGGCGGCGATCACGGCGGCGCCGGACGGGCCGAAGGTGCTGGTCCTGACCACGTACGACACGGACGCGGACATCCTCGCGGCCGTGGAGGCGGGCGCCTCCGGCTACCTCCTGAAGGACGCGCCGCCGGAGGAGCTCGCGGCGGCGGTCCGGACCGCGGCGGCCGGGCAGTCGGCCCTCGCGCCCGCCGTGGCCCACCGGTTGATGGACCGCATGCGGACCCCGGCGGAGGCGCTCACCAAGCGCGAGCTCGAGGTCCTCCAACTGGTGGGCGAAGGCCTGTCCAACCAGCAGATCAGCAAGGCCCTGTTCCTGAGCCAGGCGACCGTGAAGTCGCACCTGGTGCACATCTTCGCGAAGCTGGGCGTCGACTCGCGCACCGCCGCCGTGGCGACGGCGACGGCTCGCAGGCTCATCAGGCGGTAGGCGGTGGGCGGTGGGCCGGCCGCGGTGTCCGACAGGTGGCCGGCCGCGGTGTCCGACAGGTGGCCGGCCCCGGTGGCCGATCGGTGCGCCGGCCCCGGTGGCCGACCGGTGCGCCGGCCGCGGCGGCCGACCGGTGCGCCGCTCAGCGCGCGGCCGACGGGCTGCCGCGGTCGCCCATCAGGTCCTGGAACGACCGCATGCACGGCAGGCAGTGCCGGTCGGTGCGCGTCCCGTCCGCGCCCCGGTCGACGGGCTGGCCGCACAGGCTGCTGACGGCCTCCTTCGCGATCACGTGCCAGACCAGCAATCCGCTGGAGCAGTCGGGGGCGATGTGCATCTCGTACATGGCAGGTTCCGTTCTCCGGGTGTCCGGGTTCCCACCCAACTCCCGCCCGGCGGCTGCGGCACGGCGGCCAGGTCAAGCGGGTGAAAGAGAAGCACACCGTCCCCCGAGCGGCCCCCGCTCACGTGCGCTTCGCGGCGGGGCGCCCCGACTTGGCGGGTGACGCGGTCTTCGGCTTCGCCTTGGGCTCGGTCTTGGGCTCGACCTTGGCCGTGACCTTGGGCTTCGGCTTGGGCTCGGCCTTGGGCTCGGCCTTCGACCTGGTCTCGGGCTTGGCCTCGGGCTTCTCGGCCTTGGGCTCTGCCTTCGACTTCGCCTTGGCCTCGCTCTTCGTGTCACCGCCCGTCGGCCACTTCAGTTCGATCTCCAGCTCGATCTCGCCGTCGCCGACCTCGAACTCCACCTCGCTGCGGAATTCCTCGGGGACCCGGAGGCTCAGCACACCGGGGCCCAGCGGGAGCTCGGCCTCCTCGCCCTCCCTGAACGCGCCGGCGAGGGCTTCCAGGAGCTCCGCGGCCTCGACCCGGGACAGGGAGCGCTTCTGTTCGAACTTCAGGTCCTTCACGGTTACCTCCCGGCGGCGGCGAGCTCGTCGTCACCGCGGTCGACGCACAGCGCCCAGATGATGAACCCGGACATCGCGATCATGACCACGGACCACACCGGGTAGTACGGCAGGGACAGGAAGTTGGCGATGATGACGAGTGCGGCGATGCCGATGCCGCTGTACCGCGCCCAGGCGGCCGCCCCGAAGAGTCCGAAGCTGACGAGCAGGGCGATCACGCCCAGCCCGAGGTGGATCCAGCCCCAGCTGGTGAGGTCGAACTTGAAGACGTAGTTGGGCGTGGTGACGAACACCTCGTCCTCGGCGATGGCCATGATCCCGCGGAAGATGCCGAGCAGTCCCGCGAGGGAGAGCATGACGGCGGCGAAGACCCGAAGGCCCCCGGCCCACGCTTGCTTCGCCGACGACGTGTGGGTGGTGTGCGTGGCGGTCATGTCGGTTTCCTCTTTCGTCGGCCCGTCTCACTGACGGGGGGTGCCGGCGCCCGTGTCGGAGGGCGTGGACGGGCGGTCGTCGTTCAGGACGAGGTTCTTCGCCCGTCGGAACTCCTCCTCGCTGATGTCGCCCCGGCTGCGGAGTTCGGCGAGCCGGCCGAGTTCGTCGGCCTTGCTGGGGGCGCTGCCGCCGGTGGCGGTGTCGCGGACGTAGGCGTCGAAGGCCGCCTGCTTCTGCTGGGCGCGCGTGATCTCCCGCTGGCCCATGCTCTTGCCGCGGGCGATGAGGTAGACGAACACGCCGAGGAACGGCAGCAGGATGACGAACGCGAGCCAGCCCGCCTTGCCCCAGCCGCCCAGGGTGTCGTCGCGGAAGATGTCGCCGATGATCCGGAAGAGCAGGATCAGCCACAGGATCCACAGGAAGAACCACAGCATGGTCCAGAAGGCGCCCAACAGCGGGTAGTCGTAGGCGAGATAGGTGTGCGTTTCCATGTTTTCCGCTCCGTTCCGGGCCGTTCTCCGCGCAGGTCCGCCCTGGTCACTCCGGCAGTCGCCGCAGTTCCGCCAGGTGCAGTCCGAGCGACTGGAAGCGGGCCAGCAGGCCGTAGAGGTGGCCCTCGTCGACGAGGGGGCCGTACAGCACCGTCTGGCCGGAGATCACCACGTGCTCCAGCTCAGGGAAAGCTCCGATCAGCGTCTCCGACATGTGCCCGTCGACGCGGATCTCGTACTTCATGAGGTGCCCTCCCGAGGGTGGCTGCCACGGGGCCGGTCGTGCCCGTACCGCCATGGTCCGCCGCCGGATCCCGATGCGCCTCACCCGGTGCGGGTGACTTCTCGGGCCCCTGGGGTCACCCTCGGGGCCCGCTGTCACAGCAGCCCCAGCTCGCGGGCGCGTCGCACGGCGTCGTTGCGCCGGTGCACCGACAGCTTCCGGTAGGCGCTCTTGAGGTGGGTCTTCACCGTGTTCACGGACACGTACAGGTCGGCGGCGATGTCCTCCGTCGACATCGTCCGCGCGAGCCGTTCCAGGACTTCGCGCTCGCGCGGGCTGAGCTGCTCCACCAGCGGTCCGGGGGCGGTTCCGCCCCGGGTCCGCTCGGCGTACGCCGGTACGGGGTCGGGGCGGGGCCGCTCGCCGGACGCCGACACGGGGTCGGGTACGAGCCATCCGGCGGCGAGGGACCGCAGCGGGGGCTCCGCCAGGAAGGGGACGATCCAGGGCCCGGCGTCCCGAAAGGGTCGCCTCAGCTCCTCGCCCCGGCCCTCCTGGAGCGCCTGGGCGAGCAGTCCGCGGGCGGTGGCGGCGTCTCCCTCCAGCTCCGCCGCCCGGGCCCGTACGAGCAGGGTCGGTACGGCCACGCCCGGACCGGTCATGGGGTGGTCCGCGGGGCCGTCGAGCAGCCGGAGGGCCGCGCCGGGGTCGCCCGCGGCGAGGAGGGCCCGCGCCGCGCCGACGGTGCACAGCGGCTGGTCCCCGGCCACCCGCCGCAGGACTTCGCCGGCCGCGTCCGGGTCGCCCTCGGCCAGGTGGGCGGCGGAGGCGACCAGGGCGGCGCGGCCCTGGGCCCAGGGCGAGTGGTCGGCGGCGGGGACGTCCTGGGCCGCGACGGCCAGGGCGGCCCGCGTACGGCCCCGGGCCAGGAGCACGCCGGCGGTCACGAAGCGCCGGGCCGCGGCCGACACCGGGTCCGGCGGCTGCTCGTGCGCCGTCTCGGCGAGGAGGGCCTCGGCACGGTCCACCTCGTCCCGGTCGAGGGCGACCGCCGCCAGGACCAGACGGCCGAGGCCGGAACCCGACGGCTGGGGGGCGCCGTACCGCTCGGCCTCGGCCGTCATCTCGTGGACCCTGCGTTCCGCCGCGCTCGGCCAGCCGTGGAGGTGGTCGACGAGCGCCAGGTGCTCCAAGGCCCCCATCCGCGGGAGCACCGTGGCCGCGCTGCGGGGTCCGCGGGTCACGGTGGTGAGGGCGGCGCGGGCCTCGTCGAACCGTCCGGCCCAGAGTCGGGACGAGCCCACGTGGGTGAGCAGCAGGGCGCCCAGTTCCGGATGCCCGTCGAGCAGTCGGGCGGGCAGTTGCGGCATCAGGCGCCGGGCCGACCGGGCGGCCCGTTCGGTGCGGTGCGCGGAGCCGGACAGCCGTCCCGCCAGGGCCTCCAGGAGGGCGAGGCTCAGCTGGGCCGCGCGGGAGCCGCCGTCGTCGGCCGCCAGCCGTTCCTCCGCGCGGCGCAGGTGGACGAGGCCCTGGCCGAGGTCGGAGCGGGACAGTGCGCGCGCGGCGCGGACGAGGTGCGCGGCCGGGTCGTGCGTCTCCGCCTCCAGGCCCGCGAACCATTCCGGGGGCACCTCGGTGCCCAGGCCGGTGAAGAGCTGTCCGATCGCCAGGTCCTCGACCAGGGCCCGGGCGACGTACGTCCAGTCCTGCGCGGCGGCGCCGTGGGCGAGCATCTCCGGGAGGGCGCCGGAGCGCCGGAGCCAGTGGGCGGCGCGGCGGTGCAGCCGCGGTTCGAGGCCGGGAGCGCGTCGGCGCAGGTGGGCGCGGAGGATCTCCCGGAACAGCGGGTGGAGCCGGTACCAGCCGTGTCCGAAGTCCTCGACGAAGGCGTTGGCGCGGTGCAGTTCCGCGAGGATGTCCGCCGCGTCGGTGCGCTCCGTCAGCGCGTCCGCCAGTTCGGGGCGGAAGCGGTCGAGGACGCTGATGCGCAGCAGCAGGTCCTGGGTCTCGGGCGTCTGCCGCTCCAGCACCTCGGCAAGCAGGAAGTCGGCGATCGCGCTCCGACCGGCCTCGAACTCCTTCAGGTAGCGCTCCGGGTCCGGGCTGGCCCGCGCGGCCAGGGCGCAGAGCCGGAGTCCGGCCGCCCATCCCCGGGTGCGTTCGACGAGCGGCCGGGCGCCGGGGACGTCCAGGGGCAGGCCGTGGAGTCCGAGGAGGGTGGCCGCCTCCTCGGGGGTGAAGGCCAGTTCGGCGTCCCTGATCTCGGTCATCTCGCCGGCGACGCGGTAGCGGTGGAGCGGGAGGAGCGGCTCGGTGCGGGTGACGAGGACGAGGCGCAGGCCCGGTCTCGCGTGTTGCAGCACGAAGTCCAGCTGGCGGGCGACCTCCGGGTCGGTCATCTGGTCGTACTCGTCGATCACCACGGTGAGGGGGCTGTCGCGAGCGGCGAGTTCCGAGGCGAGCCGGCTCAGCAGAGTGTGGGGCACCCGGGTCGCGTCGGCGGGGAAGCCGATCGCGGCGGGTATCGGCACGCCGGCGGCGTTCAGGGACTGGAGCAGGTGGGCCCAGAACGTGCCGGGGCCCTCGACCGCCGCGTCGAGGGTGAGCCAGGCGACCGGCCGGTCGAGGCGCTCGGCCCAGTCGGCGACCAGGAGGGTCTTGCCGGCGCCGGCGCAGCCGTTGACCAGGGTGAGCGGGGTCAGCAGGGCCTGGTCGAGGTGCTCGTCGAGCCGGGCGCGGCGCAGGAAGGTGACGGGCCTGCCCGGCAGGGTGAACCGCGTCCTCAGGAACGGGTCCCCCAGGGGGTCGACGCCGGGGAGCGAGGTATCCGGAGGGACCTCGTCTCGCGTCGCGGTCACGCCCACCACCACCTTCTGGTCGGGGCCCGCCTGCGTCGGGCCCCTTCCAGGATGGAAGTGTTCCCCCGTACTCGGCCACCGCACAGGGCTCTGCGAACCCCTCCGGGGTACCCGAAGGTCCCGGTCAGGCGCGGCGGCCGGCCGAGCCGGTCAGGCCTGGCCCGTCCCGGGCGGTCCGAAGAGCTCGATGGCGCGGCGGACGCCGGCGAGGCCCTCGGCGAGGGCGCTGACCGAGCCGACGGAGCCGGCGACGAGGAGCAGGGAGCGGCGGAGCCGCCGTACCTCGGGGGCGCCGCTGAGGGCCATGGCGTCCAGCGCGGCGAGTTCGTCCTCGGCGATGCCGCGGTCGGCGAACTCGGCGCGGTGGTTCGCCAGTTCGCGTCTGAGTCGGGACACGGCGGACCGCAGTTCGGCCACTCTGGGGTCCACGCCCTCGCCGGTCACTCGCCTCTGCCCCACGCTTCGCAACATGGTTCTCCCCCCGCACGACACTGTGCGCAGAACTCCGTACGACGAACACTCCGAACGCTCCGGACGGACCCGCCGGACGGCGGTCGGGCGTCGCGAGCCGCGGGCCAGTTAACTCCTTCGCCACCCCGGCGCGCCACCCTTGGTGGACGGAATTCAGGCGACCGTGTCATTCCGCCGCATGAGGTATGCAGTCCTCATGACAACCGCAGAAGATCGAACCCCGCTCGTCGCCGGCCTCCTCCTCGCCGCCGGGGGCGGCAGGCGGCTCGGGGGGCGTCCCAAGGCACTCCTGACCCACCGCGGGCGTCCCCTGGTCGAGCACGCGGTGGGGGTGCTGCGGGCGGCCGGCTGCTCCGTGGTGCACGTGGTGCTCGGGGCGTCGGCGGGCATCGTACGGGAGCGTGCGGAGCTGGGCGGGTGCGTGGTGGTGGAGAACCCGGAGTGGCGGGAGGGCATGGGCTCCTCCCTGCGGGCCGGCCTCGCGTCGCTGGCGGCGGACCCGCGGGGCGTGGACGCGGCCCTGGTCGTGCTGGTCGACCAGCCGGGCATCGGAGCCGAGGCGGTGGCCCGGGTGAGGGCGGCGTACGGGTCCCGGGACTCGCTGGTCGCGGCCTCGTACGACGGGCACCGGGGGCATCCGGTGCTCTTCGGCGCGGGGCACTGGGCGGGCATCGCCGAGAGCGCCGTGGGCGACCGGGGCGCGCGGGACTATCTGGCGGCGCACCGGGATGCGATCACGCCGGTGGACTGTTCGGATGTGGCCGAGCCCTACGACATCGACACGGAGGCGGACCTCTCGCACCTGGAGTGAACGGGTTGGCACCGTGCGCCGCGGTCTGTCGATCCGGAGAATCTCGACATCAACAAACCATTGAACTTCCACCATGAGGAAACTAGTATCCACTGTTCAGAAGCGCCTGCTAGTTCAGAGGGCGTTCGCGGCCGTATCTCGGCGCCCGTGGCACTCCGTGCCCTCCCGTGACGCCCGGCGGCCGCTTGGCACCGCCCGTGAAGTCCGCTGAAGGAAGTGACAGTTCATGTCCGCACCAGCGCCGTCCCCCCTGGTCGTCGTCGATGCCGAGCCCCTGCCGCGCCAGGAGGAGGTGCTCACGGAGGCCGCCCTGGCCTTCGTCGCCGAGCTGCACCGGCGGTTCACCCCGCGCCGGGACGAGCTCCTCGCCCGCCGGGCGGAGCGCCGCGCCGAGATCGCCCGCACCTCCACCCTGGACTTCCTGCCGGAGACCGCCGCGATCCGCGCCGACGACTCCTGGAAGGTCGCGCCGGCCCCGGCGGCCCTGAACGACCGCCGCGTCGAGATCACCGGCCCGACCGACCGCAAGATGACGATCAACGCGCTCAACTCCGGCGCGAAGGTCTGGCTCGCCGACTTCGAGGACGCCTCGGCGCCGACCTGGGAGAACGTGGTCCTCGGCCAGGTCAACCTGATCGACGCGTACGCCCGGAAGATCGACTTCACCGACCCGCGCTCGGGCAAGACGTACGCCCTCAAGCCCGCCGGCGAGCTCGCCACGGTCGTCATGCGGCCGCGCGGCTGGCACCTGGAGGAGCGTCACCTCACCTTCGAGGGAAGCCCGGTGCCCGGCGCGCTCGTCGACTTCGGCCTCTACTTCTTCCACAACGCCCAGCGCCTGATCGACCTCGGCAAGGGCCCCTACTTCTACCTGCCGAAGACCGAGTCGCACCTGGAGGCCCGCCTCTGGAACGACATCTTCGTCTTCGCCCAGGACTACGTCGGCATCCCGCAGGGCACCGTCCGCGCCACGGTCCTCATCGAGACCATCACGGCCGCGTACGAGATGGAGGAGATCCTCTACGAGCTCCGTGACCACGCCGCCGGCCTCAACGCGGGCCGCTGGGACTACCTCTTCTCCATCGTCAAGAACTTCCGTGACGGCGGCGCCAAGTTCGTCCTGCCGGACCGCAACGCCGTGACGATGACCGCCCCGTTCATGCGCGCCTACACCGAACTCCTCGTCCGCACCTGCCACAAGCGCGGCGCGCACGCCATCGGCGGCATGGCGGCCTTCATCCCGTCCCGCAAGGACGCCGAGGTCAACAAGGTCGCCTTCGAGAAGGTCAAGGCCGACAAGGACCGCGAGGCCGGCGACGGCTTCGACGGCTCCTGGGTCGCCCACCCCGACCTCGTCCCGATCGCCATGGCCTCCTTCGACGCCGTCCTCGGCGACAGGCCGAACCAGAAGGACCGCCTCCGCGAGGACGTCTCCGTCGCCCCCGGCGACCTCATCGCGATCGACTCCCTCGACGCCAGGCCCACCTACGACGGCCTCGTCAGCGCCGTCCAGGTCGGCATCCGCTACATCGAGGCCTGGCTCCGCGGCCTCGGCGCCGTCGCCATCTTCAACCTCATGGAGGACGCCGCCACCGCCGAGATCTCCCGCTCCCAGATCTGGCAGTGGATCAACGCCGGCGTCGTCTTCGAGAACGGCGAGACCGCCACCCCCGAGCTCGCCCGCAAGGTCGCCGCCGAGGAGCTCGCCGCCATCCGCGCCGAGATCGGCGAGGAGGCCTTCGCCGCCGGCAAGTGGCAGCAGGCCCACGACCTCCTCCTCCACGTCTCCCTCGACGCCGACTACGCCGACTTCCTCACCCTCCCCGCGTACGAGCAGCTGACCGGCTGACCCCGGCCCCACCCCGCACGGCCCCGCCCCCGGTGAACGCACAGCTCCGGGGGCGGGGCCGTGCCGTGGGGCCTGTGGGGCACCAGGGGACGTGACGGAACCGAGATATGCAGCTACCTAGCGGTAATAAGCCGGGACGTGTCAGATTCCGCCATGTCACCGGCGCCGGCGGCTGTCCCCCACATCACTGCGTACCGCAGGAGCACAGCCATGCCTTCGTCCCCCCACCGTGCGCTGCGCGCACTCCTGGCACTGTGTACCGCCGCCGGGCTCGCGTCCGTCGCCGCCCCGTCCGCCCAGGCCTCCAACGGCAGCGGCCCCACCGCCGTCGTCACCATGGGCGACAGCTACATCTCCGGCGAGGCCGGACGGTGGCTGGGCAACAGCCTCACCAACTCCGGCAGCCGCAACGGCACCGACCGGGCCTGGACCGGAAGTGGATACGACCCGTCCCGGGTGTACGGGTCCACCGCCGGCGGCTGTCACCGCTCGGACACCGCCGAGGTGAAGAGCGCCGGACCGATCGCGAGCTCCCTGATCAACCTCGCCTGCTCCGGGGCGACCACGAAGAACGTCATCCGCGCCTCCCAGGGCGGCCAGGCCTACAAGGGCGAGTCCCCGCAGGCGGACCAGCTCGCGGCGGTGGCCGCCGCGAACGACGTGGAGCTCATCGCGCTCTCCATCGGCGGCAACGACCTCGGCTTCGCCGACATCATCGCCACCTGCGCGAAGGACTACATCGTCTGGTACTCGTACTGCCACGACGACCAGCAGGCCGAGGTCGACGCGAAGATCGACGGCGTGATGGCGGACGTCGCCAAGTCCGTCGACGAGATCCGGGCGGTCATGACCGCCGCCGGATACGCCGCGTCCGACTACCGGATCGTCCTCCAGTCGTACCCCTCGCCCATCCCCCGCGCCGCCGACAACCGCTACGGCGAGAGCGGCTGGACGCGTACCAACACCGGCGGCTGCCCCTTCTGGAACGCCGACTCCGACTGGGCGCGGGACTCCCTGGTCCCCCAGCTCGCCAACCGGCTGAAGGGCGTCGCCGCGGCGAAGGGCGTGCAGTTCATGGACCTGCGGGACGCGCTCCAGGGGCGTGAGGTGTGCGCGAAGGCGAGCAAGCAGGTGACGTCCACGGTTCCCGCGTCCGCGACGACGAGCGAGTGGGCGCGCTGGATCGACAGCCAGAGCACCCAGGGGCTCGTCCAGGAGTCGATGCACCCCAACGCCTACGGCCAGCAGGCCCTCGGCCGCTGCCTGGCGCTCGTCCACGCCCGCCCCACCGGCAACCACAGCTGCCGGAACACGGCGGGGTCGGGAGCCTCGGGGATGTACCTCACGGCGGGCTGAGGCCCCGTCGGGACCGCGTTCAGTCCACGGTGATGCCGAGCGGGCCGAGGACCCGCTCGGCCTCGTGGCGGTCCGCCGCAGCCATCGCCCTGACCAGGGCGGCGGAACCGCCGGGCCAGGCCGCCGCCGCCGCGTCGAAGGCGGTACGGCGGGACTCCAGGGGCCCCTTCTTGCCGGGCAGCGAGTCGAGGACGTGCAGCGCCCGCGCGGACGTCCGCACCTGGATCGCGTCCGCCGGCTCGTCCCGGTCGCGCAGGGCCTGGAGGGCGTACGCGCCGACGACCGGGTCGCCGAGGGCTCCGCGCAGGGCGTCGGCCGGGGCGGTGGCGGTGTCCAGGACGGCGAAGAGGCCCCGTACGGCGGCCGCGTCGGAGGTCCCGGCGTGGACGGTGCCGAGCGCGGCGAGCAGGGCGGACCAGGCCTCGGCGGCGTCCCCGCGCGCGCGGAGCCAGTCGGCGAGCACGCGCGCGGCGACGCACTCGGGCCAGCCCTCGGCGGCGGCCACCACGACCGGCGCGCTCCACACGGCGGTCTGGGCGGCGTCGGGCGCGGTGATCCCGCGCACCCCGAGGAGGTAGCGCACGACGCCCGCACCGCGCGGGGTCAGTCCGAAGGCGTCGCCGGCGCGGAACACCAGGCCGGTGGCGGCCAGCCGGTCCACGGCCGCGGCCAGGTCCCGGGCGGGTCCTTCGAGCCGCGCCCGGTCGGCCTCGTTCAGGTCCGCCGTGCCGAGCAGCCGGACGAGCTCCGGCAGCGGCGGGGTCGCGTACGCCTCCGGTGCCCTGTCCGGCACCGGTACGGGCAGGTCCTCCAGGGCCGGGTCGACGGCCCAGTCCTCGTACTCGGCGGCCTTGCGCGCGACGGACTCCGCGGCGCAGCCGCGCTGGTAGACCACGTACAGCAGGTGCGGGGCCTCGCCCCCGTAGGGCTCGAACTCCTCCTCCGCGAGCTCCTCGACGGCGGCGATCAGGGCGTCCGCGTCCGCTTCCACGGCTCCCGGTCCCGGCCCGGTCTCGATCGCGGGCGGCGGGGGGACGGGGGCGGCGACGTCCCCGTAGTAGTCCAGGTGCTCGTCGAGGAGCGCGTCGGCGAGGACGAGGTGCGGGAAGGCGTCGGGGCCCGGCGCGAACCTGGCGTACGGCCCGGCGAGCTGCTCGGCCAGCCCGGCGGCGGTCCACCGGTCCTGGAGCGCGGCGGCGACCTGCCCGATGCCGGTCGCGACGGCGTGGTCCGTGAGCAGCGGCCCCGCGGCCGGCTGCCCCTCGGCGTCCCGCACGTAAGCCCGGGTGAGCGCCTCCGCGAGGAGGACGTCCGCCAGCGCCGTCCGCCCCATGAGGTCGGCCCGGTGCACGCCGTCGGGCAGCGGCGCGCCGTCCAGGGCTGCGAGCCTGCGCCGTACGTCCTCGGGGTCGGCGAGGTCGGTGCCGCAGTTGCGCAGCAGCGCGGCGTACCAGCGGTGCCAGGTCAGGTTCCCGGGGTCGTTCATGGCCCGTTCGAAGTCGGGCCCCGCCTCCGCGACGACCGCGGCGATCCGCTCCCCGCGGCCTCCGTCGAACCGTGCCGCGAGCGCCCCGAGGACGGCCGGGTAGGCCGCCAGCTCGCCGGGCGGCGCGTACACGAACGTCGGCAGGTCCTCCACGAGCAGCTGCCGCACGAGCCCGGGCGTCGGCTCCGGCACCCCCGTGCCGCGGTCGGCCCCTCGGAGGGCGAGCAGCCCCAGCACCGCCTCGGCGGCACGCGTGAACACGGGGTCCCGGCGCTCGGGTGTTCCGTCGAGGAGTTCGAGGAACCTGTCGAGCCCGGTGTTGGTGAGTACGGTCTCGGCCACGCTTCCCAGGGTAGTTCCGGGCCGGTCGTTCCGGGCGGCAAGGCGCACGGGGCAGGTGTGTCGGAGCTCGGGGCGTCCGGCTGCGCGGGGTGTCTGTCGGGGGACGGGGGCGCGGGTCGGGGGCTCGGGTCGGGGGCTCGGTCGGAGGCGGGGGCGCTGTCGGGGGCGGTGTGGGCTCCGGGGCCGCGGGGGCTCAGCCGTTTCGGCGGAGTTCGCGGGCCACGTGGGTCAGGTGCTGGAGGTGGCCGGCGCAGATCCAGGCGTCCGGGTGGGCGGTGCCGGGCGGGCCGCTGCCGTCCGCGCAGGCCTGGAGCCAGCGGTCGCCGCGGCTGTAGGCGGCGCCTCGGAACTCGGCGGTGTCGACGATGTCCCGGGCGTGCGCGCGGACGGTGAGGTGGTGGTCGGGACGGTCGGCGCGCACCTCGCCCACGAGGAAGGTACGGGTGGTGGTGTAGCGCAGGGCGCCTCGGAAGGCGTCGTCCCCGGTGTCCGAGACGCGGTCGGCGCTCGCCGGGTCGTGGGCTCCGTAGTCGCCGTACACGGGCCGCGGGCCGAGCCCGCCGGTGGTGTGGCGCAGCAGGTCTCGGAGGTCGCGGTCGGCGCGTCCGGTCTCGGTGAGGGCGGCGCCGTACCCCTCGGGGTGGGTACGGGGGAATGAGCCGGCGAGCAGGACGACGGAGCGCCAGGGGTGCAGGGGCCCGAGGAGCTCCAGGGCGTGGAGCGCCAGGCGGTGGGCGCCGTGGTCGGTGTCGTCGACCGGTCCCAGGTCGAGGAGGAGGTCCACGGGGCAGCGCGCGAACGCGATCCGGTGCAGGAGGCGGCCGACGCCCTCCGCCCACCGCCCGTCGGAGACGGCGCGGGCCGGGCGGACCCGGACGCCGAGACCGTCGCCTCCCGCGGCGGCCGCTTCGGCGCAGGCCACCTGCTGCCACGCGGCGCGCTCGGTGCCGGTCACCGGCCGCAGCGGGGGCGGGCCCGTGGCGAACGCGCGGGGCCCGCTCTCCACGTGGCGGGTGTCCACCCAGGCGGGGCGGTCGCGTTGCACCCGCGCGATCCCGGCCAGGGCGCGGTGCACATGGCTGCCGAGGGCGAGCGCGTCGGGATCGGGCGGGTGCGGCCGCCCGTGGCCCGGGGTCCGTGGGGGGCCGACGCGGGGCGGGACGGTCCACAGGGGGGTGACGGCCGCGCGGACGTCCGGCGCCAGGGCGCCGTACGCGGCGAGGGCGTTCCGCCGGGCGGGCAGTGCGGGTACGTAGATCGGCTCGGTCGTCGGCTCGGTCATCGGCGCCCCCCAGCAGCCTGTCGTGTCCCCTGTTCGCTTCCCCTGTCCGCAGGGTGCGGGGCGACGGCGGTCGGCGAAAGGGTGCGATTTCGGCCAAGGTTGGTGGAGTTGGGCGTCGTGGAGCGTGGAGTGGGGCCTCGGAGCGTGGAGTTGGACGTCCCGGAGCGTGGAACCGGGCGCCTCCGAGTGTGGAAGCGGGAGCCCCGGGGTGTGGAAGCGGGAGCCCCGGAGCGTGGTGTCGGGGCCTCGGTCCTTCGCCGTCAGCGGACCACGACCGTCCTCGGTGCCGAGAAGTCGCCCCAGGTGCCGTCCGGGAGTTGGGCGCGGAGGGTGACGGTGTAGCGGGTGCCCGGGGGGTCGGGGACCGGGAAGGCGTAGGTGGCGCGGCCGGGGGGTGGGGTGGTGCCCCAGACGATGGTGGTGGCGAAGCGGCCGTTGAGGTGGAGTTGGTGGTGGGTGACGGGGGCGCCGGTGTCGGGCGGGGTCCAGGTGAGGGTGATCTCGCTCTTGGCGGCGGTGGCGGTGAGGTCCTTGGGGGCGGTGTTCGGGGGCGCGCCGGGGGCGGAGGCGGTGGTGAGGTCGGCGGGGGCGCTGTCGGGGGAGGAGTTCTCGGCGGCGTCGCGGGCGCGGACGGTGAACGCGTAGGCGGTGCCGGGGCGCAGGCCGGTGAGGTGGGCCGTGGTGGCGGTGCCCGGGACGGTGTGGATGCGGGTGTCGGCCTGGTAGACGTCGTACGCCGTGACCCGGGTGTCGTCCCGGGCGGGGGTCCAGCGCAGGGTGGCGGCACGGCTGCCGTCGGGGGTGGCGCGGAGCGCCTCGGGCGCGCTGGGGGGCGTGCGGTCCTCGGCGGCGGCCGGGAGGGTGGTGGCGGTGACGGCGGCGCTGGCGGGTGAGACGTTGCCGGCGGCGTCGCGGGCGCGGACGGTGAAGGTGTGGACACTGGCGGGGGTGAGGCCGACGACGTCCGTCATGAGGGTGGTCGCGGGGAGGTCCTTGACCTTGCGGCCTTCGCGGTAGACCTCGTAGCCGGTGACGGCGCGGTCGTCGGTGGCCGCGCTCCACATGACGTGGACGGTACTGGCGCTGCCGGCGGTCGCGGTGACCCCGGCGGGGACGCCGGGGGCGCGGGTGTCCTTCGCCTCGGGTGCGGCAGCGGCGGAGCAGGCGGCGAGGGTGAGCGCCAGGGTGAGCCCGAGGGCGGTCAACAGGCTTGTGGCGAGCGGGCGTTGCACGGGCCGGCCTCCGTCCGTCGAAAAGGTCCAGACCTATATCGCACAGTCGGACCCACCTCGGCAAGGGGTCGTTGTCAGTGGGGTGCGCTTCACTGGAATCGTCACTCTGAGTAATCATTCCTGGGGGGATCATGACGGACCGTACGACCTATGTGACGTTCGCCGGGGTACGCCGACGCGGCTGGACCGACGCGATGGTGCGCGACCTGCTCGGCACGCCCGACGTACAGGGGCGCGACCCGCGCCGCTGGTCCCTCGCACCCGTCCGGCTCTACCTCCTGGCCCGGGTCGAGACCGTGGAGCGGACCCCCGAGTTCGCCGAGACCTCGGTCCTGTCGCCCGCCCGCTCCGCCGCCGCCGCGGTGCACGCCGAGCGGCGGCGGTCCGCCGTCCTCGCCGCGATCCGCGCGGAACCGATCGAGGTGCCCCGGCTGCCCGGCCCCGAACTGGAGCGACGGGCCGTCCGCCACCGGCACCTCCTGACGGGCCGCGGCACGGGCGGCGCGACAGGCCTCGTGACGGGCCGCGGCACGGGCGGCGCCACGAGCCGCGCGACGGGCCGAAGTCCCGTGGCACCGCCGCCGTCCGTCCCCCCGGCCGCGCCCCCGACCGAGTCCCCGGGCGGACCGCCCGTCGGCTCGCTGGTGCGGTGGCAGGTGAGCTATCTGCGGCACGCCCTGTCGCGGTACGAGGCGCTGCTCGACGGCCTGTACGGGGCGACCGGCCGCGGCGAGGCCGAGCGGCTGCTGCGCCGGCGGCTGTACGAGTCGATCGCCGCCGCCTATCCCCCGCTGGCCCCGGAGTGCCGTCGGCGGATCGCGGTGGAGGGGTGAGCGCCGTGGGCCGGTCGGCCTCCGCCCGCCGGTCCGTCGCCCGTCAGGTCCTCAGCAGGTGGGTGATGGCTCGGCAGGCCGCCGGGATCGGGGCGACGACCCGGACCTCGCAGCAGGCGTGGAGTGCGTCGGCGGCCTCGCCGAGCGGGCCGCCGCCGATGACGACGGCGCGGGCCCCGTCGCGTTCGGCACAGGCGCGGACGGCGCGTTCCAGCCGGTCGAGGAGGAGCGGCGGGTCGGCGGAGAGCCGCTCCGGGGCACCGGCGGTGAGCCGGAGGCCGGTGTACCGGTCGCCGAGGCCGAGCTCGATCACGCGCGCGTGGATGGCGTCGGCGAGGAGCGGGGTGGTGGTGGCGATGCCGAAGGGCGTTCCGTCCGCGGCGGCTTCCAGGAGCGCCGCCTCGCCGAGGCCGACCACCGGGACCCCGGTCGGAGCGGCCGCCACGCGCAGCCGTGCGAGGCCGGGGTCTCCGAAGGCGGCGACGAGCAGGGCGGCGCAGTCGCCCTCGGCCGCGGCGCGGAGGCCTGCGGCGAGGACCTCGGGGGCGGCGGCCGCCAGGGCCTCCGGGTCGGTGAGCATCCGCGGGCCCCGGGCGGCGGTCACGCCCCGGACCGGAAGGGTGGGGCCCAGGGTGCGCCGGGCGATCGCGGTCATCATCACGGTCGTGGCGGTGGAGCTGTTGGGGTTGACCAGCACCACGGTCCCGCGCGTCGCACGGTCACCGGGCACGCCCCCTGGCTCCGCACGGTTGGCGCGTGCCCCGGCCCCGCGCCCCGCGCGGTCGGAACGTACCCCGGCCCCGCGTACCGCGCGGTCGCCGAGCACGGCCCCCGGCCCCGTGCGGTCGGCACGCGCCGCGGCCCCGGGCCCCGCGGTGTGCGCGGGGGCCGGGGCGGGCGGTGGGGCGAGGTGCGGGTTCAGTGGGCGTGCGCCGCCTTCGCCGTGCGGCTGCCGGAGATCTCGTCGCCCGGCTCCATCGGGGCGGTGACGTCGTCGTCGTCCTGTCGCCGGCCGAGGTGGTTGAAGACCACGTTGAGCAGGACGGCCGCGACGCAGCCGGTGGAGATGCCGGAGTCCAGGATGATCTGGGCCGTCTCCGGGAAGGCGTGGTAGAAGTCCGGCTTGGTGATCGGGATGATGCCGACGGCCAGCGAGACGGCCACGATCAGCACGTTGTTGTCCTTCTCCAGGCCGGCCTTGACCAGGGTCTGGATGCCGCTGGCGGCGACCGAGCCGAAGAGGACGACGCCCGCGCCGCCGAGGACGGGCCGGGGCACGACCGAGATGAGAGAGGCGGCGACCGGGGAGAGGCCCATCAGGACCAGGAAGCCGCCGCCGCAGGCGACGACGAAGCGGCTGCGGATCCGGGTCATGGCGACCAGGCCGATGTTCTGGGCGAAGGCGCTGCACATGAAGCCGTTGAACAGCGGGCTGATCGCGGAGCCGAGGGTGTCGGCGCGCAGTCCGGCCGCGATGGTCTTCTCGTCGGCGGGCCGGTCGACGATCTCGCCGAGCGCCAGCATGTCGGCGGTCGACTCGGTCATGGAGACCAGCATGACCACGCACATGGAGATGATCGCGGCGAGCGCGAACTGCGGTGCGCCGAAGTGGAAGGGGGACGGGAAGCCGACGATGTCCGCCTCGGTGACCGGGGAGAAGTCGGTGACGCCGAAGGGTATGGCGATCAGGGTGCCGATGACGAGGCCGACGAGGACGGCGATCTGCTTGAGGAAGCCGCGGGTGAAGCGGCGCAGCAGCAGGACCACGACGAGCGTGATGCCGGCGAGCGAGAGGAAGGTCGTCGAACCGTAGTCCTCGGCCTTGGGGTTGGGCCCCTGGGCCCAGCCGAACGCGACCGGGAGGAGGGAGACGCCGATCAGGGTGATCACGGTACCGGTGACGACCGGCGGGAAGAACCGCACGAGCCGGGAGAACCACGGCGCGGCGAGGAAGCCGAGGAGTCCGGCGACGATGATCGCGCCGAAGATGACGGGGAGCGCGTCGGCCTTGTTCTCGGTCGTGTCGACGATCGCGAGCATCGGTGCGACGCCGGCGAAGGTGACGCCGTTGACGAACGGCAGCCTGGCGCCGATCTTCCAGACGCCGAGCGTCTGGAGGAAGGTGGCGAGGCCCGCGGTGAAGAGGCTCGCTCCGGTGAGGAAGGTGAGTTCGGTGCCGGAGAGGCCGACGGCCGCTCCGACGATCAGGGGCGGGGCGACGACGCCCGCGTACATGGCGGCGACGTGCTGAAGGCCGCTGGTGAGCATCTTGAGTGGGGGCAGCGTCTCGTCGACCGGATGCTTCTCGCGGTCTTCGGGGGCGGGGCCTGCGTCTGGTGCATTGCGAACCTGGGGCTTGGCGGCCACGGCGGTTCCTCCGGTCGGTTACACGTCGGCGGTGACGCGGGGTTCAGGGAGGTGGTGCGATGCGGTGCGAGGTGCAGGAGGTGCGGCTCGATGCGGGGAGGTGCGGTGGTGCGGGTGTGCCGCGGAGGGGGTGCGGCGGGAGGACGGGGCCCGGTGGGGGTGCGGGCGCGCTTCACCGTCCCGGGGGTGCCGTACGTCTTCTGCGTACGGCACCGCCCGGTCCGGCTGCCGCGGACCCCGCTCGGGTCCGCGGCGACCGACCGAGGGCCGTCCCCCTCGGTCGGACTCCGTGGGGAGGATCAGCCCTGGGCCGTGATGCGGGCCAGGCGCTGTGCCTCCGCGCGCGCGTCGCGCGCGATCTGCTCCTCGTCGGCGAACAGCAGTCGGTTGTTCTCGACGATCTGCCGGCCGTTGACGAAGGAGGCGGTGACCGGGGCCGCGGCGCCGAAGACGACGGCGGTGACCGGGTCGGCGATCGAGGAGTGGCCGAGGCCGTCGATCTTCCAGAGGACGAAGTCGGCGAGCTTGCCGGCTTCGAGGGAGCCGATGTTGTCGGCGCGGCCGAGGACCTGCGCGCCGCCGTAGGTGCCGAGGCGCAGGGCCTGGCGGGCGTTGAGCGCGGCCTCGCGGTGGGCGCCGAGCCGGTTGATGAGGAGCGCGTTGCGCAGCTCGGTGTGGAGCTCGCCGGACTCGTTGGAGGCGGTGCCGTCGACGCCGAGGCCGACGGGGACGCCCGCCTTGAGCATGTCCGGTACGCGGGCGATGCCGGCGGCGAGGCGCGCGTTCGAGGAGGGGCAGTGCGCCACGCCGGTGCCGGTGCGGGCGAAGGCGGCGATGTCGGAGTCGTTCATGTGGACGCAGTGCGCCATCCACACGTCCTCGCCGAGGAAGCCGGTGGACTCGAAGTAGTCCGTCGGGCCCATGCCGAAGAGCTCGTGGCAGAACTTCTCCTCCTCCACGGTCTCCGAGCCGTGGGTGTGCATCCGCACGCCGAGCCGGCGGGCCAGTTCGGCGCCCTGCTTGAGCAGCTGCGTCGAGATGGAGAACGGGGAGCAGGGGGCGACGGCGACCTGGGTCATCGCGTCGAAGGAGGCGTCGTGGAACTTCTTCACCGTCTCCTCGGTCGCGGCGAGCGCACCCTCGGTGGTCTCGACCGCGAAGTCCGGCGGCAGGAAGCCGTCCTTCTCGCTCATGTCCATCGAGCCGCGGGCGAGGGTGAAGCGGACGCCCATGTCGGAGGCGGCGCCGATGATGGCGCCGGACAGGTCGCCGGAGTTCTTCGGGTAGACGTAGTGGTGGTCCATGGCGGTGGTGACGCCGCCGCGGGCCATCATCGCCAGGGAGCCCTGCGCGGCGACGCGGACCATCGACTCGTCGATGCGCGACCATGTCGGGTAGAGCGCGACCAGCCAGTTGAAGAGGTTGTGGTCGGTGGCCAGACCCCGGGTGATCCACTGGTAGAAGTGGTGGTGGGTGTTGACCAGACCGGGGGTCACCAGGTGGCCGGTGGCGTCGATCCGTCGGACCACGTTCTCCAGGCCCTCGGGTGCCTTGCCGGCGCCGATGGACTCGATCTTGTTGTCGGCGACGACGAGGTGACCGGAGGCGTACTCGGTGTCGTTCGCGTCGACGGTCGCGATCGCCGCGTTCTCGATGACGATGCGCTGGGCTGCCGAAGGTGCTGCCATGGCGGTGGTTCCTTCATTCCTCTGTGGTGGTGTGGGCACGGCAGGACCCTAGGAGGATTTGAGTGCCGGAGCGGTGTGACGGCTCCGGGTGCCGAGATGGTGGAAGAACAGGTTGAGCAGGACGGCGACGAGCGCGCCCGCGCTGATGCCGGAGCCGAGCACGGTCTGAGCCCAGGCAGGGAAGTCGGCGTAGAAGGTGGGGGCGGCGAGCGGGATGATGCCCGCTCCGAGCGCGACGGCCACCAGGATGATGTTGGAGCTGTCGTCGAGTCCGGCTTCCGACAGGGTGCGGATGCCGCTGACCGCGATCGAGCCGAAGAGGACGATGCCGGCGCCGCCGAGGACGGGCATCGGGACCGTGGAGACGACCGCGCCGAGGACCGGGAAGGCGCCGAGGACGATCAGGGCGCCGCCGGCGACGGCGACGACGTACCGGGAGCGGACCCGGGTCAGCGAGACGACGCCGACGTTCTGGGCGAAGGCCGAGGTCGGGAAGCCGCCGAAGACGGGGCCGAGCAGGGTGGCGATGCCGTCGGTGCGCAGTCCGCGGGTGATGGTCCGCCCGTCGCTGCGGCGGTCGCAGATCTCGCCGAGGGCGAGCATGCCGGCGCTGGACTCGGTCATGAGGACCAGCATCACGATGCAGAGCGACAGGACCGCGGCGGGCTGGAACTCGGGTGCGCCGAAGGCGAAGGGCGCGGGCAGGGCCGCGACGGGTGCCGCGCGGAGGACGCCGAAGTCCGCCATGCCGAAGGGGATCGCGGCGAGGGTGCCGATGAGCAGGCCGAGGAGCAGGGCGATCTGCTTGACGAAGCCCTTGCCGAAGCGCTGGAAGAGCAGGATGACGACGAGGGTGAAGCCGGCGAGTGCGAGGTGCTTCATCGCACCGAAGTCGGCGGCGGTCCGGTCGCCGCCCTGGGCCCAGCCGACGGGCACGGGCATCAGGGTGACCCCGATGAGGGTGATGACGACGCCGGTGACGAGCGGCGGGAAGAAGCGCAGGAGCTTGCCGAAGAAGGGTCCGACGGCGAGGCAGAAGACTCCGGCGACCATCACCGCGCCGTAGATGGCGGGGAGTTGGTGTCCGGGGGCGCTGGTCTCGGCGATGGCGAGCATCGGGGCGATTCCGGCGGAGGAGGCGGCGTTGACGAACGGGAGCCGGTTGCCGGCGAAGCGTCCGATGCCGAGGGTCTGCAGGATGGTGGCGCAGCCGGCGATGAGCAGGCTTGCCGCGATGAGCCGGGTCATTCCGGCGGCGTCCAGGCCGACCGCCTGGCCGATGATCAGCGGAGGGGTGACGACGCCCGCGTACATGGCGGCGATGTGCTGGAGTGCCGCGGGGACGAGCCGCGAGGCGGGGAGCTTCTCGTCCACCGGGTGGCACTCGGCCGTGGCCGGGGTGGTGGTGGACGGCGGGGTGGAACACGGGCCTTCGGCGGTTGCCGGCCCCTTTGCAGGCTGTGCCATGGTTGTTCCCTCCGGTCCGGTGCACCGGCCCCGCCCGACTGCGGGCGGGCGGGGCCGGTCACGCGGATGCCGCTTAGAGGTTGGTCATGTCGACCGGGATCAGCGCCGTGGCTCCGTCGCGGAGGACGGTGGCCTCGATGAGGCCGTACATGCGGTCGGCGGCGTAGTAGACCTCGTTGTCGTTCTTGAGGCCGAAGGGCTCGAGGTCGACGAGGAAGTGGTGCTTGTTCGGGAGCGAGAAGCGGACTTCGTCGATCTCCGAGCGGTGGTTGATGATGCGCGTGGCCATCTGGTACAGCGTCTGCTGGAGGGAGTACGAGTACGTCTCCGAGAAGGCTTCGAGCATGTGCTTCCTGGTCTGCTCGTACGACCGCTCCCAGTTGGGCATGCGCTGGTCGTCGTCGGTCCAGTTGAAGCGCCAGCGGCCGGACACCTGGGTGGCCAGGATGCGGTCGTACGCCTCCGTCAGCGTCGTGTACCGGTCCTTGATGTAGCCCCAGAACTCCGAGTTGGTCGAGTTCATGACGACGAGGTCCTTGAGGCCGGAGATGACCTCCCACTTCTCGCCGTCGTAGGTGATCTGGGTGACGCGGGTCTCCTGGCCCTTGCGGGCGAAGGAGTGGTTGACCTCGTCGGCGCCGATGAACTTGGAGTTGGCGTCGGAGGAGGCGATGCGCTCCCAGGCGTACTCCTCGATCCGGATGCGCGCCTGCTTGATCGGCTCCTGGCTCGTCACGAAGTGGCGGGCGAGGTGGATGCCGAACTGCTCGGCGGACTCGATGCCGTACTCCTTGGCGAACGCGAAGACGGTGTTCTTCGTCGTGTCGGTGGGGAGGCAGTGGGCGTTGGAGCCGGTGAGGTGGACGTCGTCGAGGTCGCCGGAGAGGGCGACGGAGACGTTCAGGTCCTTGATGTGGTGGGTGGCGCCGTCCCGCGTGATCTTGACGACGCGGTTCTCTGCTTTGCCGTACTGGTTCTGGCCGAGAATCGTGGGCATGTCTGCTAGCTCCCTCGGTAAACGGAGTAGCCGAACGGGTTGAGCAGCAGCGGTACGTGGTAGTGCTCGCCCGGCCTGACGGCGAACGTGATCGCCACCTCCGGGAAGAACGCACCGCTGTCCCTTACGCGGGGGGCGTCCTGCTGCGCCTCGGCTTGCTTCTTGGCGAAGTACGTCTCGGTCTCGAAGTCGAGACGTACGTGGGTGGTTTCTTCCGGCAGCGCCGGCAGGTCCTTGCAGCGCCCGTCCGCGTCGGTGGCGGAGCCGCCGAGCGTGACCCATTCCGCGTCGGAGCCGCTGCGGGCCGCGAGCGTGATGGCCACGCCCTCGGCCGGGCGGCCGATGCTGGTGTCCAGGATGTGGGTGGACACCGAGGCGGTGGTGTCGGTGCTCATGCGGAGCTCTCTTCCTCGGAGGTCTCGGAGGTCTCGGAGGTCCGGGGGGTCCCGGAGGTCTCGGGGTCCTCGGGGGTCTCCACGAGACGGGTCAGCCGGATGCGGTTGATCTTGCCCAGTTCGGTGCGGACGATCTCCCGCTCCTCCTCGGGCGAGTTCCCGATCCGCTCGCGGACCGCGTCGCGCATCTGCTCGCCGGTCCTGCCGGTGGCGCAGATGAGGAAGACGTGACCGAACTTGTCCTGGTAGGCCAGGTTGAGTTCGAGCATCTCGGCCTTGAGTTCCGCGGAGGCGCCGGCCATCCCGCTCTGTTCGCGGGAGGAGGTCGGGTCCCCTGCCTTCGGACGACCGATCGGCGGGTGGCCCGCCATCGCGTCGGCCAGGTCCTCGGCGGTCAGCTCGGCCATGGCGGCGTCGCTGGCGAGGAAGAGGGCTTCGGCGGTGGTGTACGGGCGCCGGGCAAGGAGCTTGCTCCCCCACGCCGAACTGGAGCACACCTCGTGGAGCGCGGCGACGGCCTCGCTGTCCGCCGAGGTGTTGAACCGGGTGAGGCCCGGTGTCGTTCCTGAAGTCACGGGAAGCCTCCGTGGCTGTTTTTCGCTGTGCGTCGGACGGGCTGCGGATAGCTAACGCCCTCCGCAACACAACGTCAACACTTTGTTGAAAACTCGGCCACACAAAAGCCGTCGTCCCGACATCCGGACGACGGCTTGTGGCCACACATGATCAACTACTCGCCTTTGGGGGCCTTTTCCCTGTTCAGGGCGGTCTCCCTGTTCAGGTAGTTGTACACGGTGAACCGGCTGACACCCAGTGCCCCGGCCACCGTCTCCACTCCGTGGCGCACGGAGAAGGCGCCGCGCGCCTCAAGGAGGCGGACGACCTCCTGCTTGGCCTTGCGGTCGAGTTCGGCCAGCGGCATCCCGTGCCGCCGCTCCATCGCCGCGAGGATGCGGTCGAGGGAGTCGGACAGCTGCGGCAGCCGTACGGCGAGGACGTCCTCGCCCTCCCAGGACAGGACGACGTCGTCCGCCTCCGCCTGCGCGGGCACGAGCAGCTCGGCACCCATGGCGTCCACCAGGGGCTTCACCGCCGCCACCAAGGGATGCTCGGTCACTTCTCCCCCTCGCCGATCACGTTGACCTGCAGCGAGACGCGGGTGGCGCCGGCCGCGAGCGACTTGCGCAGCAGCGAGTCGACCGCGGTGAGCACCGCGTCGACACCGCCCTCCGCCGTGTTGCCGAAGGGACCGACGTCGACCGCGTCCAGTTCGGCCGACTGGATGACCTCACGGGCCACGACCGCGTGCGCCGGCGCCTCGTCGAGGTCGAACGGCTCGGTCGTGAACTCCACTCTCAAACGCACCATGCCCCCCAAAGTACGGCCCCGATCCGGCCGACGGGAGCCCCGGACCTGCGGGGACCTCTTGACAAGTGCGGCAGCCCCCTTGCAGCATTCCGTCAGACAGAAACTTACTTCCGCGATACGGAAGGAGCGCCGCCCCTCATGGCCCGCTTCTCAGTAGGCGCAGGCACGGACCAGCGCTTCGATGTGAACCTGTCGATCCTCTTCACGGAACTCCCGCTCCTGGAGCGCCCCGCGGCCGCCGCCGCGGCGGGCTTCACCGCGGTCGAGCTGTGGTGGCCCTGGATCGACACCGCCACCCCCGAGCAGAGCGAGCTCGACGCCCTCAAGAAGGCTCTTGAGGACGCCGGCACCCAGCTGGTGGGCCTGAACTTCTACGCCGGGCAGCTCCCCGGCCCGGACCGCGGAGCCCTCTCCGTACCCGGCGAAGAGTCGGACCGCTTCCGCGCCAACATCGAGGTCGCCGCCGACTTCGCCGCCTCGGTCGGCTGCAAGGCGCTCAACGCGCTCTACGGCAACCGCGTCGAGGGCGTCGACCCGGAGGTCCAGGACGCCCTCGCCCTGGAGAACCTGGTCCTGGCCGCCCGAGCGGCCGACCGGATCGGCGCGATCCTCCTCGTCGAGACCCTCAACAAGCCGGAGTCGCCGCTCTACCCGCTGGTGAGCGCCCCCTCCGCGATCGAGGTCATCGACAAGGTCAACGCGGCCACCGGCCTCGGCAACGCCAAGTTCCTGCTCGACGTCTACCACCTGTCGATGAACGGCGAGGACGTCGGCCGGGTCATCGCGGAGTACGCCGCCAAGACCGGCCACGTCCAGATCGCGGACAACCCGGGCCGCGGCGCGCCGGGCACCGGCGACCTGCCGCTGGAGCAGCTCCTCGACGAGCTGAGGAAGGCCGGTTACGACGGCTGGGTCGGCCTGGAGTACAAGGCCGCCGACGCCGCGGCTTCCTTCGAGTGGCTGCCCGCCGAGGCCCGCCCGGCCAGCTGACGCAGGCCACCTCCCCGTATCACCTTGTTTTGAGAGGCACCCTCATGAGCAACCTCCCCAAGATCGCGTGGATCGGCCTCGGCATCATGGGCTCCCCCATGTCCGAGAACCTCCTGAAGGCCGGCTACGCGGTCACCGGCTTCACCCTGGAGCAGGACAAGCTTGACCGGCTCGCCAAGGCCGGCGGCAGCGCCGCCGCGTCGATCGCCGAGGCCGTCGAGGACGCCGACGTCATCATCACGATGGTGCCCGCCTCCCCGCAGGTCGAGGCCATCTCCTACGGCCCCGAGGGCATCCTGGAGAACGCGAAGCAGGGCGCGCTGATCGTCGACATGTCGTCGATCACCCCGCAGACCTCGGTCGACCTCGCCAAGAACGCCGCCGAGAAGGGCATCCGCGTCATCGACGCCCCGGTGTCCGGCGGCGAGGCCGGCGCGATCGAGGCCGTGCTCTCGATCATGGTCGGCGGCGAGCAGGCCGACTTCGACGAGGCCCTCCCGATCCTGGAGGCCCTCGGCAAGACCATCGTGCTCTGCGGCCCGCACGGCTCCGGCCAGACGGTGAAGGCCGCCAACCAGCTGATCGTCGCGGTCAACATCCAGGCCTGCGCCGAGGCCGTCGTCTTCCTCGAGAAGTCCGGCGTGAACCTCCAGGCCGCCCTGGACGTCCTCAACGGCGGCCTGGCCGGCTCGACCGTGCTGACCCGCAAGAAGGACAACTTCCTGAACCGGGACTTCAAGCCCGGCTTCCGGATCGACCTGCACCACAAGGACATGGGCATCGTCACCGACGCCGCCCGCAACGTCGGTGCGGCCCTCCCGGTCGGCGCCGTCGTCGCCCAGCTCGTCGCCTCCCTGCGTGCGCAGGGCGACGGCGGCCTGGACCACTCGGCCCTGCTGCGCGCCGTCGAGCGCCTCTCCGGCCAGCAGGTCTGACCCACCCGCCCCCACCCGGGGCCCCTGAATTCCGGTCGGCGGCGGCGCTGACACCTGTCCTGTCGCGCCCAAGGCGTCGCCGCCGGCCGGAACACCACACTTCCTTTTCAACAAACTGTTGACGTTGCGTTCGAGCCGAATCTACGCTCCTCGGACCGTCAGCAGAGCTCCCGTACGGAAGGTCACGATGTCGAAGCGCGTGCTTACGACCGAGTCCGGCGCCCCCGTCGCCGACAACCAGAACTCCGCCACCGCCGGCGTCGGTGGCCCGATCCTCCTCCAGGACCAGCACCTGCTGGAGAAGCTCGCGCGCTTCAACCGTGAGCGGATCCCGGAGCGCGTGGTGCACGCCCGCGGCTCCGGCGCGTACGGCTTCTTCGAGGTGACCGACGACGTCACCGGCTTCACGAAGGCCGCGTTCCTCTCCGAGGTCGGCAAGAAGACCGAGACGTTCATCCGCTTCTCCACCGTGGCCGACTCCCTCGGCGGCGCCGACGCGGTCCGCGACCCCCGCGGCTTCGCGCTGAAGTTCTACACCGAAGAGGGCAACTACGACCTCGTCGGCAACAACACCCCGGTGTTCTTCATCAAGGACCCGATCAAGTTCCCCGACTTCATCCACTCCCAGAAGCGCGACCCCTTCACGGGCAAGCAGGAGGCGGACAACGTCTGGGACTTCTGGGCCCACGCCCCCGAGGCGACCCACCAGATCACCTGGCTCATGGGCGACCGCGGCATCCCCGCCTCGTACCGCCACATGAACGGCTACGGCTCGCACACCTACCAGTGGACCAACGAGGCGGGCGAGGCCTTCTTCGTCAAGTACCACTTCAAGACGAACCAGGGCATCCGCAGCCTCTCCGCCGACCAGGCCGCCGAGCTCGTCGGCAAGGACGCGAACTCGCACCAGACCGACCTGCTCCAGGCGATCGAGCGCGGCGTGAACCCCTCGTGGACCCTGTACGTCCAGGTCATGCCGGCCGCCGAGGCCGCAGAGTACCGCTTCAACCCGTTCGACCTCACCAAGGTGTGGCCGCACAGCGACTACCCGCTCCAGCGCGTGGGCCGCCTGGTCCTCGACCGCAACCCGGAGAACGTCTTCGCCGAGGTCGAGCAGGCCGCGTTCTCCCCGAACAACTTCGTCCCGGGCATCGGCCCGTCGCCGGACAAGATGCTCCAGGGCCGCCTCTTCGCCTACGCGGACGCCCACCGCTACCGCCTCGGCGTGAACCACACCCTGCTGCCGGTGAACGCCCCCAAGGCGACCACGGCCCAGAACTACGGCCGGGACGGCTTCATGGCCACCCGCAACGGTTCGCGCCACGACAAGAACTACGAGCCCAACTCGTACCAGGGCCCGGCCCAGACCGACGCCGCGCTCTCCGCGCCGCTCGCGATCCACGGCTGGACCGGCACCCACGAGGCACCCGCGCACACCAAGGACGACGACTTCTTCCAGGCCGGCGAGCTCTACCGCCTGATGTCCGAGGACGAGAAGAAGCGCCTGGTCGCCAACATCGCCGGCGGCCTCTCCCAGGTGTCCCGCGAGGACGTCATCGAGAAGAACCTCGCGCACTTCGCCGCCGCCGACGCGGACTACGGCAAGCGCGTGGCCGAGGCCGTCCGCGCCCTGCGCGAGGACTGATCCTCGAAGAACACCCAGACTGCGTACGGCACCTGACGGGAGGTCAGTGCTGTACGCGGTCCGGATCGCCGGCCCGTATGAGGGGTGGTCGGCGGACCGGACAAGCGTGAGGACCGCGGCGGCGCCGAGCCAGTGCGGTGGTAAGGACGCAAGGCCCCCTTCCTGACCTGAAGGAAGGGACCGGCCCGCGCGCCCGTCGGCACCGCCGCGGTCCCAACGCCCCACCCGCCCCTTCGGGGCCCTCAGACTCCGCCCGGCGGCGCGAACGTCCTGTCGCGCCAGCCTCGTGCCGTCGGGCGGTCACCAGACGAGAGCGCGGAACCAGGTTTACGGTCCCTGGTTCCGCGCTCTTCCCCGTCCGTACGGCTCCTTCTCCGTCCGTACGGCCTTCTCCGTCCGTACGGCGAGGGGATGGGGAACCGTCCGTACGCCTCCGCAGCGCATCGTTTCTGCGGTGAAGATCCGCACCCGCTCGGGCGAGCGCACCGCGATTCGGGCCCGCGTCGCCCCGACACCGGCGCTATCCACTCGTACATGATCAAGAACCTGATGCGCGGCCTCGCACCGCTCGCGCTGATCCTGTCCCCGCTGGCCGCGCCCTCCCCCGCCCTCTCCGCGAACGTCGTCCTGCTGCCCGACGCGCTCGCCGGGCTCACCGAGGCCGCCGAGGACCCGGACGGGTACGAGGAGACCGCGTTCCGCCACTGGAACAACGGCCTCGACCCCGCGGACGGCTGCGACACCCGCTCCGAGGTCCTGCTCGCCGAGGCCGTCGACGCCCCGCGGACCGGGGCGGACTGCGCCCTCACCGGCGGCCGCTGGACCTCGTACTACGACGGCCAGAGCGTCACCGACCCGGCCGCCCTCCGCGTCGACCACCTCGTCGCGCTCCAGGAGGCCTGGGAGTCGGGGGCGTCCGGCTGGACCGCGGCGCGGCGCGAGCGGTACGCCAACGACCAGGGCGCGGCCGCGACCCTCGTCGCCGTCACGGCCCGCAGCCGGCAGGACAAGGCGGGGCGCGATCCCGCCGAGTGGGTGCCTTCGGACGCCGGACAGTACTGCCGTTACGTCGGCGAGTGGGTGGCCACCAAGCTCCGCTGGGGCCTGTCCGCCGACAAGGACGAGGTCGAGGCGCTCAAGCTGTTCGCCGACGGCCCCTGCGAGGAGACGGTCGTACTGCGCTCGACGGCACCCCGGTAGGCCCCCGGCCCGATGAGGACGAGGCCGGCGACCCGGCCGGGGGTCGGTTCGACGTCCTCACGGGCACCGCAAGCCCCTCCCCGCTCCGTCCGCCCCCCTTCTCACCGCGCTCGGCCAGGGCGAGGCAGAGGGTCACGGCGAGCGAGGCGGCGGCGGCGAGGACCACCATCCCCGTGCGCGGTGCGGATCCGGCCGCGCACCCGCGCCGGTACGAAACGGCCGACGGCGGTGTCCCCGGCCGGCATCCCGAACGCGCCGCACGCGAAGAGCAGCCCGGCGCGCTCGGGGGCGTACGGCACGAAGAGCGACTCGCAGCCGACGACCAGTCCGTTCGGCACCCAGAGGGCGAGGTAGGCACGGCATCGGGCGGGCGAGGACCACAGCCGCGCGTTGCTCCGCCGGGTCTCGGCGACCGAGGGCCGCCCCGGCCGCCCGGGGCGGCCGCTCCCCGAGGCCCGGGCGGGCGACGGCGGAGGCCGCGAGGTACAGCGCCGCGCCGGCGACAGCAGCGCGACCAGGAGCCCGCCGGTGGCGAAGCCGCCTATCTGGCAGGCACCGGAAGCCGTGTTCGTCACCGAACGGCCGAGCAGGTACCGCTCGCGCGGGAGGATCTCGTTCAGGAGCCCGTACCGCACCCCGCCGCCCAGCGAGGCCGCGAGTCCCTCCACGAGGAGGACCGCGAGGACCGCCCAGGCCGGCAGCCCGGGGATCGCCAGGACGGCGGTGACCGCCGCGAAGAAGAAGGCGATCCCGGAGAGCGCGGCGCGCGGCGGCAGCCGGTCCGCGGCGGAGAGCAGTGCGGTCGCGCCCAGCAACTGCGCGAGCGACGGCCCGAACAGCGCGAGCGCCGACAGGAGCGGCGAGCCCGTCGCGCGGAACACGGGCGTCGCGAGACCCAGTCCCGCGACGGTCTGGGCGGAGCCGGTGAGGAAGAGCGGAGTGAACTCGGGCGTACGGAAGAGGGTCCGGTAGCGGGGCATGCGGGAGTGTCCGGGCGGCTCGGCCGCATCGGTACTGCTTCGCGGAGCGGCGAAACCCCGGCCGGCGGTGTGTCGTCACTCCGGACGTGCGGGGCTGGGCGGCACACGTCGTGCAGGGCGGTGCACGCCGGGGCGGACGCGGCGCGCCGGGCGGGAAGGCGCCTGCCCGGGCGGGCGAAGGCGAAGGGTGGGGTGGACGAAGGGTGGGGTGGTGGCGGATCGGTACGGACTCGCTGGCCGGGAGCAGGTTCCTCGTGTCTCCGCTCGCCGAGACGGTCGCGGCGCTGAAGACGCTGCACGCGGGCGTGGCCTCCCATCCGGGCGAGCGGGCCTGGCCGGCCGCCCACCTGCCCGCGTACCGCGGCCGCCTCGCCGCCGAGCCTCTCGGCGCGCTGCTCGTACGGGCCGCCCTCGGGCCCACCTGGAACGCCGACTTCCTGACGCCGACGCCCACCGGCGAGCACGAGCGGTCCTTCGAGGAGGAGGTCGCGGCGGTGCGTGACGCCGGTGGACGCGGACCCGCGGTGACGCGCGCGGGCGGTCGGTGGACGCGGGTCGCGGTGGACACGGGCCTGCGGTGGACGCGGGCGGCCCCCGCCCCGGTGGTCATCGGGGCGGGGGCCGTGGCACGGCTGCCGGGGTCAGACCTTGAGGGCCTTGATCGCGGTCGGCGCGTGGCCGGGCTCGGTCGCGAGCTCCTCGAACTCGGTGACGTCGCTCATGTCGACCGTCTTGCTCATCGCGATGTTGGTGATGCGCTCCAGGATGGCCTCGACGACGACCGGGACCTGGTGCTCGACGGCCAGCTTCTTGGCCTCCTCCAGGGCCTCGCCCAGCTTGTCCGGGTCGGTGACGCGGATGGCCTTGACGCCCAGGCCCTCGGCGACCTTGACGTGGTCGACGCCGTAGACGCCGATCTCCGGGGTGTTGATGTTCTCGAACTCGAGGTTGACCTCGAAGTTGATGCCGAGGCCGCCCTGCGCCTGTCGGATCAGGCCGAGGTAGGCGTTGTTCACGAGGACGTGGACGTAGGGGACCTTGTGCTGGGCGGCGACCGCCAGCTCCTCGATCATGAACTGGAAGTCGTAGTCGCCGGAGAGGGCGACGACCGGGGTCTCCGGGTCGGCGGTGGCGGCACCGATCGCGGCCGGGATGGTCCAGCCGAGCGGGCCGGCCTGGCCGCAGTTGATCCAGTGGCGCGGCTTGTAGACGTGCAGGAACTGCGCGGCCGCGATCTGGGAGAGGCCGATCGTGGTGACGTAGCGGGTCTCCGGGCCGAAGGCCTTGTTCATCTCCTCGTAGACGCGCTGCGGCTTCAGGGGGATGTCGTCGAAGTGCGTGCGGCGCTGGAGGGTGGCCTTGCGCTCCTGCGCGGAGGCGGCCCAGGCGGAGAAGTCGGGCAGCTCGCCCTCGGCCTTCAGCTCCTTGGCGATCTCGACGAAGAGTTCGAGCGCGGCCTTGGCGTCGGAGGCGATGCCGTAGTCGGGGGCGAAGATCTTGCCGAGCTGGGTGGGCTCGATGTCGACGTGGACGAACTTCCGGCCCTTGGTGTACGCCTCCAGGTTGTAGCCCGTGTGGCGGTTGGCCCAGCGGTTGCCGATGCCGAGGACGAAGTCCGACTCCAGGAAGGTCGCGTTGCCGTAGCGGTGCGCGGTCTGGACGCCGACCATGCCGGCGGCGAGCTCGTGGTCGTCCGGGATGGTGCCCCAGCCCATGAGGGTGGAGATGACCGGGATGCCGGTCAGCTCGGCGAACTCGACGAGCAGGTCGGTGGCGTCGGCGTTGATGATGCCGCCGCCGGCGACGATCAGCGGGCGCTCGGACTCCAGGAGGAAGCTCAGCGCCTTCGCGGCCTGGGCGCGGGTGGCCTGCGGCTTGTAGACCGGCAGCGGCTCGTAGGTCTCCGGGTCGAACTCGATCTCGGTCAGCTGGACGTCGATCGGGAGGTCGATGAGGACCGGGCCGGGGCGGCCGGAGCGCATCAGGTGGAAGGCCTGCTGGAAGACGCCGGGGACCTGCGCGGCCTCCAGGACGGTCGTGGCGGCCTTGGTCACCGGCTTGGCGATGGTGGCGATGTCGACGGCCTGGAAGTCCTCCTTGTGGAGCTTCGAGACCGGAGCCTGGCCGGTGATGCAGAGGATCGGGATCGAGTCCGCGATGGCCGAGTACAGGCCGGTGATCATGTCGGTGCCGGCGGGGCCGGACGTACCGATGCAGACGCCGATGTTGCCGGCCTTGGCCCGGGTGTAGCCCTCGGCCATGTGGGACGCGCCCTCGACGTGGCGGGCGAGCGTGTGGCCGACGCCGCCCACGTTCTTGAGCTCGCGGTAGAAGGGGTTGATCGCCGCGCCGGGGACGCCGAACGCCTGGGTGACGCCTTCGCGCTTGAGGATCTCAACGGCCGCTGCGGCGGCGGTCATACGAGGCATGGGAGTGCTCCTGCTTCGGCCGGTCGGATGCGGGCACGCGCTGCGACTCGGGGGCGCTTCGCGACCTGTTTCCGTAATGCGGAAATACTGTTCTGCTATACGGAAGCAATGTAGGTGGGGTCACGGAGGGCCGTCAAGAGAAGTCCGTCCCGCGGGATCGGCGAAGTGGCCGAACACCCTCCCCGGGACGACGGATGGGTGGACGATGGGACGGAACGACAGGGGGTTGGGTTGTGGGCGATTCCGTACCGGTGCGCTGCCCGGAGTGCCGGCGCACGCAGGCGTACGCGGCGCCGGTCTTCCCCTGCGCGTGCGGCAGCCCCGTGGCGCCGCCGGTGACGGCCGGCGCGACGGCGGAGCCGATCACGCACCGGAACTGGACGGACGAATGGGTCACCGTCCGCTGCGGCGCCTGCGGCCGCGAGGACGACTGGCCCCACCCCGAGCTCGGGTGTTCCTGCGGCACGGTCCTCCGCGTCCCCGTACGCCCGGTGACGGAACCCGCCCCGCCACCGCCCTCCGGCGCCCACTCCCCCGCCCCCGGGACCGGCTCGGCCCACCCCCGCCCCGCACCGGGACCGGATCACTCCGGGTCTTCCCTCACCGCCCCCGGCGCCTCCCCGCGGCACGGCGGCACGACACCGGGCGGCACCGGCGGCCAGGGCGGCACCGCCCCCGGGCCCGCCGACGGGCCCGTCGTGCCCTGGCCGGAAACGGCACACGGTCAGGGAGGGGACGGAAGGGCGGGGCCCGAGGGGGCCGGGCCGGGCGGGATCGCCTTCGGCCTCGGTGCCCGTGGGGCCGACGGCGACCACGGGGACTCCCCCGCCGCCGCCCGGCCACGGGCCGCCGACCCGGGCTCCGACTGGTTCGGCAGAGGGCCCGCGGCGCGGGGCGACGGTTCGCGCACGGACGGTCGGTGGGGCCCCGGCCTGCCGGGCGAAGGCCCTCACGCCGACGGTACGCGTCCCGACGGCACGCGCCCGGACGGTTCTCGTGGCGACGGCACGCGCCCGGACGGTTCTCGTCGCGACGGCTCCCGTCCCGACGGTCCTGGCGCCGACGGGACGCGTCACGAAGGTCCGCGTCCCGACGGTCCCCGCTCCGGCGGGCGCGACGCGGGGCGCACGGCCGCCGGGCCCGGTCCGGCCGCGCAGGGTGCCGCCGGGGTACCGCCGCAGAGCGCGTCGGGGGTGCCGCCCCGGGTGGGTGCGCACCGCTCGTTCGCCGAGCGGTATCCGGCGCACATTCCGCTGCCGCCGACGGCCCCGCGGCCGACTCCGGCGCGAGAGGCCTTCCGGCCGGTGACGATCAGGACGGCGCGGGACGCGGTGGCGGCCGCCGCCGGGTACCTGCGGTGGCTCGGGTTCAGGGACGTCGTCCAGCCCGAGGAGCGGCCGGTCTCCGGGGTGGACCTGCGGGCGCCCGGGCTGGTGGCCCAGGTCGACCCGAGCACCCGGCAGACCGGACTGCGGGCGGTCGAGTGCCTCTGGCTGAACGGGCTGAGCGCCTCCGCGGTGAGCGTGTTCTTCTCGCTCGCCGGCTACACCCCGGAGGCCCGCTCGCGCGCCGCCGAGATCGGCCTCCCGCTGTTCGTCCTCGACCTGACCGGCACCCCGCAGCCGGTGAACCTCGCGGCCGACGAACTGGCGGCCGGCGGAGCCTGAGGGACCGGACCCGCCGGCAGCGCCGTCGGCGGGTCCGGACGTCCCGTCCCGTCCACGCCCCGCCCCATCCACGTTCCGTCCGCCCCGTCCACGTCCCGTCCCGCCCCGTCCACGACACCTCGGCATCCGAAACCGGCCATTCACGCGTGACGATCATGTTCCGCCGGGCACAACACCCTCTGGGGGTGGGTGTCATGACGACGGGGATGTGGTGGTTCATCGGTGCCGCGTGGGGAGAACTCCTTCTCGCCGCCGCGCTGTTGCGAACCCGCAGCCGGGAAAGCGGTGCGCCGTGCGGGGACGAGGTGCCGCCGCCGCAGGTGCTCGCGCTGCTGAGGGGCGGGCGGCGGGCGGCGGTGACCGTCGCGCTCGTGGCCCTGCACCAGCGCGGGGCGGTCGCGGCGGGCCGCAAACATACGATTCGGGCCAATGGCGGTCCGGGGCGCACCAGTGACCCCGTCCAGCTCGGCGTGCACGGGGCGCTCCACCGGGCGTTCGGGCTGCGGGCCCTCGCCTCGCGTCCCGAGGCGCGGCGGGCCGTGGACGCGCTGCGCGCCGAACTCCGCGGGTCCGGGCTGCTGCGGCCGCTCGCCCGGCTGTGGGTGGCCCGGGTGCTCCTGGGCTGCGTGCCGCTGACGGTGGTGGCGGGCGCGGCGGCGGGGCTGTACACCACGGGGACCTCCGGCACCCACGTCGCCGCGGCGGTCGCCGCCGGTGTGCCGCCGGTCCTGGCGGCGGTCGTGCTGCTGCGGCTGCCGCCCACCACCCGGGCGGCGGGGCGGCTGCTCGACGGCCTGCGGGAGCGGTATCCGCTGCCGGCCCACCGGAGCGAGGTCACCGACGGGCGGCTGGTCCAGCTGTACGTAGCCCTGTACGGCGATCCGGCGCTCGCGCTGTTCCTGCCGCGCTTCTCCCGGGAGGGCGGTCTCCTCGACCGCCCCGCCGACGGTCCGACCGTCGGCGGGTACGGAGGCGGGCCGTCCGGTCCGACCGTCGGCGGGTACGGAAACAGGCCGCGTCCGGAGCCGGGTCCGAGCGCGGGCGGACCTTCGCGGTGACGCCGCGCCATACTGTCTTATGCGCATCAGAGCGGCCGCTCCGGCCGAACTCCCGCTGCTCCAGGACATCGAACGGGCGGCGGGCGAGCCGTTCCGTTCCCTCGGCATGGCGGCGATCGCCGACGACGACCCCTTGCCCCTGGACGTCCTGGAGACGTACCGCCGCGCGGGCCGGGCCTGGGTGGCGGTGGACGCCGCCGACCACCCGGTCGCGTACCTGCTCGCCGACACCGTCGACGGCGCCGCCCACATCGAGCAGGTGTCGGTGCACCCGGACGCCGCCCGCCGGGGTGTCGGCCGGGCGCTGATCGAGCACCTGGCGGCGGCCGCCAGGGAGCAGGGCCTGGCGGCGCTGACCCTCACGACGTTCACCGAGGTCCCGTGGAACGCCCCGTACTACGCGCGGCTCGGCTTCCGGCCGCTCGCCGAGTCCGACCCGGACCTCACCGAGGGCCTGCTCGCCATCAGCCGTGCCGAGGCGGCCCACGGCCTGTCCGCCTGGCCCCGGATCTGCATGCGCAGGGAGGTCTGCTGACGAACGGGGCCGGTCGGCGGGCGAGGCCGGCCGACGTACGGAAGCCGACTGACGTACCGGGTCGGCCGACGTACGGAGGCTGCTGACGTACGGGAGTCACCGACGTACGAGAGCTGCCGACGTACCGGGCCGGCCGGTGTGCGCCGGCCGGCCCGGCCTCAGGCCCGGTCTCAGGCGGAGCCGTACCGCTGCCGCAGCTCGACCTTCCGCACCTTGCCGCTGACGGTCATGGGGAACTCGGTGAGGATCTCCACCCGGCGCGGGATCTTGTAGTGGGCGAGCCGGTCGCGGCAGAAGGCCGTGACGTCCTCCGGGGTCGGCGGGTCGGCGGGGTCGCGGGGGATGACGCAGGCGAGGATCTCCTCGCCGTAGCGCTCGTCGGGGACGCCGACGACCTGGACGTCGGCGATCTTGGGGTGCCCGTAGAGGAACTCCTCGATCTCGCGCGGGTACACGTTCTCGCCACCGCGGATGATCATGTCCTTGATGCGGCCGACGATCTGCACGTAGCCGTCGGCGCGCATCACGGCCAGGTCGCCGGTGTGCATCCAGCGGCCGGCGTCGACGGCCTCGGCGGTCTTCGCCGGTTCGTCCCAGTAGCCGAGCATCACGCTGTAGCCGCGGGTGCACAGCTCCCCGGCCGTGCCGCGCTCGACGGTGAGGCCGGTGGCCGGGTCGACGACCTTCACCTCGACGTGGGGCATGACCCGGCCGACGGTGCCGGTGCGGCGCTCCAGGTCGTCGTCGCGGCGGGTCTGGGTGGAGACGGGCGAGGTCTCGGTCATGCCGTAGCAGATCGACACCTCGGCCATGTTCATCTCGGCGACGACCCGCTTCATCACCTCCACCGGGCACGGCGAGCCCGCCATGATGCCGGTGCGGAGGCTGGAGAGGTCGTACGCCGCGAAGTCGGGCAGGTTGAGCTCGGCGATGAACATGGTCGGCACCCCGTAGAGGGAGGTGCAGCGCTCCTCCTGCACCGCCCGGAGGGTGGCGGCGGGGTCGAAGGAGGGGGCCGGGACGACGATGCAGGCGCCGTGCGAGGTGGCCGCCAGGTTCCCCATCACCATGCCGAAGCAGTGGTAGAAGGGCACCGGGACGCAGATCCGGTCCTGCTCGGTGTAGGCGATCATCTCGCCGACGAAGTAGCCGTTGTTGAGGATGTTGTGGTGGGAGAGCGTGGCGCCCTTGGGGAAGCCCGTGGTCCCCGAGGTGTACTGGATGTTGACGGGTTCGTCGCAGGAGAGCGGCTCCGGGCGCAGTTCACCGGCCGTGCGGCCGAGGAGGTCGTCCCAGCTCGCGTCCCCGAAGTAGACGACCTCGCGCAACCGCGGGCACTGCGGCCGCACTTGGTCGACCATCGCCCGGTAGTCGCTGGTCTTGTGGGCGAGCGAGGCGAACAGCAGGGTGATCCCCGCCTGGTCGAGGACGTACGCCAGCTCGTGGGCGCGGTAGGCCGGGTTGATGTTGACCATCACGGCGCCGATGCGGGCGGTGGCGTACTGGACGAGGACCCATTCGGCGCAGTTGACCGCCCAGATGCCGACCCGGTCACCCTTCCGCACCCCGCTGCCGAGCAGCGCCCCGGCCAACCGGTCGACGTCCGCGCCGAACCGGGCGTAGGTCCAGCGCCGTCTGGTGGGCACGTCGACGAGTGCCTCCCGGTCCGGCCAGGCGGCGACGGCCCGGTCGAGGTTGGCCCCGATGGTGTCGCCGAGGAGCGCGGTGGTGGACGCCCCGTGCGCGTACGAGAGTTCCGTGGTGCCGTCCGTCGTGCCGGTCATCCGAGGTCTCCTTCCACGTACTCCTTGCCGCCGCCCTCGGCGGTGAGGCGGCGCAGTTCCACCCGGCGGATCTTGCCGGACACGGTCTTGGGGAGCTCGGCGAACTCGATGCGGCGGACGCGCTTGTACGGGGCGAGGACCGCGCGCGAGTGGGCGAAGAGCGCCTTCGCGGTCTCCTCGTCCGGCTGCCAGCCGGCGGCGAGGACGACGTACGCCTTCGGGACGGCGAGCCGCACCGGGTCGGGGGCGGGGACGACGGCGGCCTCCGCGACGGCCTCGTGCTCCAGAAGCGCGCTCTCCAGCTCGAAGGGGCTGATCTTGTAGTCGGAGGCCTTGAAGACGTCGTCCGAGCGGCCGACGTAGAAGACGTAGCCGTCCGCGTCGCGGGAGCCGATGTCGCCGGTGCGGTAGTAGCCGTCCGCCATCGCCTCGGCCGTACGCTCCGGGTCGCCGTGGTAGCCGGTCATCAGGCCGACCGGGTTGGCCGACAGGTCGAGGCAGATCTCGCCCTCGTCGACGCCGGGCCGGCCGGTCACCGGGTCGACGAGGGTGACGCGGAAGCCGGGGCTCGGACGGCCCATGGAGCCCTCCTTGAGCCGCTGACCGGGGCTGTTGGAGACCTGCACGGCCGTCTCGGTCTGGCCGAAGCCGTCCCGGATGGTGACGCCCCAGGAGCGCCGGACGGACTCGATGACCTCGGGGTTGAGCGGTTCGCCGGCGGCGACGACCTCGCGGGGCGGGGTCTTCAGCTGACCGAGGTCGGCCTGGATGAGCATCCGCCAGACGGTCGGCGGGGCGCAGAAGCTGGTGACGCCGTTCCGGTCCATCTCGCTCATCAGCCGCGCCGGGTCGAAGCGCGTGTAGTTGTGGATGAAGACGGTCGCCTCCGCGTTCCACGGGGCGAACAGGTTGGACCAGGCGTGCTTGGCCCAGCCCGGCGAGGAGATGTTGAGGTGCACGTCGCCCGGCTGGAGGCCGATCCAGTACATGGTCGAGAGGTGCCCGACCGGGTACGAGGTGTGGGTGTGCTCGACGAGCTTGGGGCGGGCGGTGGTGCCGGAGGTGAAGTACAGCATCAGCGTGTCGCCGGCGAGGGTGACGCCGTCGGGCTCGAAGTCGGCGGACTCGCGGACCGCGTGCTCGTAGCCGAGCCAGCTCACCCCGTCGCCGCCGACCGCGATCCGGGTGTAGTCGCCGAGCACGTCGTCGAACTTGGCCGTGTCCTCGGCGCGCACGATCACATGGCGGGCGCGGCCCCGGTCGACGCGGTCGCGCAGGTCGGCGGGGCCGAGGAGCGGGGTCGCGGGGATGACGACGGCGCGCAGCTTCATCGCGGCGAGCACGGTCTCCCACAGCTCGGCCTGGTTGCCGAGCATCACGATGATCCGGTCGCCGGCGCGGACGCCCTGGGCGCGCAGCCAGTTCGCGACCCGGTTCGAGCGGGCGGACATCTCGGCGAAGGACACCTTCGTCTCGGAGCCGTCCTCCTCGACGATGTGCAGGGCGGTCCGGTCGTTGCCCTCGGCGATGACGTCGAACCATTCGAGCGCCCAGTTGAAACGTTCGGGCCGGGGCCAGGTGAAGCCCTCGTAGGCCGTCTCGTAGTCGTCGCGATGGCGGAGCAGGAAGTCCCGGGCCGCCCGGAACGCCTCCGTCGCGCTGGTCGCGCTCGCTGCCGTCATGTGTCCTCCTCGTTGCGGGACCGGTCCCGGACATCGTGTAATCGGTGACCCAGGTCTCACTACCCCCGTTCGGGGGTGAACCAGACCGACGACGAAGGAGTGGGCACGGTGCGCGAGCACGTCGAATCGGTGGAGCTGCGCGGCGCGCTGCTGCGCCTGCGCCGCACCACCGGCCTCCAGGTGGTCTTCGGCGGGCTGCTCCACGAGTCCCGGGGCCTGCGGATCGGCGAGCTGAACGGGGCGGTGACCCCGGCGCTGCACGGGCTCGCCATCTCCGCCGGGTCCGGTCTCGGCGGGAAGTGCCTGGCCCTCGCCCGCCCCTGCGCCGTCACGGACTACCCCTCGGCGCAGCACATCACGCACGAGTACGACGGCCCCGTCTCGGCGGAGGGCATCCGCTCGGTGATCGCGGTGCCCGTCGTCGTGCGCCGCAAGGTGCGCGGCGTGCTGTACGGGGCGCTGCGCGACGCCCTTCCGATCGGCGAGCGCGTCTTCGACGCGGCGGTCGCCGCAGCCCGCGACGTGGAGCAGGCCCTCGCCGTCCGCGACGAGGTGCACCGGCTCCTCGCGCCGCCGTCTCCCGGCCCGTCCTGGGAGGAGGTCCGGCAGGCCTACGGCGAGCTGCGCGAACTGGCACCCCGGGTGACCGACCCCGAGCTGCGGGACCGCCTGCTCGCCGTCTGCGGTCGCCTCCGGTCCGCCTCCGGCACCCCGGCGCCCGTCCCCGGCGTCGCCCTCACCCCCCGCGAGACGGACGTCCTCGCCGCCGTCGCCTCCGGCGCCACGAACGCGACGGCCGCCCGACGGCTCGGCCTGCGCCCCGAGACGGTCAAGGGGTACCTCCGCTCGGCCATGCGCAAGCTGGGCGCCCACACCCGGACGGAGGCGGTGGTGGCGGCCCGCCGGGCGGGCGCGCTGCCCTGACGGGTGGGGGGCCGGGCCCCCGGGCGGCGGTCAGACGAAGAGGTCCCGCGCGTCCCGCTGGGGGCCGCGCAGCAGACAGCCGATGGCCTCGTACGCGGTCGCGCCGAGGAACGCGGGACCGGTGTGGTGCAGGAGGAAGAAGCGTCCGGTCTCGTCGATGAGGACCATCGCCCCGTCGAACGTCTCGTAGCCGACGGGGAAGAGCCGCTCCCCCACGTTCCGGGCGAGTTCGGCGACGTCCTCGGCGCTCTCCTCGTAGATCCAGTGCGGTGTGAAGCCGACGGCGTCCGGCGGCGTGCCCGGAATCACCAGGCGCAGTCCGCCGAACTCCCGGACGAAGTCCCGGGCGGCCCGGAACGGTTCGACCGGGTGGCCCTCCTCGGCGAAGCGGTCGGTCACGAAGCCCAGGAGGCCGGGCAGCCGCGCGCCGACGTCCCGGCCGCGCGACCAGCCCGCCGCGGTCAGGACCGCCTCGACCTCCTCCGTCGTCATGCCCGGCGTCATGCCCTGCCTCATGCCCGGCGTCATGCCCGGCGTCAGGCCCGGCGTCAGGCCCGGCGTCAGGCCCTGCCTCATGCCCGGCGTCACGGGCCGACGTGGACGATGTCGTACGGGATGCCGGGCGGAGAGAGGAGCTGAAGGGTCCGTTCGGCCTCGGCGGTGAGGGCGGTGCGCGTCGCGCGCGTGAGGGACGCGAAGGGCTCGACGGTGAGGGTCGTGCGGTCCTTCGCCTCGTCGAGGCGCCAGATGCCGGCGAGGAGGCCGTCGACGAGGAACGTGCGGTGCGCCTGGTTCCCGGTCCAGGTGCGGCCGTGGTGCTCGGCGGGGACGACGCGGGTGCGGTCGGCGTGCGAGAGGAGCAGGTTGTCGAACTCGGGGAGGAGGCGGGGCGGCGCGGGGGTGTCCTCGTCGGGACGGGGCGCGTCGGGAAGGTCGAACAGCTCGGTGCCGCGCTCGTCCCGGAAGACGAGGAGCTCGGGCCGCAGCCGCTCGAAGGCGGGGCGGAGGCGGGTGAGGCCGCACCAGGTCTGCATGTCCTGGACGGAGGCGGGGCCGAAGGCGCCGAGGTAGCGCCGTACGGTCTCGTCGATCTCGGCGGCCTCCCCGTCGGGGTCGCCGAACCAGACGCGGGTGGTGGTGAGCGCGACCTGCCCGCTCCGGCGCCACAGGCCGCGCGGGGTGGCCTGCACCATCAGGAGCAGGCAGCGGGCGGCGATGGTCAGCGCCTGCGGGTCGGCGTCCGGCCACTCCACGAGCAGCCGCTCCCGCAGGTCCTTGGGGGTGCGGGGCCCCTCCTCCACGTACTCGGTCGCCAGCACGGCGAGCCGGTCGAGGTCGACCCCGTCGAGCCCCTTGCGGAACATCTTCAACTCCCGGTCGATGGCCCCGTCCTGCACGAGCCTGCGCAGGCCGACCGCGTCGCGGGCGGTGTGGGTGTGGACGGTCGACCGGAGCGAGACGATGCGGGCGACCCGGCGCGACTCCATCAGGGCCGACAGGTCCTCGGGCCGGAACCCGTCCAGGCGCGCGGCGAGCGCATAGTACGGAGGCTTGGTGTTCTGGGCCTGGAGGCCGACGAGGTGCGCCACGGCCTCCTCCGCGCCGAGCGCTGCGGGACGCAGGAGCAGCTGCCGGTCGAGAGTGGCGCGGTTCAGGGCGCGGGTGCCGAGCACGGGCTGCGAGGTCTTGGAGGCCATGACCGGCACACTACCGAGGCTTGCGGACAGAAACTGTCCTGATTCGAACTCGGCCGAGATCCGTACGGGAGCGATTCACCCCATATATCCTGCTCTCGGCCCCCAGGGCCGCGCTCCCGCCCCACAGAGCTCCGGTCTCCCCGGACTCCCGTCCCTTAGAGCTCCGGTCCCCCGGGCTCCCGTCCCGCAGACCGAGGAGGAGGTGGCGACGATGTCCGAACACCGCCCCCGCGCGGCCTGGCGCCGCCGCCCCGAACCGCCGGCCGCGGACGCGTCGGCACAACCACCCCCGGTGGAGCCGAGCGTCGTGCAGTCGACGCTCTACCGCGACGGCCGCCGGGTCTCCTCCCCCGCCACCCTGGCGGAGACCTTCCACCAGCTGCGCGAGTACCCCGACGGCATGGCCTGGATCGGCCTCCAGCGCCCGACCGAGGAGGAACTCCACTCCCTGGCCGCCGAGTTCGACCTGCACGAACTGGCCGTCGAGGACGCCCTGGAGGCCCACCAGCGCCCCAAGCTGGAGCGGTACGGCGACACGCTCTTCGTCGTCCTGCGGGCCGCCCGCTACCTCGACACCCCCGAGGAGGTCGACTTCGGCGAACTCCACGTCTTCGTGGGCCCCGACTTCCTCATCACCGTCCGCCACGGCGACGCCCCGGACCTCTCGGCCGTACGCCTCCGCATGGAGCAGGAGCCGGACCTCCTGGCGCTGGGTCCCGAGGCCGTCCTCTACGCCGTCCTCGACACGGTCGTCGACGGTTACGCCCCCGTCGTGGCCGGCGTCCAGAACGACATCGACGAGATCGAGACCGAGGTCTTCGGCGGCGACCCCGCCGTCTCCCGCCGCATCTACGAACTCTCCCGTGAAATGGTCGAGTTCCAGCGCGCCACCCGCCCCCTCGTCGGCATGCTCCACGCGCTCATGGCCGGCTTCGCCAAATACGGCACCGACGAGGAACTCCAGCGCTACCTCCGCGACGTCGCCGACCACGTCACCCACACCAGCGAACGCGTCGACGGCTTCCGCCAAGCCCTCGCCGACATCCTCACCGTCAACGCCACCCTCGTCACGCAACAGCAGAACGCGGAAATGCGCGCCCTCGCCGAGGCCGGTTTCCAGCAGAACGAGGAAATCAAGAAGATCTCCGCCTGGGCGGCCATCCTCTTCGCACCCACACTCGTCGGAACCATCTACGGCATGAACTTCGACAAGATGCCGGAGCTGCACTGGGCGGGCGGCTACCCCTTCGCGATCCTGCTGATGGCGGTGGTCTGCACAAGCCTGTACGTGATCTTCAAGAAGCGCGACTGGCTGTAGACGCCGAGCGGAGGGATGCGACGCAGCTCGGCCCGGGAAGCCGCCTCAGCAGGGTCGAACCGCCACCGTGCGCCCGGCTCGTCCTCCCCGCCCGGCTCGTTCTCCCGCGGAGCGGCCTACTTCCTCGTCGGCACACCGATGTCCGAGAAGATGGCTTCCGCCTGCCTCCTTCTCGACTCGGCGGTGTCGGTGTCACGGAGGGCCCTGGCGAGGACCAGGAGGGTGCGGGCTTCTCCGAGTCGGTGGCCCGTGCGGCGGTGGAGCGTGAGTGCCTGTTCGGCGTGCGCGGCAGCCGTGTCGAAGGCGGCCTCCGATTCCGCTGTCTCCGACAGGGCGGTCAGGGCTTGGCCCTCCACCACCCGGAACGAGTGATGGCGCGCGAGGGCGAGCGCCTGCTCGGCGTCACGGCGGGCATCGTCGTACCGGCCCAGCCGCTGGTACGTGAGAGCGAGGCCCAGGAAGCAGTCGGCCTCGCCGCGCCGGTACCTCGACCTTCGGGCCAGCGCAAGCGCCTCGTGGCCGGCCCGCTCGGCCAGGTCGAGGTGCCCCGACTCCCGGTGGCACGCGCCAGTCGTGGTGAGGATGCCGACCCGGATCCAGGGCCGCCCTCGGCTCCCGCACACGGCGAGGGCGCGTTTCGCGTGTTCCGACGCCGCTTCGTGGTCGCCGCGCTCGAGGGCGATCCTCGCGACGGCGTCCAGCATCATCGCGCGGTCGCTCCGGTGGCCGTCCAGGTCGTCGGCGGCAAGTCGCGGGCCCAGGGCGTCGAGGCCGTCCTGAAAACGGCCGAGTTCCCAGTACACCAGGCCCAGGTTCTGCAGGGCCAGGCTGTGGTCGCTCCAGCCGATGTCCCCGTTCCGGGCGATGGCCGCTTCGAGGTTCGCGGCGGCCTCGTGCAGGAAGCCCAGATCGCGGCAGGTCACGCCGAGGACGACGAGCCCCAGCGCCTCCAGGTGACGGTTCCCGGCGTCACGGATCATCCGGAGGCCGGTCGTCACATGGTCGTACGCGGACGGGAGGCGGGCCATGGCCCATTCCGCCAGCGCCATGCCACCCAGGGAAGCCGCCTCGCCCTCCTGCCATCCGAGTTCCCTGCTGATGGCCTGGACACGCAGGTGGTGACCCATCGACTCCCGGGCGTGCCCCCGGTCGGACGTGAGCAGTCCGAGGCTGCTGTGCATGGCCGCCTGCCCGAACAGGTCGCCTTCGGCCACGGCCGCGTCCAGCGCGGACTGCGCGGCGTCCTGCCAGGTCGCCCGAGGCAGATGCAGCCAGAAGTGACCGAACAGGGCGTTGGTCAGGTGCCAGGCCACGGGGCGGGGGCCGTTGCGCCCGGCGTGGTGGATGAGGGCCAGGAGATTCGCGCGCTCCGCGTCCAGCCACGACGCGGCCTCCGGACCGGACGGGAGGCTCTGCCGGGAAGGGGGGACGAGGTCGCGGGGCAGCTCCGGGAAGAGCCAGGACCCTCCTGCGGATCGGGCCGCGCCCAGGTACCGGAGCATGACCCGGCGCAACGCCGCGTCACGCTGCGCCGCGGACTCCTCGGCCAGCGCCCGCTCCCGCGCGTACTCGCGCAGGAGGTCGTGGAAGCCGTACCGGCCGGCCGCCGCGGGCTCGACGAGGTGCGCGGCGACCAAGGCGCTGAGCAGGCGTCGGGCCTGCGTCGGCGGTACGTCCAGGAGGGCCGCGGCGACGTCGGCGGTGATGTCGGGGCCCGGAAACAGACCCAGAAGGCGGAACAGGCGGCGGGCGCCGGGCGCCAGAGCGAGGTACGACACGGAAAACGGTGTCCGCAAAGGTGAGGCATCGTTCTCCTGGCCTTCCAGGACCTCCAACCGGCTGCCCTCGCTCAACTCCGCGACCAGGTCGGCCAACCTCAGCCCCGGATCCCCCGCCAACCGGGCGGCGGCCACGCGCAGGGCGAGCGGCAGGCTGCCGCACAGCCGGATCAGCTCGTCGGCGGCCTGGGGCTCCGTGGCCACTCGCGGCGCGCCGAGCGCCCGGCTCAGAAGTACCAGGGACTCGGCCGGATGAAGGACGTCCAGGGGCAGGGAGTGGGACCCGTCGCGGGCGACGAGATCGCCCAGCCGGTTGCGACTGGTGACGACGACGTAGCAGGAGGGGCTGCCGGGCAGCAGCGGACGGACCTGGTCCGCCGACGCGGCGTTGTCCAGCAGGATGAGCAGACGTCGGCCGGCGAGGAGGGTCCGGTACGCGCGCGCTTGGTCCTCCCGGTCCACCGGGATGTCCGAAGCGTCCAGCCCCAGGCTTCGCAGCAGCAGCGTCAGTGCTTCGCCTGCGGTGAGCGGCGGCCTGTCGTGGTCGAAGCCGTGCAGGTTCACATACAACTGGCCTTCGGGGAAGCGGTCACGTACCCGGTGCGCCCAGTGAACGGCGAGAGCGGTCTTGCCGATGCCGGCGGCTCCGCCGATGGCGGAGATGACGACCGTCCGCGCCGGGTCCGCTCCCTGGGGCGGCAGCAGTGCCTCCAGAGCAGCCAGTTCCTCTTCGCGTCCGGCGAACCCCGCTGTGTCGTGCGGTAGTTCGGCAGGGATCCGCAGAGTGCCACGACTCGACGACGGACTGGGACGTTCTGGGGCGCCGCCGGCGCTCGGGGTGGAACGCGCCGACCCGGACCCCGGGGACGGACGGCCCAGGGCGGCGTCGTCCCGGCGCAGCACCGCCTGGTGCACCCGGCGGAGTTCGTCGCCCGGATCGACGCCGAGCTCCTCGCGCAGCCGTACGCGCGTGTCCGCGTAGACCTTCAGCGCCTCCGCCTGACGTCCGCAGCCGTAGAGAGCACGCATGCGCAGGGCCAGCAGCGACTCGTCGTACAGGTCGGACGGCGACATCACCGCGAGATCGTCCAGCGCGTCACCGAACCGGCCGAGGGTCACCAGGCAGTCCAGCCGATCGCGGCGGAGCGTGCGCCATCGCTGCGTCAGCCGATCGCGTTCGGCCTGCGCGAACGGCCCGGGGAGATGCGCCAAGGGCTCACCCGCGAACAGGGCCAGCGCCTCGCTCAGTTGGCCGGCGGCCGTGGCCATGTCACCGGCCGCCTTGGTGAGCAGCGCCCGCGCAGCCAGTTCCGTCACATCCGTGAGATCGAGCCGGACCTCCTCGACGTCGAACCGGTACCAGCCCTTGCCGCTGCGGATCACGGACCGGGTGTGCCGGACTCCCGCGGCGTCGAGCGTTCTGCGCAGGGGGTTGATGTGACTGGCGAGCACGCTCGCCCCGGTCGCGGGCGGCTCCACGCCCCAGACCGCGTACAGAAGCCGGTCATGGCTCACGACGGCCCCGTCGCGGAGCAGGAGCGCGGCGAGGACGGCCTGCCTCTTGGCGGGCCCCAGCTCGAGCGGGGTGGCCCCCCGCCGGGCCCGAAGGGGTCCGAGCACATCGATCCGCAGCCGCTGCTCCCTGTCCGCGTCCACCGCGCGGCCCTCCGATCTTCCGCCCCATGGGTTTCCCTCAGCATTGCATCACCCTTACCCAGGTGCTGCGCACGAGGCCGGTGCAGCGGTCGGTCTCATGTGATCTGGAGGGAAAGACAGTTGACGATCAGTCACGTGCCGAACGAGGGTCCGACACGATCGACGCGACGCGCGGTACCGGTTGGGCGGAGCGCTCGCTGCCCGTGCGCGCACCGCGTCCGGCCACCCGATCAGGACAGCAGTGAAACAGACTTGCGGGCTTGACACGTCTCTTCACGAACGGCAGCACTGTGAAGCGCAAGCGCAAGCGCAAGCGCAAGCGCAAGCGCAAGCGCAAGCGCAAGCGCAAGCGCAAGCGCAAGCGCAAGCGCGAGGCCGCAGGCACCACGCGGCAGCACAACGGACACGTGTTCACCACTGCGCAGGGTGGAGAGATCGACCCGACCGACCTCACCCGCACCTTCACCACACTCCTACGCAAGGCCGGCCTCCGCCGCATCCGCCTCCACGACCTCAGGCACTCCACCGCCCCCCTGCGCCGCCCTCATCCACTTGCGTTGCCGTCAACTACTGCCGTGACGACGCTCTGAAGCCCCGCCAGGAAATGCCTGGCGGGGCTTCGGTATTGCCGGCGCTATCAGCCCTCCTTACTGGAGATTTCCCACGTCAGCGCTTCACCTGATCTAACGGTCACCCATGCCGCAGGGAACTCCAGATGGACACCACAGACCTCACCTACGGAATTGTGGATATCCGAGGCCGAGACGATTCTGCCGAGACCGGGACTCCCGATCCCCTCTATCTCCTCGAAAGCCCATGTCTCGACAGGCCAGCACCAATCGGGCAACAGCGGCCAACGGCCTTCAGAGACCTTCAGAGTCCAGTCCGTGTCGCACGACAGAAGAATGGAAGGACCCGCACCCAACAGGAACTCCACAGCCTCGACCGAAGTGGCACTTTGGGCGTCATCTGCGAGATACTTGACACCAAACGCAGCTCGCACACGCTGCCCGGCTCGCAGATTCACTACTTTTCGCTCGATCACTTCTTACACCCTCACGAATAGGGAGTGGCCTGCTGGAACCAGCCGTTCGGTTTATCCATGGGGAACATGGTGACGAACTGCCCATCACCCTTCGTCACCAGCAGGTCCTTCCCTTTTCGGTAGAAGAAGTAATCGTTTCCACCACCATTCGCCGGATTCCACGGCCCCTGCCGCACTTCGTCATGCGCCCCGCGGACCTCAGCGATTCTGTCACGGAACGACTGTCGGGCAGAGGCATCGCCGGGGTTGAGACCGTAATCCTGAGCATGCTTTCCCCACTTCTTCCCGAACTGCCCCTCATTGATAGACAACTCAGGACCACAGTTGCTGTTGTGAACGAGAAGCGGAATGTCGCCCGCCAGCACATAGTACGTATGCAGGCCGGAGACAGTGAGGTCGTGCGTGCGGTACCGCGTCTGCTCGTCGCGGGCCTTCGTCACGACAACCCGGGTGCCCTTCGGTGTGTGCAGTTCGTCCCCGGCCCGGAGGTCTGCGGCGTTGTTCCATTCCCGGTCGTTCGCCACCCAGAAGGGGTGGTTGTCCGTCGCCGTGATGTCGGCGGGGCCTAGATCGGTCGTGACGGTGAGGCGGGTGAAGTGCTTGTCGCCGCCGGTCGTGAAGGTGTTGGTGACCGGCCGCGTGGAGGTGAGCCCTGTCTGTGGGTCGCCGGCGGCGACCAGGTCTCCGATTCGGATGTCCTCGATGGCGCGGGTGGTGTCGTCGGCCAGGAGCACCTGGGTGCCGGTGGGGAAGCTGTGCGGCTTGGCGCAGTCCGCGGCGTTCCGTTCCGACCGCGCCTGGTCGGCGAGCTTCCTCGCCTCGACCTTGGCCAGCGCGCGGGCGTCGATGAAGGTGTTGGCGCGGAGGGGATAGGTGAGGCGGACCTTGCAGCCGCAGGCCTGGGCGTCGGCTTCTGCCTGGGCTTCGACGCGGGCTGCGACTGAGGAGTAGAGCGGTCCGGCCCCCGGGTCGGTGCAGCTCAGGGTGCCCGAGACGGAGGTGCCTCGGACCGGGAAGGTGCGCTGTGGGCTGGTGCATGAGCCGGCGGGTTGGCCGTCGATGGAGAAGGTCGCGTTCATCACGGCGGTGACTTCGCCCTTGGTGACGCGTTCCTTCCGTGCGATGGAGGTGACCTCGCCGGTGAAGGCTTGGGTGGCGGTGCAGCCCGAGGGGCCGCAGTTCATCTCGCCCGCGCCGTCGAGGGTGAAGGTGATGCCCCTGTCGGTTGCGTCCTTGAGTTGGTCCGCGTACTCGATCAGCGTGTCGAACATCTTGTCGGCGGCGTCGGCGAGAACCGGAGTCAGGTCCATCCCCTCGGCGCCACCGTCCGCCAGGGGCCCGATGGTTACCCTGCGGGGAGCTGTCGGCGTCTCGCCGTTCTCCAGCTGGTCCCTCACGTCGGCGAGGTCTTCGCGAATGTCGTAGGCCTCGAGCCGCAGCACACGGTGCGGCTTCTCCTTCGTCACGAGCAGACGGCCGGCCGAGGTGTCGATGCCGAGTGCGGGCGCGCCGTTCACGCTCTGCGGCGACTTCGACTCGTTCGCCGGTGACGGTGACGGTGACTTCTCCAGCTCGGCCAGGGCCTTCGCCAGCACGGCCGCCAGCTTCGACGGAGCGACGGTGCGGGCCAGCGCCTCGTCCATGAGTTTGGATCCGTCGTCCAGCCCGACGATCCACTCGCTGGGCGGAGCCTTCTCGCCCGCCGCCACGTCCGTGCTGGGAGCGGGGTCGGTCTGCCAGCGGGTGAACGTCTTCCCGCCGATGCGCAGCACGTCCCGGCCGGTGTCGCGTCTGCCGGACTCGGTGGTGCCGTAGGTGCTTCCTGCCGCGGTCACCGTGAAGGTGTTCTCGGTGATGCCGAACGAGGAAGTGTCTTTGTAGTGCACACCCTGGGCGACGGCGAGGCCTTCCACCGCCTCGCGGAACGGACGCAGGTCACGCGCCGTCGCCCTGGAACCGTCGGACGGGCTGCTGAAGTTCAGCGAGGTGGCCGCGATGACGGCGATCACCAGAGTCAGGATCCCGGTCGGCAGGGCGATCCGCTGCCACGAGCTCAACCGTTGCCACCATTCGTACACCGGGCTGGTCGTACCGGCGGGCCCGGAATGTGGCTCGTCGCCTTCACCGGAGGCGGAGTTCCGCTGGGACACGCTGTCCCCCTTCATGTTTCGGGCACTGGTCTGGGCAAGCCCGCGGCCGGGACCGGCCGGAGCGGAGAAAGATGGACCCGAGACCCACGCGAGGCACGGACTGCCCCGACACGAGCGCGTCGAGGCGCGGCAATCGTGGCCGGGAACGGCCGTGAACCCGTCTGGGTCAGGGCATACGGCAGCCTCGCGGATTGCGCTGCAATTCCGCTGAAGCAACGATCAACGGACTTCGGCGGGGGTATGCGTGACGGATGGTCAGAACGAGCAGCTGCAGCTCGACCTGCTCGGGTCGCCGTCTGCGCACTGCGGCGGACAGCCGTTGGATCTTGAGCCTCTACGCCGCCAGGCGGTACTCGCCGGACTGGTGCTGCGCGCGGGCAGCCGCGTGAGCCGCGAGAAGCCGCTCGCCGACGTGTGGGGCGACAATCCGCCCATGACCGACGTGCGGGTCCTGCCCAGCCACATCTGTTCCCGCGCAAGGCCCTGGACGCGTCGGGGCGGGATCAGGGTCCTTCATCCGCAGCGGTGACGGCTGCTACTGCTTCGACGCCCATGGTGTCCGGCTGCTGTTCAGCGCCAAGGAGTCGGTGTTCAAGGCCTGGTACCCGCTGACCGGGCGCGAGCTCGAATTCGAGGAGGTGGAGGTGGAGTTCGACCTGGCGAGCGGCTTCTCGGCGCGGCTGCCGGTGCCCGGGCCCGAGGTGGCCGGCCGGCGTCACGGCACCTTCTCCGGGCGCTGGACGGTGGGGCGCGGCTTCGTGCGGACCTCGGTCACCCTGCCGGGAATAAGGTGATGATCGGTCCGCCTCGGAGCGGCCCTCTCGATCTCGTCCTGTCTGGAGGTACCGGTGCGGCGCGGTGAGGTCTGGTGGGCCGATTTCGGCGAGCGGCGGGCCGTGGTGCTGCTGTCGGAGGGGCCGAACGCCCAGTTCGTCGGGATGCAGATCGTCGAGCCGGTCACCGTCGACATCACGGGGCTCGGCCTCGAAGTGCCCGTGGGCGCCGCCGACGGACTGTCGCTCGACGGAGTGGTACGGGTCGCCTTCCCCCAGCCGGGCACGACCCCCTGCACCTGGCTCGCGACACTGACAGTGCGGGACGTGATCGAGCGGGCCGGGGAGCTGTCCGAGGCCAAGCTCGACGAGATCGAGGCGGCGCTCCGGCTCGGCGGCATCACCACGCAGGTCTGACGGAACCCATCGGGGCCACCGCCGGGGTCGGCCGAGGGCCCGGCCCCCGGCCCTGACCGGCCGGACGCGAAGGCCCTGCCCCGACCGGCCGGATGCGAGGGCCCCGGCCCCGAACAGCCGGACGCGAAGGCCCTGCCCCGACCGACTGGATGCCCCCTCTGCACCCCGGCGCAGGCCTCTGCGAAGTGGAGGCCACGTCGAGGGCCGGCCCGTGGTCCGGGCCGCCACCGGCCACGGCGGTCGGGTCCACGTGGATGCCGTCCGGTGGGTCCCCAGGGCGCGGTGGACCTCGACGAAGCCCCGCACCTCGTCGCGTATCGCGTCGCGCGTGGTGTCGGCGTGCGCGGGATCGCTCACTCAGCAGGCGGAGGCGCCTCCCGCCCGGACCTTCTCGACGGCCTCGGGCAGCAGGTCGCGGACCCGGTCCGCGCCCATCGCGGTCACGAGGGCGAGTCGGCCCGGCGCCCGGTGCGGATCGAGCCGGTCCACGTGGGCGAGCGCCGTGTCCGAGGAGGTGCCGGGGCCGAGCCTGACGGCGACGGGGTTGTGGACCGAGGAGAGGCGGCGGGCGTGGTCTCCGCCCGGCTCGTGGGGCTCGGCCGGCCGCAGCAGGTGTCCGGTCGTGGCGTACGGGACGTCGTGGCCCGCTTCCGGGTGGGGCCCGTCGCGGTGAGCGCCCGCTCGTAGGCGAGCAGCCGACTCTCGTACCGACGAAGAACTCCGGCGGTGCGCCGGCACCGCTCCGGTCGAGGCCGTAGGACCGTAGGAAGGCGAGGCTTCGGCCGATCGCGGCCGGCAGCTCCTCGTGCGGGGCCCCGCCGTCCGGGTCGGCGGCGTGCTCCTCGTTCTGGGCGTGGAGCCAGTGCGGGCTGGGGGCGGGGGCGGTGGTGAGGGCCCGCAGCAGGTTGAGCACCGTGACGGAGGCCTCGTACTCCCGGCGCAGCGCCTCGGCCGGGTCGCCCGGGGGCGTTGGCGTGCACGATCCCACGGTCCAGCCGACCTTGACGACGGGCAGTGCCGTCGCGTGCGCGGGGACCGGCTTCATCTGGAGGAGGGTCCCTCCCTCGGGAAGAGGGTCCGTTGTCGCCGCATCGCGTCCTCGGTGAGGGCGTGCGGCGGCTCGGCGCGGCTGCACGCCCTGCGGCAGGACGGCCTCGCCCCGGGCGGCCGAGGCCGGGCGTCGGCGCAGTCGCGCGCACCCGGCCGCGAGGACCGGTGGTGGCATCGTCGCCGGTCGCAGTGCCTCGGGACCGACGGGACCAACAGGACCGACGGGTCCTACGGGTCCGATGGGTCCAACAGGTCCAACGGGTCCGACGGGTCCGACGGGTCCGACGGGTCCGACGGGTCCGACGCCAATGGTGTGGTCACGGAAGGTCCTCGCCGCCGCGGGTCACCGGAGCGTGGGGGCCGGTGCCGCCAGTCGGTCCGCGATCAGGTCCGTCACCTTCTCGTGGTGGTCGACGAGGTAGAAGTGCCCGCCGGGCAGCGTGACCACCTCGAACGCGCCGGAGGTGTGCGCCCGCCAGGCGGCCGCGTCCGCCGCCGAGACCTTCGGGTCGTCCCCGCCGGTCAGCACGGTCACGGGGCAGCCGAGCGGCGCCCCGGCCGCGTACCGGTAGGTCTCCACGGCCCGGTAGTCCGCGCGGATCACCGGCAGTGCCATGCGCATCAGTTCCTCGTCCGCGAGGATGCGGGGATCGGTGCCGCCGAGCTCCGCCATCGCGCGCAGCAGGCCCTGGTCGTCCAGCGCGTAGTCGAATTCGGCGCGGTGGACGTCCGGTGCGCGGCGGCCCGACGCGAAGAGCCGGACGGGCGGGTGGCCCTTCTCGGTCAGCAGCCGGGCCACCTCGAAGCCGAGGAGGGAGCCGAGGCTGTGTCCGAACAGCGCGAGCGGCCGGTCCGTCCACGGGACCAGCTCGTCCACGACGCGTGCGGCGAGTTCGGTGAGGGATTCGATCAGGGGCTCGTTCCGGCGTTCCAGGCGCCCCGGGTACTGCACGGCGAGCACGTCGACGTCCGGGCTGAGGGCCCTGGCCACCGGGACGAAGAAGGGGGCCGAGCCGCCCGCGTGCGGCAGGCAGACGAGCCGGACCCTGGCGTCGGGCGCCGGACGGTACCGGTAGATCCAGGGCGAGTTGCGGGCGTCGGGCGTGGTCATGCTGCTCCTCGGTGGTCGTGCGGGGACGGTGCGGACGGTGTCGCGGTCACGATGCCGTCCCGTCGTAGCGGAGGAAACCCCGGCCCGCCTTCCGGCCGAGGCGGCCGTCGTCGACCATCCTGCTCAGCAAGGGGGCACCTCGTCGACGAGGTCGTCGGAGTTGTCCCGCATGCTCCGCGCCACGGCGGTGACGGTGTCGGTGCCGATCATGTCGAGCAGCGCCAGCGGCCCCGTCGGGTGGCCGCAGCCGAGGGTCATGCCGCGGTCGATGCCCTCGGCGCTCGCCACGCCCCGCTCGTACACGCGGACGGCGGCCATCAGGTAGGGCACCATCAGCGCGTTGACGACGAAGCCGCAGCGGCCCCGGGTCCGGACGGCCTCCTTGCCGAGGAGGTCGACCGCGTACGACTCGGCCCATGACCCGTCTCAGCGAAGTTCGGTAAGTCTCATCGAAGTTTGACCACCGGGGCGGAGCAGGTTGTCGCGGCCGAGTCCGGACGTCATGATCACGGGATGGCTGAGGAGACGGTTGTCGAGAAAACCTGGCGCGGAATCCTGGAGGGTCGTCCTGGGGCGCGGTGGGGGGAGCCTGCGGTCATAGCGGCCGCCTACGCCGAACCTCGGCTGCGGGCCCTGTACCCGTTCCCGAGCCACGGGGCTCTCAGCTTTCACCGGAACACGCAGTTCCCGTGGAGCAACGACCTGCCGTGCATCGTGGGCGACGCGCAATCGTGCATCGTCTACGCGCCGCTGCGCGTAGACGGCATGCTGGGCGAGTCGCTTACGCCGCAGGAGGCGGCCGCGTTGGTGGTGGCCCATCTGCCCGACAACTGCGGGCCGGCCTTCGAGGGGCCTTGGCCCCAGCCGGACCGTCCTGTCGGCTGAGCCGACTACGCAGCTGCAGGGCCGGTCAAACTTCGCTGAGGCGGGTCAGTGAACCTGCCTCCGTCCCACGAGAGCAGTGTGTGCCCTGCTGGTGATAACGCCGTTATCACCAGCAGAGCACAGCCCTTCATCCATTGCAGACGAGTTGCGCGGCCGTTGACCGGTCTCACCGAAGTTTGACCGGCTCGGTGAGGTCACGCGCCTGACCTAGTCACATCCCGAGAATTCCTGCTCGCCGCGCCTGCAGTTCGGAGCGGACGAGTTCGAGGAGACGCCCTGCCCAGTTCCGGCCTCGGCCGGCGTTGTCGCCCCAGAAGGTCGAGTTCATGTCGTCGTATATCAGGGTGGCATCGCCCGTCGCCAGGAGGATCTTGGCCAGCTTTGGGTGCTGGTCGTACTTCGCGCGCAGCAGGCTCGTCATGACGGCGGCCCGGACGTGTTCCCAGCCCTCGCGGCGGGGGGCCTCGGTCGCGAGCTTGCGTGCCGCGGCGGCGGTTTCCGCCGTCGCGATGGCGTGCCGGGTCTCGGGCTCGGTGACCGACAAAGCCCAGTAGGCGTGGGCGACGGAGGGGTAGTCGCTGTCTGCGACCGTGATCGGGGCGGGGTAGTCGTGGCGCAGGCCGAGCTTTCCGGGGTCCTCCACCTGCTTGTTCGGATACGAGTGGTAGAGCTGGAGGGCCGGGGCCTGCGGCGTCTCCGGTCCGTCCGCGGGGACACGGGTGGACCGCTCGGTCCTCCAGCGGGCCCGCTCCTCGAAGTACGCGAGGGCGCTGTCGTAGTCCTCCTGCGTGACCGTTTCGTCGAACGACAGGTAGGTCCGGCCGCCGGGCCCTGCCACCAGTACCCGCAGCGGCCAGTCCTTGCTGTCCATGTCGCCCAGCGCGTAGCGGCGTTGCGTCTCCGGGACGGCCAGGAACGCGGTCCGGGCCGCAGCCCGGTTCTCCTCGGTCCGGTCGGCGAGGAAGACATCGACGGCTGCCAGGCAGCGGCCGGTCGAGTCGGGCCGCCCGTTCAGCTGGTCGATGGTGTCGCGGACTTCGTCGACCAGCAGCTCGGGCGTGAGCCAGCTCTCCGGCTCGCTGAACTTCCAGTCCGCCAGCTCGTGTGCGGAGGCTTCCCCGCCCTCCGGGAAGGAGGTGGCTACCCAGCCGGTGCGCAGCTTCTCCTCGAACTCCTCGATGGTGACCAGGCCCCAGCAGTCGATGAGTCCGTCGGCGTAGATGAAGAGGTCGGTGAGGAAGTAGTGGCCGCCGTTACGGATGAAGGCGTGGCGCCAGGTTCCGGGTATGCGGACGCCGTCCGCTGTGCGATAGGTGATCCGGTTGCCGATCATCCTGGGATTGTGTCGCAGTGGCTGCGGAGCAGGCCGTGAGTTTCCTCCGGGTCGGCCTCTGGCACCTCCAGGCCCCAGACATCGTCGGGCACTGGATCCGGCAGTCAAAGTTCGCCGAGACTCGTCAAAGTACGTTGAGACTGGTCAGCCCGGCCGACGGTCGTGTCGCCGGTACGGTCGACGGTCGTGTCGCCGGTACGGTCGACGGTCGCGCCGCCGGTACGGTCGACGGTCGCGCCGCCGGTACGGTCGGATCGGACCACCTCCACGAGCGGCATGACCGGGACCGGGTTGAAGAAGTGCATGCCGACCACGGCCTCGGCCCGGCCGGTCACTCGGCTAGGTCCGCCACGAGCAGGCTGGACGTCGTGGGGGCCAGGACGGCGTCCGGGTCGGTCGCGACCGCTTCGAGCGTCTTGAACACCCGGCACTCGGAGTTGATTTCCTCGGCCACGCCTTCACCACGAGCTGCCTGTCGGCGAGTTCGGTGGGATCCGTCGTGACCCGGAGGCGTTCGGTGACCCCGGGCGCTTCTCGGGCGCTCCTCGGGAGTCATCCGCCCCTTGGAGACGGCCCGTTCGAGGGCGCGGAGGAGCCGGTCCGACCCGGAGCCGACGCAGCCCGGCGAGGAGACCACGACCGTGACGTCGAGTCTCGCCGAGGTGTTCCACGATCTCGGAGTTCTGTCCCCACCAGCCCCGGGCGAAGGAGGTCGCGGGCAGGTCGGCGGCGTGCCGGTGCTCCGTGAGGGCGTCGAGGTACGCGTTCGCCGCCGCGTAACTGCCCTGGCCGGGGGTTGCCGCCGCGTAACTGCCCTGGCCGGGGTGCCGACGGCCGACGAGAAGAGCACGAAGGCGGCCAGGTCCCGGTCGGAGGTCAGCTCGTGGAGGTGGACGGCCGTGTCGGCCTTCGGCCGGAAGGCCGTGTCGAGCCGCTCGGGGGTGAGGGCCGTGACGACGCCGTCGTCCAGCACGCCCGCCGTGTGGATCACGCCGGTCAGCGGGGCCTCGGCGGGTATCTCCGCGAGGAGTCCCGCTGGGGCCTCGCGGTCGGCGACGTCGCAGGCGGCGATCCGCACCCGGGTTCCCAGGGCGGCGAGTTCGGCCGCCGGCGTGTCGGCACCGTGCACCTGCGGTCCGCGGCGCGACACCAGCAACAGGTTCCCGACGCGGCGTTCGCGCACCGGGTGGCGGGCGACGAGACCGCCGAGCGCACCGGTGCCGCCGGTGACCAGTGCCCTGCCGGCCGGGTCGAAGGCCCGCTGCCGTCCTCGCCCGGGCACGGCCCGCGCCAGTCGCGGCACGTGGACCGCTGCCGCTCCCTTACGGACGGCCGTCTGCGCGTCCCAGGACGCCGAGACGCCCGGCGGGGCGCGCAGCGACTCCTCGGTGTCGTCGATGTCGTCGATGTCGATCAGACGACGCGGCCGGGGTTCTCGGTCTGGGTCGAGCCGCCGATCACCGATCTCCGATCCCCGATCCCCGGCCGCTCGGACTCGGGCGTCGGGGGTGTAGCTGGAGTGGTCACGCGGCTTCCTTCCATGGCCGTCGGTCCACCTTCCGGCGGCCGTCCCGGTAGCAGCCCGGACTAGGGTCGGGCGGGTGCGCGTGTCGTCGACGACCGGCGGAAGGTGAGGGGGGCCCGTGATCGAGGAGTTGCTTCCGGGGAGTGTGGTCGCCGTGGAGAGCCGTGACCACACCGGCATGGACGTGGAGTTGTACCCCGAGGAGGCGGTGCTCGTGAGCCGCGCGGTCGCGAAGCGGCGCGGGGAGTTCGCGGCGGTACGGGTCTGCGCCCGCCGGGCGATGGCGACGCTGGGCCTGCCGCCGCAGCCGGTGCTGCCTGGCCGGCGGGGCGCTCCGGACTGGCAGGCGGGGCTGGTCGGGAGTCTGACGCACTGCGAGGGCTACTACGCCGCCGCGCTGGCGCTCAGCGCCGATCTGGCCTCGCTGGGCATCGACGCCGAGCCCGAGGCGCCGCTGCCCGACGGCGTGCTGCGGCTCGTGTCGCTGCCCGCCGAGCGCGATCGGCTGGGCCAGTTGGAGGTGGACGACCCCACGGTGCCGTGGGACCGGCTGCTGTTCAGCGCGAAGGAGGCCGTCTACAAGGCGTGGTCGCCCCTGACGGGCAAGTGGCTCGACTTCTCGGAGGCCGACATCGAGTTCACCGTGGCTCCCGGCGGGCCGCCGCGCGGCGGGTTCAGCGCCAGGCTGCTCGTGCCGGGGCCGCGGGTGGGCGAGCGCCGCCTCGACGGCTTCGAGGGTCGCTGGACGGTCCGGGACGGCTTCGTCGTGACGGCGGTCACCGTGCCGCACGCCTGACCGCGCACGTCCTCGCGGGGAAGGTCTCACGGGGCGCGTACGGAAAGCCTCGTGGAGGTGTCGGAGGGCCTCGTGGAGGTGTCGGAAAGCCTCGCCGCCCCCTGGCCGCTGTCGGTACGGGCGGGATGCGGCGCGCCGTAACCCGGTGTGCCACGACGGAGGGCGGTCGTGGCCACGCTTGAGTCGCGGAGGACGTATCGACGAGGCCCGCGCTTCTGGAACTCGCGACCTGCGCGTCAGCCGGGCAATGGGCGCGCCGCGTCTTTTCGGCCCGCGGCGCGGCGGCGGTGCCTGATGTTGACGAGCGAGGCCTTGGCGAGGGCGCGGGGGTCGAGGAAGCGGAGGGGGCCGATGAGGCGGGAGCCGAAGAAGTACAGGTGGCTGGCCATCGACGCGTCGCGGGCGGCGGCGGAGAACATCAGGCGTTCCACGGGGTTGAAGGGGCGGGACCTGGCGTAGTCGACGGAGAGGTACTGGTGGCCGCCGAGGCGGCGGCGGTGGGTGCGCGCGTAGGCGGCGAGGGCGGCGTCGAGGTCGCCGTGCCCGGTCGCGGCGGGGGCGGTGGTCTCGGCGAGCCATCGGGCGGACTGCAGGGCCCATGCGCAGCCGACTCCCCAGAGGGGGTCGCCGGTCAGCGCGGCGTCGCCGATGAGTGCGAGGCCGGGGGCGGTGGGCTTGCGGGTGTGCAGGGGGTAGTCGACCGTGCCGATGAACTTCGAGACGCGTTCGGCGGCGTCGACGGGCGGCGCGTCGGGGAGGCCGCGGACGAGGTCGAGGAAACTGCCCTCCAGGTCCTTCCGGAAGGCCGGCAGTCGTTCCTTGTCCGGGAGGACGGCGACGACCGTGATGCCGTCCTCGTTGGGGAACGCGTAGGCCGCGTCGGGTTCGAGGAACCAGGCGTGGCTGATCCCGTCGCGGAGCGGGAGGTCGCGGAAGTGGGCGAGGTAGCCGAAGCGCCCGTTCCGGTGCTGCTTGGCGGGCACGCCGGCGAGTCCGGCCACGGCAGAGTCCTTGCCGTCGGCGCCGACCACGAGCCGGGCCCGGATCTCGCGCTCGCCGTCGGCCGTCGAGACGCGCACCCCGACGGTCCGTCCGCCTTCCCCGATCAGTCCGGTCACCCGGTGACCGAGGAGCAGGTCGACTCCGGGGGTCGCCGCCGCACGTGACCTGATCAGCGGGTCGAGCGTGCTGCGCCGGATGTTGTACGCGTACGGCAGCTCGGGTCCGCCGGGTGCCGCCCTCGGCTCGATCCATCCCCAACGGGTGTACCAGCGCGCCTCGTTGCGGATGGCGCCGGCCTTCTCCAGGGCGGGGACGAGGCCGAGTTCGTCGAGGACCGGGTAGGCGGCGGCCTGGAGGGAGTGGGTGCAGAGCACCTTGTACGCCTCGGGGTCCGAGCGGCGTTCGAGCAGGGCGACGCGGGCACCGCGCCGGGCGAGCAGGATCGCCGCGGCGCTGCCGGCGAGGCTCGCTCCCGCGATGACGACGTCGTAGTCGTGGTCGTGGACCGTGCTCTCGGGGCTGGTCATGCGCTGATCGTCTCCTTCGTGGCGGGACACCGTTCGCGGGAGTCGTACAGAGCCACTGCTGTCAGGGACATGGCCAACTCGTCAAGGGCGGGGGCGCGGTCCGGTCGCGGCGAGCCCTCAGACGGCGATGTGCGGCCGCTCACGGGTGAGGTGGTGCAGGCTCGCCCCTTCGGCGTGCGGGCCGAGCAGTTCGCACAGCTCCCCGCGGCGGCTTCGACGAGGTGCCCGTCGCGGGGAGCGTGCAGGGTCGTCGCGGGGAGCGTGCAGGGTCTCGAGGACGAAGGTCACACGGGTCGAGTCCTCGGTGACGCGCGTGCGGTGGGCGTCGCGGTGGTTCCAGTGGCGGGTCGGCCGAGCGGTACGCGGCGTGCCAGGCCCAGGCGGTTTCGTTCGGATCAGCGCCGGTGGGTTCGGCAGAGAACCACCCGGCTGGTCCACTTGCCGGGAATCGGATCGCCGTCAACGGGGTTGGTGGGGGATGAGCCGTTGTTGGAGGGGTAATGCGAGCGATTCAGGTGTACGAAGTGGGCGGTCCCGAGGTGCTGCAGGAGGCCGAGGTGGACCAGCCGCGGCCGGGTCCGGGCGAGGCGGTCGTGGAGGTCGCCGCATCCGGGGTCAACTTCCTCGACGTCTACCACCGCGAAGGCCGGTACAGCCTCCCGCTGCCCTTCACCCCGGGCGCTGAGGGCGCCGGCACGGTCGTCGAAGTGGGACCCGGCGTCGCCGACGTCGCAGTCGGGGACCGGGTCGGTTGGGTGGAGATTCCCGGCACGTATGCCGAGCGGGCCGTCGTGGACTCCTCCCGGCTGGTGCCGCTGCCCGACGACATCGGCTTCGAGACAGCCGCCGCCGTGCTCCTCCAAGGCATGACCGCGCACTATCTCGTCAAGGACGCCTACCCGGTTCAGGGGGGCGACACGGTGCTCGTGCATGCGGCTGCCGGTGGCATGGGGCTGCTTCTGACCCAGCTCATCACCCATCTCGGCGGCAGGGTGATCGGCACGACGTCGACCACGGCGAAGGCCGAGCTGGCGAAGCGTGCCGGGGCCGCTGAGGTGATCCTTTCCTCCGCGGTCGACGATCTCGCAGCCGAGGTGAGGCGGCTCAACGGCGGTCAGGGACTGCCGGTCGTCTTCGACGGCGTCGGCGCGCACACCTTCGATGCGAGCCTCGCCAGCCTGCGAACCCGCGGCCATCTCGTGCTCTTCGGCGCGGCAAGTGGTGCCGTGCCGCCGTTTGATCCGATTCGGCTCGCCCACGGCGGTTCGCTGACCCTGATCCGGCCCAGCCTCGGGGACTTCATCGCCGATCGGTCCGAACTGCTCCGACGGGCCGCCGATGTGTTCGAGTGGGTGCGCTCCAAGGCGCTTGAGGTCACCGTGACGGGCCGCTACGCATTGTCCGAGGCCGCCCAGGCCCACAGCGATCTGGAGGCTCGGCGTACCACCGGCAAGCTGCTCGTCGTACCCGATGCGGCCGCTCTTGGACGCGGCGAGGAGACGCAGAGCTGATCGCGGGTGACGAGGCCGGGGATCTTGGAGACTGAGATGTCGAGGGCATGGCCGACCGCCATCGCCAAGATCCACGACAGCGTCGGGCACCCAGCAGGCCAAGATCAAGTTCTGGCGGGTTTCTGGCGTATCCGGGTCACACCCCTTCAAGATCCCTCAGCCGAGACCTGGCTCACCCGTCCACAACCTCCCGGGACAGAACACCTAGGTCGCGTTCGAGGTGTTGATCAAGGCCGTGTTTCGATCTCGGAATGGCACGTGGAGATCTGACGGATGACCAGTGGCCGCGGCTGGTGGCGCTGTTGCCGCCGATTCCGAAGATGGGGCGGCCGCCGCGGGATCGGCGGCAGTGCTTCGACGGGAGTCGAATGCCGGATCGGCCTGCTGCAGCAGGCACGAGGCGTCGCGACGCGATACGACGAACTCGCCGTCCGCTACGAGGCCACCGTCCAGATCAGCCACCGGCTGACGGCGATCCCGACTTTCAGAACGCGGCCAGATCCGCGGGTCGGTATCGTCGGCGGGCCGCCGACTCCCGTCCGCGAGGCTCCGCTCCAGGTCCGCCACCGCGTCGACGGTGAGCGGCCAGGACTCACGGCCGCACAGGCCGGTGGCGGTGACCAGGACGATGAGGGTGCCCGGGAAGGCGTCCGCGACGGCGGGGTCGAGGCGGAAGTCGGTCATGGGCGGGGTTTCCCTTCCTGCGTTCGGGCGGGAGCGGGGTTACGGGGCCTCGGACCGAGGTGCCGGGGGGCGACGGACATCGCGTACGCGGGCCGCTCCGATCCGAGCCTGCGGTACATCGGTCCCGCGGCGGCGAGGGTGACGGCGAAGGACACCTCCCGGCCGACGATCAGGGGTTCGACACCGCTGTCGGACAGGGCCTGGTGGAGGAAGACCAGCCGGAGGGCGATCGCGGCGCCCGCGCCGAAGGCCGGCAGCAGCGCCGTACGGGAGGGGCGTGCCGACGCGGCATCGTGCCCGGCGCTGATGAGTACCGCGGCGGCCGGCACGAGCGGCAGGCCGACCAGCCCTGCCGGGCCCAGGCGCTCGCCCTGGAGCAGGCCCACGCCGAGGGGGGCGGCGGACACCAGGGCGGTGATCGGCGAGAGCACGTTCATCCGGCCGATCGCCAGGGTGCGGTGGAGCAGGGCGAACGCGGCGGCCGAGGCGACGCCGGACGCGGCGCCCCAGCCGAGGGTGTCCGCGTTGATGGAGGGCCCGGCAGAGGGCCGCGTACGCGTCGTGGCCGCCCACGCCTGTCGCGGTACCGCAGGCCTATCGCGGTGCCGGCACCACGGCCTGCCACCTGATCATGACCGTGCACCTGCCGCCGGGACCCGCGTCGTCCGCCTGACCACGCCGCCCGCCCCCCGCCGCCGGGCCCCGCCGCCGGGCCCCGGCTGCCTGACCCCGCCACCAGGCCCCGCAGCCAGCCTGCCCTCGCCGCGCGATCCCGCCGTCCGGCCGACGCCCGTCCGACCGACACCCGGCCCGTCGGCACCCGGCCGGTCGGCACCCGGCCGGCCAGTGCCTACCGCGGCTCGGTCGCGAGCTGGATCAGGTTGCCGCAGGTGTCGTCGAGGACGGCGGTGGTGACGGGGCCCATGTCGGTGGGCTCCTGGGTGAAGCGGACGCCGAGGGCGCGGAGGCGCTCGTACTCGGCCTTGACGTCGGCGACGGCGAACTGGGCGAGCGGGATGCCGTCCTGGACGAGGGCGTCGCGGTAGGCGCGGGCAGCGGGGTGGCGGGCGGGTTCCAGGAGGAGTTCGGTGCCGCCGGGCTCCTCGGGCGAGACGACGGTCAGCCAGCGGTCCTCGCCGCCGAGGGGGACGTCGTGCTTCTCGAGGAAGCCGAGGACCTCGGTGTAGAAGCGCAGGGCCTCGGTCTGGTCGTCGACGAAGACGCTGGTCAGATGGATCTTCACGGGGTGTTCTCCTCTGCTGGGGCCGCGTCCGACGGCTGGTTCGTGGACGCCTCGGGGGAATCGGTCCAGTACTGGGCGAGTGCCCCCTGACGGTACGGGGCGGGGCTCACGCTGAGGTCGCCGGCGAAGGGGCGGTCGAGGACGAGGACGAGGAGGAGGCTGAAGCCGATGAGGCCGGCCACCGAGGCGACGAAGAGGACCTGGATCCGTCTGCGGCGCATGCCGTAGAGGAAGGTGAGGGGGATCAGGACGAGGGCGCCGCCGAACGCCAGGATCTGGAGCAGCGGCGGGAGCTGCTGCTCGGCCATGGTGAGGCGGGCGCGGCGCTGGGCGGCGACGTCGTTGAGGTGGCTGACGGCCTCCTCGTAGAAGACCTCCTCGCGGGGGGACTTCGGCTCGTACGACTGGAGCACCTCGAAGACGGCCTGGAGATTGCCGGCGGTGGCGTCGTAGTCGGGCGTGCCCGCGCGCATCAGGGGCCACTGCTCCTCCACCACGCCGTGGACGTAGCCGCTGAGGGCGGCGTCCAGCCGTTCGCGGACCGGGGCGGGGAAGGCGGCGGAGTCGCGGGCGATGAGCGCGGCGTCGGTGGCCTCGGTGGCGACGACGGTCTGGGTGCTCTCCAGCTGGGTCCAGAGGGTGACGATGACGAACGCGAGGATGATGCCGTAGATCGCGCCGAACATCCCCAGCGTCACTCCGACCATGTCGTTGTGTTCGCCGTCGGCCAGCGACGGGTACTTGCGGCGGGTCAGGATGCTGCCGGTGACGGCCAGGGCGATGGTCCCGCCCACGATGGCGACGGTCAGGGTGAAGGTGCTGAAGTGGTTGAGCAGCCAGAGCGACATGTGCGGGGAGTCTAGGGACCCGGAGATCGCCGGAGGCGCGCCCTGCGGCGGCGGTGCCGCGCCGTCGCGGGGCCGTGCGCGGTCGGCGGAACCGGCCGTCACCGTGCGTCGTACGGTGTGCGCCTCGCGCACGCCCCGCGCGCGGTGTCCGCACGGCCGTGCCGCGAATCCACGCCATCGGGTGAGCCCGATCCGCTCATCTTGACGCTTTCCTGATGCGCCCGGCGCCTTCGGGCGCCCGCGGGCTGCTTACGCTGGCTCGGCTCGTCCGCACGACGGGCGAAACCCCTCGTCCGGCAGCAGCTCAGGAGCACCACCATGGCCACCCCACCGAACGCGCGCACCGGACGACTGCGCGCGTGGATGCTGGAAGGCCTCTCCGACATGGGGAAGGGCAAGCCGTCCCGGCCCAAGGCGTCGGCGCCGGACGCCGGGCACAAGGGTCAGCGCTGGTGGCGGGTGATGTGCCTGACCGGCGTCGACTACTTCTCCACCCTCGGCTACCAGCCCGGCATCGCCGCCCTGGCCGCCGGCCTGCTCTCCCCCGTCGCGACGATCGTCCTGGTGATCGTCACCCTGGCCGGCGCGCTGCCCGTCTACCGGCGGGTGGCGGAGGAGTCCCCGCACGGCGAGGGCTCGATCGCGATGCTGTCGCGGCTGCTGTCCTTCTGGAAGGGCAAGCTGTTCGTCCTCACCCTGCTGGGCTTCGCCGCCACCGACTTCCTCATCACCATCACCCTGTCGGCGGCCGACGCCTCCACCCACCTCGTGGAGAACCCGCACCTCGAATCGGCCCTGCACGACAAGCAGGTCCTGATCACCATGATCCTGATCGCGCTGCTCGGCGCGGTCTTCCTCAAGGGCTTCCTGGAGGCGATCGGCGTCGCCGTCGCCCTCGTCGGGGTGTACCTCGCCCTCAACGCGGTCGTCGTGGTCACCGGCCTGTGGCACGTGATCACCGAGGGCCACGTGGTCACGGACTGGACGGCCGCCCTGACCCAGGAGCACGGCAACGTCTTCGCGATGATCGGCGTCGCCCTGATCGTCTTCCCCAAGCTCGCGCTCGGCCTGTCCGGCTTCGAGACCGGCGTCGCCGTCATGCCGCACGTGCAGGGCGATCCGGGCGACACGGAGGAGAAGCCCACCGGCCGCATCCGGGACACGAAGAAGCTGCTGACGACGGCCGCGCTCATCATGAGCGTCTTCCTGATCTGCACCAGCTTCATCACCACCGTGCTCATCCCGCACGAGGAGTTCGAGTCCGGCGGCCAGGCCAACGGCCGCGCCCTCGCCTACCTCGCGCACGAGTACCTCGGGAACACCTTCGGCACGATCTACGACGTGTCGACCATCCTGATCCTGTGGTTCGCGGGCGCCTCGGCCATGGCCGGCCTGCTCAACCTGATGCCGCGCTACCTGCCGAAGTACGGCATGGCCCCGCACTGGGCCCGCGCCGTGCGCCCCATGGTCATCGTCTTCACGCTGGTCGCCTTCCTGGTGACGTGGATCTTCGACGCCGACGTCGACGCGCAGGGCGGCGCGTACGCCACCGGCGTCCTCGTCCTGATCTGCTCGGCCGCGATCGCGGTGACGATCGCGGCCCGCAAGGCCGGGCAGAAGGGCTGGACCATCGGCTTCGGCGTCATCTCCGCCGTCTTCCTGTACACCACCGTCGTCAACGTCATCGAGCGCCCCGACGGCGTGAAGATCGGCGCCTGCTTCATCGCCGGCATCATCCTCATCTCGCTCCTCTCCCGCCTCGGCCGCGCCTTCGAGCTGCGCGTCACCCACGTCGAGCTCGACGAGCTGGCCGAACGCTTCATCCAGGACATCTCGCGCCGCACCCCCCGGTTCATCGCCAACGAACCCGACAACCGGGACGTCGCCGAGTACCGCGACAAGATCGAGCAGATCCGCGCCGACAACGACCTCCCCACCACCGAGGACTTCGTCTTCATCGAGGTCACCGTCACCGACCCGTCCGAGTTCGAGGCCGGCCTGACCGTGCGCGGCGAGGTCCTGCACGACCGCTTCCGCGTCCTCACCGTGGAATCCTCCTCCGTGCCCAACGCGCTCGCCGCCCTGCTCCTCCACTCCCGCGACATGACGGGCGCCCGCCCCCACGTCTACTTCGAGTGGACCGAGGGCAACCCCTTCGCCAACTTCCTCCGCTTCTTCCTCCTCGGCCAGGGCGAGGTCGCCCCGGTCACCCGCGAGATCCTGCGCGAGGCCGAGCCCGACCGCGACCTGCGCCCCCGCGTGCACGTCGGCTGAGGCACCCCACGCGACGGAGCGGCCCCGCACCGCCTTGAACGGACCGGCCCGCACCGCCTTTAGCCGTCCTCAGGTCGCTCACGGTAATCTTCCGGCCGTCGTGCGGGGCGTGTAACGCCGGGTGCCCGTGGGGTGTGACGGTCCGGAAACCCGCGGTTCGTACGGTCGGGGCCGTGGGAGACCTCCCACGGTCCGGCGTACCGGCGCAGGTCGGGACGGGCGGAGTGTTCCTGAGGGGGAGGAGTCCCGGTGGCGTCGTCGGACTCGCGGACCGAGGCTGTGTCGTCGGACCCGCGGACCAAGGCTGTCCGGACGGTCTGCTCGTACTGCGGAGTCGGCTGCGGGATCGTCCTCGACGTCGCGCGCGACCCGGCGACGGGCCTGCGCCGCGCGGTGCGCGCCACGGGTGACAAGGCGCATCCGTCGAACTCCGGACGGCTGTGCACGAAGGGCTCGACCAGCGCGGACATGATGGCGGCACCCGGCCGCGCCCGGACCGCGCTGGTGCGGGCCGAGCGCGGCGGCGAATCCGCCGAGACGGACGTCGACGCGGCCGTCACGGCGGTGGCGGGCCGGCTGCGCGCGCTCCTGGACGAGCACGGTCCCGACGCACTGTCCTTCTACGTCTCCGGGCAGATGTCGCTGGAGGCCCAGTACCTGGCGAACAAGCTGGCCAAGGGCTTCGTACGGACCCGCCACATCGAGTCGAACTCGCGGCTGTGCATGGCCTCCGCGGGCTCCGGGTACAAGCTCTCGCTCGGCGCGGACGGCCCGCCCGGCTCGTACCAGGACTTCGACCGGGCCGACGCCTTCCTCGTGATCGGGTCGAACATGGCGGACTGCCACCCGATCCTGTTCCTGCGCATGATGGAGCGGGTCAAGGCCGGGGCCAGACTGATAGTCGTCGACCCGCGCCGCACCGCCACGGCCGACAAGGCGGACCTCTTCCTGCAGATACGGCCCGGCACCGATCTGGCGCTGCTCAACGGGCTGCTGCACCTGCTGGTCGCCGACGGCCGCACCGACGAGGAGTTCATCGCCGAGTTCACCGAGGGCTGGGAGGGGATGCCCGACTTCCTCGCCGACTACCCGCCCGCCCGGGTCGCCGAGGTCACCGGGCTCGCCGAGGCCGACATCCGGCAGGCGGCCCGGTGGATCGGCGAGGCCGGCGAGTGGATGAGCTGCTGGACGATGGGGCTCAACCAGTCCACCCACGGCACCTGGAACACCAACGCCCTGGTCAACCTGCACCTCGCCACCGGCGCCCTCTGCCGGCCCGGGTCCGGCCCCTTCTCGCTGACCGGCCAGCCCAACGCCATGGGCGGGCGCGAGATGGGATACATGGGGCCGGGGCTGCCCGGGCAGCGGTCGGTCCTCGTCGACGCCGACCGCGCCTTCGTCGAGGAACTGTGGAACGTCCCCGAGGGCTCGGTCCGTAAGGACACCGGCACCGGCACGGTGGACATGTTCGAGCGGATGGCGGCCGGCGAGATCAAGGCGTGCTGGATCATCTGCACCAACCCGGTGGCCTCGGTCGCGAACCGCAGGACCGTGATCGCGGCCCTGGAGGCCGCCGAACTCGTCGTCACCCAGGACGTGTTCGCGGAGACCGAGACCAACGCCTACGCGGACGTGGTGCTGCCGGCCACGCTGTGGGCCGAGTCCGACGGCGTCATGGTGAACTCCGAGCGGAACCTCACCCTCGTCCGGGGCGTCGTCGACCCGCCCGGCCAGGCCCTGCCCGACTGGCAGCTCATCGCCCGGGTCGCCTGCGAGATGGGCTTCGCCGACGCGTTCACGTACGCCGGCTCGGAGGAGGTCTTCGAGGAGCTCAAGCGGGCGTGGAACCCGCAGACCGGCTGGGACCTGCGCGGCGTGACGTACGAGCGGCTGCGCGCCACCCCCGTGCAGTGGCCGGCCGCCACCGCCGACGGCCCCGACCGCAACCCGGTCCGCTACGTGAACGACGGCGTCAGCCAGACGCTCCTGGAGCGCGAGGACGGCAGCCGCCCCCGGCTGGCCTTCCCGACGGAGAGCGGACGGGCCCGGTTCTTCGCCCGGCCGCACCTCCCGGCGGCCGAACTGCCCGACGACGACTACCCGTTCGTCCTCAACACCGGCCGGCTCCAGCACCAGTGGCACACCCTGACGAAGACCGGCAAGGTGGCCAAGCTCGCGAAGCTCGACCCGGGCCCCTTCGTCGAGGTGCACCCCGAGGACGCGGCGGCCCTCGGCGTCGCCGGCGGGGACCACCTGGAGATATCCTCGCGCCGCGGCCGGGCCGTGCTCCCCGTCGTGGTGACCGACCGGGTGCGGCCGGGCAACTGCTTCGCCCCGTTCCACTGGAACGACCTCTTCGGCGAGTACCTCAGCATCAACGCCGTCACCCACGACGCCGTCGACCCGGTCTCCTTCCAGCCGGAGCTCAAGGCGTGCGCGGTCGCCCTCAGCCGGACGGTCGCTCCCGTGCCCCGGGCACACCGGGACGACGAACCGGCCGCCACCGCTCCCCCCGTCTCCGCCGCGTCGCCCGCCGGGGCCGGAGCTGGAGCCGGAGCTGGGACCGGAGCCTTGCTCGCCACGCTGCTCGGCGTCGCGGACCTCGCCGCACCTCCCTCGTTCACCGAGTCCGAGCGCCACTACCTGGCGGGGTACGTGTCGGGCCTGTCCGGTCTGACCGGCCCGACCGGCCCTGGCGCTCCGCCCGGCGCTTCCACCGGGGCCGCCGCACCTCCCGAGGGCCAAGTCCCGGTCCCCGTACCGGTGCTGCCGTCCGGCGCGCCCCTCGATCCGGCCCGCGCCCTGTGGGTCGACGGGCTCCTCGCCGGATTGTTCTCCCGCACCACCGCCCCGGCGTCGTGGACACCCGCGGCGGCGCCGGCCGGCGAGGCCGCCGTACCCGCGCGCCGCCTGCTGATCCTCTGGGCGTCGCAGACCGGGAACGCCGAGGACTTCGCCGCCGTCGTCGCCGGCTCCCTGTCAGGGGCGGGGCGGGTGCCGGAGGTGCTCGCCATGGCGGACGTCGACCTGGAGCAACTCGGTCCGGATACCGACCTGTTGGTGGTCACGAGCACGTTCGGCGACGGCGACGCCCCCGACAACGGCGCCGACTTCTGGCAGGCCCTCAGCTCCCCGGACGCACCACCGCTGACGGGGGTCCGCTACTCGGTGCTGGCCTTCGGCGACTCCAGCTACGACGACTTCTGCGGCCACGGCCGCCGCGTGGACGAGCGGCTCGCCGAACTCGGCGCGACCCGGCTGCACCCGCGCACCGACTGCGAGCCCGACCACGAGGAGAGCGCCGGCGCGTGGCTGACCGGGGTACTGGCCTCCCTGAACCCCGCCTCGCCGCCCCCGACCGCCGCGGCCCCTCCTGTGCCGACCCCTACCGTCCCGACTCCTCCGGCGCCGGCTCCCACCGACCCGGTGTCCGGTGCGGCGGCCCTCCGCCCCGTACCCCCGGGGGCCGCGACCCCCGCCGCCGAAGGCCGGGGCGCGTACTCCAAGTCCTCGCCGTTCTCGACGCTGCTGGTCGGGAACCGGCTGCTGAGCCTGCCGGGTTCGGAGAAGGAGGTGCGCCGTTTCGCGTTCGACACGCGCGGCGGCGAGCTCGCGTACGAGGCGGGCGACGCGCTCGGCGTGTGGCCGGTGAACGGTGCCGGGCTCGTCACCGAGTGGCTGGCGCTCACCGGCCTCGACCCGGACGAGCCGGTCGGCGTCGGGGACGCCGGACCCGTCCCGCTGGCCGAGGCCCTGCGCACCCGGCTGGACATCAGCCGCATCACACCGGACCTCCTCAGGTTCGTCGCCGCCCGCACCGGCAGCCACGAGCTCAAGCGGTTGCTGCGCCCCGGCAACAAGGACGAGCTCGCCAAGTGGAGTTGGGGCCTCCAGGCCGCGGACCTGATCGGCGCCTTCCCCGTACGGGCGTCCGCCGCGGACTGGACGGCGGTGCTCAAGCGCCTCCAGCCGCGGCTGTACTCGATCTCCTCCAGTCCGCTCGCCCACCCCGGCGAGGTCAGCCTCACCGTCTCCGTCGTCCGGTACGCCAACGACCGCGGGCGGGACCGCGGGGGCGTCTGCTCCACCTATCTCGCCGACGGCGCCGACGACGGCCCCGTCCAGGTCTTCGTGCAGCGCTCCCCCGCGTTCCGCCCTCCGGTCGACCCGGCGACGCCCATGATCATGGTCGGGCCCGGCACGGGCGTGGCACCGTTCGTCGGCTTCCTCGAAGAGCGCAGGGCGCGCGGCCACACGGGACCGAACTGGCTGTTCTTCGGCGAACAGCGCGAGGCCACCGACTTCTACTACCGGCAGGAGCTCCAGGACCACCTCGCGGCGGGCCACCTCGACCGGCTCGACGTCGCCTTCTCCCGCGACCAGCGCACGAAGGTCTACGTCCAGGACCGCATGCGCGAGCACGGCGCCGTGCTCTGGTCCTGGCTGCGGGACGGCGCCCACTTCTACGTCTGCGGCGACGCCACCCGCATGGCCAAGGACGTCGACCAGACCCTCCGCGACGTCGTCGCACGGCACGGCGGGATGGGCCCGGAGGACGCGGCGGCGTACGTCAAGCAGATGGCCGCCGACCGGCGCTACGTCCGCGACGTGTACTGACGGCGGAGCACGGCCGCGGACGACGGGCACCGCCGAGGCCGGCGGCGCCGCCCGCCGCACCCTCGTCCCTTCCTCCAAGGGGGCCCGCATCCGCGATGGACGGTCCCACGAACTTGTTGCAGATGGGAGCTTGACCGACCTACGGTGTCGCACATGCAGTCCTACACGATCGGCCAGGCCGCCCGCCTCCTGGGCGTCAGCCCCGACACCGCGCGGCGGTGGGCGGACGCGGGCCGGGTCGCCACGCACCGCGACGAGGGCGGGCGCCGCCTCATCGACGGCAAGGCGCTGGCCGCGTTCTCCGTGGAGATCGCCCAGGGCGGCACCGGCGAGGAAGCGGAGTCCTACACCTCGGCGCGCAACGCGTTCCCCGGCATCGTCACCGCGATCAAGCTCGGCGACGTCGCGGCCCAGGTCGAGATCCAGGCCGGGCCGCACCGTCTCGTCTCGCTCCTGACCCGGGAGGCAGTGGAGGAGCTGGGGCTCGAAGTCGGCATGCAGGCCACCGCCCGTGTGAAGTCGACCAGCGTGCACATCGACCGCACCTGACCTCTCCCGCGGATCAGGGAACCGTCGCCGTGCGGGCGCCGCCCCTCACCGCGCTCCCCTTTCGCCCAAGGAGTTCAGGCCCTCATGTCCCCCACCCTCACGCCCACCGGACGCCGCACGGCCGCCGCCGTCCTCGCCGCCGCCCTCCTCGTCCCGCTCGCGGCCTGCGGCGGCAACGACGACACCGCGAAGGACACCGGCGGCGCGGCGGGCACCACGCCCCAGACGAACCTGACGGTCCTCGCCGCCGCGTCCCTCACCGACGTGTTCAAGACGGCCGGCGCCGCGTACGAGAAGTCCCACCCCGGCACGAAGATCACCTTCTCCTTCGCCGGCTCCCAGGAACTCGTCGCCCAGGTCTCCCAGGGCTCCCCCGCCGACGTCCTGGTCACCGCCGACACCCAGAGCATGGACAAGGTCGAGGCCGACACCGACACCCCCACGATCATCGCCAAGAACCGGCTCGTCATCGCCACCGGCGAAGGCAACCCCTTCAAGATCGACGACCTCAAGGACCTCGCCTCCACCGAACTGAAGGTCGTCCTGGCCGCACCCGAGGTACCCGCCGGCAAGTACGGCAAGAAGATCCTCGACGCCCAGAAGATCACCGTGAAGCCGGTCTCCCAGGAACCCAACGTCCGCGCCGTGCTCAGCAAGGTCGAAATGGGCGAAGCCGACGCCGGCCTGGTCTACAAGACCGACGCCGAAAGCGCGAAGGACAAGGTCGACGCCGTCGAGATCCCCGACGACCACAACGCCATCGCCCAGTACCCCGCCACCACCCTCAAGGACTCCGAGAACGCCCGGGCCGCCACCGCGTTCGTCACCTGGCTCTCCTCCCCCGAAGGCCAGAAGATCCTCCAGGACGCCGGCTTCCAGAAGCCGTAGCCCCGCCCCCTGTTCGTGAGAGGCTGCCCGTCACGGGGGACGGGCAGCCCCTCGCACCACTCGCCCCTCCAGGAACCTCGATGAAACGAGCAGGCGTACGCACGCCCGGAGCCCGCGTTCCCGTCATGCTGGCCGTGCCGGCGCTCCTGGCCGTGGCGTTCCTGGCCCTCCCGCTGATCGGCGTCCTCGTACGGACCGAGTGGGGCGAGCTCGCCGGCCACCTCGGCTCCCCGGGGACCGTCCAGGCCCTCAAGCTCTCCCTGCTCGTGTCGTGCTGGGCCCTGGGGCTGTCCCTCTTCCTCGGGGTCCCGCTGGCCTGGCTGCTGGCGCGGGTGCCGTTCCCGGGCAAGGCGGTCGTCCGCTCCCTCGTGCTGCTGCCCATGGTGCTGCCGCCCACGGTCGGCGGTGTCGCGCTGCTGCTCGCGTTCGGCCGGCGCGGCCTGCTCGGGCCGTGGCTGGAGTCCGCCTTCGGCATCACCCTGCCCTTCCACACCTCGGGCGCCGTGCTCGCCGCGACCTTCGTCGCGATGCCGTTCCTCGTCATCAGCCTCGAAGGCGCGCTCGGCGGGCTGCGTCCCCGGTACGAGGAGACGGCGGCCTCCCTCGGAGCCTCCCCGGTACGGGTCTTCCTCACCGTCACGCTCCCCATGGTGGCGCCCGGCCTGATCGCGGGCGCGGCCCTCACCTGGGCGCGCGCGCTCGGCGAGTTCGGCGCCACCATCACCTTCGCCGGCAACCTGCCCGGCACCACCCAGACCCTGCCCCTCCAGGTCTACCTGCTCCTCCAGGACGAACCGGAAGCGGCCACCTCCGTCTCCCTCCTGCTGCTCGCCATCGCCATGGCCGTCCTGATCGCCCTGCGCGGCCGCTGGACCGGCACCCCCCAGGAGCGCCGCCCCCGCCCGACCCCGCCTACGGGCCCGGAGGACGCGTCGCCGTCGCCGTCACTGCCGCCGTCGCCGGAGCCCCTGCCGGCACAGGGCGCCACAGAGTCCCGGGAGTCGGAGGGCGACACGAAGCCCGTACCGTCGTCGCACATCGCCCCGGAGTCCGGCACGCGGCGGTGGCCCTTGCACGCCGAGGTCACCGGCTTCACCCGGCTCGTCCTCGACGCGGACGCGGGCACCACCATCGCCGTGGTGGGGCCGAACGGCGCGGGCAAGACCACGCTGCTGCGGGCGCTGCTCGGGCTGACGCCCCGGGCCCATGCCGCCCTGCGGCTCGGCGAGACCGACGTCACCGGGCTGCCGCCGCACCGGCGGCGGGTCGCCTGGGTCCCGCAGGACGGGGCGCTCTTCCCCCATCTGACGGCCCTCGCCAACACGGCGTACGGCCTGCGGGCGCAGGGCGTCCCGCGTGCCGAGGCCCGTCGCGAGGCCCGGGCCTGGCTCGACCGGCTGGGCGTCGGCCACCTCGCGCACCGGCGCCCCGCGCAGCTCTCCGGCGGGCAGGCCCAGCGGGTCGCGCTCGCCCGGGCGCTGGCCGCCCGGCCCCGGCTCCTGGTCCTCGACGAGCCGCTCGCCGCGCTCGACCAGACGACCCGCGCCCATGTCCGGCACACCCTGCGGACGCATCTCGCCGGGTTCGGCGGCGTGTGCCTCATCGTCACGCACGACCCCGTCGAGGCGGTGTCCCTCGCCGACCGCGTCCTCGTCCTCGACGAGGGGCGTGCCGTCCAGGACGCGCCCCCCGCCGAGGTCACCCGGCACCCCCGCTCCCCCTGGGTCGCCCGGATGCTCGGCCGCAACGCCTGGCCCGGCACCACGACCGCCGACGGCCTCGCCCTCGCGGGCGGCGGCGCGCTCGTCGCCGCCGATCCCCTGCCGCCCGGCGCCGAGGCCCTCGCGGTCATCCCGCCCGAGGCGGTGGCCGTGCACCGTACGCGGCCCGCCGGCAGCCCCCGTAACGTCTGGCCCGGCACCGTGCGCGAGATCACCGCCAGTGGCAGCCGTCTGCGCGTCCTCGTCACGTCCGACCGGGTCCCCGACCTCGTCGCCGAGATCACCCCGCAGGCCGCCGCCGAACTGGGCCTGGCCGACGGCGTGTCCGTCTGGACCAGCGTGAAGGCGACCGAGGCGACGGTCGTGCCGCTCTGATCGTGCGGGCGGCCGGGTGACACGTCCGATCGGGCGTTGAACTCGTCGCGGGCCGTGTCGCAGGCTCCGGCGTCGGAGGGTGTCGCATATCTGTGAGCCCATGGCCAACGACTACTGGGACCGTTCGATGTCAGCCCCTCACGATCGTCCGCACCCGCTGGTGGACCCGTATCTCCGGATCATTCTGAGCGCGCTCGGTCCACGGAGGGCGACGGCGTTCCTGACGGCGGCGCTCAAGGCGCACCAGGAGGAGCGGGCGCGCGAAGGAACGATTCAGCTCGGGTTCTGCTCCTACCTCTCGGACCGGTTGGGCGAGACGTGGGGGCGGACGCTGGCCGAGATCTCCGCGTGGGAGGCGATGCAGGCGGTCCGGAGGCTCGTCCGCGCCGACCCGGAGGCCGACCTCGGACGGCAGTTGTCGCACGGCCTGGCGCTCGCCGTCGCCGTGTCTCCCGGACCCGCGCCGACGGCGGCGCGCTGACGGAAGCCCGCCGACGAGGGAGCGGTGACGGCGACTCACCGGCGAAGGCCCGGTGGCGCACGAGGAGGAGCCGGTGCCCCGAGGGGCACCGGCTCCTTCGTGCAGGGGGTGCGGCGGTCAGGCGAGGGACTCCGTCCGCTCCGCCGCCTTCCCCTCCGTCTTCTCCTCCGCCGGCTCCTCGGCGGAGGGGGCGGTCTCGGCCGGCTTGGTGTCACGCATGACCAGGGCGGCCAGGACGGCGGCGGCGAGGACGCCGACGGCGCTGATGGTGAAGGTGGTGGACATCGCGGAGGTGAAGGCCTCGCGGGCGGCCTCGACGAGGCGGGTGTCGCCCTGGGCGGTGGCGAGGGCTCCGCCGATCGACTGCTTCGCCCGGTCGGGGGCGCCGGCCGGCATCTCACGGGAGAAGGTGCTCGTGAGGAGCGAGCCGAGGATGGCGATGCCGAGGGCGGTGCCGGCCTGCTGGATGGTGTCGTTCAGGGCGGAGCCGACGCCCGCCTTCTCCGCGGGGATCGTGCTCATCAGCGCGCCGACGGCGGCCGGCATCGCGAGGCCGGCGCCGAGGCCGAGCAGGCCGAGGGCGACGGCCGGGACGGTGAAGCCGGAGTCGGGGCCGACGGTGGTGAGGAGCGCGAAGGAGGAGGCCATGACGAGCATGCCGGCGAGGATCAGGATCCGGTTGCCGGTCTTCGCGGCGAGGCCGGCGCCGGCGCCGTTGCCGATCAGGGCGGCCACGGCGAGCGGGACGAAGGCGAGGCCCGCCTTGACCGGCGAGTAGCCGAGGACGAACTGCAGGTACTGGGTGAGGACCAGGAGCAGGCCGCCGTTGCCGATCTGCACGAGGGTCAGGGAGAGCGAACCGCCGCTGAAGTTGCGGTGCTTGAAGAGGACCAGCGGCACCATCGGCTCGGGGGTGGTGTTCTCCCAGACCACGAATCCGCCGAGGGTGACGACGGCGACCGCGAGGGTGCCGAGTCCGCGGCCCTCGAAGGCGCCGTGCTGCGGGATCTCGATGATCCACCAGATCAGGGCGGTCATGCCGACGGCGGAGAGGACCGCGCCGAGCGGGTCGGGCTTCTGCCACGGGCCCTTGGACTCGGGCATGAGGGTCAGGGCGGCGAGGACGGCGAGGACGACGACCGGGACGTTGATGAAGAAGATCGAGTGCCAGGAGAAGTGGTCGATCAGGAAGCCGCCGAGGACGGGGCTGCCGACGAGGCCGAGCATCGAGACCGAGCCCCAGGCCGCCATGGCCCGGGGGCGCTCGTCCTCGTCGAAGACGGTGATGAGGATGGAGAGCGTCGAGGGCATGATCAGCGCGCCGCCGACACCCATGGTGATCCGGGCGGCGATGACCTCACCGGGGCTGGTGCAGACCGTGGCGGCCAGGGAGGCGGCCCCGAAGAGCAGCAAGCCGATGATCATGATCTTCCGTCGGCCGAAGCGGTCGCCGAGGCTTCCCGAGGTGAGCAGGAGTCCCGCGAAGACCAGGATGTAGGAGTCCAGGATCCACTGGATGTCCTGGGCGCTCGCCCCGATGTCCTCGGTCATGGAGGGGACCGCGACGGTCAGCGCCATGCTGTCGACCACCAGGACCAGGGTGCTGAGGCAGAGCACGACCAGGATCCACCAGCGGCGTGGGTTGCGGGTTTCCATCGGGAGTTCCCCCTCGGTTCTCGTTCGTCTTCCTTCGTTGCGAACACTGTACGCAGCTGCGCACAGTGTTCGCAACCCCGGGGACCTGTACGCTGGATGCGCACGCCGTACGCAGTGAAGGTCGCAGCCGTAGAAGGAGGACCATGGCCGCCAAGGCGAACCCCGTACCGTCCGTGTGGGCCCGCGAGCAGTCCACCCCCGACCAGCCGGCGCTCAGCCGGACCGCGATCGTCCGCGAGGCGATCGCCATGCTCGACGCCGACGGCATCGAGGCCCTCAGCATGCGCAAGCTGGGCGCCCGCCTGAACGCCGGCGCGACCTCGCTCTACCGCCACGTCGCGACCAAGGACGAGCTCATGGAGCTCGCCGTCGACGAGGTCGCGGCCGAGATCACCGTCCCGGCCCCCGGCGGCCCCTGGCGCGAGGCCGCCACCGAGGCCGCCGCCTCGTTCCGCGCGACGGCCCTGCGCCACCCGTGGCTCTCGTCCGTCCTCGGCCAGGCCGGCCTCGCCTATCTGGGCCCCAACCTCATGGCGTACTCCGAGCGGCTCGCCGCCCTCTTCGCGGCCATCGGGTTCCCCGAACCGAGCCGCGCGATCGACACCCTCCTGTCGTACGTCATCGGCATGAGCACCACCGAGGCCGCCTGGCTCACCACGGTCGCCCGCTCCGGCGGCACCGAGGCCGAGTTCATCGCCCGCCTCATGCCCGCCGCCCAGCAGGCCGCGGCCGACCACGACCACCTCGCCGAGGCGTACGCCGACGCCGCCGTCCACGCCACCGTCGACCCGGTCGCCATCCGGGACGCGAAGTTCTCCTACGGCCTGGACGTCGTCCTCGACGGCCTGGAGATGCGCCTCCCGCGCTGACCGGACGCCGAGGGACCCGGACCGGACCGGCCCCGGCCGGTCCGCGCCGGGGCGGGCCGGCCGGACCCGTGCGGTCCGGGCGCCTCCGGCCAGTACCGGTGCAGCGCGTCGATGCGGAAGTCGTGCGCGTGCGCACCGCCCGCCCCGGCCAGGTGCGGGTGACCGGCGGGGAGTTCCGGGTGGGCGTGCGGCAGCTCGGCCGGGTCCGTGCGGGGCCACAGGCGCGCCGCACCCACGGCCCCGAGCAGGGCGACCGCGCCGAGCACGGCCGCCGCGACGGCGGGGCCCGCCCGCACCGCGAGCACACCCGCGAGCGGATAGGTGACGAGCCAGCACGCATGCGAGAGGGAGAAGCGGGCCGCGAACGCGGCGGGCAGGTCGCCGCTCGCCGCCGAACGGCGCACCACCCGGCCGCCGGGGGTCAGCACCGCCGAGCCCGCCGCGCCGAGCACCGACCAGAGCGCCAGCAGGGCGGGCCACGACCACGCACCCGGCGGTACGGCGAGCCCCGCGGCGAGCAGCCCGAGGGCCGCCGGCAGGACGAACGCGGCGCGCACCATCACCGCGCGGTCGCCGGTGCGCCCCAGGACGCGCGGCAGCAGCAGGGCCACCGCCATCGACCCCGCCCCGTACGCGCCCAGGGCGAGCGGGACGTCCCCGGCGCCGCGCCCCAGGGTGTCCCGTACGAGCAGCACGGTGCCGACGAGGACCACGGCCCCGGCCGCCGCGACGGCCAGGTCGAGGGCGAGGAGGGCCCGCAGCCGGGGGGTGGCGAGCAGGAGCCGGGTCCCGAAGGCCGCCTTGGCGTACACGCGGCGGGCCCGACCTCCCCGCCCACCGTGACCACCGGCTTCGGCTTCGGCATCGACACCGGCCTCAGCGGGGACGGCTCGCGCGGGCGGGGCGGGCAGGGCGGTCGAGCGGACGAGGAGTGCCGAGGCGAGGAATCCGGCGGCGGTGCCGGTGAAGAGCCAGGCGTACGGCAGGACGGTGAGCAGGGCCGCGGCGAGCACGGGGCTCGCGAGGCTCTCCAGGTCGTAGGCGAGCCGGGAGAGCGAGAGGGCCTCCGTGTACTCCCGCTCGTCCGGCAGGACGCGCGGGATCGTCGCCTGGAACGCCGGGGTGAAGGCGGCGGAGGCGGCCTGGAGGAGCAGGATCAGGACGTAGACCTGCCACACCCGGTCGACGAACGGCAGGGACAGGGCGACGGCCGCCCGCGCCAGGTCCGCCGAGACGAGCAGGGTGCGCGGGCGCACGCGGTCGGCGAGCGCGGTGACGACCGGGGCGATCGCCACGTACGCGGCCATCTTGATCGCGAGGGCGGTGCCGAGCACGGCGGCGGCGTCGGCGCCCGCCAGGTCGTAGGCGAGGAGGCTCAGCGCCACGGTCGCCAGGCCGGTGCCGGCCAGGGCGACGACCTGGGCGCCGAACAGGCGCCGGTAGGTGCGGTTGCGCAGCACGGACAGCATGGACGCCCCCGGTCGGGCCGCGGCGGACTGCGGACGTCTCCACGGTAACCGACGCGTGCGCAGGTGCGCACACGTTCACATGAAAAGCCGGGCCGGGCGTCGGGCGCTCAGGAGTGCCAGGGCTCGCCGCTCACCTCGTGGTCGGCCCGGCTGATCGCCTCGACCACCAGGCGCTTCAGGTGCCCGTCCGGCATCGCGTACACGACCCGGCGGCCGTCCTTGCGGGACTGGACGAGCCCGCCGAGCCGCAGCTTGGCCAGGTGCTGGCTCACCGCGGGGCGGGCGGCGCCGCAGGCCTCCGTCAGGGCGGTCACGTCGGCCTCGCCGCGGGTGAGCAGCCACACGAGGTGGAGCCGGGTCGGGTCCGAGAGCAGCGCGAAGACCCCCGCCGCGGCCGCGAGTTCACGCGGGCCCGGCGTCCGCTCGTGCGCGTGGGAGGCGGCCGCGGGTTCCACTCGTTCGGACATGGGCCCATCGTAGGCAGCCCCGGCGGCGTCAGACGCGCAGCTCCTTCGCCTCGAAGCGGCCCTCCCCGAGCACCAGGACGAAGGTGACCTGCTGCCCCTCCGAAAGGCTCCGCTCCCCGCCCTCGATGTCCTCGGCGCTGAAGTAGACCTGCTCCTCGGAGCCCACGGGGACGACGAACCCGTATCCGCCGAGGCGGTTGAAGGAGTGGACGAACCCTGTGCTTCTGCCTTCCACGGCGGCCTCCCTGTCGTCACCGGCGATGCCCCCCCCCAGAGGACATGTACCCCGTGCGCCCGCCCTTCGCCATCCGGGCCGGGAGCCCCGCTGGACAGCGGCCCCCCACGACCTCGTACAATCTTCAACAGAGGCCTGGTGCCGGCTATCCCCCGTGTCCGGCACCGGGCCTCGCCGACCGCTCCACGGCATCCCGATACCGGTGAACCCGCGGAAGCCCGCTCCCGGCAGACCCGTGGAAGCCCGCTCCCCGTAAACCCGTGGAAGCCCCGCGCGGGCGATGCCTACGCTGGCCCCGTGCCCCCTCCGAAGACGTCTTACGTGTGCCTGCCGTGCCGTGCCTCGTACAAGCAGCTTCCCGACGCCGACCGGCGGCGGGTCTGCCCCCGCTGCGCCAAGGACCTCGTCCACGTCGGATCGGCGTTCGCCGCGCCCCGGCGGCGGGACACGGAGGCCTGGCGCACGCTGTCGGTACTCCTCCACGCCGGCGTCCGGTTCCCCAAGGACTGCTGCTTCGGCGGCCCGGGCTACCGGCCCAGGACCCTGCGCGAGGTCCGCGAGCGCATGACGTACGCGGCGCGCACCGGCGTCCCCTTCGCCCGGGCGCTCGTCCTGCCCGAGCTTCCGTCGTCCGGCGCGGCGGGCGGACCCGTCAGGCGCGGCCGCCCGGGTACGCGATCCGCGCCGTGACGCGGGCGATGCGGCGGGCGGACTCGTCCGGGGACGCGACCGGCTGGACGATGTGGCTGACGGTGAGGCGGACGATGGTCTCGACGGCGAGAGCGCGCGACTCCTCGTCCACGTCGGGCCACGCCTCGACCGCGTAGGCGTCGAGCATGGTCATGGCAGTGCCGAAGACCGGTTCGGGGCGGGTGGTGAGGTAGGCGAGGAGGTCGTCCTCGCCGCCCCGGGCCGCCAGCAGGACGCCCTTGACGAGAGGGTTGTCCAGGGCCTGCTGGAGCGTGTAGCCGACACCGGCGGCCGCGGCGGCCTCCAGGTCGCCCCGGTGGGCGTCGAGTTCGCGCTGGATGCCGAGCAGGAAGCCCTCCAGCTCGCGCTGGACGAGGGCCTTGCCGATGGCCTCCTTGGACCCGAACTCGTTGTAGAGCGTCTGGCGGCTGATGCCGGCGGCCCGCGCGATGGAGGTCATGCGGAGGCCGCCCCACCCCTCGGCGGCGACGAGGCGGTGGGCGCCGTCGAGCACCTGCTCCCGCAGCAGGGACCGAACACTCTCGCGGAATCGTGTCATCGTGGCCCCACCTTATCCACCGGGCGTCAGCGGACTCCGGGGGCCTCGTTCCGCAGCCAGGGGGCGGCGGCCGCGAGCAGCGCGGTGACGCCGAGGGGGATCGTCGGCCCGGGGACCGGGGCGAAGTGCGGCGAGTGGTTGGCCGGCACGGTGGCGGGGAGGCCGTCCTCCAGGAGGGAGTCGGGGTCGACGTCCGCATACAGGGCGGGATCGGCGCCGCCGAAGTGCCAGAAGACCGAGGGGACGCCGAGCGCGGTCCCGAAGACGCCGAAGTCCTCGCTGCCGGTGATGACCTGAGGGAGCGTGAAGACCCTTCCCCCGCCGAGGACTTCGGCGAGGGAGGCGTGCACGACGGCGGTCGCCCCCGGCTCGTTCACCGTGACGGGGAAGGCGTTGAACGGGATGATCTCGGGCTCCTCGGGGGCGCCCGACGCGGCGGCCTCGGCGCGCACGATGCGCTCGACGGCTGCCAGGATCCGGTCCCGTACGGTCGGGGTCGTCGAGCGGATGTTGATCCGCAGTTCGGCGGTGTCCGGGATGATGTTCTCCTTCGTCCCGGCGTGCAGCGAGCCCACGGTGACGACCGCGGTCTGCGAGGCGCCGATCTCCCGGGACACGACGGTCTGGAGCCGCATGACGACAGCGGCGGCCATCACCACCGGGTCGACGGCCGTCTCCGGCGACGAACCGTGCCCGCCGCGCCCGAAGAGGGTCACCCGGAGACTGTCGGAGGCGGCCATCAGCGGACCGGGCCGGGTGCCGAAGAAGCCGACCGGGGCGGGGGCCACGTGCTGGCCGAGGCAGACCTCGGCGCGCGGGAAGCGGTCGAGGAAGCCGTCCTCGATCATGGCGGGCGCGCCGCCGACCTCCTCGGCCGGCTGGAAGACGGCGACGACGGTGCCGTGCCAGGTGTCGCGGTGGGCGGCGAGCTGGCCGGTGGCGCCGAGCAGGCAGGTGACGTGCACGTCGTGCCCGCAGGCGTGCATGACGGGCACCTCGTTGCCTTCCGGGTCTGTGCCGGTGGCGGTGGACGCATAGGGAAGTCCGGTCTCCTCCCTGACGGGAAGGGCGTCCATGTCGGCGCGGAGCAGCACGACGGGCCCGGGTCCGTTGACGAGGACGCCGACCACGCCCGTCCGCCCGACGCCCTCGGTGACCTCCCAGCCCTGCTCGCGCAGCCGCGCGGCGACGATCCCGGCCGTACGGACCTCCTGGAAGGACAGTTCGGGGTGGGCGTGCAGGTCCTCGTAGAGCGCGACGAGCCCGGGCATCCGCTCGTCGAGACCGGCGAGGAGAGGAGCGAGGGGCGAGGCCAGCGGCGCGGCGAGCAGGGCGTCGAGGGGCGGCACGGCGGTCATGCGGATTCCTTTGCGGGGCTCGGGTGTCGGGGGGTGCGGTCGGCGGCGGCGCGGAAGGCCTCGGCGTCCTGCGGGGTCAGGCAGGCCATGACGGCGGCGACGGCCGCGCCGAGGACGAGGAAGCCGAAGGCGACCCGGAAGGAGAAGGCGTCGGCGAGCGCGCCCATGACGGGCGGGGCGACCATGCCGGCTACCTGCCCGCCGAGGATGATCACGGCGCTGCCCACGCCCACGTACGCCGGGGTGAGGCCGGCGAGGGGGACGGCGAAGATCGGCATGTACGCGAGGGAGGCGGCGAACACGGCGACGGTGCCGAACACGACGAAGCCGGCGAGCGAGGGCGTGTTCGCCATCAGGAGCAGGGCGACGGCGGCGACCCCCATGCCCGGCACGATGATCCGGCGGTGGTGGCCGCCGAGCCGGTCGGAGAGCCGGCCGCCGAGGACGGTGGCGACGGCGGCGCCCAGGGCGGGCACGGCGAGGAGGGCGCCCGCCGACGCGAGGGAGACCCCGTGCTCCTCGGCGAGGTACGACGGGACCCAGGTGTTCAGGCCCCAGACGATGGTGTTGTAGCCGAACATCATGAGCGCGAAGCGCCACAGGACGCCCTTGCGCAGGACGGCACGGAGGGCGGGCCGGGGAGCGGGGCCTTCGGCGGCTCCCCCGGTGCGGAGCCCGGACTCGTCCGCCTCGGCGGCGGGGCCCTCCGTCCGCTGCAGCGGCGCCGGGAGCCAGAGGCGTACGGCGACCAGGGCGAGGATGCCGAGGGCGGCGGTGGACCAGAAGGCGGAGCGCCAGCCGAAGGCGGCGACGAGCGGGGCGACGGCCAGCGGGGTGACGACGGCCGCGAGGGCGTTGGAGCTCATGATCGTGCCGTTGGCGCTCATGCGCTCCTCGGGCCTGGTGCGCTCGACGAGGACCTTCATGGAGGCGGGCGGGAAGACGCCCTCGGCGACGCCGAAGGCGAAGCGGAGGGCGAGCAGGACCGCGAAGGACCAGGCGAAGCCGGTGAGCGCGGTGAAGACCGACCAGGAGAGCAGCGCCCAGAGGGTCACCCGTCGGCCGCCGAACCGGTCGGCGAGCAGGCCGCCGGGGATCTGGCAGAGCGCGTAGGCGAGGAAGAAGGCGGAGACGACGAGGCCCTGCGAGGCGCGGTCGAGGTCGAACTCGGCGCCGATGGACGGCAGGACCAGATTGATCACGAGCCGGTCGGCGTAGTCGACCAGCCAGGCCGCGAAGAGCAGGACGACGGTGAGCCGGACGGCTCGGCGGTGCGCGGGCGGTGCCGCCGGGGGTGCGGGAAGGGTCGGAGCAGGCACGGTACTCCTCTGCCGGTGGCCGAAACTGGTCGTCGGCCCGAAGTGCCCCTACGATCCGGTCCATGAGCGAGATCCCCCTCGAAACGCCGGAATCCATCGGGATCGTCGGTCCTGCGCAGGATTCCCTCACCGAGGGGTCCCCCACGGGGTTCTCCGAGCTGGACCTCGCCCTGGTCGACGCGCTCCAGGCCGCCCCGCGGGCCCCCTGGACCCGGATCGGGCAGGCGCTCGGCGTGAGCGCGACGACGGCTGCCCGCCGGTTCGAACGGCTCCGCGCCGAGGGCCTCGCCTGGGTCACCGCGTACGACGCGGCGAAGACGGCCACCGTCGCCTACGTCGAGGTGCGGTGCCGGCCGCGCGCCTTCGACCGGGTGAGCGCCGAGGTCACGGCGCTGCCGTGGGTGTTCAGCGTCGACGAGACCGCCGGGGACTTCGACCTCTTCCTCTCCGTCGCCGCCGCCGACCTGCCGTCCCTGGGGCGCGCGGTGCACGGGACGATCGGCGGTCTGCGCGGGGTCCGCTCCACGCGGACGAGGGTCGGCATCACCCTGTACGGGGAGGGGCGCGACTGGCGGATGCGGGCGATGAACCCGGTGGAGCGGGCCGGGCTCGGCGAGCCGCGCAGCGCCCGGCCCCGGACGTACAGCACGCACCTCCACGAGCGGCCCGCGCCGCAGGACCAGGCGATCCTCACCGCGCTCGGCGGCGACGGGCGGCTGGGGTACGCGGAGCTCGGCGCGCGGACGGGCATGAGCGAGCACACGGCCCGGCGCCGGCTCCAGCGGATGATCCGCGACGGCGACATCTCGCTGCGCTGCGACCTGGCGCACCCGCTGGCCGGGCTCTCCACGATGGTGATCTACCGGACGTCGGTGCCGCACGCCCTGCTGGAGCGGACGGGCAACGCCCTGGCCCGTCTTGAACAGGTGCGGATGTGCGTGTCGGTGAGCGGTCCGTACAACCTGCTCGTCCTGGTCTGGCTGCACGGCCTCGGCGCCGTGGACCCGTTCGAGGCGCTGCTCGCCGAGCGGTTCCCCGGTCTCGTGGTCCAGGACCGGACCGTGGCGCTCCACACCCCCAAGCGCATGGGCTGGCTCCTCGACGAGCAGGGGCGGGCCACGGGTCGGGTCCCGCTGGGTCCGCCCGGCACCGGAACGGGGAGGGGTGCGGCGGCGTCGACCGCCACCCCATGATCGTGAAAGTTCCGTGGCGGACGCGAAAGCCTCTTACAATACCAAGCAGTCTGTTATGAGTTGTCGAGCGGCATCGGCGCTACGCGGCGCGGGCCGCGCCGCAGGGTGCTACGGAGCGATGGGTGACCAAACAAGAGCGGGCCGCGCGGACCCGTGACGCGCTGATCAAGTCGGCGGCCGGCGAATTCGACCGCCGGGGCTACGACTTGGCCACGCTGTCGGTGATCAGCTCCGGTGCGGGCGTGAGCCCCGGGGCACTTCATTTCCATTTCGAGAACAAGGCGGCGGTCGCGGCCGCCGTCGAGTCGGAGGCGGCCTCGCGACTGCGCCGCGCGGCCCGGGTCACCTACCGGCGGCCGTCGAACGCGCTGCAGAACCTCGCCGACACCGTGCACGCGCTGGCCCGGCTGCTGCGCGGTGACGTCGTCGTCCGCGCGGGCTTCCGGCTCAGCTGCGCCGACGACCGGCGCACGGAGTTGAATCTGCGTCAGGAGTGGCAGAGCTGCGTGCAGCAGCGCATCTCGGAAGCCGCCGACGAGGGACTCCTCGCCTCCGGTCCGGGCCGCCAGCTGGACCTCGCCCGGACCGTCGTGGCCGCCACCGTCGGCCTTGAGGCCCTCGGCCGCGACAACGACGAATGGCTGTCCCCGCGCACGGTCACCGGCCTCTGGGAGACCCTCCTGCCGCTGCTCGCGGGGCCCTCGGCGCTCGCGGACCTGGAACCGGCGGGCACCGCGGTCCCGGTCGGCTGACGTTCCGTCAACTACCTGTCGGTCGGCGGGGTCCCGGTCCGGCCTCGCCGACCGGGACACGGGGCGACCCCCGCCGGCCGGGTCCGGCGTCCGCCCCCGCCGGCCGAATCCCGGGGCGGCCGCTGCCGACCGGGCCGGTCAGGCCTCGCTCAGGAACTCCCGGTACCAGTTCATGGGGGCGGCGATCCCCGTGGTGTAGTTCGGCCCGGGATCGTGGGCCCATTCCCGCCGGGGGCGGTCGTCGTCGAACCAGTGGTCGGTGGCGAGCATGGCGAGGTGGTGCAGCGCGAAGGGCACGTCGGCAAGGAGCGCGCGGGCCTCGGCGATGCCCACGGCGGGGCCCCGGGGCGGGCCCGCGCGGCCGGCGAGGAGGGCCTCGCAGGGCGCGAGCAGTTCCGCCACCGGCACCGGTTCGGGATGGGCGACGTAGTACGCGCCCGCCGGCGCCCGCTCCGACAGCGCCGCGCCGAGCAGGGCGCGGGCCAGGCCGTCGACCCCAGTCACGGAGTGCAGGGAGGCACCCGCGTCGAGGGGGCCGGGCAGCTCGGCGAGCAGCCGGACCAGACCGGGCACCAGCTGCCGGTCGCCCACGCCGTAGACGAGGTGCGGTCGCAGGACGGCTCCGCCCGCGGCCAGGACGTGCCGCTCGCCCGCCGCCCGGGTGCGGCTCGTCGTCGAGCCGGGGGCGAGCGGGAGGGTGCCGGGGGCGGCGGCCCGGAAGGGGCCGCGGCCGTGGACCGAGGCGGTGCTCAGGGCGACGATCCGGGTCACCCCGGCGCGTACGGCGGCGTCGACCAGAGCCCGGGTGCCCTCGTCGTTGACCGAGCGGGCCGTCTCCTCGTCCGCTCCGATCGCCGAGGCGCAGTGGATCAGGACGTCGACTCCCGCGCAGGCCCGATGGAGTGACGCGGGGTCACGGAGGTCGCCGACGACGGTCTCGAAATCCGGTCGGCCGTCCTGGTTCCGTTCCTGTCCGGCGGACCCGCCGGCCGGCCGGAGCGCCGCACCGGTCGCCGGTGCCGGCGCAGCCGGTGGAAGCGGGCGGCGGGCGAGCAGCCTGAGGTGCCCGACGTCCGGCAGCGCCGCGGCCGTCGCCGCCACCCGGCCGCCGATGAATCCGGTCGACCCGGTGATCAGGATGCGGGGCACGTCGCTCCCGTCAGGACGCCAGCCGGCCGTCGAGGCCGCCGGCGGCCACCGCCAGGGCCCCGGCCGGGGAGGCGAGGGTGGCGACGAAGACGGACCGGCCGTCCTGCCTGCCCTCGATCCGGACGGTGGACACGGAGGGGTCGGAGCCGGGCACGGTCTCGGCCTCGATCCAGCAGGGGCTGTCGAGTTCGGCGTACCGCGAGAAGGAGACCTCCATGCCGGCGGGCAGGTACGCGTCGGCGCCGACGGTCACGGCCGCCGCCTGCCGGGCCGCCTCCAGGAGCAGCATCCCCGGTATGTGGTCGTTCGGGCGCCGGAAGAGTGTGGGGTGCCCGGTGTTGACCCGCAGCTGCCACTGGCCGGGCCTGGTGCCGGGCGCCAGGACGACGTCCTTGGCGTGCTCGCGGCCGACGAGGTGCGGGTCCACGCCCGGGATCAGCGGGACGGGCCTGCCGAGCGCGGCCATCCGCTCGCCGCGGATCCGACGGTAGGCCTGGGCGGAGGTGGCGCGGGCCAGGGCGCCGCCGGTGGCGAGGCGCCGGCCGTCGCGGGTGAGGACCACGTGGGTGCGCAGGTTCCCGAGCCTGCCGCCGCGGTTGCCGAGCTCGACGCAGACGACGTCGAGGGCGATGTCGGAGGAGAGGCCGTCCACGGCGAGCGCGTCCGGATCGGCGGTGTAGTGGAGGCCCCACATGACGAACTGGTCCTCCACGGGTACCCCCAGCTCGGCGTGAGCCACGAGCATGGTGGCCTGACGTATCGTCTCGGCCACCAGCACGGGGTCGTGACGGTCCCCTGCCACCGGAGAGAAGAAGGGATGTGCGGCGGGCCAGTGGGCCGTAACGGAGAACCGGTCTTCCCGCAGCTGTGTCCAGCCCGTGGGGATGATGTCCGCCGGGTCGGCTCGGTGTACGAACTCCCCGGGGACGCGCGCCGCTGCTCCGCGACCGTTCTGATCCATGGATGCCCCTTGCGTCCCCGCGCCCCTGGGCGGTATGTCCGCCCTGGATAGAATACGTACAGCCCGGTTTTCTTTTCAATGCTTCACGTCACACGTTGAGCACAGACGGCAGGAGGCGCCTTGGCGCAGCAAGCGCGTGCAATCAAGACCCGACGGGCGATCCTGGAGGCGGCCGCGACCGTGTTCGCGGAGCGCGGTTACGAGCGGACGACCATCGGGGAAATCCTGGTGCGCGCCGGCGTGACCAAGGGAGCACTGTACTTCCACTTCGCCTCCAAGGAAGAAGTGGCCCTCGGCGTGCTCGATGCGCAGATGCTGGACGTGCCGCTGCCCCCGAGGACGATCAAGCTCCAGGAGCTCGCGGACCAGTGCTTCCTGCTCACCCACCGTCTGCAGCACGACGCCCTGGTGCGCGCCAGCGTGGGCCTGGCCCTTGACACCGGGGCCACCGGGGTCGACCGGGTCGGCGCCTTCCAGGCGTGGATCGACGAGGTCTCGGCGATCCTGACGGCCTCGCACGCGCGGGGCGAGCTCCTCGTGCACGTGGACGCGGCGGACACGGCCAGGCTGTTCTGCGGCGCCTTCTCCGGGGTGCAGGCGATGTCCCAGATCCTCTGCGACCGCGAAGACCTGGCACACCGGGTCTCCGTCCTCCTCCAGCACTTCATGCCGAGCATCTGCACGCCCGCCCTGCTGACCAGTCTCGATCTGACCGAGGGCCGCGTGGGGCAGCTGGCCGCCGAGTACGAGGAGCAGGTGCTCCTCCGGGAGCGGGATTCCGCCGACACGCACGGTTGACAGAACCGACCGGACGGTCCCTTTGGCGCCCCGACGCAGAACAGCGTCGGGGCGCTCTGGCATCGTGGCACTGAGTGTGTTTTGCTGAGGGTACTCAGTGCCACAAGCGTCTAGGGGACCACATCATGGGCAAGGACTTCGACCTGTATCGGCCCTCCGAGGAGCACGACATGCTCCGGGAGTCGGTGCGCGCGCTCGCGGAGGCGAAGATCGTTCCGTTCGCGGCGGCGGTGGACGAGGAGGGCCGGTTCCCGCAGGAGGCGCTGGACGCGCTGGTGGCGAACGACCTGCACGCGGTGCACGTGCCCG
>NZ_JBIVPA010000012.1:0-153083 GCF_044754405.1 Streptomyces sp. NPDC093089
AGGCTCGTCTACCAGTCCCGCAGCGGCGCCCCCCACGTCCCGTGGCTGGAGCCCGACATCTGCGACCACCTGGAGGAGCTGCACGGCGCCGGGGTTCCCGCCGCCGTCATGGTCCCGATCGGCTTCGTCTCGGACCACATGGAGGTCCTGTACGACCTCGACACCGAGGCCACGGCGAAGGCGGCCGAGCTCGGCCTGCCCGTCCGGCGCTCCGCCACCGTCGGCGCCGACCCCCGCTTCGCCGCGGCCGTCCGCGAGCTCGTCCTGGAGCGGGCCGCCCGCGAGCGGGGGATCCGCACCGAGCGGTGCGCCCTCGGCGCCCTCGGGGCCTCCCACGACCTGTGCCCGATCGGCTGCTGCCCCGCCAGGGCCGAACGGCCGGCCGCCGCCGGAGCCGACAGCCCGTACGCGTAAGGAGACAGCGTGACCGACCCCCTGCTCACCGAACTGCTCGACCTCGCCCTGGAGGCCGCGCGGCGGGCCGGCGCCCTCCTGCGCGACGGCCGCCCGGACGACCTCGCGGTGGCGAAGACCAAGTCCAGCGCCATCGACGTGGTCACCGAGATGGACATCGCCGCCGAGAAGCTGATCACCGGCTTCCTCGCCGAGCACCGGCCCCAGGACGGTCTCCTCGGCGAGGAGGGCGCCGCCACCCCCGGCACCAGCGGGATCCGCTGGGTCATCGACCCGCTCGACGGCACCGTGAACTACCTGTACGGCCTGCCCACCTGGGCCGTCTCCATCGCCGCCGAACGCGACGGCGAGACCGTGGTCGGCGTGGTCGAGGCACCGATGCGCGGCGAGACCTACCGCGCGGTCCTCGGCGGCGGGGCGTACGAGGGGGACCGGCGCCTCGCCGCGCGCCCCTCGCCCACGCTCGACCAGGCCCTCCTCGGCACCGGCTTCGGGTACGTCCAGGCCCGCCGCGCCCACCAGGCGGACGTCGCCCGGCACGTGATCCCGATGGTCCGCGACATCCGCCGCGGCGGCTCGGCCGCCATCGACCTCTGCGACGTCGCGGCCGGCCGCCTCGACGCGTACTACGAGCGCGGGCTCAACCCCTGGGACCTCGCCGCCGGGGCGCTCATCGCCCGCGAGGCGGGCGCCCTGACCGGCGGCCGCCCCGGGGAGCCGGCGTCCGGGGAACTGACCCTCGCGGCCTCCCCCGGGCTCTTCGGGCTCCTCCAGGAGCTCCTGGAGGAGCTGGGGGCCTGGCACGACTAGCGCGGCCGCGAGGCGGACGCACGAGGGCCCCGGAGCCGGGAGCGGCGCCGGGGCCCTCGTGCGTGCACGGGCGTGATTGCGGGTCGGTCGGTGGAGACGGGTCAGACGCCCGGCGCGGCGACCTCCACGCCGTGCTCGGCGGCCAGGCGGTGCAGGTCGTCCAGCTCCGCCTGCTCGACGTCCGCCAGGTAGTCGTCGCCCGTCTCACGAGCTCGCGTGAGGTCCGTCTGCGTGGTCCTGATGCGGTGCAGCAGTCCTGCGGTGAAAGCGTCCATCGTGCGCCCCCTCGTCGTGGGTCCGGTGGCACGGGGGTGTGCCGAGGGTGGGTGGATCACACACTGTGGCCCCTGGGGGACAGGGAGCGTCAGGTGGCGCGCGCCACATACAGGGCGTGATCACGGGGTGTGCAGTCGTCCTCCCCAGCCCCTTCCTCACAGAAACCTCAACTGGCCCGTGAATCAGGTGAATTCTTCGCGCCCTGCCGCGCGCCCCCCGCTCACCACCCACCCGCCCCCGGCGCCCGCACGACCGCCTTACAGCCGGTTTACGCGCGTACGGGGCAGGATGGACACGCACAGTCAGTGCGCGGAATCCAGCCGGTCCCCACCCCGGACAGCGGCTCGACGGGAAGGAAGAACGACGTGCGCGTACTCGTCGTCGAGGACGAGCAGCTGCTCGCCGATGCGGTGGCCACCGGACTGCGCCGGGAGGCCATGGCCGTCGACGTCGTGTACGACGGCGCCGCCGCCCTGGAGCGGGTCGGCGTCAACGACTATGACGTCGTCGTCCTCGACCGCGACCTCCCGCTCGTCCACGGCGACGACGTCTGCCGCAAGATCGTCGAGCTGGGCATGCCCACCCGCGTCCTGATGCTCACCGCCTCCGGCGACGTCAGCGACCGCGTGGAGGGCCTGGAGCTCGGCGCGGACGACTACCTCCCCAAGCCCTTCGCCTTCACCGAGCTCACCGCGCGCGTGCGCGCCCTCGGCCGGCGGACGACCGTGCCGCTCCCGCCCGTCCTGGAGCGCGCCGGCATCAAGCTCGACCCGAACCGCCGCGAGGTCTTCCGCGAGGGCAAGGAGGTCCAGCTCGCGCCCAAGGAGTTCGCCGTCCTGGAGGTCCTCATGCGCAGCGAGGGCGCCGTCGTCTCGGCCGAGCAGCTCCTGGAGAAGGCCTGGGACGAGAACACCGACCCCTTCACCAACGTGGTGCGCGTCACCGTCATGACCCTGCGCCGCAAGCTCGGCGAGCCGCCGGTCATCGTCACCGTGCCCGGCTCCGGGTACCGGATCTGACCTGATGGCCACCACACCGGCGCCCCACCCGCAGGCGCCACCGAAACCGACCTGGGACCCCCGGGACCCGGTCAGGCCGCTGCTGCGCCCGACCATCCGGATACGGCTCACGCTGCTGTACGGCGGGATGTTCCTCATCGCGGGCATCCTGCTGCTGTCGATCATCTACCTCTTCACGGCGCAGGCGCTCAGCGACAGCGCGGCCCAGCTGCCGTTCAAGATCGTCAAGGGTGAGGTGCAGCCGACCACCTCCTGGTGCCAGCTGCCCAACACGGGCACCGGCGAGCAGTTTAACGACGCCGTCTCGGTCTGCCTGCGCCACCAGAGCGACCTGGCCCTCGACGACCTCCTGCGCCGCTCCCTGTTCGCCCTGCTCGGCCTGAGCATCATCGCCTTCGCCTTCGGCTACGCCATGGCGGGACGGGTGCTCTCGCCGCTCGGCCGGATCACCCGCACCGCCCGCCAGGTGGCCGGCTCCGACCTGGCCCGGCGGATCGAGCTGGACGGCCCCGACGACGAGCTCAAGGAGCTCGCCGACACCTTCGACGAGATGCTGGAGCGCCTGGAGCGGGCCTTCACCGCGCAGCAGCGGTTCGTCGCCAACGCCTCGCACGAGCTGCGGACCCCGCTCGCGATCAACCGCACCCTGCTGGAGATCCACGTCTCGGACCCCGAGGCGCCCGTGGCGCTCCAGCAGCTGGGCAAGACGCTGCTCGCCACCAACGAGCGCAGCGAGCAGCTCGTCGAGGGCCTGCTGCTGCTCGCCCGGAGCGACAACCAGATCATCGAGCGCAAGGCGGTCGACCTCGCCGAGGTCGCCTCCCGGGCGATCGACCAGACGCACGCCGAGGCCGTGGCCAAGGGCGTGGAGATCCGGCGCGAGCTGGGTCCCGCGGTCGTCCAGGGCAACGGCGTCCTGCTGGAGCGGATCGCGCTGAACCTGCTCCAGAACGCCGTGCGGTACAACGTGCCGGACGACGGCTGGGTGGAGGTCTCGACGGAGACCGAGCACGGCCAGGCGGTCCTGGTCATCTCGAACACGGGGCCGATCGTTCCCGCGTACGAGATCGACAACCTCTTCGAGCCGTTCCGCAGGCTCCGCCAGGAGCGGACCGGCAGCGACAAGGGGGTCGGTCTCGGCCTGTCGATCGCCAGATCCGTGGCCCGCGCCCACGGCGGCCGTATCATCGCGGAGCCCCGCGAGGGCGGAGGTCTCGTGATGCGTGTCACTCTGCCGATCTGACACACTGCACGAGCCGACCGGTTCCGTTCGCTTTGCGCGGAATTCCGGGGCCCTGATTCTGAGACGCTCATGTGTGATCGATCACAGGAGGGGGTGTCCGGACCTCCACTCTCCGTGACCGAGAAATCCCTCGGAAAACCAGGAAAAGTCCGGGTTTCCGGGGCCCGGAATGACGGGAAGTACACGGGGTGGCGCCTGTGTAGGGCGCCCGGAGGACCGTGTACGGTCCGGTTCGCCACCCGAAGCCGATCACTCGCGAGAGCGTGCGACGGGTGTCGATTGAGTAACAGACCTTGATGTGAGGCAAAATCTCCGCCTCAGGTCGGGCACAAGTCCGACCTCTCACGCGTTACGTGCGCTGGAGACACCGCAACCACCCAGAGGGGGAGAGCGACATGGCAACGGATTACGACACCCCACGCAAGACCGACGACGACGTCGACTCGGACAGCCTTGAGGAACTGAAGGCCCGCCGGAACGACAAGTCGACCTCGACCGTCGACGTCGACGAGTTCGAGGCCGCCGAAGGCCTGGAGCTTCCCGGCGCCGACCTCTCGAACGAGGAGCTGGCCGTCCGGGTCCTGCCCAAGCAGGCCGACGAGTTCACCTGCATGAGCTGCTTCCTCGTGCACCACCGCAGCCAGCTGGCCAGGGAGAAGAACGGCCAGCCGATCTGCCGCGACTGCGACTGAGGTCGCCCGGCCGTGGCAGGCGACACCCCGTCCCGGAAGCGGCGTCTGCGGCTCCCCGGGAGCCGTGAGGCGTACAAGGGCGGCTCAGGCCCGGCAGAGGGTGCCCAGGAGGCTCCCGAAGCCGTGCAGGCCGCATCCCTGCCCTCCCTCGGCGCACGTGACGACGAGCGAGGCCTCGCGGCCTCGCTCGAGGCGGCGGCCGAGTCCGACCCGGCAGCGCCGGCGGAGCAGGAGGCGGGACGGACCGGCGGGCACGACGTGGCGCGGCAGGACGGACGCCTCGGCGCCGTCAAGCGCCTCGCCGACCCCGCGCGGGCCCGGCTCGACAAGATCAGGATCGATTCCGAACGGATCGACGCCGTCCGGCGCGGCGTCGCACAGGGCGTGCGACGCAGCGGCGACAGCGCCAAGGCCGGCATCGGCTATCTCGCCGACCGGCTGATCGACCTCGCCCCGCGGATCCCCGTCCGCGACCTGGCGACCCTGCGCAAGCAGTTCCCCGGGCTCGACCCCGAACGGCTCGCGGACAAGCTCGTCACGGGCGCCGCGAACGCGAGCTCCACCGTGGGCGCCGGCATCGGCGCCGCGGCCATGCTCCCGGTCCCCCCGGCCATGCCGGCCGAACTGGCGGCCGAGATCACCGGCGTCGCCGCCGTGGAACTCAAGCTCATCGCCGAGCTGCACGAGGTCTACGGACTGCGGCCCCCCGGCCGGATCACCCAGCGCTCGGCGGCCTACCTGGCCTCCTGGGCCGAGGAGCGGGGCATCGACCCCACCAAGCCCACCACCGTCAACGCGGCCCTCGGCGGCCAGCTCAAGCGCGAGCTGCGCCAGCAGATCATGAAACGCATGGTGCGCAACCTGCCGAACCTGATGCCCTTCATGGTCGGCGCCGCCGTCGGCGCGGTCATGAACCGCCGCGACACCAAGAAGCTCGCCGCCCGCATCCGCAAGGACCTGCGCGCCCGCCAGATCCCCTGGGACGCCCTCCGCGACCTGCCTCCCCTGGAGCAGCCCGAGAACCCCAAGGAACTGGGCTTCTAGGGGGCGCCCTGCCGATCGGGCCGGTTGTCGATCGGGTCGGCAACGGCCCCCGACGACGGCACGGACGACCCAGGGGCCCCGAAGGGCCCCTGGGGTCGAGACGCCGCCGGCCGTCAGTCCTCGGCGCCGGACCGTTCGGCCTCCAGGGCCGCGACCAGCGCCTCCGGCTCGCGGCTGGACAGGTACACGTACGGCGTCGGGTCCGCCGGGTCCGTCACCTCGACCCGTACCGCCCCGGGCACGTAGCTGCGCATCAGCATGAAGGCGCGCGGGTCGGCCTTGTGCGTGCGCCAGGCGCGCGCCTCCTCCGCGTCGAGCGCCTCGGCCGCCCCGAGCGCCGCGACCGGGATCCGCGCGTCGCCCGCCACCAGCGAACCGGCCACCACCCGGATCCGGGCGGAGCCGTACGAGGAGACGCCCATCCCGGCGAGGACCGTCGCCACGATCAGGCCGCCCAGCATCGGGACCGTACCCAGCGGGAACATGATCAGGCCGCCGGAGAGACCGATCAGACCCGCGATCACCCACCACGAGCGGGGCGCCGTCAACCGCTCGTCGAAGCGCGGCGCGGCGGAGGGCGCGGGGGAGGGGGTCGGGGACGGTGCGGAAGGCTGCATGCGCCCAAGCTTGGCACGGCGCGACCGGCGCCCATCCGCGCGGGTAAGGTCTGCGCCTGTGACTGCAACATCTGCCGCCCTCACCCCGCCGGCCGACGCCATACCGCCGGTACGCCACCCCGACGCGCCGGCCCCCGGCGAGCTGCTCGGTGCGCACTACGAGTACTGCTTCGGGTGCGGCGGCGGGCAGCCCCACGGCCTGCACCTGGAGGCGCGGGCGGGCGAGGGCGTGACCGTCACCGCCGAGTTCACGGTGACCCCCGACCACCAGGGCGCCCCCGGCCTCGCGCACGGCGGCGTGCTCGCCACCGCGCTCGACGAGACCCTCGGCTCCCTGAACTGGCTGCTGCGGGTCATCGCCGTGACCGGACGCCTGGAGACCGACTTCGTCCGGCCCGTCCCCGTCGGCACCGTGCTCCACCTGGAGGCCGCGGTCACCGCCGTGCACGGCCGCAAGATCTTCTCGACCGCGGTCGGCCGGATCGGCGGGCCCGAGGGCCCCGTCGCCGTCCGCGCCGACGCCCTCTTCGTCGAGGTCAAGGTCGACCACTTCATCGACAACGGCCGCCCGGAGGAGATCCAGGCCGCCATGTCCGACCCCGACCAGGTCCGGCGCGCCCGCGCCTTCGAGGTGAACCCCTGATGCGCAACCCTGTCGACGTACTGATCCGCCGCGTGGACCCGGAGGTGCCGATCCCGGCCTACGGGCACCCCGGCGACGCCGGGGCGGACCTGGTGACCACCGAGGCCGCCGAGCTCGCCCCCGGCGAGCGCGCCGTGCTGCCCACCGGGGTCTCCATCGCCCTGCCGGACGGGTACGCGGCCTTCGTGCACCCGCGCTCCGGTCTCGCGGCCCGCTGCGGAGTGGCGCTGGTGAATGCCCCGGGGACGGTGGATGCCGGGTACCGTGGAGAGATCAAGGTGATCGTGGTCAATCTCGACCCGCGCGAGACCGTGCGGTTCGAACGATTCGACAGGATCGCCCAACTTGTCGTCCAACAGGTCGAGAAGGTGCGCTTCCACGAGGTGGCGGAACTTCCCGGCTCGGCGCGGGCCGAGGGGGGCTTCGGGTCCACCGGCGGTCATGCCGCCGTGGACGGCACTACGGGTGGGAATCGATACGCTTCGGTCGTATCCGACCGGGAAGGACAGTGACGTGTTCGGACGTCGCAAGAAGAGCGGTGCCGCCGAGGACGCGGCGGGCGAGGCCGAGCAGGTCGTCGACGCGGTGGACGGCGAGGACGCGGACGACGCGGCCCCGCGCCGTGTGAACCTTCCGCCGGCGCCCCGGCCCGACGGGCCCTGGGACATCTCCGAGGTGGCCAAGCCCGACGAGGGCCGCGTGGACCTCGGCGGCGTGTTCGTGCCCGGAGTCGAGGGCATGGAGCTGCGGGTGGAGGTGGCCGGTGACGCGATCGTCGCCGCCACCGTCGTGCTGCGCGACAGCGCCGTACAGCTGCAGGCCTTCGCCGCCCCCAAGAACGAGGGCATCTGGGGCGAGGTCCGCGACGAGATCGCCACGGGCATCGTCCAGCAGGGCGGTGTCATCGATGAGGTCGAGGGTCCCCTGGGCTGGGAACTGCGGGCCCAGGTGCCCGTACAGCTGCCGGACGGCAACCGCGGTGTGCAGCTGGTCCGCTTCGTGGGCGTCGACGGACCCCGCTGGTTCCTGCGCGGAGTGATCTCCGGGCAGGGCGCCGTGCAGCCCGAGGCCGCCGGACTCCTGGAGCAGATCGTCCGGGACACCGTCGTCGTCCGCGGCGACGGCCCGATGGCCCCGCGCGACCCGATCGTGCTCAAGCTGCCGAACGACGCGCAGATGGTGCCGGACGGCGTGCAGCAGGAGGAGCAGGAGAACTCCCGCTTCTCCGGCGGCATGGGACAGCTCCAGCGCGGCCCGGAGATCTCCGAGATCCGCTGAGCACCCTCGTTTCGAACGGCGGAGTTCCCCAGACTCCGCCGGGCACGCTCGTTCGCACCGGCGGAGTCCACCCCGACTCCGTGGGCATGTTCGTTCAGACCGGCTGAGTCCACCCCGACTCCGCCGGGCACCCCTGCTTCGCCCGGTGGGCCGTTTCCCGTACGCCTTCGTACGGGAAACGGCCCACCGGCCGTTCCGGCAAGCGTTTTCCACAGGGCCGGCCTCCGGCTCTGGCCGTGGGGGCGACCGCGGACCATACTGGCGGGCGCACATGTTCGAGGAGGGGGAACTCAGGTGAGTGAGAGCAGCACGGGGTCCGCGACGGCCGTGGCCGAGGACCCGGCCGCCCTGCCGATGGTCCGCGTCGAGGACCTGCGCCGTTCGTACGGCACGGGCGAGGCGGCCGTCCACGCCCTGCGCGGTGTCTCCTTCGAGATCCCGCGCGGCGAGCTCGTCGCGCTCAAGGGCCGCTCGGGCTCCGGCAAGACGACCCTGCTCAACCTGGTGGGCGGCCTCGACAGCGCCGACGGCGGCCGGATCGTCATCGACGGCACCGACCTCTCCACGCTCGGCGAGAGCGGGCTCCTGGAACTGCGCCGCGACCGGATCGGCTTCATCTTCCAGTCCTTCGGACTGCTCCCCATCCTCTCCGCCGCCGAGAACGTCGGCGTGCCGATGCGCCTGCGGAAGGCGGACCCCAAGGAGCGCGAGGAGCGGGTCGCCCTGCTCCTCGGCCTCGTCGGGCTCGCCGACCACGCCGAGCAGCGGCCCGGCGAGCTCTCCGGCGGTCAGCAGCAGCGCGTCGCCATCGCCCGCGCCCTCGCCAACAAGCCGGCCCTGCTGATAGCCGACGAACCCACGGGACAGCTGGACGCCGAGACCGGCCTCGCCGTCATGCAGCTGCTGCGCGCCGTGGTCCGCAGCGAGGGCTGTACGGCCCTGGTCGCCACCCACGACCCCCAGCTCCTGGTCCTGGCCGACCGGGTCCTGGAGCTGAGCGACGGCGAGATCGTCGAGCTCTGAGGGACCGTGCGCGGCGGGCGGGCGGGCCCGGATGGGGCCGCCCGCCCTGGGAAGCCCTCCGCGTCGAGGGGCCCGCCCCGGGAGGATCAGCCCTCCGCGCGAGGGGTCCGCCCCGGGGAGGCTCAGCCCTCCGGGACGAAGGGTCCGCCCCGTGAGGATCAGCCCTCCGCCCGAGGGGCCCGCCCCGTGAGGATCAGCCCTCCGCGCCCAGCTCCGCCGGGGGCTCGGACATGACCTCGCGTACCTCGATGGGCATGTTGATCGGGGCGCCGCCGGGGCCGGGCGCCGCCGAGACCTCGGCCGCGATGGCCAGGGCCCGCTCCTGGGAGGGGACCTCGACGATCCACCAGCCGGCCAGGAACTCCTTCGTCTCGGCGAAGGGGCCGTCGGTCACCAGGGCCGAGCCGTCCGCGGCCGCCCGGACGATCCGCGCCGTCTCCGGCATCGCGAGCCCCTGCGCGTCGACCAGCTCGCCCGCCGCCGCCAGCTTCTCGTTCGTGGTCCGCATGAACGCGATGTGCGCCCGGACCTCCTCCGGCTGCCACTCCCCGATCGAGGGGACGTCGAGGCTCTGCGCGTTGAACTGCATCAACAGCATGTACTTCACGGGGTGCTCCTCGGATGCGCGTCACGTCCCGGGCGGCGCCCGGGGTCACTGTCACGGTGAGGTCGGAGCCGGTCCGGCGTTCTCGACATCCGGGGCCGACGGAATCGACATCAGAATCACGTCAATACCGCACCGGGGCCCCTCCCCGTGCGCGGAATGTCCGTTTGGCTGGACGTATGGTCGAGCCATGGGACGCGGCAAGCTTCGGATCTACCTCGGCGCTGCGCCGGGCGTCGGCAAGACCTACGCGATGCTCTCCGAGGGGCACCGGCGGGTGGAGCGCGGCACGGACTGCGTGGTGGCCTTCGTGGAACACCACGGACGGCCGCGCACGGAGGTCATGCTGCACGGCCTGGAGCAGGTGCCGCGCCGCACCCTGGCGTACCGGGGGACGGCCTTCCCCGAGATGGACATCGACGCGGTCCTGGCACGCCGGCCCGCCGTCGCCCTGGTGGACGAGCTCGCCCACACGAACGTGCCGGGGTCCAGGAACCCCAAGCGGTGGCAGGACGTCGCCGAGCTCCTCGCCGCCGGCATCGACGTGGTGTCGACGGTCAACATCCAGCACCTGGAATCGCTCGGGGACGTCGTCGAGTCGATCACCGGGGTGCGGCAGCGGGAGACCGTCCCCGACGAGATCGTGCGCCGGGCGGACCAGATCGAGCTGGTCGACATGAGCCCGGAGGCACTGCGGCGCCGCATGGCCCACGGCAACGTCTACACCTCGGACAAGGTCGACGCGGCCCTCTCCAACTACTTCCGCCCCGGCAACCTCACCGCCCTGCGCGAGCTGGCGCTGCTCTGGACCGCCGACCGGGTCGACGAGTACCTCCAGCAGTACCGGGGCGAGCACAACATCCGCTCGACCTGGCAGGCACGGGAGCGGATCGTCGTCGGCCTGACCGGCGGACCCGAGGGACGCACCCTGATAAGACGGGCCACCCGGCTGGCCGAGAAGGGCGCCGGAGGCGAGGTCCTCGCCGTCTACATAGCCCGCAGCGACGGACTCACCTCGGCCTCGCCGAAGGAGCTCGCCGTCCAGCGGACCCTGGTCGAGGACCTCGGCGGCACGTTCCACCACGTCATCGGCGACGACATTCCCTCCGCGCTCCTGGAGTTCGCCCGCGGGGTCAACGCCACCCAGATCGTGCTGGGCTCCAGCCGCCGCCACTCCTGGCAGTACGTGTTCGGGCCCGGCGTCGGCCAGACCGTCGCCCGGGACTCCGGGACCGACCTCGACGTCCACATCGTCACCCACGGCGAGGTGGCCAAGGGGCGGGGCCTGCCGGTCGCGCGCGGCGCCCGGCTCGGCCGCTCCCGCATCCTCGGCGGCTGGGTCGTCGGCGTCGCGGGACCCGCCGCCCTCGCCCTGCTCCTCACCCATGTCGACGCCGATCTCGGGCTCGCCAACGACATGCTGCTCTTCCTCGCCCTGACGGTCTCCGCGGCCCTCCTCGGCGGGTTCGCGCCGGCGCTCGCCTCGGCCGTCGCGGGCTCGCTGCTCCTCAACTGGTTCTTCACCCCGCCGATCCACCGGCTCACCGTCGCCGACCCCAAGAACATCGTCGCCATCGCCGTCTTCCTCGGCGTCGCGATGGCGGTCGCCTCGGTCGTCGACCTCGCCGCCCGCCGCACCCACCAGGCGGCCCGGCTGCGCGCCGAGTCCGAGGTCCTCTCCTACCTCGCGGGCAGTGTGCTGCGCGGCGAGACCAGCCTGGACGCCCTCCTCGAACGGGTCCGCGAGACCTTCTCCATGGAGTCGGTGGCCCTCCTGGAGCGCGTCGACGAGGTCGAGCCGTGGACACGGGCGGCGAGCGTGGGGCCCCACCCGGCGGCGCGGCCGGATGACGCCGACGTCGACATGCCCGTCGGCGACCACCTGGCCCTCGCCCTCAGCGGCCGGGTGCTGCCCGCGGAGGACCGGCGGGTGCTCGGCGCCTTCGCCGCCCAGGCCGCCGTAGTCCTCGACCGGCAGCGCCTGGTCGGCGAGGCCGAGGAGGCCAGGAAACAGGCCGAGGGCAACAAGATCCGCACGTCGCTGCTCGCCGCCGTCAGCCACGACCTGCGGACCCCCCTCGCGAGCATCAAGGCCTCCGTCTCCTCGCTCCGCTCCGACGACGTCGAATGGTCGGAGCAGGACCGGGCCGAACTCCTGGAGGGCATCGAGGCCGGCGCCGACCGCCTCGACCACCTCGTCGGCAACCTCCTCGACATGTCCCGCCTCCAGACCGGCACCGTCACCCCCCTGATCCGGACCGTCGACCTCGACGAGGTCGTCCCCATGGCCCTCGGGGGAGTCCCCGACGGCAGCGCCGAGCTCGACATCCCCGAGTCGCTGCCCATGGTCGCCGTCGACAAGGGACTCCTGGAGCGGGCCGTCGCCAACATCGTCGAGAACGCCGTCAAGTACAGCCCCGAGGGCGTGCCCGTCGCCGTCGCCGCCAGCACCCTGGGCGACCGGGTCGAACTGCGGGTCGTGGACCGCGGTCCCGGCGTGCCCGACGAGGCCAAGGACGGCATCTTCGAGCCCTTCCAGCGCTTCGGCGACGCCCCGCGCGGCTCCGGCGTCGGCCTCGGGCTCGCGGTGGCCCGCGGTTTCGTGGAGTCCATGGGCGGCACGCTCGGCGCCGAGGACACCCCCGGTGGCGGCCTCACCATGGTCCTCACCCTCCGGGCCGCGCCCGGCGGGCCCCCGGCCCCGCCCGCCGACCTCCCGGCGCACGCCGTGACCTGAACCCGCGCCGGCGCCACTGCCGCTCGCACGTATCCGTATCCGCTCCCGCGCCCGTCCCCGTATCCGCACCACCCCGCCCCCGCACCACACCCCGTCCCCGCGCCCGTTCCCGTACAGCAGGTCTCTGCAGAAGGTAGGCCCCCTCCATGACCCGGGTCCTCGTGGTCGACGACGAGCCGCAGATCGTCCGTGCCCTGGTGATCAACCTCAAGGCGCGGAAGTACGAGGTCGACGCCGCGCCCGACGGCGCCACCGCCCTCAAGCTCGCCGCCGAGCGCCACCCCGACGTCGTCGTCCTCGACCTCGGCCTGCCCGACATGGACGGAGTCGAGGTCATCAAGGGCCTGCGCGGCTGGACGAGGGTGCCGATCCTGGTCCTCTCGGCCCGCCAGACCTCCGACGAGAAGGTCGAGGCGCTCGACGCGGGCGCCGACGACTACGTCACCAAGCCCTTCGGCATGGACGAGCTCCTCGCCCGGCTGCGCGCGGCCGTGCGCAGGGCCGAGCCGGTCGGCGGCGCCGAGGACGGCGTCGTCGTGGTCGAGGCCGCCGGCTTCACCGTCGACCTCGCGGCGAAGAAGGTCCACCGCGACGGGCGGGACGTCCGGCTCACCCCCACCGAGTGGCACCTCCTCGAAGTGCTCGTCCGCAACAGCGGCCGCCTGGTCAGCCAGAAGCAGCTGCTCCAGGAGGTCTGGGGACCGTCGTACGGCACCGAGACCAACTACCTCCGGGTGTACATGGCGCAGCTGCGCCGCAAGCTGGAGGCCGACCCCTCGCACCCGCGCCACTTCGTCACCGAACCGGGCATGGGGTACCGCTTCGAACGGTGAACGGACCGGTCGTCCGGGCCCGACCTCGGTGGCAGCGGTGGCCGGTACGCTTTCTGTATGAGTGCTGCACCACGTACAGAGAAGCCGGTCGGCAGGTTCCGCCGGATGCTCGACCGGCTCTCCTCCTCCCCGGAGGACCTGGAGTCGGAGGAGCTCCAGGAGGACGCCGAAGCGTCGGGGTGCACACGTATCTCCGACTGCTCCGACCGCCAGATAGTCAAGGTGACTGGTACCTTGCGCACGGTCACGCTGCGTCCCCGGGCCGGTGTACCCGCGCTGGAGGCCGAACTCTTCGACGGCACGGCACCGCTCGACGTCGTCTGGCTCGGCCGCCGCTCCATCGTGGGCATCGAACCCGGCCGCAAGCTGATCGCCTCCGGCCGGATCTCGATGAGCCACGGCCGGCGGGTCCTCTTCAACCCCAAATACGAGCTGCGACCGCTCGGACAGGAGTAGCCGGTGACGTCCCTCGACAAGCCGACGGCGGCCCAGTCGACCCCGGACCAGGACACCCAGGCCGACAGGGCCGTGACCGAGGCCGCGCTCTTCGAGGCCTTCGGCGGCGTGCGCGGCATGGTCGAGACGGTCGTGCCCGGCCTGCTGTTCGTCACGATCTTCACGATCAACAAGAACCTGCACGTCTCGGCGATCGCCGCGCTCGCGGTCTCGCTGGTCCTGGTCGCCGTCCGGCTGATCCGCCGCGACACCGTCAAGCACGCGTTCAGCGGCGTCTTCGGGGTCGCCTTCGGCGTCGTCTTCGCGATGATGACGGGCAACGCCAAGGACTTCTACCTGCCGGGCATGCTGTACACCCTGGGCCTCGCCCTCGCGTACATCGTCACCGCGCTCGCCGGGGTGCCCCTGATCGGCCTGATCCTCGGCCCGGTCTTCAAGGAGAACCTCTCCTGGCGCACCCGCAACCCGGGCCGCAAGAAGGCCTACACCAAGGCCAGTTGGGCCTGGGGCCTGATCCTGCTCGGCAAGTGCGCGATCCTCTTCCCGATGTACTGGTGGGCCGACACCACCAAGTTCGGCTGGGTCCTCGTCGCCCTGAAGATCCCGCCGTTCCTGCTCGCGGTCTACCTCACCTGGGTCTTCCTCGCGAAGGCCCCGCCGCCGATCGACGTCTTCGCCGAGATGGAGGCCGAGGAGCGCGCCGAGAAGGAGCGCAAGGCCGCCGCCGCGCAGAGCCACCCGGAGGCCTGAGCCCCGGCACGCGGAGCTGCCCGGAGGTCTGAGCCCCGGTGCGCAGAGCCACCCGGAGCCTGAGCCCCGGCACGTGGAAGGGCCCGGAACCCCGAGGGGTTCCGGGCCCTTCCACGTACCACGCCCGTACGCGCGGATCAGGACTCGGGAGTCTCCCGGCGGACCTGGAGCAGGTCCTCCAGCTGCTCCTCACGGGCCTGCGCGGCCACGAACAGCAGCTCGTCGCCGGCCTCCAGGGTCTCCTCGGGGCTCGGCGTCAGCACCCGCGAACCGCGGATGATCGTCACGAGCGAGGTGTCCTGCGGCCAGGCCACGTCCCCGACGGCGGTACCGGCGACGGCCGACTCCGGCGGGAGCGTCAGCTCGACCAGGTTCGCGTCGCCGTGGCTGAAGCGGAGCAGCCGGACCAGGTCGCCGACGCTCACCGCCTCCTCCACCAGGGCCGACATGAGACGCGGCGTCGAGACGGCGACGTCCACGCCCCAGGACTCGTTGAACAGCCACTCGTTCTTCGGGTTGTTCACCCGGGCGACCACGCGCGGCACGCCGTACTCCGTCTTGGCGAGCAGCGAGACGACCAGGTTCACCTTGTCGTCGCCGGTCGCCGCGATCACCACGTTGCAGCGCTGCAGCGCCGCCTCGTCGAGCGAGGTGATCTCACAGGCGTCGGCGAGCAGCCACTCCGCCTGCGGCACCCGCTCCACCGAGATGGCGGTCGGCGCCTTGTCGATGAGCAGGACCTCGTGCCCGTTCTCCAGCAGCTCGCCCGCGATGGAACGGCCCACCGCACCCGCGCCCGCAATAGCGACACGCATCAGTGACCGCCCTCCTCGGGACCCTCGGCGAAGGCCTCCTCGACCTTCGCGATCTCGTCCGTACGCATCATCACGTGCACCAGGTCACCTTCCTGGAGCACCGTCTGCGAGGTCGGCAGAACCGCTTCGCCCAGCCGGGTGAGGAAGGCGACGCGGACGCCCGTCTCCTCCTGGAGCCGGCTCACCTTGTGGCCGATCCACGCCGGAGAGGTGTGCACCTCCGCGAGCTGCACGCCACCGCTCGGATCACGCCACAGCGGCTCCGCGCCGGAGGGCAGCAGCCGGCGCAGCATCTGGTCGGCGGTCCAGCGGACCGTCGCGACCGTCGGGATCCCGAGGCGCTGGTAGACCTCGGCGCGGCGCGGGTCGTAGATCCGCGCCGCCACGTTCTCGATGCCGAACATCTCGCGCGCGACCCGCGCCGCGATGATGTTCGAGTTGTCGCCGCTGCTCACCGCGGCGAAGGCACCGGCCTCCTCGATCCCGGCCTCACGCAGCGTGTCCTGGTCGAAGCCCACGCCCGTGACGCGCCGACCGCCGAAACCCGACCCCAGACGACGGAAAGCCGTCGGGTCCTGGTCCACGACCGCGACGGTGTGCCCCTGCTGTTCGAGGGTCTGCGCGAGAGCGGCTCCCACTCGCCCGCAGCCCATGATGACGATGTGCACGTCCCCTTACCCCGCACTCCTGATCGCCTTGCTGACCTGCGAAAACACCCTGCTCACAACTTTCCTCGCCCGACACGCCCGGGCCGCGGCGGGCAACGCCCTGCCGGGTTGCCCGGTCCGAGCTTATGCGGCAACGCTGGCCGGGACCGCATCCGAGGTGGTACTCAGGGAGATTCGGTGCCGATCGGGGGTGCCGGTGCGCGTGGCTCTTTTCGAACGCTTACGATCCTCTCCGTGTCCAAACTGACCGACGTGCCCAAACGGATCCTGATCGGGCGGGCCCTGCGCAGCGACAAGCTCGGAGAGACCCTTCTCTCCAAGCGCATCGCCCTCCCCGTCTTCGCCTCCGACCCGCTGTCCTCGGTGGCGTACGCACCCGGCGAGGTGCTGCTCGTCCTCTCCGTCGCCGGTCTGTCGGCCTACCACTTCAGCCCGTGGATCGCGCTCGCGGTCGTCGTGCTGATGTTCACGGTGGTCGCGTCCTACCGACAGAACGTGCACGCGTACCCCAGCGGCGGCGGCGACTACGAGGTCGCCAACACCAACCTGGGGCCGAAGGCCGGACTCACCGTGGCGAGCGCCCTGCTCGTCGACTACGTCCTGACCGTCGCGGTGTCGATCTCCTCGGGCATCGAGAACCTCGGCTCGGCCGTCCCCTTCGTCGTCGAGCACAAGGTGGCCTGCGCGGTCGGCGTCATCGTGCTGCTCACCGTGATGAACCTGCGCGGTGTGAAGGAGTCGGGCTCCCTCTTCGCAATCCCGACGTACGTCTTCGTCGCCGGCGTCTTCATCATGATCCTCTGGGGCGCGTACCGGGGCATCGTCCTCGGCGACACCATGAAGGCGCCCACCGCCGACTTCGAGATCAAGCCCGAGCACCAGGGACTGGCCGGCTTCGCACTCGTCTTCCTGCTGCTGCGCGCGTTCTCCTCCGGCTGTGCGGCCCTCACCGGCGTCGAGGCCATCTCCAACGGCGTCCCGGCCTTCCGCAAGCCGAAGTCGAAGAACGCCGCCACCACGCTCGCCCTCATGGGCGGCCTGGCCGTCACCATGTTCTGCGGCATCATCTTCCTCGCCATGGCCACCGACGTGCGCATGGCCGAGAAGCCCGCCGAGGACCTGCTGAACAACGGCGTGCCGGTCGGCGAGAGCTACGTCCAGGACCCCGTCATCTCCCAGGTCGCAGCCGCCGTCTTCGGCGACGGAACGTTCTTCTTCGTCGTCCTCGCCGCCGCCACCGCGCTCGTCCTCTTCCTGGCCGCCAACACCGCGTACAACGGCTTCCCGCTCCTCGGCTCGATCCTCGCCCAGGACCGCTACCTGCCGCGCCAGCTGCACACCCGCGGCGACCGCCTCGCCTTCTCCAACGGCATCGTGCTCCTCGCCGGCGCCGCCGCCCTCCTCGTCTGGGTCTACGGAGCGGACTCGACCCGGCTGATCCAGCTGTACATCGTCGGCGTCTTCGTCTCCTTCACCCTCAGCCAGATCGGCATGGTCCGGCACTGGAACCGGCACCTGAAGACGGAACGCGAACCCGCCAAGCGCCGCCACATGATCCGATCCCGCGCGATCAACGCCTTCGGCGCCTTCTTCACCGGCCTCGTCCTCGTCGTCGTCCTCGCCACCAAGTTCACCCACGGCGCCTGGGTCGCCCTGCTCGGCATGGTGATCTTCTACGGCACGATGACCGCGATCCGCCGGCACTACGACTCGGTCTCCGCGGAGATCGCCGCCGCCGAGGAACGCCCCGACGAGTACGTGCGCCCCTCCCGGGTCCGCTCCATCGTCCTCGTCTCCAAGCTCCACAAGCCCACCCTGCGCGCCCTCGCCTACGCCAAGCTCATGCACGCCAACGAGCTGGAGGCGCTGACCGTCAACGTCGACCCGGTCGAGACGAAGGCGCTCAAGGCGGAGTGGGAGCAGCGCGGCATCAACGTCCCTCTCAAGATCCTCGACTCCCCGTACCGCGAGATCACCCGACCGGTGATCGAGTACGTGAAGAACATCCGCCGCGAGAGCCCGCGCGACGCCGTCTCCGTCTACATCCCCGAGTACGTCGTCGGCCACTGGTACGAGCACCTGCTCCACAACCAGAGCGCCCTGCGCCTCAAGGGCCGGCTCCTCTTCACCCCCGGCGTCATGGTGACCTCGGTCCCGTACCAGCTCCAGTCCTCCGAGGCCGCCAGGAAGCGGGCGAGGAAGCGCCAGGAGTGGAACGCGCCCGGCTCGGTCCGCCGCGGCCCCGTCGAGAAGCGGCAGAAGGAACCAGCCGCCAAGAACAACTAGACTGGTGGGCTGCCGTGCACACGGCAGCCCACTCGCTTCTTCTTCCCTCCTCACTTCCTCTCCTTACTTCCTCTGGAGTCCCCGGTCATGCAGAACACCCCTGTTACGTCGCTGGTCGGGGCGGAGTACGAGGTAGAGGTCGGCCCGGTCGCCCACGGCGGCCACTGCATCGCCCGTACGGACGCCGGCCGCGTCCTCTTCGTGCGCCACGCACTGCCCGGCGAGCGGGTCGTCGCCCGCGTCACCGAGGGCGAGGAGACCTCCCGCTTCCTGCGCGCCGACGCCGTCACCATCCTCGACCCCTCCAAGGACCGCGTCGAGGCCCCCTGCCCCTTCGCCGGCCCCGGCAAGTGCGGCGGCTGCGACTGGCAGCACGCCAAGCCCGGCGCCCAGCGCCGCCTCAAGGGCGAGGTCATCGCCGAACAGCTCCTGCGCCTCGCCGGCCTCACCCCCGAGCAGGCCGGCTGGGACGGCACCGTCATGCCCGCCGAGGGCGACAAGCTCCCCGCCGGCGAGGTCCCGCAGTGGCGCACCCGCGTCCAGTACGCCATCGACGCCGAGGGGCACGCCGGCCTGCGCAAGCACCGCTCCCACGAGGTCGAGGTCATCGACCACTGCATGATCGCCGCCGAGGGCGTCTCCGAGCTCGGCATCGAGAAGCGCACCTGGGAGGGCATGGCCTCCGTCGAGGCCATCGCCGCCTCCGGCTCGAACGACCGCCAGGTCATCCTGACCCCGAAGCCCGGCGGCCGCCTCCCCCTGGTGGAGCTGGACAAGCCGGTCTCGGTCCTCCGCGTCGACGAGAAGGACGGCGGCGTCCACCGCGTCCACGGCCGCGCCTTCGTCCGCGAGCGCGCCGACGAGCGCACCCACCGCGTCGGCAACGGCGGCTTCTGGCAGGTCCACCCCAAGGCCGCCGACACCCTCATGAAGGCCGTCATGCAGGGCCTCCTCCCGCGCAAGGGCGACACCGCCCTCGACCTCTACTGCGGCGTCGGCCTCTTCGCCGGCGCCCTCGCCGACCGCGTCGGCGAGCAGGGCGCCGTCCTCGGCATCGAATCCGGCAAGCGCGCCGTCGAGGACGCCCGCCACAACCTCGCCGGCTTCCCCCGCGTCCGCGTCGAACAGGGCAAGGTCGAGTCCGTCCTCCCCCGCACCGGCATCACCGAGGTCGACCTCATCGTCCTCGACCCCCCGCGCGCCGGCGCCGGCCAGCAGACCGTCCACCACCTCGCCGCCCTCGGCGCCCGCCGCATCGCCTACGTCGCCTGCGACCCCGCCGCCCTCGCCCGCGACCTCTCCTACTTCTCCGCCCGCGGCTACAAGGTCCGCACCCTCCGCGCCTTCGACCTCTTCCCGATGACCCACCACGTGGAGTGCGTGGCGATTCTGGAGCCGGCGAAGTAGGGGCGCTGGCCTGGTGTTTCTCCGGGTGGGCGTGATGGGCGTTATGTGTGTACGGGCGATGCCTTGACACGGTGGCCCCCCAGTAGCCGTAGGGCCGTATGCGGGTCGAGTGCTGAGTGCTGAGTGCGCCTGAGGGTGTACGTGGCCGGGGGCCATTTCGTGCCGAGTCGGTATGCGCGGGAGATGACGTCTTGGACGCCGGGACCGTCGGCCGGGGTGAACCATCGCACCTCGCGTCCGATGACGAGTTCGCCCTTTTGGCGCTTGATGAGGGCGATGGCGCATGCGTGTGCCTGCGGAGGGCATTCGTCCAGAACCACCCGGAAGCGGTCGCCGCGGTCGGAGGTCAGAGTCACCACGAGGCACCGCGGAGAATCGGTTGTTGACGGTCTGACGCGAGGATGGGCCCGTCGGCCGAGCGGCCTTTAGAGTGAGGGTCGTTGGGGGAGTCGGAACCGGAGCGGAGCGCGGAGAGGCGTGGGCGGTCTTACGGAAGCGGAGTTGAGGGCGCTGGCCGGGGAGCGCTCGTTCGAGCGTGGACTCGCTTACGTCGATGCGGTGTTCGGGGTCGAGTTCGGTGACGGCTGGGTCAGGGCGTCGGTGCGCGGCACGGAGCGGTACGAGGTGGAGCTGCTTCTGGGCGGGCGCAGAAAGCCGGCGGGCACGTGCGATTGCCCGTACGGGCAGGAGGGCAACTTCTGCAAGCACCTGGTCGCGCTCGGTCTGACGGTGATCGCCCAGGAGGCCGACCTGCCTCGCCGGCGGAAGGCTGCCCGGGACCGGACCCGGGGCCTCGACGCCTGGCTGGCCGGCATGTCACGGGACGATCTACTTGCTCTTGTACGGGAAGAGGTGGCCGAGGACCGGAACCTGCGGGGGCGTCTGGAACTGCGGGCGGCGAGCGCCCTCGGCGACGTGGCCGGTATCCGTTCGCGTATCCGCGAGTTGCTCGACAGTGGCCCTTTTGCCCGGTACGGCTACGTCGAGTACGCCGATGTTCGCGCCTATGCCGACCAGGCCGTGCAGGCGGTCAGCGCGATCCGGTCACTGACGGCGTCCGGCCGGGCGGCCGACGCGATGGCTCTGGCCCGGGAGGCGATCGGGATGCTGGCCGCCGTGGTCGAAAGCGTCGATGACTCCGACGGCCGACTTGGGGAGATCGGCGCAGGCCTGGCCGACGCCCACCACGAGGCCTGCCATGCGGCCCGCCCCGACCTGGTGGAACTCGCGCACTGGCTGGTGACGCACGCGCTGGACGCCGCGGCCGACCTGACGGACGTCGACCCGCTCGACTACGAGGACCTGCTCGGCGAGCGGGGGATGGCCGCCCTGCGTCGGTACGCGGTCGAGGCGTGGCAGGCGAACCGTACCGGTTGGGCCGAGAAGCACCTGATGCGGCGCCTCGCGAGGTCGGGGCGGGACATCGACACGGTGATCGCCGTGCACGCCGCCGACCTCGCGCCGAACGGTCACACCCATCTGCTCATCGCCCGCGAGCTCGACACCGCCGGCCGTACCGTCGAAGCTCTGGAATGGGCCGAGCGCGGCATCCGGGAGACCGAGGACCTCGCCACCGTCGACACCGCTCTGATCGACCACCTCGCCGACCGCTACACCCGGACCGGCCGGCCCGCCGACGCCGTCACCCTGCGCCGGGACCATTTCGCAGCCCGCCGCACCCTGCTCGCCTACCAGCAGCTGCGTGCCGCGGCCATTGCCGCCGCGTGCTGGCCGACCGAGCGCGAGAAGGCACTGGCGGCTCTCCGCGCCGATGCCGAACGGGCGGACACGTGCGGCGGCCGGGTCCTTGTCGACATCCTGCTGGCCGACGGGGACGTCGACGCCGCCTGGCGGACAGCCGACGATTACGGCGCCCACGACGGCCAGTGGCTCACCCTCGCGGACCGGTCCCGCCCGACCCGGCCCGCGGACGCCCTCGCCGTCTACCTCCGCCTGGTCGCCCGCCTCACCCGCGAGACCGGCAACCACGCCTACGAACAGCTCGTCAGCCTGCTCCTGGGCATCCGCGACTGTCACCACCGTCTCGGCACAGCGGACGACTTCACCGCTTACATCACCGACCTGCGCGCCACCCAGAAGCGGAAACGGAACCTGATGCGCTTGATGGACGCCCACGGCCTGTCAGGCTCGTGACGACGTGACGACCCCGAGGAGATCGGGGGTTTCGCCCTCGTGTGCCGGATCGGCTCCGGTGACGTAGGCCAGGTGCTCCTGGGCGGAACGCACCTCGTGGAGTCGGCCCATCTCGTCGTCAGGTGTCACGAGGCCCCCGGGGAGGGGGTCAGGGAGTGGGGGATTCCTCGAAAGCGAGGTAGCGGTCGAGGGAGCGGGTGAGGGTCTTGTTGGCGTGGGTGGGGACGACGCGGTGCCACCAGGCGCCGTAGATGCGGTCGAAGTGGTAGGTGGAGAGGAGGGTGGAGGCGGCGCGGACGGCGGTGGGGCGTTCGGGGATGTGGTTGGGGTAGCTGTACATGGAGGTGACCCAGTTGTTGTCCGGGCAGACGTTGATGACGTCGCCGGTGAAGAGGGCGCCGTCGCCGGTGCTCCAGTGGAGGACGGCGCTGCCGGGGAAGTGGATGCCGGGGTTGATGAGGGTGAGTTCGTCGGTGAGGCGGTGGGTGGTGCCGGACCAGAAGTGGAGGGAGGGGTCGGGGCGGCCGACCCAGGAGCGGTCGGCTTCGTGGAGGTGGACGGGGGCGTCGAAGGCGTGGGCCCACTCGACCATCGAGGAGTAGAAGTGGGGGTGGCTGATGGCGATGTGGTCGATGCCGCCGAGGTCCTCGACGGCGCGGACCATGGCGTCGTCGAGGTAGGGCACGCAGTCCCAGAGGACGTTGCCGGCGGCGGTGCGGATGAGGAGGGCGCGCTGGCCGATGGCGAACTGGGGGGTGACGCCGACGCCGAGGACGCCGGGGCCCTCCTCCTCGAAGCGGCCGGTGTGGCCGGCTTCGCGCAGCTCGGTGAGGGTCGTCCACTGCTGGCCGGCCGGGCCCACGTACTGGCGCTCGTCCAGGCAGACGGGGCAGTCCGGGCGCGGGGCGGTGTACTGAGTGCCGCAGCCGCGGCAGATCGGGGGCGTCGGGGGCGTCGGGGCGGTGGTGTCAGGCACGGGTTCCTCCGGTGAGTTCGGTGAGTTCGGTGAGTTCGGTGGGGGCGGTGGGTGTGGTGAGTTCGGTGAGGACGTGGGGACGGGTCGGTTGCCAGCCGAGTTCTTCGACGGCGCGGCGGCCGGAGACCACCTGGTCGAGGGCGAGGGCCTCGGCGAAGGGGGATCCGAGCGCCTCGGCGGCTTCGGCGTACGGCCACGGCTCGGCCGGGGCCGCCGGCGGCGATGTCGGCGGCCGCGGCGACGGCAGCGGCCGGGACGGACTCCCAGGCCACGCCGTGGAGGAGGTCGCCCGGCTGGGCCTTCGTCAGGGCGAGGGCGTACAGCTCGGCGAGGTCGTCGACGTGGACCATCGGCCAGCGGGTCGAGACGGGGCCCACGTAGCGGCCCGTGCCGTGCTCCCGGGCCCAGCCGGTCATCAGGCCGGGGATGCCGCCGTCCCGGCCGTACGCGATGCCGGGGCGTACGACCACGGACCGTACGTCGTCCCCGGCGGCGGCCAGGACCCGCTGTTCGATCCTCGGCCGGTAGCCGACGATCGCGATCGGGTCGGTGTCGGTGTCCTCGGTCGCCGGGGTGTCGCCGGTGGCGCCGAGCACCCACACGCCGCTGGTGTAGACGAACGCCCGGCCCGTGCCGCGCAGCGGCGCGAGCAGCGCGTCGAGGGCCGCGGTGTCCACCGCCTCGTCGCCGGTCGGCGTGGCCAGGTTCACCACCGCGTCCACGTCGTCGGTCACCGCGGCGCTCAGGGACGCCGGGTCCGTCAGGTCGCCGACCCGCACCGGTACGTCCGGGTGCAGCGAGGCCGCGTTCTTCACCAGGGGCACCACGGCGTGGCCCTCCAGGGTCAGGCGTGACACCGCGGCGGAGCCGATGTAGCCGGTGGCACCCAGTACCAGGACCTTCATGAGTCCTCCCGTTCGGTTCAGGTGTTCCTCGGACAGGGGAACCGTACGAACGGGGGGTGGGGTGGCGGATCCGTCGAATGACCTGGGTGCCGTACCTGGGTGCTGGTGGGACGCCGGGGAGGGGTGTGCGGCCGGGCCCGTGGAGTCAGGTCAGGTCCAGTGCTCCCAGTGCGGCCCGGGACGTCACGCCGAGCTTCGGGTAGGCGTTGGACAGGTGGTAGCCGACCGTGCGGGGGCTCAGGAACAGGCGGGCGCCGATGTCACGGTTGCTGAGGCCCGTCGCCGCGAGCCGGACCACCCGCAGTTCCTGCGCGGTCAGGCGGGTCACGAGGTCCGCGTTCGGCGACGGGGTCGCCGGGGCGGCACCGACGGCCCGCAGCTCCGTGCGCGCCCGGTCGGCCCAGGCGGCCGCCGGCATGCGCTCGAAGGACTCCAGCGCCGTGGTCAGGGCGTCCCGGGCGGCGGCCCGGCGTTTCGCGCGGCGCAGCCACTCCCCGTACAGCAGCCGGGTGCGGGCCTCCTCGAACGGGCGGCCGTCCCCCTCGTGGGCGGCGAGGGCCCGCTCGTAGAGTTCCTCCGCCTCCGTGTCGTCGGGGGCGAGCAGGGCGCGGCAGCGGAGTTCCACCGCCTCCGCCCACGCGGTTCCGGTGGCCTCGGCCCAGAGCGTGAAGCGCTCGGCGGCCGGACCGGCTTCGGCGGCGCGGTCGATCCGTACGGCGGCCTCGACCTGGTCGGGCAGGCTGTGCACGGAGACCATGAGGTGGCGGTGCGGCCCGCCGGTCAGGACGGCGAAGCGCTGGAGGGCGCGTTCGTAGCGGCCGAGTCCGAGGTCGAGCAGGCCCTGCGCCCTGGTCAGCCAGATCGGGATCGGCGGGACGCCGGGGTACGGGGTCCGTGGGATGCCGGGGTACGGGGCCGGGTGCCGGTCCGGCCGTCCTGCCCGGTTCCGTTCCGGCCCTGCTGCCCGCTCCGGGGCGTCACCCGGCTGGACCCCGTCACCCGGCTGGCCCCCGTGACCCGGCTGGAGCCCGTGACCCGGCCCGTCGGCCCCGCCCGGCGCACCCGCCCCGTCGGCACCCCCCGGCGCCACCGCGTCCCCCGGTTCCTCCCCGTCGAGGGCCGCCAGTACCGCGAGGACGCCGCTGAGCATGGTGGCGAGGTGGTGCTGGCCGGTGTCGCAGGCGATTTCGAGGCCTTCGACGGCCGTGGTGTACGCGTCGCGGTGGCGGCCGAGGAAGAGGCGGAGGCGGGCGAGGCGGAGGAGTACGCGGGGGAGGACGCCGACGGCGCCCTCCGTGCGGCATTCGAGTTCGAGGGCGACGGCTTCGTCGTGGACCGTGCGGTACTCGCCGAGGATCATGTCCCAGCCGTGCAGGCGTACGTGGTCGATGAGGCCGCGTTCGTGCCGGGTGCGGACGACGTGGGCGGCGAACTCCCGGACGGCGGGGGCTCCGCGTGCCGGGTCGCCCGTCAGGGCGTCGAGGACGCCGGCGGCGCCCCGGTGCACGGGGTGGCCGCCGAAGTCCAGGCCGGCCATCCGGGCCCGGGTGTCGTGGGCCGCCGCGACCGGGTCGGGGGCGTCCCAGGCCATGGCGGCCGACTCGAAGAGGAGCCATGCGCCCATGGCGGGACGGTCTGCCGTGACCTCGGACGTCGCTTCGACGAGCAGCAGGCGGGCCGATTCGGCGCGGCCCTGGCGGTGTTCGAGTGCGGCGCGGACGCTGGCGAGCCGGGCGACGGCCGGGGGGCTGCTGACCGGGCCCGCCTCGTCGGCGAGCGTTCCGGCGAGTTCGGCCTGGCCGGCCTCGGCCGCGGCGGTGGAGGCGGCGGCGAGTCGCAGGGACCTGGCTTCCTGGTCCTCGGTCAGTCGTGCGGCCCGCCGGTAGGCGGCGGCGACGGCGGCGCGGCCGCCCCGGGAGCGGAACAGCTCGGCGCTGCCCGCCAGTTCGGCGGCGACCTCCTCGTCGTAGCCGACGGTCGCCGCGGCCAGGTGCCAGGCCCGGCGGCCCATGTCGCCGCCGGGGGGCGCGGCTTCGGCGAGCGCGCGATGGGCGGCCGTCCGCTCGGCCAGCACCGCGCCCTGGTAGGCGGCGGCCCGTACGAGCGGGTGCCGGAAGACGAGGCGGCGCCCTGACACCCGTACGAGGTCCGCGGCTTCGGCCGGGCCGAGGTCTCCGGCGGTCGCGCCGATCCGTTCGCCGGCTGCCAGGACGAGCGCCACGTCGCCGGTGTCGTCGGCCGCGGCGACGGTGAGGAGCAGGCGGGTCGGCGCGGGCAGGGCGCGGATCCGCTCGTCGAAGATCCGCCGCACCCGCCAGGAGGCCGGCAGGACGGCGATCTCCCGGGCGTCCAGCGGCTCGCTCCCGTCCCGTTGGGCCGCCGTCAGGGCCCCCGCGAGCTCGACCAGGGCGAGCGGATTGCCCTGTGCGAGCCCGATGATCCGGCTGCTGACGGCGGCGTGCAGGTCGGGTGCGCGGGCGGCGAGCAGCGCCGCGGCCTCCGTGTCGCCCAGCGGGCCGAGGTGCAGCACCGGGAGGCCCGGCGCGCCCTCGCGGGCCGCCGCGTCGTCCCGTGCGGCGAACACCACGGCCACCCGCCCCATGCCGAGGCGGCGGGCCGTGAACAGCAGCGCGTCCACGGTCTCCAGGTCGAGCCAGTGGGCGTCGTCGACGAGGACCACGACCGGGCGTTCCTCGGCCAGGTCGTCGAGCAGGCCGAGGGTCGCGGCCCCGACCTGGAAGCGGTCCCCGGTGGGGGCGTCGTCCGCCGCGATCACCCCGTGCAGGGCGCGTAACTGACGGTCCGGCAGATTGGTGGCCCGGTCCAGGGCGCCCCGGAGGAGCACCTGGAGGCCGGCGTACGGGAGTGCCGCCTCGGACTGGACGCCGGTGCACCGCAGCAGCCGGGCCTCTCCGGCGGTCGTCGAGGCGCACCGGTCGAGGAGTGCCGTCTTGCCCGAACCGGCCTCGCCGAGGATCATCACGGCTCCGCCGCGGCCGCTCCGGGTGTCCGCCAAGAGCCCGTCGAGGTAGGCCTGTTCGTGGTTCCGGCCGCTGAGGGCGGTGGTCTTCCGGTCGACGGCGCCTGCCCGGATCGCGTCGGTCATCGGCGCTTCCCCTCCCCCCAGAACGGCACGCTGCGTGCTGATCATGGTCGCCGTGCCGCGCACTGTCAACGGCATGGACCGTGCCGCTAGGATCCCGCGCATGCCGAACGAATCGTCGGAGCCCCGGCGCCGGGGCGCCGTGCGCACCGAAGCCCTGCTCCAGGTGACGCTCGACCTGGCCGGCGAGGTCGGGTACGCCGGTCTCAGCATCGAGGCCATCGCCCGGCGGGCCGAGGTCGGGAAGCACACCGTCTACCGGCGCTGGCCGACCAAGGCGGCCCTGCTCCTGGACGCGCTCCACCGGGTGTGGGCCGCCGACCTCGACTACCGCGACACCGGCGACGTGCACGCCGACCTGCGCGAGCAGTTCGTGCGGTCCGTCGCCGCGCTGGTCCGGCCGCCGATCGGTCCGGTCTACCGGGCCGTCATCGCCGAGGCACAGTCCGACCCCGCGGCGCGGGCGACGCTGGACGAGCGGTTCCTGCGCGGTGTCGAGCGGAGCACCTTGCAGCGGATCACCCGCGCCCAGGACACGGGGGAGCTGCGCGCGGACGTGGATCTCGCGCTCGCGGCGGAGGTGCTGTGCGGGAGCCTGTACTACCGCCACCTCCTGACGGACCGTCCGGTCGACGAGACCGCGATCGACGGGCTGCTGGACATGTTCATGGCCGCGTACGGCAGTCGGGCGCGGACCCGTCGACCGGGGGAGGTGTGCGGGTGACCGGCCGGACGGCGGGTGCGGAGGCGCGCGCGGCGGTGCGCGACCGGCTCGGCGTGGCCGCGGGCCTCGCCGCGCTGGTGCTCGCCGTGCTCGGGATCGTGTTCGCGGGCGACAGCGGGCCGACGGAGGCGGACGTGCGGGTCTGGGCGGCCCTGGGCGAGACGGGGCAGCCGTGGTGGGACGTCGCCGACGCCGTGGACCTCCTGGGGGAGCCGGTGGGGGCGGCGCTGCTGGTGGCGGGGACGGCCGCGGGCTGTCTGCTGGTGCGGCGGCCCCGTGCGGCCGTGCTCGTCGTGGCCGCCGTCGGGGCGTCCGTGGCGGTGGCGAGGCTGCTCAAGTCCGTGGTGGGGAGGACGATCCACGGCCCCGAGAACCTGTCGTTCCCGAGCGGGCACACCGCCTTCCTCACCGCGTTCGCCCTCGCGGTGGTGCTCGTGGCGACCGGCCGGCTCGGCCTGGGAAGGGCGGCGGGCACGGCGCTCGCGGTCGCCGCGGGGCTGGTCGCCGGCGGTGTCATGGGATGGGCGCAGGTCGTCACGGGCGCGCACTACCCGACCGACGTGGTGGGCGGCTGGTGCACCGCGATGGCGGTGGTGCCGGTGACCGCCCGGCTGGTCCACCGGGCGGCGGACGCCGGTCGGGGCGCGCGGAGTTGACGACGGCGCGGGTCAGGCCCGGCGGCGGAAGACGGGCTTGACCGGCCGTCCGGCGAGCCACGGGGCGGGGTCGCCGGCGTCGAGGGCCTTGCGGTAGACGGCGCAGGCCTGGGCGACGACGTCGACGGTGCGGTCGATGTCGGTGTCGGTGAGGGCGCTGCTGACGACGAACGAAGGCGCCAGGACGCCGCCGTTCAGCAACTGGCGGAGGAAGAGCGTGCGGTATTCCTGCGAGGGCTGCCCGAGGTCGTCGAGGGTGGCGAAGACCAGGTTGCTGGGGCGGCCGCGGACGACGAGGTGGTCGGCGACGCCCGCCGCGGCGGCGGCCTCGCGGACACCGGCGGCCAGGCGGGTGCCGAGGGCGTGGAGACGGGCGGTGACGCCCTCCTCGGTGTAGGTGGCCTGGACGGCCATGGCGGCGGCGAGGGAGTGGGTCTCCGCGCCGTGCGTGGTCGACAGCAGGAAGACCCGGTCGGCGGAGGCCCGGAGGCCGCCCAGCTCCATGAGCTCGCGGCGGCCCGCGAGGGCGGAGACGGCGAAGCCGTTGCCCAGGGCCTTGCCGAAGGTGGAGAGGTCGGGGGTGACGCCGTAGAGGCCCTGGGCGCCGGCCTCGGACCAGCGGAAGCCGGTGATCATCTCGTCGAAGACGAGGACGCAGCCGTGGCGGTCGGCCAGCTCGCGGAGGCCGGCCAGGTAGCCGGCCGGGGGCTCGGTGTGGGTGGCCGGTTCGAGGATGAGGCAGGCGATCTCGCCCGGGTGCCGGTCGAGGAGCTCCTCCGTGGCGGCCAGGTCCCCGTACGGGAAGGTCACGGTGAGGCCGTCGGTCGCGGACGGGATGCCGGCGGACATCGGGGTGGTGCCGATGAACCAGTCGTCGGTGGAGAAGAACGGGTGGTCGGCGCAGAGGGCGACGCGGTTGCGGCCGGTGGCGGCGCGGGCGAGGCGGACCGCGGCGGTGGTGGCGTCGGAGCCGTTCTTCGCGAACTTCACCATCTCGGCGGTGGGCACCGTGGCCAGGAAGCGTTCGGCCGCCTCGACCTCCAGGATGGAGGGCCGGACGAAGTTGGCGCCGCGGTCGAGTTCCCGGCGCACCGCCTCGGTCACGCGCGGGTGGGCGTGGCCGAGGCTGACGGACCGCAGGCCGGAGCCGTACTCGACGTAGCGGTTGCCGTCGACGTCCCACACGTGGGCGCCCCGGCCGTGGCTGATGACGGGGGCCAGGTGCTCGGGGTACTGGTCGTCGCCCTTGGCGTAGGTGTGCGCGCCTCCGGGGATCAGGGTGTGGAGCCGCTCGTTGGCCCTCCGCGACCGGGGGAGGGGGAGTTCTTCGGTCGTCACTTCGGTGCCTTCGCTCGGTGCCGTGTCCGTGCCGTTCGCGGTGGCCGCGTCGGCCGTGCTGCCTTCGGTGTGCACGCCTGCCTCAACTCCCGTTCCGCTTGAGGACGTCGGCGAGGCTCGGGGCCTCGCGGTCCCGCTGGGAGACCGACGTGGGGGGCAGCGGCCAGGGGATGGCGAGTTCGGGGTCGTCGAAGGCGATGGTCACGTCCTCGGACGGGTCGTGCGGGCGGTCGATGCGGTACGAGACGTCCGTGGTCCCGGTGAGCGCCTGGAAGCCGTGGGCGCAGCCCGCCGGGATGTAGAGGGTCGCCTGGGTGTCGTCGGACAGCTCGAAGTGGGCCTGGTTCAGGTACGTCGGCGAGTCCGGGCGCAGGTCCACGACGACGTCGAAGATCTTCCCGTACGAGCAGCGCACCAGCTTGGCCTCGCCGGCGCCGGAGCGCAGGTGGAGGCCGCGGAGGACGCCCCGGACGGAGCGGGACAGGCTGTCCTGGACGAAGGCGTCCGGGTCGAGGCCCACCGAGCGGACCACGTCGGCGTCGAAGGTGCGGCAGAAGAAGCCGCGTTCGTCGGCGTACGGGGTCGGCTCGAAGAGGTACGCGCCGGCGATGGCCTGGACTTCGGTCGCTTTCATGGAGCCTTCCGCGAGGTGGGGACGTGGTGGGTGGGGGCGGCCGCCGGGAACAGGGCGGTCGTCAGGGTGGTGAAGAAGCGGTCGAGTCGACGGTCGGCGTCCCGGTTCCGCTCGGCGAGGGTCTGCCGCAGCTCGGCCGAGTGCTTCTCCAGCGTGCGGAACTGTTCGAGCAGGCGGTCGGCGTCGACCTCGCGTGCCGGGTGGCAGTACGCGTCCAGGCCCATCTCGGCCATGAGCGTGTCGCTCTTCGACGCGTAGCTGACGGCGAGGGTCGGCGTGCCGGCCTTCAGCGCGCAGACCAGGTTGTGGTACCGGGTCGCGACGACGGCGTCGGCGGCCGCCGCCTCCTTCATCAGGCCGGTCAGCGAGGCCGCGTCGGACGCGGTGACCAGCGGTGAGTCCACCGCGGCGAGGATCGAATCGACCACCGTCGCGTCGTGCGCGTCGCCGGTCAGGAGCCGGACCGGCCGGCCTTCCTCGACCAGCGCGCGGACGAAGCGGGTGGTGCCGTCGACGTAGCGCCGGTGGATCTCCTCGGCCCTGGCCCGGTCGTCGTTGCCGCCGTGGAAGTCCATGACGCCGACGCAGACCGCTCCCGACGGACCGGGGGACGCCGGCGTCGGCAGGGCGAACGCGAGGTCAGGATGGACCTCGTCGCGCACCGTGTCGACGCCCATCGCGCGCATCGCGTCGCGGGACGGGGTGTCGCGGTACGACCGGTAGGCGGCGAGCCGCGCCGACCAGCGGACCAGGGCCCGGGTCGCCCGGTCGCCGATCGGGCCGGCGCCGACGCCGACCAGCGCGACCCGGGTGCCGGACAGCCGGCCGGCCGCGCAGAGGAGGAACAGGGAGTACGGGAAGCCCCAGGGCCGCAGCGGCAGCGTGGCCTCCAGGACGCCCATGCCGGGGACGATCACCACGTCGTGCCGGCGGACCCAGGCGGCGGTGCGGGCGACGTCGACGAGCTTGCCCAGGCCCTTCGACACGATCGCGCCGGCGCGCGACGCCGTCCGGTACTCCCCGCGGTTCCAGTGCAGCCGTGTCGCGGGGATCCCGTACCGGGCGGTGACGGCCTCGGGGCCGCCGCACAGCGCGTCCACGACCGCGTCGGGGTGCTCGGCGGCGAGGTATCCGAGGATGGCCTCCAGCGATCCGTCGTTGCCGAGGTTGCCCGAGCCGAGCAGTCCGAACAGGCCTATGTGTAAGGGGGATTCGCGCGCGTGCGTCACGTCCGCTTCCCTTCGCGGCCGGCGACGAGGTCGTCGACGGAGACGGCGAACCGGTTCGGGTCGACCGGGGCGCGGTCCTCGACGCGCTCGCCGGCGCCCGGCCGGGCCCGGCTGGTCATCCAGGCGGCCAGGTGGCCGTAGCAGGCGCGCCGGTCGGCGGCGGACAGCGGAGCCCGCCGGATCGCCGAGACGAAGCCCAGGACGTACTCGGCGAGGAGCCGGGGCGTCGGGTGCAGCGCTCCCGCCCGCCGGGGGTCGAGATTGACGCAGCGGGAGCGCTTGGAGGGGTTGGCCCGCTCGGCGCGGGTGGGGTGGTCGCGGCGGAAGTACAGCAGTTCCGGCACCTGGTGGAAGGGCCCGTTGAGGCCGATCTCGGCGACGAACGTGCGGTCCGCGTGGTGGTAGCTGTCGTGCGGCCGCACCCGGCGCAGCACGTCGGCCCGCATCACCCCGTAGAAGTCGTCGCCGCCGGGCTCGAACAGCATGCTGCGGAACCGCTCCGGCGCGTGCGGGGAGGCGGTGGCGAGCCCGTACTCGTACGGGACCTTCACCCGGCCGTCCTCGTCGATGACCGCCTGGTCGGCGTGGGCGAGGATCACCTCCGGCCGCTCGTCCAGCGCCTCCACGCAGCGGCGCAGCAGGTCACGGGCGTACAGGTCGTCGTGCGAGGCCCACTTGAACAGCTCGCCGCCGCACTGGGTGAACACGTAGTTGTGGTTCGGTGCGGCGCCGATGTTCCGGGGCAGCCGGATGTACCGGATGCGCGAGTCGAGCGCCGCGTACTTGCGGCAGATCTCCTGGGTCCCGTCGGTCGAGGCGTTGTCGGAGACGACCAGCTCGAAGTCCTCGTAGGTCTGGCCGAGCAGGGCGTCGAACGACTCGGCGAGGTACTCCTCGCCGTTGTACACGGGCAGGCCGATGCTCAACCGGGGATGGGTTGTCATGACGTCCTCACTTCGGGGTTCGGTTCTTGGTGGTGCTCCCGCAGGGCGGCGCGCAGCTGCAGCCACCACACGGCCGAGCTGCCGAAGGTCGCGGCGGCGACGCCCCAGGCCGAGCCGACCGTGCCGGCGACGACGGCCCCGCCGAGCCCGCCGCCGACGTAGCAGGCGGAGGCGAACATCTGGCAGCGCAGACTGCGCCGGGCCGCGCCGAGCGCGCGCAGCCCGGACGCCGCGCCGGTGCCGAGGCTGGCGCCGGCGACGCCGAGGGTGGCCGGCACGATGAGCTCCGCGGCGGAGTGCCAGACCCCGCCGAGCACGAGCTCGCCGAGCCGTTCCGGCACGAGCAGCAGCGCCGCGCCCCAGAGCAGGGCGGCGGCGGCCTGCCCGCCGCCGAGGAGGAGGCAGAACCTGCTGAGCCGGTCGGGGGCCCGCCGCAGGACCCGTGCCGCCTCCGCGACGGTGACCAGCGACAGGCCCATGAGCACGGCGAGGAACGGCCCGAGGAGCAGCTCGGCGCCCCGGACCGTGCCCACCGCGCCGACCCCGACGATCGCGCCGAGCCCGTACGCCCGCAGCTGGCTCGCGCCGCTGAGGCCGACGTTCTCGACGAGGTACCGGTAGCCGAGGTCGCGCTGCTCGCGGAGCCAGCCGCGCGCTTCCGTGACCCGGGGCCGGATGCCGGACTGGAAGCAGCCGTGGACCGCGGCCACGGCGGCGGACGCGCCCCAGGCGAGCACGAAGGCGGCCACGCTGCCCACGTGGGCCGCCACCACCAGGGCCGGGACGAGCGCGACGCCCCACACGACGTCGTTGACGAACGCCTTCCGCCCGGTGCCGGCGGCGAAGAAGGCGAACCGCCAGGCGTCCTGCAGCAGCAGCGCGGGCAGCACGACGCCGAGGACGGCGAACGCGGACCCCACACCGCCGCCGACGAGCAGGCCGGCCACGGCGCACACCGCGCCGAGGACGGCGCCGACGCCCAGCGCGGTCCCCGACGCGCGGGCCGCCGCCCCGCGCCAGGACGCCACCGACACGCCGCTGAAGCGCACCATGAGCGGGTCGGTGGCGAGCCCGCGGGAGACGTTGAGCACCACGCCGTAGGTCACCCACGCCAGGCTGAACGCGCCGAACGCGGCCGGCCCCAGCGAGCGGGCCACGTAGATGCCCACCGCGAAGTTGGTCATGCTCGACGCCGCCTGGTCGGCGAGCCCCCAGGACAGTCGGCCGACCATGGCCCGCTTGGCGGACCGCCCGGCCGGTTCGGCCGGGGCCTCCGGTCCCGCCGTCCGCTTCCCCTCGGTGGTCATCCTCCTCATGCCTTGATCAGTCCGGCGCCGTGCAGGGCGTCGGCCGCGGCGGCGACGGTGTCGAACGGCAGCCCGGACCGCTCGGCGACGTCGAGCAGACCGTGCTCGCCGTCGGAGAGGCTGAGCACCCAGAGCATGGCCATCTGGGCCTGCTTGGTGTCGCTGCGGCCACCCAGCGCGTCGTACAAGCCGCGCCGTCCCAACTGCGGTTCGCCGTAAGGGCTGAGGTTGACGTACCGCCGGTTGCGGTCGAGGACGCCGAACGCCTCGCGGCAGACGGCGAGCGTGTCCGCCAGCGCCTCCGGGGAGACGAAGTCCGGGTTGTCCGCCGAGGTGTGGTACTCGGGGTAGCCCGCGTACGGGGTCCGGCTGAGCGAGCCCACGCCGAGATCGAAACCGGGCGAGCAGTACTGCCGCTCGTCGTAGCCGTACGGCGTGAACTCGTTGACGGTGTGCGGGCGTTCGGAAGCGGCGAGCACGTACCGCATCACCCGGTCGATCTCCGCGTCCCCGCGCCTGCTCTGCTTGTACGTCAGATCGCCCGGGTCGCCCGCGCAGGCCAGCACGAGACCGTGCTTGACCTGCTCGATCCGCTCCGCGTTCCGGGCCAGCCAGGTGATCGCCCCGATGGTGCCGGGCGCGAAGACGAAGCGGTACGTGTAGTACGGCGTCGTCTCCGCCAGCGCCCGGGCCAGGAACACCGCCACCGCCACGCCGGCCATGTTGTCGTTGGCCAGCGCCGGGTGGCAGATGTGGCAGGACACGATCACCTCGTCGGTGACCCGCCCCGGGACCACGTGCTCGGCGTAGGTGAGGTGGCCGTCGGCGAGCGTGGAGTCGACGCACACCTCGTAGTCGCCGTCCGGCAGCGCGTCCAGGGTGTCCTGGGCCAGGCAGAACCCCCAGTCCGGCTTGTAGTAGCTGGTGCGGTACGGCACCCAGGACGGCTGGTCGGGCAGCGTGTGCAGGTGTTCGCGCAGCTCGGCGAGCGGCATGGTCGCCGACACCGGCACGCTGTAGCCGAGCACGTGCAGGCTGGACGCGGCGAAGTCGACGACCCGGTTGCCGGTGGAGTCCGCGACGTACGCGTCGCGGATGTTCCACTCCTGCGGCACCGTCCAGTCGAGCACCCGGGTTCCGGTCGGCACCTCGTGCACCCGCAGCGGGACGTACTCGTCGACGATCTCCAGGGTGGCGCGCACCCCGTCGCCGGTGATGCTCCGGCACAGCGGGTGGAGCCGCTCCACCAGCCGGTGCATCTGTTCGCCGAGCTCGGTCACCGGCTCCGCCGCAGGGTGTCGTCGACGGTGCCGGCCTCGGACGCCGCGCGCAGCACGGCCAGCCGGGTGAAGCGCCGCTCGAAGTCCTCGCCGGTGAGCCCGTGCTCCCGGTAGGCGTCGGCGAGTTCGTGCGCGCCCTGCTCGACCGTCCACGCGCAGTCGAAGCCGGGGATCGCCGCGCGGAACCGGGAGAAGTCCACCCGGTACGACCGCGGGTCGGCGCCGTTCTCGCCGGTGATCCGCACCTTCGAGCCGGACACCGCCTCGGCGACCTGCTCGGCGATCTCGGCGACCGTGACGTTGTTGACCTCGCTGCCGATGTTGAACGCCCGGTCGTGCACGGCCTCGCGGGGCGCGGTCAGCGCGGCCGCGAAGGCCTGGGCGATGTCGGCGGCGTGCACGAGCGGCCGCCAGGGGGTGCCGTCGGAGAGGACGAGGACCTCACCGGACAGCAGGGCGTGGCCCACCAGGTTGTTCAGCACGATGTCGGCGCGCAGCCGGGGGGAGTAGCCGAACGCGGTGGCGTTGCGCATGTACACCGGGCTGAAGTCGCCGTCGGCCAGCGCGTGCAGGTCGTCCTCCACCCGCACCTTGGACTCCGCGTACGGCGTCACCGGGCGCAGCGGGGCGTCCTCGGAGACCAGGTCGTCGCCGCCCGCGGCGCCGTACACCGAGCACGTCGACGCGTACAGGAAGCGTCCCACTCCGGCGTCGCGGGCCAGCTCGGCGAGCCGCACGGAGGCGTGGTGGTTGATGTCGTAGGTGAGCTGCGGCGCCAGGGATCCCAGCGGGTCGTTGGACAGCGCGGCCAGGTGGATCACGGCGTCCACCCCGGCCACGTGCTCGGCCGTGACGTCGCGCAGGTCGACCCGGTGCCCCTGGGGGTCCGCGGGCGTCGGGCCGAGGACGCAGTCGGCGAACAGGCCGGAGTCGAGGCCGACGACCTCGTGTCCGGCGGCCGTGAGGACGGGGGCCATCACGGTGCCCAGGTAGCCCTGGTGTCCGGTGAGCAGTACGCGCAAGGTTCATTCCCCCAGGTCGAGAGTGAGTTTGGTGACGGCGAAGGCCTCGGCGTAGCGCGCGTGGCATTCGATGCCGCGGATCCGCGCGAGGCCGAGGAAGGCCTCGCGGTCGTACCAGGGACGGTGCCGCTGCGAGGCGTAGTGCTCCTGCAGCAGCCGCACCTTCTGTTCGGCGGTCTCCGGCGAGAGCGGCTGGTACGCGGTGGGACGGCCGAGGTCGCCGTCCCACTTGACGATCTCGTAGCCGAGCACGAGGTGGTCGCGGAACGAGGTGGGGATCAGCTTCGCCAGGCCGCGGTGGTCCTGGTGCGCGTCCTCGGTGCGCGGGGCCAGGACGAGGTCGGGCTCGGTCCGCCCGCGCAGTTCCTCGACGGCGTTCTTGGCCTCCTCCCAGTGCGCCGGCAGCCGGCCGTCCGGCAGCTTGAGCACGGTCAGCCGCAGGTCGGCGCCCGGACAGAAGGCGGCGAGCGCGGCCCGCTCCTCGTCCTCGCGCTCGCCGCCGCCGCCCGAGAGCACCAGCGCGTCGACCCGGAGGCCGGGCCGCGCCCGGCACAGCGTGAGCAGCGTGCCGCCCGCGCCGATGGCGATGTCGTCGCAGTGGGCGCCCACCGCGACGATCCGGTCCAGGGAACCGGCCCCGAGCCGGATCACGCGCGCACCCCGGTGCCCGCCCCCGCGCCGTCCCGCTCCCACACGGCCCACGGGCGGTCGCCCGCGGCGTAGGCGGCGTCGAGTGCGGCCCGCTCCTTCACGGTGTCGGTCGGCTTCCAGAAGCCGCGGTGCTGGTGCGCCACCAGCCGGCCTTCCTTGGCGAGGCCGGCGCAGCCGTCGGCGACCAGGTCGCCGTTCTCCGGAATGTGGTCGAAGACCTCCTGGCGGAGGACGAAGTAGCCGCCGTTCTCCCACAGCGGCAGGTCGCTCACCGCGGTGATGCCCCCGACCAGGCCGTCCTCGCCCAGGTCCACGCAGTGGAACGAGGACTGCGGCGGCACCACCATCATCGAGGCGCCGGCGTCGCGGGCGGAGAACCGGTCGATCATCTCGTCGAGCGGGGCGTCGGTGAGCACGTCGGCGTAGTTGGCGAGGAACATCTCGTCGCCGTCCAGGTGGTGGCGCACCCGGCGCAGCCGCTCGCCGATCGGCGACTCCATGCCGGTCTGCGCGAACGTGATGGTCCAGTCCGATATGTCGGTGGACAGCAGCTCGGTCCTCCCGCCGCGGAGCACGAAGTCGTTGGACGTCGTCTCCTTGTAGTCGAGGAAGAAGTTCTTGATGTGGTCCGCGCCGTAGCCGAGGCACAGAATGAACTCCCGGTGCCCGAAGTGCGCGTAGTAGCGCATGACGTGCCAGATCAGCGGGCGCGGGCCGACCATCGCCATCGGCTTGGGCACGTCGTCGGAGGCTCCGTTGCGCATGCGCATGCCGTAGCCGCCGCAGAACAGGACGACCTTCATGACGTCACCTCGACAATGCTGAGTTCCGGGATGGGGAAGACGAGCCGGCCGCCCCACTCGTGGACGAAGGACAACTGCTCGGTCAGCTCGGCCCGCAGGTTCCACGGGAGGACGAGGACGTAGTCCGGCTTGTCGGCGGCGATCCGCTCGGGCGGCAGGATCGGGATGCGGGTGCCGGGGGTGAACCTGCCGTGCTTGTACGGGTTCCGGTCGACCGTGTACGCGAGCAGGTCGGGCCGGATGCCGCAGTGGTTGAGCAGGGTGTTGCCCTTGCCCGGGGCGCCGTAGCCGACGACCGTCTCACCGCGCTCGGCCGCCTCGACGAGGAACCGCAGCAGGTCCCGGCGCACCTTGGCGACCCGGGCGGAGAACTCGGCGTACCCGGACAGCTCCTGGAGCCCGGCGGCCTTCTCCCGGTCGAGGACCTCGGCCACGCGGGCGGACGGCTCGCCGGCCACCTCGGCGGGGCGGGCCCACAGCCGGATGGAGCCGCCGTGCGTGGGAAGCAACTCGACGTCCACGAGCGCCAGTCCGCCGCTCGCGAGGGCCCGGATCGCGGACGCGACCGTGTAGTACTGGAAGTGCTCGTGGTAGATGGTGTCGTACTGGTTGTCCTCGATGAGGGTCAGCAGGTGCTGCACCTCGATGGAGACCCAGCCGTCGTCGGCGACCAGGGCGCGCAGCCCCTGGGTGAACCCGACGACGTCGGGGATGTGCGCGTACACGTTGTTCGCCACGACCAGGTTCGCCGGGCCGTGCTCCGCGCGGACGGCCGCACCGGTCTCCGGGCTCAGGAACTCCGTGAGCGTGGGCACGCCCGCGTCCCGCGCGGTCGCACCGACGTTCACCGACGGCTCGATCCCGAGGCAGCGGATCCCCCGGTCCACCACGTGCCGCAGCAGGTACCCGTCGTTGCTCGCGACCTCCACCACGAAGGCGTCGGCGTCGAGACCGAGGCGCTCCACGGCACCGTCGACGAAGGTGCGCGCGTGCTCCACCCAGGACGTCGAGAACGAGGAGAAGTACGCGTACTCCTTGAACGTCTCCTCGGGTGTGATCAGCGGCGGGATCTGCGCCAGCCAGCAGTCGGTGCAGACCCGCAGGTGCAGCGGGTACGCGGGTTCCGGCCGGTCCAGTTCGTCCGCGGCGAGAAAGCTCTCGCACGGTGGCGTCGCCCCGAGATCGACGACGCTCGCCAGCGTCGCCGAGCCGCAGAGTCGGCATCGTGTCATTTACTGCCCCCCATTGATTCCGACCGCACCGCGATCGCGGTGCGGTACTCCTCCAGCAGGCGCTCCAGCCCGACGGCCGGGCTGAAGCCCTGGTCGTACCGGCGCCGGGCCGCCGCACCCATCTCCCGGTTGCCGGCCGGGTCCGCCGTGACCCGGCGCAGGCAGGACGCGAGCGAGGAGGCCTCGCCCGGCCGGTGCAGCAGCCCGGTCACCCCGTCCTCGACGAGTTCGGTGAAGGAGCCGTGACCGGCGGCGACGGCCGGGACCCCCGCCGCCATCGCCTCCGCGACCACCAGGCCGAACGTCTCCAGGGCCATCGACGGGGCCACCACGGCGACCGACCGCGCGACGGCCTCCCGGCACTGGGCCGGGTCGTACAGGCCGACGTACCGGACGTCGTCCCGGCCCGCCGCCCACGCGGTCACGTCCCGCTCCAGCGGCCCCGCGCCGGCGAGCACCAGCGGCACGCCCACACCGCCGCCGGCCGTGATCTCGTCCCACGCGGCCATGAGCAGCCCTACGCCCTTGGTGTCCGCGAGCCGGCCGAGGAAGAGCAGGTGCTCGCCGTCGCCCGTCCGGACGGCCCCCGGGTCGGGCACGAAGTTGTGCTTCACGACCAGCCGCTCGGGCGGCATGCCGGACCGGACGAGGATGTCGCGCTGCGCCGAGGAGATGCAGAGGAACCGCTCCACGCCGGACCACCACCGCCGTCGGTTGACCGACAGGCTGACCGCGAGCGGGACCGTCGCGAGGCGCGAGTCCCGGTAGCAGCCGTGCCGGACGGCGGGCAGCGAGGTCGGCGAGCCGACGCAGTCGGTGCACGGCCGGCCGTTCCGGTGCAGCGTGCCCGGCGGGCAGATCTGGGTGTAGTTGTGCAGCGTGGCGACGACGGGCACGCCGACGTCGGCGCAGGCGGCGAGCACCGCGGGCGACAGGAGCGGGAACACGTTGTGGACGTGCACCACGTCCGGCCGGTCGGCGCGGAGCCGGGCCGCGAGTTCGGTGCGGACCGCCGGGTTCCACGGCACGAGGAGCGGCACCGCGGCCTTGGAGAGGAGGGAGCGGGCGGCGATGGTGTCGCTGCGCCGTTCGAACAGCTCGACGCGGTGGCCGGCCGCGCGCAGCAGCCCCACCTCTTCGTCGACGACTCGGTTCTCCCCGCTCGGCTGCGCCGAGGAGTAGCGGTTGTGCACTACGAGGACATGCATGCTCAGGTCACCTCCGGGCCCATCTCGGGACGCGTCGTTGAGGAACTTCGGCCGCCGGTACGGGCGTCGTGGGCGTCGCGGTGGTCGCCGCGGCGGGTGCCACGAGCAGCGAGGCGGCCAGGGTCAGGTGCAGCAGGTAGGCGGAGGCGTCGCCGAGGCCGACCTCGGTGTACGACGAGATCGCGCAGTAGCCGATCAGGTAGATCGCGCAGGCCCTCGACAGCGACGGAGGCCGGAACAGCGCGACGCCGCCGAGCACGATGATCATCGCGGCCACGATGGTGACGCCGACCAGGCCCTGCTCGTGGTAGACGGCCAGCCAGCTGTTGTCGATCGGCAGCCCGCCGAACGACTTGTCGCCGAGCCCCGTGCCGAGCAGCTTCTCGCCGGTCGTCCGGGGCGCGTCGAGCAGGGCGTCCCAGACCTTGGCGCGGCCGGTGAGGTTGGCGAAGTTCTCCTGGCTCTGCCCGCGCAGGAACCACGCCTGCAGCGCCGAGCTGAACACCACCGCGGCCACCGTGGCGCACAGCACCGCCCAGGCGAAGAAGCGGCGGGCCGCCGCGCTGGTCAGCACGAGCGAGCCGATGGCCAGGACGAGACCGATGAGCAGGCCGAGCGTGGCCGTCCGGGTGTGGGTCATCGCGAGCAGGACGAGGGCCGGCACGATCACCACCGCCGCGTGGGCCGCGCTGGTCCTGCGGCCGAGCACGAGCAGCACGGTGAGTCCGATGATCACCGCGGCGTACTGGCCGATCTGCGGCGGGGTGAGCGGCCACAGCGCGCCGACGAGCCGTCCGCCGTAGTACTCGGGCATGGCGGTGCCCGGTGAGGCGACCAGCCCGGCGGCCACGAGCACGAGCACCGCGAAGTACAGCCGGATGTGGTGGCGGACGAACGTCAGGCCGCCGTCCCACCAGCGGCTGAGCAGCCACAGCGTGGCGACGAAGAGGGCCAGCCGGGCGCAGCGGAACAGCGCGCCGAAGCCGGTCTCCAGGTGCACGCTGGAGATCACGCTCACCGCCACCAGGAGGCTGAGCAGGAACACGAACGCGCTGGGCCGGACGCGCAGCCGCAGGTTGACGAGGAGCGCCAGCGCGAACGCGGCGACCAGCGCACCCATCGTGGCCATCTGGATCAGGGAGCGGGGCAGCGTGACGATGGTCTTCGCCCCGGCGGAGCCCAGCGTGTTGAGGACGAGGAGCCCCCAGACCGTCGCGACGAGCCTCGGCGTGTGGTCGGTGGTCATCTCACCCCCCGTCCCGTGCGCGGAGGGTGCTGCCGGCGTCCTGCCGGTACGGCGCGCCCTGCCACTGCCGGAAGCCGAGGACCCGGCCCGTGTCGTGGGCGACGAACCTCCAGGGCCCGACGTAGACGTTGTCGTACCAGCGGTTGTGCTGCTCGCCGGTGATCGCCCGGGCCACCCGGTCGCCCAGGTACGGCGACCAGTCGGGGGACGTGCCCTCGTTGGACAGCACCGCCATCCGGTCGCACAGCTCCTCGCAGCCGACGACGGACTTGTCGAGGGAGAAGCGGTTGCCGTGGACGTCGACGCGCTGGGTCTTCCACCGGCAGTCGGCGTAGAGCGGCGCGGTGGCGATGGCGGGCCGCGCGCAGCGCTCCGTGTCCTTCACCAGCAGCGTGCAGTACCCGGTGGAGGTGTTGGCCGGGCTGTTGCAGAAGCGGTCGGCGTTCTCCCACAGGGTGATCCCGGACCAGTTGTCCTCCAGCACGTTCCGGTGGATCTCGATCCGGTCCGTGCGGGCCGGGATCCGCGGTTCGCCGCCGGCCTCGGACACGTAGACCGTGCCGTACGGGAAGTCGTCGCCGTCGGCGGCGGCCCTGCGGCCCTCGACCCAGTTGTTCCGCCGGATCGTGTTGTTCCTGATCACCGCGTTGTAGCTGGTCTCGTAGATGAGGGCGGCGCCGTCGTTGGCCTCCAGGACGTTGTCCTCGAAGCGGAAGTCGTTGTTGTTGTTGTCCGCCCACAGCCCGGTCCCGCGGTTGTCGTGCACCCAGTTGCCGCGGACGTCGGCGCCGTCGACGGCCCAGAACTTGATGCCGGCGCTGCAGCCGCAGCCCGGCTGCCGCCGCTCCCAGTCGTCGGTGTTGTTGCCCGTGATCTCGTTGCCCTCGACGACGAGGCCCTTGACGGAGTCGCCGGCCTTGTACGCGTTCATCGCGTACTGCCCGTTGCGGCGCAGGCAGTTGGCGCGGACCCGCTGGCGGGCACCGGCCATCATCCCGGCGCCGGAGTTGTCCTGGACCGTCGAGTGCTCGATCACCCACCCGTCGGCCGAGTCGTGGTTGATCACGCCCTCGTTCTGCGGCGCGACGAAGCCCTGCACGGTCAGATGGCTGAGGGTGACGTCACGGGCCGTGCCGCCGAACGCGTACTGGTTGGTCCGCCCGCCGTCGAGGACCGCGCCCGGCGCGCCGAGGTAGCGGTTCCCCTCCTTCGGGAGGACCTGGTCGTACGGGCCCGGTTCGAGCCGGTGCCGGCCCGGCCGCAGCCAGAACGTGGTGCGCGGCGGACTGCTCTCGGTCTTGGCGGCCAGGTCGCCGACCACCGACGGGTCGACCGTCACCGCGCCCGCCGGTGCCGTCGCCGGCCCGGACGCGCGCGCCGCGCACACCCGGGCCACCGACGTGGACGGAGCTGCGGTCGGCGCGGCGGTCGGCGCCGGCCGCGCGTCGGGCGTGTCCGGCGTGCCGCCCTCGCAGCCGGTCGCCGCGAGCAGCGCCAGTACGAGCGGTGCCGCGGGCAGCACCCGGTGCCGCCACTTGATCCCCAAGCCTTCCCCCACTAGCCGCGGAACCCGAGCACGGTCGTGAAACCCCGCGCGCCGTCGCTGAATCCGGTGCCGACCAGCGTGGTGGCGGGCTCCTTGCGCCCGAAGCCGGCGGAGTACCAGCCCAGCGGCGGTTCGCTCGCGCCGCGATGGGCCCGCCAGGTCAGCTCCCCGGGCAGGTCGAGCACCGCGGAGCGGTCCTCGCCGTCCCGGGTCCAGCTGAGCACCGCCCGGCTGCCCACCAGGTCCGCGGTGATCGCCGGGCCGAGGTGGAAGGCCAGCGACACGGCCCGGGGCGGTCCCTCGACCTCGTCGACGACGGTCAGTTCGCCGCTCTCGGCCGCCAGCTCCACCGTGCGGCGGTGCACGGAGGGCTGGTAGCCGTCGTGCGCGGCGGACCAGCGGGCCGCTCCGCCGGAGGTGCCGGACGTGTCCGCGACCAGGACGCGGCTGCGGGCGTGCCGGGTCCACAGGAACGGGCCGCCGGAGACGGACTGGTCGGCGCCGTCCAGGGACAGGGTGTTGTGGCCGAGGGTCGACCGGAAGTACCGCCGCCACTCGGGCTGCCCGTGGTAGCAGAAGGTCCCCGGGTCGGCGAGCACGTCGACCCCGTCGTGCCGGACCTCCACGGACAGCGCGTCCGCGTGGGCGTGCGCGGCGATGGACAGGAAACCGTGCGGACCGGCGTCGCAGCGGCACCAGATGCCGTCCGGGCCGCGCAGGATGGTCATGCCCGCGTCGGCGAAGTGGTCCGGCCGGCTCGCCGGGCGGGACACGGCGGGCGCGCCTCCGACCTCGGCGTACGGCCGCAGGAGCGCGGCGAGCAGCGGCGTGCGCACGTCGGTGCCGGTCACCGCGGGCCACCAGGGGAGCCGCCCGAACACGGCCTCCCCGGTGGCGAGCAGCGAGCCCCACCGCTCGGTGCCGGCGCCGTCCACGACCAGACCGTGCCCGTCGTCCGCGTCGCCCTGCCGCGGCGGCCGCAGCCGGTCGTCCACGACGGCGGCGAGCGCGTCCGTCATCCGCAGCAGGACCAGCCGGACCGTCGCGGGCACCGGCACGCCGGCGGCGTCCGCCTCGGCCACCGCGGCCAGGCCGAGTTCGAGGACCAGACCGTGGTACTCGGTGGCCAGCTCGCGGTTGAGGCCGGAGAGGAAGGTGTTGGCGCGCAGGTGCCGGTCCAGCGACCGCATCGCGTCGGCCCGCCAGCGCGCCGACGAAGGGAACCAGCCGAACGCGCAGGCCGCGGCGAACTGCCCGGCGGCCTCCGCGATGACGTGGTTGTTCGCCGAGGACCCCCGGCTGGGGAACCCGGCCAGCCAGCGCTGGTGGTGCCAGATCTGCCGGCGTGCCACCGGGTTGTCCTCGAAGAGACCGGCCGCGCCCGGCCAGCCGTCGAGCAGCCGGCGCACCCACACCCAGGACAGCAGCCGGATGCCCAGCTCGATGCCGCTGGTCCAGTGCACCCCGCGCAGCGGCGTGTTGGCCGCCCACCACGACCGCAGGTGCTCGGCCACCCGCTCCGCGTACCGCTCGTCCCCGGTGACCGCGTAGGCGGCGGCGAGCACGGTGAGGTACTGGTGCCGGGACGGCTCCCAGATCTGCTTGATGTCGCCGACCGCCTCCTCGTCCCGGTACGGCACGTCGAAGGCGTAGCCCCACGGGGCCCGGCGCCCCGTCTTCGGGTCGCGGCACCAGTCCGGGTCGACCATGTCGTCCCGCTCCACCCCGAAGAACTCGGCGTGCCCGGCCATCAGCCGGTCCGCCTCGGCGACGAGCCGCTTCGCGGCGTCCGAGGGCACCGCGTCGACCGTCCCCGCGGGCAGCACCGCCGTGAACCGGGCGCCGGTCACGGCCGGGCACTCCGGCGGCGCCGACCGCCACCGCCGCCTGCGCACCGCGTCGGACACCCGGCCGCCGACCTCCCGCGGCCCCATCCGGGACAGCCGCCGCAGGTACCAGCCCGTGCTCATCGTCATCGCGCCCCCGCCAGCTTCACCGGCACACCGGCGGCCAGACCGGCCTGTACGGCGAGGGTGGCCGCCGTGGTGGCGACCAGCGACTCCAGCGGCACCGGCATCGGCCCGCCGGTCCGCACGGCCCTGACGAACGAGGCCAGCTCCGCCTCCTGGCCCTTGTCGCGGGCCTTCGGCAGCCGCGAACTGACCCACTTCCCGGGGCCGTACACCGACGCGCGCACGAAGTCGTCGAGCCGCAGCACCTTGCCGTCGGCGACCAGGTCCAGCGTCTCCTTGGGGAAGCCGGGGGCGCCGGTCGTCACGTAGCTGATGGTGGCGGTGGACCCGTCCGGGTAGCGCAGCAGCACCTGCAGGTCCTCGTTGCCGGGCGTGGCGACCGCGTACACGGAGACCGGGTCGGCCCCGAGCAGCCAGCTCGCCGTGTCGACGAAGTGCCCGCCCTCGCCGGCGAACCGCGAGCCCTCGGTGCCCTGCTGGAGGTACCAGCTGCCGTGCTGCAGCGAGCCGGCGTTGACCAGGTAGCGGAGGTTCGCCGGACCGGTCCGGGCGCCGAAGCGCTTCCTCGCCTCCTGGAGCAGCGGCGAGAACCGGCGGTTGAAGCCCACCTGGAGCCGGTCGTTTCCGGACTTCTCCACCGCGGCGAGCACGCCCGCCAGCTCGTCCTCGGTGAGCGCCAGCGGCTTCTCCACGAACACGGCCTTGCCGGCGAGCAGCGCCCGCTGGGTCAGTTCGGCGTGCGAGCTGTGCCGGGTGACCACGAACACCGCGTCGACGGACGGGTCGTCGAGCACGGAGTCCAGGTCGGTGGTCGCCTCGGCGAAGCCGAACTTCCGCTGCGCGTTGGCCGCGGACAGCGCCGTCGTGGTGACGACCTTCGACAGCTCGACGCCCTCGCGCTGCGCCAGGTGCGGCAGCAGCATCGACGTCGCGTAGTTCCCGGCGCCGACGAACGCCAGCCGCACCGGCGTGCCGGCCGGGCGGACCGCGGCGGTGGTGCCGGCGGCGGGCCGCTTCACCGCGGGCACGGCCACCTCCGGCGCCGCCGCCTCCGCGGCGCCCTCGTGCACGGGGTAGCGGAACAGCACGGCCACGGCCTTCAGGTCGCCGTCCTTCAGCGACCGGTACGTCTCGACGGCGTCCTCGAAGTCGGCGACGTGGGAGACCAGGGGCTCCACGTCGACGCTGCCGCGCGCGACGAGGTCGAGGAAGCACGCCAGGTTGCGGCGCTCGGTCCAGCGCACGTAGCCGATCGGGTAGTCCCGACCCTCCAGCTCGTACTCCGGGTCGTAGCGCCCGGGGCCGTACGAGCGGGAGAACCGGACGTCGAGCTCCTTCTCGTAGTACGCGTTCCACGGCAGGTCCAGGCGGCACTTGCCGATGTCGACGACCCGGCCCCGGTCCCGGCTCATCCGGGCGGCCAGCTCGACCGGCTGGTTGCTGCCGCCGCCTGCGGCCAGGTACACCTGGTCCACGCCGTGGCCGCCGGTGAGTTCGGCGACGGCGGTCTCCACGGCCGCCGAGCCCGGGTCGGCGCAGGCCGTGGCGCCCAGGCGCTCGGCGAGCTCGCAGCGCGCCGGATCGGGGTCGACGCCGATGACGCGGACGCCCGCGGCGGCGAGGAGCTGCACCACCAGCTGCCCGATCAGCCCGAGGCCGATGACCAGCGCCGACTCGCCGAGCTGCGGCTCGCCCTGGCGGACGCCCTGCAGCGCGATCGACCCGACCGTGCCGAAGGCCGCGTGCCGCGGGGCCAGGCCGTCCGGCACGGGCGTGTAGAGGTTCTTCGGCACCCAGTTCAGCTCGGCGTGCAGCGCGTGCTCGTTGCCGGCGCAGGCCACGAGGTCGCCGACGGCCACGTCGTCGATCCCGGCGCCGACCTGCTCGACGACACCGCACAGGGAGTAGCCCAGCGGCGTGTAGGAGTCCAGCTTGCCCATCACCTTGCGGTAGGTCGCGGGCACCCCGTTGGTGGCCACGCTCTGCATGACCTTGGCCACCTGGTCCGGGCGGGAGCGGGCCTTGCCGAGCATCGACATGCCCGCCTCGGACACCTTCATGAGCTCGGTCCCGGTGGAGATCAGCGAGTAGGCGGTGCGGACCAGCACACCGCCCGGCTTGCATCCGGGCACCGGCACGTCGAGCACCGCCAGTTCGCCGCTCTTGTAGTTCTGTACGACCTGTTTCACCGAAGTCCTCTTGCTCTCTACGCCGTCGCGGGGGAGTTCTGGCCGGACCCTGAGGTCGCGCCGCGGTACCAGTACTCGAGGGTCAGCACGTGCCACAGATGCTTGGAGAAGTCCCGGTGCCCGGCGGCGTCCTCGGCGACCATGCGCGCCAGCGCGTCGCGGCGCAGCAGACCGGAACCCACGAGCACGCCGTCGTTGACCACCTCGCGCACCAGCGGCGCCAGGTCCCGGCTCATCCAGGCCCGCAGCGGGGCGCTGAACAGGCCCTTCGGCCGGTACACGATCTCCCGGGGCAGGACCGAGGCGGCCGCCTCCTTGAGGACGGCCTTGCCCTGCCGCCCGACGATCTTGCGGTCACCGGGCACGGCGAACGCCGCCTTGACCACCTCGACGTCCACGTACGGCACCCGCACCTCGGTCGACGCGGCCATGCTCGACCGGTCCGTGTACGCGAGGTTCAGGCCCGGCAGGAACATGCGCGCGTCGCCCAGGCACATGCGGTTGACGAAGTCGTCGAGGTCGTTGTCCTCGTAGACGTCCGCGTGCTCGGTCAGCACGTCCGTGACCGTCCCGGCCAGGTCCGGGTCGACCAGGGCGAGCAGCTCCTCCTGGTCGTACATGGTGTAGCTGCGCCGGAACGCGGTCTCCTCCGGCAGGTCGGCGAAGGACAGGAACCGCTTCGCGAACCGCACCGACCGGTACCCCCGGCGGGCCGTCGCGACCGGCAGCCGGTCCACGGTCGCGGACAGGCCGCGCCGCAGCGGCCCCGGGACGCGCTGGTAGCGCAGCGCGAGCAGGTTGGCCAGGTGCTTGCGGTAGCCGGCGAACAGCTCGTCGGCTCCCATCCCCGAGAGCATCACCTTGACCCCGGCCTCCCGGGCGGCCGAGCAGATCAGGAACGTGTTGATCGCGGCCGGGTCGCCGATCGGCTCGTCCAGGTGGTACGTCATCTGCGGCAGCAGGTCGAGCACGTTCGGGGCGATCTCGATCTCGTGCAGGTCGACGCCGAACCGCTCGGCCACCTGCCGGGCGTACCGCAGATCGTCCGGCATCGCCTCGAACTTGGCGTCCTCGGCACGGAACCCGATCGTGTAGGCGGAGATCCCGGGCCTTTCGCGGGCCGCCAGCGCGGTCAGATAGCTGGAGTCGAGGCCGCCGGACAGGAACGTCGCCACCGGCACGTCGGCCAGCAGGTGGCGCCGGGTCGACTCCTCCACGATCGCGGCCAGGTCCGGCACGTCACCGCTCAGGGCCCGCTCCCGGCCCTCCGCCGCGACGTCCTTCAGGTTCCAGTAGCGACCGCGTTCCACCCGGCCGTCGGCCCGGCACCGCAGCCAGCTGCCCGGCGGCAGCTTCTCCGCCTCGCGGTACGCGCACCGCGAGTCCGGCACCCAGTAGTAGAGGAGCGAGGCCACCAGGGCGCCCGGATCCACCTCCAGCGAACCGCCGGTCACGGCGGCGAGCGCCTTGAGCTCCGACGTGAACACCAGCCCCTCGCCGCGCCGCAGCACGAACAGCGGCTTGATGCCGAGCTGGTCGCGGGCGAGCACCAGGTCACCGGTGCGCTCGTCGAAGATCCCGAACGCGAACATGCCGCGCAACCGGGGCAGGCAGTCCGTGCCCCAGCGCCGCCAGGCCTCCAGCAGCACCTCGGTGTCGGAGGTGCCGCGGAACCGCACCCCGGCGGCGGCCAGTTCGGCCCGCAGCTCGGGCGCGTTGTACAACTCGCCGTTGTACGTCAGGACCAGGCCGTCCGAGACCATCGGCTGGGCGCCCGTCTCCGACAGGTCGACGATGGCCAGCCGGCGGTGCCCGAGGTGCACCTCGCCGTCACCGACGGCGTGGCTGTAGCGCCCCGCCGCGTCCGGACCGCGATGGGCGAGGGTGTCGGTGAGCCGGTCGGCCACCGCCTTCCCGTCCGGCCATCGGTACGTCCCTGCGATGCCACACATGTCTTACCGCGCCTCCTGGTCGCTGTCCGGGACCCGCGCCGCCCACAGGGGCAGCCGCTCCGTCCGTGGCCGGCCCGACCCGTTCTGCCGGGCCCGCCGCTCGTTCTGGCCGCGCAGCGCGGTCTGCGTCCCGTCCCACAGGGTGCCGTCGGTGCGGTCCCGCGGATCGGGGTCGATCAGCACGACACCGATCACCTGGATGTGCTGGTCCGCGAGTTGCCGCGCCACGGTGTGCAGCCATGCGGCGCTGCCGTGCCCGGCCCGTACGACGAGCACCGTCCGGTCGCCCAGGTACCGCAGGTCGGTCCACGCCGCGCCGGGCGCCACCGAGCCGACGCCGATCCGGCGCTCCTGCGGCGACAGCGCGTCGGCGCGGTCCCCGCCCACCACGGTCGGATCCCCCGGCCGCGGGCGGCGGTTGACGAGCCCCTGGCCCGGCAGCCCGTCGACGACGACCACCGGGCCGTCCGCGGCCAGCGCCGCGGCGAGGTCCAGGGCGATCACGCTCGTCGCGCCCTCGCTGCCCAGCTCCAGCAGCGACACCGGCTCCGCCGAGTCGCGCACGGCGCGGGCCAGCGACGTGACGAGCCGCTCGCGCGCCGCCCGCACACGGCGCCGCCGCCACGGCCCGGCCGGCCTGCGCGGCAGCTCCGAGACGATCGAGGCACCGAGGTTCGCCGCGATGTCCCGGCGCAGCACGGGGCGGTCCGCCACCACCGTGCCGACCGCGGCCACCGCCAGCCCGAGGACGAGCCCCAGGACGAGCCCGAGCCCGGCGTGGGTGGCGGTCGCCTTCGCCAGCGACTGCCGCACCGGGCGCGGCGCGTCCACGATCTGCGTGCCGGTCACGAGCCGGGGGGTGCCGATGCGCGCCTCGGCGGCCCGCTGGTCGAAGTCGGCGATCCGCGAGGTCAGTTCGGCCCGGCGGGCGAACAGCGACTCCAGGTCCGCCGACGCCTTCGGCCCGCCCTGTTCCGACGCGCCCCCGATCGTCGCGTTGACCTGCTTGAGCTCCTCGCGCATCCGGTCGCGCTGGTCGAGCAGGGCCTTGGCCTCGGCGTTCGAAGCCTCCTTGATCCGCCGCACGTGGTCCGCGACGAACGCGTCGGCCAGCGCCTGGGCGCGGGCCACCGCCTCCGCGTCGGTCTCACCCGTCACGTCGATCCGCAGCACGTTGTTCGTCAGGCCGACACCCAGGTAGTCCTTCATGAAGTCCTCCGGCTTCTCCGGGGACTTGAGGGCCTTCAGGGCGTTGTCGGCGATCCGCGTGGTCTGCAGCAGCTCGACGTCGGTGCGGATCAGCGTCCCGGGGTCGTTCGGCTGGTCCTCCTGACGCGCCACCAGCACCTTGGTCGTCGCGGTGGGCGGCGGCGGCAGCAGGATCGCCACCGCCGCGCCGACGAGCAGCCCGAGGAGCGCCATGGAGCCCCACAGCCGGCGCCTCCGCCGCACCGCCACCACCAGCGCGTGCAGGTCGAGGAGCGGAGCCGCGGCCGACGGCTCCGACGTCGTACGCGTCGTCACACCGAACCTCCCGTCGCACCGTCGCCCACGGCGAGCGCCGGTGACGCGGCATGCCGGCGCTGACCGGCGGATCGTGCCGTCCGGGCCACGACCGGGCCGGCGAGGACGACGCCGACGATCTCGTGCCGGGCGTCCGCACACGCCTCGGCGATGCCCGCGAGCTCCGCCGCGGTCCGGCTGCCCGCGCTGAGCACGACCAGAGCCCCCGACAGGTCGTCGCCGTCCGGCACCATCGGCTGCGACACCGACACCGTCACCACCTGCAACCGGGGGTACCCGCCGCCCGAAGAGCCGCCCGAAGGACCGGTGGAGGGATCGCCGTGGGCCTCGGCGACGAGCTGCTCCGCCGCCCGGAGGGCGATCCCGTCGCCCTCCGGGACGACGACGAGGAGCCGGCGCGGCGCCGGCAGCAGGTCCCGGAGGCGCACGCACACCCGCCGGAAGCGGAGCCGCCTGCTGGCCTCGTCGCCGGACGCCCGCGGGGCCGGAATGTCCCACCGGGTGTCGATGCCGAGCAGTCGGCGGAGCCAGGTCCGCGGGCCGCGGCCCTGCGAACGGTGCGCGGCACGCTCGACGGCCACGTCGACGGTGCCGATCAGCGCCGTGCCCAGCGCCGCCGTGATCTCCGGCTCGCCGCGCAGCCGGCGACTCATCCGCGCCGCGGTGAGGTGACCGATGACCGCGAGCAGGAACGACAGCAGCGCCCCGCCGGCGATCAGCTGCTCCTTCGTCGGCGGAGCCTCGCCGGTCGGCCGTGCCGCCGGACCCATGACGACCATGTTGGCCTTGCTGGACTTGCCGGAAGCGGGGTCGGCCCGGTCCAGCTTCTCGATGGCCTCCCGCAGCGCGGTGCGCAGCTTCTCCAGCTCGGTGCGGGTCTGCACGCTCTCCACGGTCCGCCCGGGATCGGTCGCGTCGGCCAGTTCGGTGATGCGGCGGTTGGCCTGCACGACCGCCTGCCGCAGCGTCTCCAGCCGCGCCGCCGCCTCGGGGTCCGTGTTGTCGCCCACGATCCGCGTGGCGAAGGCGACGAACTGGCGTGCCAGCTGGTCGGCGAGCTGCTGGGCGCGCTCCGGGGTGTCGGCCGTGCCCGAGATCTTGATGATGTTCCCGTTGGCGGCCTTGGCGCTCACCTGTTCCCGCAGCTCGGTGCCGTCGACCCCGCGCCAGGCGAGCGTGGTGGCCGCGCGGTCGACGACGACCGAGCTGGTCGCGATCTCCGCCTGGGTGAGCAGCTCGCGCTCCTCCCAGGCACCCGGCAGCAGCACCGACGCCGACGTCGTGTACCGCGGCGGGACCAGGGTGGAGGTGCCGTAGCCGACGAGCGCGCCCGCCACGGTGACGAGGGCGAGGAACCGTCCGCGCCGACGGATAATCCGCCCGAACGTGACCAGGCGTATCGTGTCATCGCTCAACGACGGGGCCTCGTCCCTGCCCGGTTCGGGTCGGACGACGCCGGATCCCGGTCACGGCAGGCGGCGTCGTAGGCGGCGAGCAGCGACTTCTGGGAGTTCCGCCAGGACAGCGGCCCGCTGATCCGCTCCCGGCCGATCTCGCCCATCCGCGCCCGCTGTTCGGGATCGTCGAGGAGCATCGCGATGAGCTCGGCGAACTGCGACTCGTCGTTGGCCGGCGCGTAGACGGCGGCGTCGCCGGCGGAGACGCGCGCCTCCCGCAGGTCGAACGAGACGACCGGACGGCCCATCACCATGTACTCCAGGACCTTGTTCATGGTCGACACGTCGTTCAGCGGATTGCGCGGGTCGGGGGAGAGGCACACGTCCGCGGTGGACAGGTAGCGCGCCAGATCGGCGTCCGGCACCCGACCGGTGAACTGCACCTGGTCCGAGAGCCCGAGCCGCCCTGCCAGCTCCACCATCGCGTCGAAGGTGTCGCCGCCGCCGACGAACACCGCGTGCCAGTCGCTCCGCCCGACCTCGTCGCGCAGCTTCGCGAGGGCCCGCAGGGCGTAGTCGACACCGTCCTGCGGCCCCATCACGCCGAGGTAGCACAGCAGATGGGGCTTGCCGCGCTTGAGCTCGGGCTCCGCCGGCACGGGGTGGAACCGGTCGACGTCGGGCGCGCTGCGCACCACGAACACGTCCTCCGGCCGGCGGCCGCCGCGGCGCACCGCGACGTCCCGGTAGCTCTCGTTCGTGGCGAGCACGACGTCGGCGGCCCGGTAGGTCCGCCGCTCCAGCGCGCACACGGCGCGGTAGAGCAGGTCCTCGCCGCGGTCGAACCGCGAGAGGTACAGCTCGGGCACCAGGTCGTGCTGGTCGAAGACGAACCGCGCCCCGCTCCGCTTCATCCACAGGGCCGGCAGGAACAGCAGGTCCGGCGGGTTGCAGGCGTGGACCACGTCGACCGGGCCCACCTTCCGGGCCAGCCGGAAGGTGTGCCACAGCGCGGAGCCGTACTCCTTCAGGTAGCCGGCCGGACCTCCGGTGGCGGCGCGCAGCGGGTAGCGGTGGATCCGCACCCCGTCGATCTCCACCTCCCGCTCGGTGTCCCTCTTGCTGCCCTGCGGACAGATGACGTGGACCTCCCAGCCCGCGTCGCGCAGGGTCGTGCATTCCTGCCACACCCGCCGGTCGAACGGCACCGACAGGTTTTCCACCAGGATCAGCGCGCGCCGGTTCTTCCGGTCGCCACTGGTCTTTTCACCAAGCAAGGCCCACGTACCCAGGTTCGGCCCGGCGCGCGTCGGCGTCGGGAAGATGGATGAGGTCGACGATCAGCGGCCCGTCGCCATGGGGGAGCGCCGCGAGCACGGCCGGATCCCTGGTGCCGACGAGGCACACCTCGGCGTGGTCGAGCACCTCCTCGACGGAGTCCGCGAGCAGCTGCCCGAGGTGCGGCAGCCGGGTCTCGATGTACTCGCGGTTCGCGCCGAGCAGCCGGGAGAGGCTGACGTTGGCGTCGTGGATCTTCAGCTCGTAGCCCTTGCCGAAGAGCCGCTCCGCCAGCTCGACGAGCGGACTTTCGCGCAGGTCGTCGGTGCCGGGCTTGAACGACAGCCCGAACAGGCCCACCCGGCGCTTTCCGGTGCGCTCGACCAGGTCCACCGCGCGCTGCAGGTGGTCGGCGTTGGACGCCAGCACGTGGGAGAGGATCGGCACCGAGACGTCGGCCCGCTGCGCCGCGTGGACCAGGCTGCGCAGGTCCTTGGGCAGGCAGGAGCCGCCGAAGGCGAAGCCGGGCCGCAGGTAGGCGGGGCTGATGTTCAGCTTGCGGTCGGCGAGGAACACGTCCATCACCTGGTGCGAGTCCACGCCGAGCGCCTGGCAGACCGAGCCCAGCTCGTTCGCGAAGCCGATCTTCAGGCCGTGGAACGCGTTGTCCGCGTACTTGATCGCCTCGGCGGTCGGCACCGGCACCCGGAACACCTCGCCGGGCAGGCCCTCGTACAGCGAGAGCACCACGTCGCCGCTGGCCGCGTCGAGCTCGCCGATGACGGTCTTGGGCGGGTCGAAGAAGTCCCGCACGCTCGTGCCCTCGCGCAGGAACTCCGGGTTGACCGCGACCCCGACGTCCACGCCGGCCGTGCCGCCGACGTACTTCTCCAGGATCGGCACCAGCAGGTTGAGGCAGGTGCCGGGGAGCATGGTGCTGCGGAACACGACGGTGTGCCGCCCGCCCCGCTCGGCGAGCGCGACGCCGATCTCCTCGGTGACCCGCTCCAAGTACGTCGTGCACAGGCTGCCGTTGGGCTCCGACGGCGTGCCGACGCAGATCAGCGACACCTCGCTGTCCATGATCGCCTCGCGGACGTCGGTGGTGGCGTGTAAGGCCCCGCTCCGCACGACCTCGGCGACGAGCTCGCCGATCCCCTCCTCGACCACCGGGGCCTTGCCGTCGTTGACCAGGTCCACCTTCACCTGGTTCACGTCGACGCCGATGACCTCGTGACCCATGCTCGCCAGGCACGCGGCCGACACGCAGCCCACGTAGCCGAGCCCGAAAACGCTGACCTTCATGACGCGTTCCTCCCCCCAGGCAGGCCCTCTCGGCCTGCGGTCCGCACATCCACCGGACGACGTCCCCCGCACATCAGTAGGCCCCCTGGCCGTAGAGCACCGCGCGCAGCGTCTTCCACAAGATCACCGTGTCCAGCGCGAGCGACCAGTCCTCCACGTACCGCAGGTCGAGCCGGACCGCTTCCTCCCACGGCAGGTCGCTGCGTCCGCTGATCTGCCACAGGCCGGTGAGTCCGGGCTTGACCAGCAGCCGCCGCCTGATGTCCGGGCCGTACGCGGCACTCTCCTCCGGTAACGGCGGCCGCGGGCCGACGAGCGACATCGATCCGGTGAGCACGTTGAACAGCTGCGGGAGCTCGTCGATCGAGTAGCGGCGCAGTACGGAGCCGACCCGGGTCACCCGGGGGTCCTGGCGCATCTTGAACAGCAGGCCGGCGCCCTCGTTGAGGTCGGCCAGCTCGTCACGCGCCCGGTCCGCCCCGGCGACCATGGTGCGGAACTTGAGGATGGTGAACTCGTTGCCGTCCTTGCCGACCCGGCGCTGGCGGTAGACCGCGCCGCCCCGGCTCTCCGCCGTCACGAGCAGCGCGACCAGCAGCATCAGCGGCGCGAACAGCAGCAGCAGGACCGCCGCTCCCAGCCGGTCGACGACCTCCTTGACCGCCCGCCGACCGCCGGTGAAGGTCGGCATGCTGACCCGCAGCAGCGGGATCCCGAGCACCGCGTCGACGTGCAGCCGCGGGCCGGCCACCTCCATCAGCACGGGTGCCACGACCATCTCGGCGTCGCTGCCTTCGAGGTTCCACGCCAGCCGCTGCAGCCGGTCCGGTGACCAGTGCGGGTCGGGCGTGACCGCGACGACCCGGTAGCCGTCGCGGCTGATGTGGGTGGCGACCTCCGTCAGGCGGCCGACGACCGGCACCCCGTCCAGCTGGTCGCCCTCGGTCCCGAGGCCGTCCGCGGTGCACACCGCGTCCACCCGCCACCCGAGGTGCGGGAACTTGCGGGTCCGGCTGATCAGATCGCGCACCGTGGCCGGGCTGCCGGCGGCGAGCACCGGTCGCAGGCACCGTCCCTCCTTGCGCTGCTTGTGCAGCCAGAGGCGGAGCAGGTACCGCGTGGTCATCGTGATCACCGCGATCGCGGGGATCGCGACGAAGATCCAGAGCTTGATGTTGCGCGAGGTCAGGGCGATGCCGCCGAGCGCAAGTACGACGGTCGCCATGAAGAGGGAGCGGCCGAGCCGGCGGAACTCCTCGGCACCCTGGCCGAGCACGGCCGGGGCCCACGCGCGGCTCACCGCGAGCGCCCCCAGCACCAGCAGTTCGGTGCCGAACGCGAGAATGCCCCACTTCTCGTGCCAGTTGGCCGCGTCCCGCGCCCCGAAGAACTCGCCTATCGAGACCACCACGAAAGCGGTGGCCACCGTGTCGCTGATGATGACGGTACGGCGGTAACGCTGCTCCCAATCACTCGCGGTCCGGTCGATCGTCCCGTTCGCCAGACGCCCGCGCGCCGACGGAATCGGGCTGACTAGTCCCCCCTGCCGCACAGAACCCCCCAGGTCCCAGTGGTTCGACGTGTTCGCCCCGCACCGTTCCTCCTCCGGAAGGCCCCCATCCCCTCCGTACACGGATGCCGGTTCATCCGGACGCGGCCGAGCACCCCGCCCTGGCGGCGGCGGGCTCACCCGTCCGGTCGGACTCTCGACGCGTGCGGCGACCCGTCGAAACCCTGGGTGCTCCCCGCACCCAAAGCCCCCCCGGGCTGCACGAGTTGATCCACCCGCGGTCGACGCCGGGGGCGCGACTGCAGGCCCTCCCCGTGTCGGACCTAAAGATCATTGTTGGTCGCCTCGTGTCCGATCAGCTGAAGCACGGTCAATCTAGACCATCGCGGCGGGTATGGAGAGGGGGTGTGTGCAATTTGTGCGTAAGCTTTGAGACTTGATCCATCGTCCGGTCGCGGTCTGGTCCAAGCGTTGACCAACTGGTAAAGAAACAGCGCTTGTTGATATCTGAAGCGTTCATTCCGGATGTGTCCGCGCGCCCCGTGACGGCGCACGTCACGCGGGGGCGCGCAAAACGCGCGCCCCTCCGATGTGCCCATCTCACCACCCCGGCGTGCGCCCCTTCTGCAAGTTCGGGATACCGACCGGAAATCGACGTCCTGTGAACGGACGTCGAGGGCGTTCCCCGACCGCTCCTCCTTCCCGCTGTGACCAGCGTCACTCCGTCCACCCGTGATGGTCGAGAGGCCGCATCCGCTTGATCATCCGGCGGATCCCGCCACTTCGATGGGGAAGGGGGGCTCGGTGACGGACCACGAGTGCGTGACGTTACGCGCGGCCGACATGGGGAGGCACGCGTCCGAGTTCGTCGAGGGCGTCGCCGCGAGAGGGCGGCTGCCGCTGGACTACTCGGCGGGGAGCCTGCGCCTGGTGGACCGGCTGATCGACGGGCTCCGGCGGGGCGGCGCGGCCCGGGAGGAGGTGACGGGACCGCTGACGGGCCTCGGGGCGTACGTCGGCGAGGTGCTGGTGCGGCAGGCCGGGGCGGTGTGGGTGGACCTGCCACCCGGCCATCCCCTGCGGTCCCTGTTCGCCCACCCGGTGGGCGTGAGGATGCCGGACGGGCGGGTCTGGAACCCGCTCGGCCGCACCGTGAACCGCTTCGAGCGAGGACCGGCGGAGTCGCTCCAGACGTTCTTCCTCACCCTGCACGGCAGACGGCCGCCCCGCGCGCGCCGGGGCCCGGGGCGGGGGTCGGGCCGACCGTAGGCACCGTCCCCCGACGATCCGACAGGGCGGTCGGGACGGGTCTGCTGACGGTCTGAAAGGATGAGCGCTCTCCGGTTCCGCGTCGGGACCGGGAGTCCGAGGGCGTACGGGGTGTGAAGAGGGTCGTGTGGGCGAGGGAACGGGGCGCGTGCCCGCCGCGGCACCCGGCCGGGACCGCGACGCGGAACTCGGCGCGGCCGTCGAGCGGGCCCGTCACGGCGACGAGGACGCCTTCGCGCAGGCCTACCGGATCGTCAACCCGGGACTGCTCGGATATCTGAGGGGCATGGTCGGAGAGGACGCCGAGGACGTGGCCTCCGACGCGTGGCTCGAGATAGCCCGCGACCTCGGCCGCTTCCGCGGCGACAGCGCGGGATTCCGCGGCTGGACCGCGACCATCGCCCGCCACCGCGCCCTCGACCACCTCCGCCGCGTGCGGTCACGACCCCGTCCCGGCGTGATCGAGCAGGACGTCCTCGACCTCCCGACCTCCGGGGACACGGCCGGCGAAGCCCTGGACGCCCTGTCGACCGAGCGCGCGCTCGCCCTGATCGCCGGGCTGCCGCGGGACCAGGCCGAGGCCGTGCTGCTGCGGGTCGTCGTCGGTCTCGACGGACCGACCTCCGCCCGAGTTCTCGGCAAACGTCCCGGTGCGGTACGGTCCGCCGCACACCGGGGATTGAAGCGACTCGAAAGACAACTCCGGGAGAGGGGGAGGTGACCCGTGTCCGACGACCGGCTGAACCGCGCGCTGGAGGATTCCCTGCGGGCCGCGCTGAGCGGGCGGACCCGCACCACCGGCGACCCCACTCCGAGCGGGAACCGCGCGGACGCCGAGGGCACCCAGGACGTTGAGGGCATCCAGGGCGCCGGGGGCGCCCAGAACGCCGAGGACGTCGAGGCGAGTGTCCTCGCCGCGTTCCGGGCCGCCCGTGACGCGGGCCTGCACGCCTCCCGGCCGACGCGGCGCCGCGACGACTGGACGCCCGCCGCCGACCGGCGGCGCCCGAGGCGTTCCCTCAGGACGGCGGTGGCCATGCTGTTCGCCAGCGCCACGCTGGGCGGGGTGGCCGTCGCCACCGGTGGCCTCCCCGACGAGGTGCCGGCGACCCTCGTCCCGGACACCTCCGACCCGGGGAACGCGTCGACGCCCACCCCCGCTCCCACGCCGACGGGGTCGACGCCCCCCGCACGGCCGGAGACCGGTACCCCCATCTACCCGGAGGGCCACCCCCCGGCGTCTCCCGACTGCCGCCACGAGCCCCCGTGCCGCGGGACCGGGAAGGACGGCAAGCCGGGGCGCGGCAAGGGGAGGGACAACGGCAAGGGCGGCGGCAAGGACGACGGCGCGTACGGCAGCGAGTACTACCGCGAGGGCATCGGCAAGGGCTACGGCCCGGGCCCGGGCAAGTCGGCCCCGGGCGGACGGGGGCCGAGCGGCCGCGACGCCGGCGCTACGGCTCGATCAGGCCTACCCGGATCGCGTAACGGGTGAGTTCGAGGCGGTCGCGCATGCCGAGCTTGTGGAGGAGGTTGGCGCGGTGGCGTTCGACGGTCTTGGGGCTGATGACGAGGAGGTCCGCTATCTCCTTCGAGCTGTGGCCCTCGGCGACCAGCTTGAGGATCTCCTCCTCGCGCTCGGTGACGGCCTTGGCGGGCAGGGGCCTGCCCCGGGCCGCGTGGTCGAGGTACGTGCGGACGAGGGCGGTCTCGGCGCCCGGGTAGATGAACGGTTCGTCGCGTACGGCCGCGCGGCAGGCCTCGACGAGGTCGCGGTCGGCGACGGACTTGAGGACGTAGCCGCTCGCGCCGGCCTTGAGCGCTTCGAAGAAGTACTGCTCGTTGTCGTACATGGTCAGGATCAGTATCCGGAGTTCCGGCCGGAGCCGGCTGAGTTCGCGCGCGGCCTGGAGGCCGGTGCGGCGGGGCATGGAGATGTCGAGGACGGCGAGGTCGATCCGCTCCGAGCGGGCCAGGGCGACCGCCTCGGCCCCGTCCGCGGCCTCGGCGACGACGGTGAGGTCCGGCTCGGCGTCGAGGATGAGGCGCACTCCGCCGCGCACGAGCGCGTGGTCGTCGGCGAGCAGGATGCGCGTGGGGGCGTGGGCGCTTGACGGTTCCGTCATGGTGCCGTGCGTGGGGGACGGGGCGTTCGACGGTTCCGTCATGGTGCCGTGGCCTCCGCCCGGGTGTCCGTGTCCGCTTTCGGGCGCGTGCCGCCCGCCGTGTCCAGACGGACCTCCGTGCCGCCGCCGTCGGCGTCGCGGACGGTGAGGCGGGCACCGACGAGCAGGGCGCGTTCGCGCATCCCGCGCAGGCCGGCGCCTTCGGCGGCCCCGCGCATGCCCCGGCCGTCGTCGCGGACGAGGAGGCCGGCCCCGCCGTCGGGCAGGAGGCGCAGGCACAGGTCGACGTGGCTCGCGCCCGCGTGGCGGGCCGTGTTGGTGAGGCCTTCCTGGGCCACGCGGTACAGCACGAGTTCGGTCTCCGGGTCGAGCTGCGGGAGGCCGGGGTCGATGCGGGGCCGCACGGACAGGCCGCGCGTGGAGAACTCGGAGGCGAGGGAGCGGAGGGCGCTGTGCAGCCCGAGCTCCTCCAGGACGCCGGGCCGGAGGCGGCGCGCGATGCGCCGGATCTCGTCCAGGCTTCCGCGGGTGGTCTCCTGGGCCTGCCGGAGCTCCGGCCGCAGCTCCTCGGGGGCGTGGTCGGCGGCGATCTTCAGCTGGAGGAGTACGGCGGTGAGGGTCTGTCCGACCTCGTCGTGCAGCTCCTGCGCGATGCGGCGGCGCTCCGCCTCCTGCGCGGACAGCACGCGCGCGCTGCTGGCGGCCCGCTCGGCTTCGAGCCGGTCGAGCATGGTGTTGAACGTACGGGTCAGGTCGGCGATCTCGCCCCGTCCCGCGGCCGTCGCGCGCCGCTCCGGCCTCAGCAGGTCCGCCGTCCGCATCGCGCGGGTGAGGCGCTGGAGCGGCGCGAGGCCGAGCCGCAGGAGGAAGGCGTTGGCGACGAGCATGGCGAGCAGCCCGGCCAGCAGGACGAGCGCCTCGCCGAGGAGCACCGGGGTGGAGACCGTGACGGGGCCGAACAGCAGCAGCACGGCCACGACGAGGACCGAGGCGTTCAGCAGGAAGATGCGCCAGTACAACGACACCACTCCGCCCCTCCTCTCCTCACGTCGCTCCGCACACGCCCTCCGACCTGCGGCGGGACCCATGTCCCCGCCCCATCCTGACCAGCTTCCCGGGGGCTTGTCCATCCGTGCCGACACCCATGTCCCGGGCCTCCGGGAGATGGCACCATGACCCGCGTTGCCGCCGGACACCACCGGCCCCCACCGGACCCGGAACCGGGTGCGAGCCGCTCACGAACACATGGGAGGGACGGGCTCGTGCCTGCTCCGCGGATGAGAACGACACCTTTGCCCGGCATCGGGGTCCAGTACGACTTCACGACGCGGGAGCACCGCGAGCTGTCGGTCATCGCGCACCGCGACGGCACCCGGACCGTGAACGTCTACCGGGCCGACGACCCCGACGCCTGCGCCCAGTCGCTGCACCTCACCGAAGGGGAGACGGCCTCGCTGATCGACGCGCTGATGCCCGCGCACCACAGCCCGAACGTGCTGCACACCACCGACCTCGGCCTGGTCGCCGAGCGGATCGAGCTGTCGGCCCACTCGTACTGGAACGGGCGGGTGCTCGGCGAGACGCGGATGCGCACGGAGGCGGGCGCCTCCGTCGTCGCCGTGCTGCGCCGCTCCGGGGCGATACCGTCCCCCACGCCGGCGTTCCGGCTCGCCGGTGGCGACACGCTCATCGTGATCGGCACCCGCGAGGGCGTCGACGCGGCCGCCGCGATCCTCGGACAGGAGTGAGGGCGGGTGCACTCCGCGGTCTTCCTGATCGAATTCGGCGCCATCATCCTCGGTCTCGGCCTGCTCGGGCGGCTCGCCGGCCGCTTCAGCTTCTCCCCGATCCCGCTGTACCTCCTCGCGGGGCTCGCCTTCGGCAAGGGCGGACTGCTGCCGCTCGGCGCGAGCGAGGAGTTCGTCGCCATCGGCGCCGAGATCGGGGTGATACTCCTGCTGCTGATGCTGGGCCTCGAATACACGGCCAGCGATCTCGTCTCCAACCTCAAGACCCAGTACCCGGCCGGACTCGTCGACTTCGCCCTCAACGCGGTGCCCGGCGCGGTCGCCGCGCTGCTGCTCGGCTGGGGACCCGTCGCCGCCGTCGTCCTGGCCGGCGTCACCTGGATCTCCTCCTCCGGCGTGATCGCCAAGGTCCTCGGCGACCTCGGGCGCCTCGGCAACCGCGAGACTCCGGTCATCCTCAGCATCCTGGTCCTCGAAGACCTGGCCATGGCCGTCTACCTGCCCATCATCACGGCCCTGCTCGCCGGCGTCGGGCTCGCGGCCGGCAGCGCCACGCTCGCCGTCGCCCTGGGCGTCGCCGGTGCGGTCCTCTTCGTCGCCGTCCGCTACGGCCGCCTGATCTCCCGCTTCGTCTCCAGCGACGACCCCGAGAAGCTGCTCCTCGTGGTCCTCGGTCTGACCCTGCTCGTCGCCGGCGTCGCCCAGCAGCTCCAAGTCTCGGCCGCCGTCGGGGCGTTCCTCGTCGGCATCGCCCTGTCCGGCGAGGTCGCCGAGGGCGCGCACGCGCTGCTCAGCCCGCTGCGCGACCTGTTCGCCGCGGTGTTCTTCGTCTTCTTCGGACTGCACACCGACCCGGCCAGCATCCCGCCGGTGATCCTTCCCGCGTTCGCGCTGGCCGTCGTCACCGCCCTCACCAAGGTCGCCACCGGGTACTGGGCGGCGCGCCGCGCGGGCATCGGCGTGAAGGGCCGCTGGCGGGCCGGCGGCACCCTGGTGGCGCGCGGCGAGTTCTCCATCGTCATCGCCGGACTCGCCGTCACCGCGGGAGTGCAGCCGCAGCTGGGCCCCTTCGCCACCGCCTACGTGCTGATCCTCGTCGTGATGGGCCCGCTCACCGCCCGCTTCACCGAACCGGTCGCCGCCGCCCTCACCCGGCTCCGCACGCCGAAGCCCGCGGCCGGACCGGCCGCTTCCGCACACGTACGCCCGAGGCCGTCCGACGGGGCGGAGGACGCGGGCGGCACGGACGTCATGGAGGACAGCGGTAGGCGGTAGCGGTACGGGTGGTGCCATCACCGGCGAACGCGACGGGGACCGGTGAAAGGGACCCCGCCGGGCTCACGAGCCGTTGTCCGGACCGGGGTTGTCGTCGTAGCGGCGCAGGTCGCCGTAGCGCCCGGTGTCGATCTCCCAGCGGTGGTAGCCGACGATCCAGGAGGCGAGGCCGTCGACGTACCGGCGGGCCGCCTCGCGTGCGGCCGGGGCGAGGCCGAGGAGCTCGCAGGTCGCGGGGGTCCGGGACGACAGCTCCGCGAAGCGGTCGACCATCGCCTGGGCCTGGCGCATCACCTCGGCGGCGGCCTCCTCGGCGGTGCCGCCGCGCTCCTCGCGGACGATCATCACCAGGTTGGCGACGTCGCCCCGGGCGAGCTCCTGGGCGTAGGAGTGCACGTCGTTGGTGAACGACGGTATGTCCGCCGCCAGTTGGCGCATCAGGCGGAAGTCCGGGTGGTGCAGCACCTCTTGCGGCAGCTCGAACCGGTTGAGCCGCTCGACCATGTCGAAGAGGGTCTCCATGGCGGCCGTGCCCCGACGGAGCGCCAGATAGCCCTCCCGGTCCGGTAGGCGGCCGGAGAGCCGGCCGGCGGCCTCGGCGGGGTGGCAGGCGAAGTACCACTCCCAGTTGTAGGCCGAACGGGCCCGCCACCGGGCGGACATGCCGTCCGCGCTGCGCTGCCAGAGGTCGGCGAAGGCCCGCTCGACGGGGGTGCGGTCACCGGGCTCGGGACCCTCCCCGTGCAGGAGGGCCGTCAGGCGGGTGCACACCTCGGCCACGCGTGCCGGGGCCCGGCCGAGATCCGTGTCGAACCGGTCGTCGAAGAGGAAGTAGAAGCCGATCAGGTCCGCGGCGAGGGCGAGGTCGTCGGTGGCGCAGTCAGGGCTGGTGAACGCGGCGAGACGGGGAACGTCCCACTTCTCGTACGCCGTCCGCTCGATGGCTCCGGCAAGGCCCGCATGGCCGAGCAGCCACGCATGGTGGCGCTCCACTATGTGCGCCCGGTTCGGATTGCCCCGCAAGGGAATCGGCAGATCGAGTACCGCTGTGTCGAACACTGGACCCCCTGGGTTTGATCCCGGGTGAACCCCCAACGCCCCCGGCGCAATCGAACAGTACTTGACCTGATCATCAACTGCCACTGACATAAAGGGAGTCGTAATCCAGCCTAAGCGAGATCGGCGTCCGGATCGACAGCCGTGCACCCCTGCCTTTCGGTGAGTTCCTCCCACGCCTGGTGGAGGCGGGTGGACCCGTGGCGGGGTCGCGTACGAGCGGGGGAAGGAGGGTCTGCTGGTGGTCGTGTTCAAGCCGGACGCTCCGGCCGCACGCGCCCGTCGGCGACGCAGGTGTTCGAGAAGGCGTGTGGCCGGAACCTGCATCGGGCCGCCGCCCGTCACGTGCCCGTCAGGAGCAGCGAGGCCCACAGGGCGACCGTCGAGGCGACCAGGGCGGCGGGCACCGTCAGCAGTCCGAGCCGGGTGAACTCGCCGAGCGCCACCGGGTGTCCGTGGTCGTGGGCGACGCGGCGCCAGAGGAGGGTGGCGAGGGAGCCGGCGTACGTGAGGTTGGGGCCGATGTTCACGCCGAGCAGCACCGCGAGCACCGAGCCCGGACCGGAGGCGGCCGCCAGCGGCACCAGGGCCAGGGTGGCGGGCAGGTTGTTGATCAGGTTGGCCAGGACGGCGGCGAGCACGGCGGTGCCGAGCAGGGCGGGGAGCGAGGTGCCGTCGGGGAGGACGTGGGCCAGGGCGGACCCGAGGCCGTTGTCGACGACCGCCCGGACCACGACGCCGAGCCCCAGGACAAAAGCGAGGAACGGCAGCGACGCCGAGCGGACGAGGGCGCGCGGGGTGGTGCGACGGTGGGCCAGGGAGTGCACGGCCAGGACGGCGGCGCCCGCCGCCGCGGCCCAGGCCGGGTCGAGGCCGGTCGCCGAGGCGACGCCGAACCCGGCGAGCGTCGCCGCCACCGTGCAGAGCGCGAACACCGGGAACGGGGTGGGCGCCGGCGGATCGACCGGGGCCCCCGGTGCGGCGAGGTCGCGCGCGAAGAAGCGGCGGAACACCGCGTACTCGACCGCGACGGCGGCGAGCCAGGGGAGCAGCATCAGCAGCGCGAACCGCGTGAAGCCGACCCCGGCGGCCGTGAACGCGAGCAGATTGGTCAGGTTCGAGACCGGCAGCAGCAGCGAGGCCGTGTTGGACAGGTGCGCGCTCGCGTACACGTGAGGTCCGGGGCGGGCTCCCATCCGGGCGGTGGTCGCGAAGACCACCGGGGTCAGCAGCACGACCGTCGCGTCCAGGCTCAGCACGGCGGTGATCAGCGACGCGAGCGCGAACACGGCCCCGAGCAGCCGCTGTGGGCGGCGCCCCGCCCGGCGCGCCATCCAGGCCCCGCAGGCGCGGAAGAGTCCCTCGGCGTCGCAGAGCGCGGCGAGGACGAGCACCGCCGCCAGGAATCCGATCACCGGCCCCAGTCGCTCCGCCTCCTCGCGTACGGCCGCGGGCGTGACCGCGCCCACGGCCAGGACGACCCCGGCGGCGGGCACCGCGAAGACCGCCTCGGGCAGGCGGAACGGTCGGACGACGGCGCAGATCAGCACCACGGCCAGGGCGAGCACGGACACGGACGCAACGAGCATGTGTTCGATGATCCAGGTCGGCCTCGGGGTCGGGGCCTTCGGGGTCGGGGCCTTCGGGAGGCTCTGCCTCCCCACGGCGCTGACTCCGCGTCAGAAGGGGGCGGCCGCGAAAGCCTTGTGGCCTCCGCATTCATCAATAAAATGTCACACACCATACAAGGGAGTCCATTCATGGTCCACGAGCACGTCCCCGCGCGCCGCACCCACCCCTGGCACGGGATCATGGTCGCCACCACCCTCCCCTTCCGCGAGGACCTCTCCGTCGACCACGACGCGTACGCCGAGCACGTGGCGTGGCTGGTCGCGAACGGCTGCGACGGCGTCGTCCCCAACGGTTCCCTGGGGGAGTACCAGACCCTCACCGACGAGGAGCGGGCCCAGGTCGTCCGTACGGCCGTCGCGGCGGCGGGGGACGGGGCGCGGGTGATGCCGGGTGTCGCCGCGTACGGCAGTGCCGAGTCCCGGCGCTGGGCCGAGCAGGCCGCCGAGGCCGGCGCCGGATCCGTCCTGCTCCTGCCGCCCAACGCCTACCGCGCCGACGAGCGCGCCGTCCGCGCCCACTACGCCGAGGTCGCCGCCGCCGGACTGCCCGTCGTCGCGTACAACAACCCGATCGACACCAAGGTCGACCTCACGCCCGCGCTCCTGGCGAGCCTGCACGCCGACGGCAGCATCGTCGCCGTCAAGGAGTTCAGCGGTGATGTCCGCCGCGCCTACGAGATCGCCGAACTCGCCCCGGAACTCGACCTGCTGATCGGCGCCGACGACGTCCTCCTGGAACTGGCCGTGGCGGGTGCGGTCGGCTGGATCGCCGGCTACCCCAACGCCCTCCCGCGCAGCTGTGCCGAGCTGTACCACGCCGCCGTCGCCGGCGACCTCGCCACCGCGCTTCCCCTCTACAGGTCCCTGCACCCGCTGCTGCGCTGGGACTCCAAGACCGAGTTCGTCCAGTCCATCAAGCTCTCCATGGACCTCGCCGGCCGCCAGGGCGGCGCCACCCGCCCGCCCCGCCACCCCCTCACGCCCGAGCAGGAGGCGGTCGTCCGCGCCGCCACGGAGAAGGCCCTCGCGGAGGGGCACGCGTAAGGGCTTTCGTGAGGGCATTCGTAAGGGCACTCGTAGGGGTACGAGTAAAGGCTCCCAACCCCTCCCCGCCGCCCCTCCCTGCCTCTCCCTCTCCCTCACCATCCACTCATCCCTCCGTCCGTACGCCCGAAGGGGACGACCCCATGCGCACGCGTCATGTCTTCCACGCCGTCGATTCGCACACCGAGGGCATGCCCACCCGGGTGATCACCGGGGGTGTCGGGGTGATCCCCGGCGCCACCATGGCCGAGCGCAGGACGCACTTCCTCGCGCACATGGACCACCTGCGGACCCTGCTGATGTACGAACCGCGCGGGCACGCGGCGATGAGCGGCGCGATCCTGCAACCCCCCACCCGGCCCGACGCCGACTACGGCGTCCTGTACATCGAGGTCTCGGGACTCCTGCCGATGTGCGGCCACGGCACCATCGGCGTCGCCACCGTCCTGGTCGAGACCGGCATGGTGCCCGTCGTCGAACCCGTCACCACCGTCCGCCTCGACACCCCCGCCGGCCTGGTCGCCGTCGACGTCCACGTCCACGACGGCGCCGCCAAGGCCGTCACCCTCACCAACGTCCCCGCCTTCAGCGCCGGACTCGACCTCAAGACCCACGTCCCCGGCCACGGCACCATCACCTACGACCTCGCCTACGGCGGCAACTTCTACGCCTTCGTCGACCTCGACACCCTGGGCCTGCCCTTCGACCGCACCCGCAAGGACGACCTCCTCACGGCCGGCCTGGCCGTCATGGACGCGATCAACGCCTCACCCCACCGACCCGTCCACCCCACCCGGCCCGAGATCTCCGGACTCAAACACGTCCACCTCACCGCACCCGGCTCCACCGCCGCCCACTCACGCCACGCGATGGCCATCCACCCCGGCTGGTTCGACCGCTCACCCTGCGGCACCGGAACCAGCGCCCGCATGGCCCAACTCCACGCCCGCGGCGAACTCCCCCTGCACACCGACTTCGTCAACGAATCCTTCATCGGCACCCGGTTCACCGGCCGCATCACCGCCGAAACCCGTGTCGGCGACCGACCCGCCGTCATCCCCACCGTCACCGGCCGCGCCTGGATCACCGGCACCGCACAGTACTTCCTCGACCCCGACGACCCCTTCCCCGCGGGGTTCCTGCTCTGACTCCGGTTCCTGGCCCGGGGTTCAGGCTCCGGGCGTTGACCCCGAGCTCCGACTCCGGGCTCCGGCCCGGCCGGAGAAACGTGACATTGTACGATGCTCCTCCGTGACTTCTCGGAGGACGCACGATGGGTGACCTGAAACAGTACGGTCTTGTCAGGGCGCAGGAACGGCTCCGCGACCAGGTCGGGCACGCCCTCCGCGCGGCCCTGATCGCCGGTGAACTGCGCCCCGGCCAGGTCTATTCGGCCCCCGGGCTCGCGGCCGACCTCGGCGTCTCCGCGACCCCGGTCCGCGAGGCGATGCTCGACCTGGCCCGGGAGGGCCTCGTCGAACCCGTCCGAAACAAGGGGTTCCGCATCACCGAGGTCAGCGAGCGGGACCTCGACCAGTACACCGAACTGCGCACCCTCATCGAGGTCCCCACGGTCGGCCGCATCGCGCGGACGGCCGACCGGGGGCAGCTGGAGGCGCTCCGCCCGAACGCAGAGGAGATCGTCTCCTGCGCCCGGCGGCACGACCTCATCGGCTATCTGGAGGCGGACCGCCGCTTCCACCTCGCGCTGCTCGCCCTCTCCGGCAACGAACGGCTCGTGGAGACCGTGGGGGACCTGCGCAAGCGCTCCCGGCTCTACGGACTGACCGGCCTGGACGAGGCGGGCAAGCTCGTCTCCTCCGCAGAGGAGCACCTCGAACTCCTCGACCTGATGATCGCCGGGGACGTGCGCGGCGCCGAGGACTGCATGCGCCGCCACCTCGGCCACGTCCGCTCGCTCTGGGCCGACGCCGCCGACGAACCGGCCGTCCGGAAGGCGGTCGGCCGGGCCGTCGCTGCCAGGGAGGAGTAGCCCCGACGGGTCGGCCGGCCGCTGCGGCTACGGGGGAATAGCCCCAACTCGGCTTCGTGCAAGGAGAATCGAGACACCTGGACAGCATCGGCCGCATCTATATGCTGTGGCCATGCTTTCCGCCTCCCCGACGCCCGCGCACGCCGCCGGCGCCGCCTCCGTGCCCCCTCCCGCGACCGCAGGCCGGCTGGCGAACGTCGGGTCGTCGCCGGTGCGCGAGATCCTGGCGCTCACCGCGCGGCCCGAGGTGATCTCCTTCGCCGGGGGCCTGCCCGCCCCCGAACTGTTCGACGTCCAGGGGATCCGGGCGGCGTACGACCGGGTCCTGGCGGAGAACCCGCAGCACGCGCTCCAGTACTCGACCACCGAGGGCGACCCCGAGCTGCGGACGGCCGTCGCCGCGCGGCTCACCGCCCGCGGACTGGCCACGGACCCCGACGACCTGCTCGTCACCACCGGTTCGCAGCAGGCCCTCACGCTCCTCAACACCGCCCTCGTCGAGCCGGGCTCCGTCGTCCTCGTCGAGGACCCCTGCTACCTCGCGGCCCTGCAGACCTTCGGCTTCGCCGGCGCCCGGGTCGTCCCCGTGCCCACCGACGACCAGGGCATCCTCCCGGCCGCCCTGGACGAGATCGCGGCACGCGAGAAGCCCACCCTCCTCTACGTCATCCCCACCTTCCAGAACCCCACGGGCCGCACCCTGCCCGCCGAGCGCCGCGCCGCCGTCGCCGAGGCCGCCGCCCGGCACGGGTTCTGGATCGTCGAGGACGACCCGTACGGCGAGCTGCGTTTCGAGGGCGAGCACGTGCCCTGGATCGCCGCCCACCCCGCGGCCGCCGACCGCACCGTCCTCCTCGGCTCGTTCTCCAAGGTCATGGCCCCCGGCCTCCGCCTGGGTCACCTCCGCGCCCCCGCCGCGCTGCGCCGCGCCTGCGTGATCGCCAAGCAGGCCGCCGACCTGCACACCTCGACCATCGACCAGGCAGCCGCCGCCCGCTATCTGCGCGACAGCGACCTCGACGCGCACGTCGCCGTCATGCGGGCCGCCTACCGGGAGCGCCGGGACGCGATGCTCGAAGGCCTCCCGGCGGCCCTGCCCGAGGGCTCCCGCTGGAACCGGCCCGAGGGCGGCATGTTCATCTGGGCCACCCTGCCCGAGGGGCACGACGCCACCGCCCTCCTGAAGACCGCGATCGGTCACGAGGTGGCGTACGTGCCGGGCGCGCCGTTCTTCAGCGGCGAGCCCGACCCGGGCTCCATGCGCCTCTCCTTCACGACCCACTCGGCGGACGAGATCAGGGACGGGCTGCGCAGACTGGCCAAGAGCTTCACCTGACGGACTCCCCGGATTCCCGGAGCCCCCGGAGCCCCCGGACTCCCCAGGGCCGCCCCGGGGCGGCCGGGGTCGTCCCGGGGTCTCCCCGGAGGAGTTTCCCCTCCCGCGTGGCATGGGCCGACCGGGTGACTTCGGGTCCGCGCATGCCACGGCCCGGTCACGACCTCGTGTCGTTGTTGGGCCGAACGGGTGAGGGGCGGGAGGATGTGCCCATGAGTAGGTACGAGAGGTACGACGTCACCGACGAGCAGTGGGAGGGCCTGGCGCAGGTCGTGCCCCTGCGCGGACGTGACGAATGGCCGTCCAGGGTCGATCACCGCACGATCCCCGAGCAGTACGAGTCCGCCGAGCAGCGCCGCATGGTGGTGCTCCGGGTGCAGGTGTTCGCCGACGCCCGCGAGGTCGCCGAGTACCTCATCGCCCAGATCCCGGTGCTCCTCGATCTGACGAGCGCCGACACCGAGGTCGCGAAGCGGATCCTCGACTTCAGCAGCGGCGTCGTCTTCGGGCTCGGCAGCGGCATGCACCGCGTCGACCGGAACGTCTTCCTCCTCGCCCCCGCGGGCACCGAGGTCGAGGGTTCGGAGGGCGAGGACGAGGAGGGTGTCGTGGGCGGCCGGACCGCCGGCGTCCCCCGATCGTAGGAAGGTCATCTCGCCGTAACGGTTCGTCACGGAAGAGCCTGCGTACGGTCCGGGCATGGACCTCACCGGCGGCGCCACGCTCGCCAGCACGTCAGACGCACGCCTCTCCGTCCCCGAAGCCCGGGGGCCGTCCGGCGGTGCGGTCGGGGCCGGGCGGATCGCCGCCCGGCCCGCCGTCACCGAGCTGCGCCTGTCGGCGTTCGCCGGCCACCGCGGCGCCACGCACCCGCTCGGCCCGGTCACCCTCTTCGCCGGTCCCAGCGGCAGCGGGAAGTCGACCACCCTGCGGGCGTACGAGGCGCTGGCCAGGCTCGGCGCCGGCGACCCGCTCGACGAGGTGTTCCCCGACGCCGCCGACTGCGTCCCCGAGCGGGCCCGGCCCGACGCCCAGGGCCGCCGCGGCTTCCGGATCGGGTGCACGGTCGACGGACCGGCCGGCCCCGTCCGCCTCGACCTCGCCGTCCAGGCCGAGCCCCGGCTGCGGATCGTCGGCGAACGGCTCACCGGCCGCGGCCGCACCCTGCTCGCCACCGCCCTGCGGGACCCGGGCCGCAGCACCGTCCAGGCCGAGTGGCACACGGCCGGAGCCACCCCCGTCACCCGCGCCCCGCTCCCCGACGACCTGCTCGGCACGGCCCTGCTGCCGCTGCGCGTGGCGGGCAAGACGGCGGGGCAGCTGCACGTCCTGGCCGCCGCCGAGCAGGTGATCATCGGACTGAGGTCCGCCTTCGCCTGCGACCCCCGGCCCGAGCGGATGCGGGCGCCCGTCCCCCCGGGCGAGGGGCGACTCCGGCGCGGCTGCGACAACCTCGCCGAGGTCCTGCACCGCACCCACACCGACTGCCCGCGCCGCCATCTCCGCCTCGCGGCCGTCGCCGGGGCCGGCTGCGCGGGACCCGTCACCGGCGTCGGGGTGCAGGCGCTCCCGGAGGGCACCGTACGGGCGTTCCTGGAGCGGGGCGGCCGGCCCGCGACCCCGCTCGGCCGGCTCGGCGACGGCGAACTCCGCTATCTGGCACTCGCACTCACCCTGCTCACCGGGCCCGGTGTGCTGGCGATGGACCGGCTCGCCGAAGTGCCCGACGCCATGCAGAGCCTGACCCTGCTCGCCGACGGCCTGGACCGCGGGCTCGACGGCCGCCAGCTGGGCGAACTCCTCCGGCTCGCGGCGGGCATCGCCGCCGACGGCCACATCAGGGTCGCCGGGACGGTCGGGGAGCGAGCGGCGGGGGAGGCCCGGCGGACATCCGGGGTGACGGTGGTAGACCTGACCGGATGACGAACAACCTTGACGTGGCGGGACTGCAGCGCAGGCTGGCCGAGTTCGCGGCCGCCCGTGACTGGCAGCCCTACCACACGCCCAAGAACCTGGTGGCTGCGCTCAGCGTGGAGGCCGCCGAACTCCTGGAGATCTTCCAGTGGTTGACGCCCGAGCAGGCGGAGCGGGTGATGGACGACCCCGAGTCGGCGCACCGCGTCGCCGACGAGGTGGCGGACGTGCTCGCCTATCTCCTCCAGTTCTGCGAGGTGCTCGGGGTCGACCCCCTGGCCGCCCTCGCGGCCAAGATCGACCGCAACGAGGTCCGCTTTCCCGCCCGGCGACGGCCCGGCGGGAGCGAGAAGGAGGATGCGGACGTGAGCCAGGACGGAGGTGCGGCCGGGGGCGAGGGCGAGAGCGTGGGCGGAGGTGCGGGTGGGAGCGAGGACAAGGGCGAGGACGGAGGTGCGGCCGGGGGCGAGAGCGAGGGCGAAGGTGCGGCCGGGCGCGAGGCCGGGCGCACGGACGGCTACGCGGGCGCGGAAGGGAGTGCGGACGGCGGCTAGGGAGGTGATGCGGACGGAGATCGTCACTCTTCGGAGTGATCGGCTTTTCCCCGTCGAGCCTCCTGTCCACAGATTTCCGAATTCCCCTGGTGTAGAGGCTCAGGCCGCCTCACTCTGGGTAGTGGAATGAGTGGGCAGTAAGTCGTACGAACGGGGGCTGCGTTGATGGACGCGGAGCGACTCATCACACTCGGCCGGCGCGCGCTGGCGGAGAGCGGAACGGCACAGCACATCGTGGCGGAGGCCTGGCAGGCCCAGGCCCTCGCCCAGGCGATAGGAAGTCACCTCGCGCTCTGCGGACCGATGGAACTGCGGGGCGACGCACGGGGGTTGAGTGAGATCGGGGAGTACCCGGTGTGGGGAGCGGGCGGCCCCCGGGCGGCCCAGCTGACCGAAGTGGGCGACCCGCGCGGGGCGTTGACCGCGCTGGGCGCGCTGCTCGGCGAAGTGGGGATCGCGCTCGTCGGGGTGGCCTGCGCCACCGACGAGGAGGGGCTCTACTGGCAGTGCATCGAGGCCATCGACGCCGCCGACGAGTCGAGCGACCGGGTGCGCGGGATGCTCCGGCGCCTGGCCGTACGGGACGGGGAGCGGGCCCGCCCGCCCGACCCCGCCCGCGGTCGCGCGGGCCCCGGGCGGGGCCCGACGTGAACGGCACCCGGCGAGCGGCCGGGGGTGCGAGGGCGGCGGCGGGCCTAGCGGAGCGGCCGGGCGTCGCCGGGGCGGTCCTGGTGTTCGTGCCGGTCGGGCTGGTGGCGGTCGGGCTGGTGCCGGTGGGGCTCGTGGCGGTGGTGTTCGTGCTGGTCGGGCTCGTGGCGGTGGGGCTCGTGCTGGTCGGGCTCGTGGCGGTCGGCCGAGGACTGGAGGTCGGCGTCCAGCTGGGAGAGGTCGGCGGAGAGGGCCGCCATGAGCTCCTCCATCTGCTGGAGCAGACCCTTGGGGGCGCCGGCGGCCTTCTGCTCGGGTACGGACTGCGGCACCGGCTGCTCGGGAACGGCCCGCTCCGGCACGGCTTCCTGGGACATGGCGGCCTCCTCGACCGGGACCCCACCGCCGAGGACGGGGCCACGAGAGAGAGCGACGCACCGGCAGCGGCCGCCGGCACGAGGGCCGGGCGGTCCGGCTCCGCCCGAGCCAACGACGGGTGCCCGGCCCCGGTCACTGGCCAGGGCGGACGCGCCCCGCCAGGGGGTGGGATATTCACCCGGCCGTGCCGGTGCGGACGGCGGGGTGACGGAGAGGTTGACACGCACCCGACGGTGCAGGATGGAGGTATGGATCTTCGCATCTTCACGGAACCCCAGCAGGGGGCCGACTACGACACCCTCCTCAGGGTGGCCCGGGCCACCGAGGACCTCGGTTTCGACGCCTTCTTCCGCTCCGACCACTATCTGAGCATGGGGTCCGCCGACGGGCTGCCCGGCCCGACGGACGCCTGGATCACCCTTGCGGGCCTGGCCCGGGAGACGAAGCGGATCCGGCTGGGCACCCTGATGACGGCCGGCACCTTCCGGCTCCCCGGGGTCCTGGCCATCCAGGTGGCCCAGGTCGACCGGATGTCCGGTGGACGGATCGAACTGGGCCTGGGGGCAGGCTGGTTCGAGGAGGAGCACACGGCGTACGGCATTCCGTTCCCGAAGGAGAGGTTCGGCCGGCTGGAGGAGCAGCTGGCGATCGTCACCGGGCTGTGGGGGACCGAGGTCGGGAAGACCTTCGACCACGAGGGGAAGTTCTACCGGCTCACCGACTCGCCCGCGCTGCCCAAGCCCGCGCAGGACAGGATCCCGGTGCTCATCGGCGGGCACGGCGCGAGCCGCACGCCGCGGCTGGCCGCGCGGTACGCGGACGAGTTCAACATCCCGTTCGCGTCCCTGGAGGAGACCGAGCTCCAGTTCGGCCGGGTCCGGGCCGCCGCGGAGGCGGCCGGGCGGGCGCCGGACGACCTGGTGTACTCCAACGCGCTGGTCGTCTGCGTCGGCAAGGACGACGCCGAGGTGGCCCGCCGCGCCGCCGCCATCGGGCGGGACGTGGACGAGCTGAAGGCGAACGGCCTCGCGGGCTCGCCCGCCGAGGTCGTCGACAAGATCGGGCGGTACGCGGCGATCGGCTCCTCGCGGGTCTACCTCCAGGTCCTCGACCTGGACGACCTGGACCACCTGGAGCTGATCTCCGCGCAGGTCCAGGCGCAGCTGGGATGAGGGGACGGGCGACCCGATGAAACCGGTCCGCACGCTCGCCGAGGCCCTCCGGGCGGGGGCGGTCGTCCTCGACGGCGGTCTCTCCAACCAGCTGGAGGCGCAGGGCTGCGACCTCTCGGACGCGCTCTGGTCCGCGCGGCTCCTCGCCGACGGCCCCGAGCAGATCGAGGCGGCCCACGCGGCCTACGTACGGGCCGGCGCCCGCGTGCTCATCACCTCCAGCTACCAGGCCACCTTCCAGGGCTTCGCCCGGCGGGGCCTGGGCCGGGAGGCGGCGGCGGGGCTGCTGGGTCGGAGCGTGGAGCTCGCGCGGGCGGCGGCGGAGCGGGTAGGGGAGGAGGTCTGGGTCGCCGCGTCCGTCGGGCCCTACGGGGCGATGCTCGCGGACGGCAGCGAGTACCGGGGACGGTACGGGCTGTCGGTGCGGGAGCTGGAGGCGTTCCACCGGCCGCGGATCGAGGCGCTCGCCGCGGCGGAGCCGGACGTCCTGGCGCTGGAGACGGTCCCGGACGCGGACGAGGCGGAGGCGCTGCTGCGGGCGGCCGCGGGGTCGGGGACGCCCGTGTGGCTCTCCTACACGGTCGAGGGCGGGCGGACCCGGGCCGGGCAGGACCTGGCGGAGGCGTTCGCGGTCGCCACCGGGAACGACCAGGTCGTGGCGGTCGGCGTCAACTGCTGCGACCCGGCCGGGGTGGCGGACGCCGTGGAGCTCGCCGCGGCCGTGACCGGCGGGCCCGTCGTGGCCTACCCCAACAGCGGGGAGCGGTGGGACGCCCGGGCGCGCGGCTGGCGGGGCGACCTCGCCTTCGACCCGGCCGGGGCCGGATCCTGGGCCGCCGCGGGCGCCCGGCTCGTCGGCGGCTGCTGCCGCGTGGGGCCGGCCACGATCACGGCCGTCGCGGCGGCCCTGTCCGCCGACCGGCCGCGCTGAGGCGCGGCCCGGCGCCGGGCCGCGCCCCGGCGCCGGGGCGCGGAAAATGCCTGGTCGGCGGGGGGCCCGGGCGAACATACTCGGAAGTGTGTTCCTGACGATCAGTACAACCGGCAACCAGGAGCGACCCGCGACCGATCTCGGCTTTCTGCTGCACAAGCATCCCGAGCGGGCGCAGGCGTTCTCGACTTCGCACGGCACGGCGCACGTCCTCTACCCCGAGGCGACCGCCGAGCGGTGCACGGCTGCACTCCTCCTGGAGGTGGACCCCGTGGCGCTGGTGCGCCGCGGCAAGGGCAAGGGCCGGGGCGGCGCCCCGGACTCCGCGCTCGCCCAGTACGTGAACGACCGGCCCTACGCGGCGTCCTCGCTGCTCGCCGTCGCGCTCGCCAAGGTCTTCAAGACGGCGCTGCACGGCGTCTGCCGGACGATGCCCGAGCGGGCCGCCGCGCCGCTGCCGCTGCGCGTCGAGGTCCCCGCGCTTCCCGCGCGGGGCGGCGCGGCCCTGGTGCGGGCGTTGTTCGAGCCGCTGGGCTGGGAGACGGTGGAGGCCGAACCGGTGCCCCTGGACGCGGAGTTCCCCGAGTGGGGCGACTCCCGGTACGTGCGGCTGGTCCTGGAGGGCGAGCTGCGGCTCGCGGACGCCCTCAACCACCTGTACGTGCTGCTGCCCGTCCTCGACGACGCCAAGCACTACTGGGTCGCCCCCGACGAGGTCGACAAGCTGCTGCGCGCCGGTGACGGCTGGCTGGCCGGACACCCCGAGCGGAAGCTGATCACCGCCCGCTACCTCTCCCGCCGCTGGGGCCTGGCCCGCGAGGCGACGGAGCGGCTCGAACTGGTGCGGCTCGCCGAGGCCGAGGGCGTCGACGTCGACGAGGTCGACAACGCCGTCGACGAGACGACCGACACGGAGGAGCGGCCGGTGCCGCTCGCCGAGCGGCGCCGCGAGGCGATCCTCGCCGCGCTCGACGCGGCCGGAGCGGCCCGTGTGCTCGATCTCGGCTGCGGACAGGGGCAGTTGGTGCAGGCCCTGCTCAAGGATCCCCGGTACACCGAGGTCGTCGGCGTCGACGTGTCCGTCCGCGCCCTGACCGTCGCCGCGCGCCGCCTCCGGCTGGACCGGATGGGCGAGCGGCAGGCCGCCCGGGTGAAGCTGGTGCAGGGCTCGCTCGCGTACACCGACAAGCGGCTGACCGGCTACGACGCGGCCGTGCTCAGCGAGGTGATCGAGCACCTCGACCTGCCGAGGCTGCCGGCCCTCGCGTACGCGGTGTTCGGCTCGGCGCGGCCCCGCACGGTGCTGGTGACCACGCCGAACGTCGAGTACAACGTGCGCTGGGAGTCGCTCCCGGCCGGGCACGTCCGGCACGGCGACCACCGTTTCGAATGGACCCGCGAGGAGTTCCGCGGCTGGGCGGCCGAGGTCGCCGGGACGTACGGGTACGGCGTCGCGTTCACCCCCGTCGGCCCCGACGACCCGGACGTCGGCCCGCCCACCCAGATGGCCGTCTTCACCCGAGCCGACGACACCCCCGCCGGGGGCGCCGCGCACGCCGCCGCCCCGACCGACGAGACCTCGAAGGAGGCCACGGCATGACCCGTACCCTGCCCGTCACCGACCTGTCCCTCGTCGTGCTCGTCGGCGCCACCGGCTCCGGCAAGTCCACCTTCGCCCGGCGCCACTTCAAGCCGACCGAGATCGTCTCGTCCGACTTCTGCCGGGGGCTCGTCGCCGACGACGAGAACGACCAGTCCGCGAGCAAGGACGCCTTCGACGTCCTCCACTACATCGTGGGCAAGCGCCTGGCGGCGGGGCGGCTGACCGTCGTCGACGCCACCAACGTGCAGCAGGAGGCCCGGCGCCAGCTCGTCCAGCTGGCCAGGACCCACGACGTGCTGCCGATCGCGATCGTCCTCGACCTGCCCGAGGAGGTGTGCCGCAGCCGCAACGCCGGGCGCCCCGACCGGGCGGACATGCCCGCGCACGTCATCCCGCGCCACCGCCGCGAGCTGCGCCGCTCGCTGCGCGGCCTGGAGCGCGAGGGCTTCCGCAAGGTCCACGTCCTGCGCTCCGTCGAGGAGGTGGAGGACGCCGGGATCGTCCTGGAGCGCCGCTTCAACGACCTGCGCCACCTCACCGGCCCCTTCGACGTCATCGGCGACGTCCACGGCTGCCGCTCCGAGCTGGAGGCCCTGCTCGCGAAGCTGGGCTACGTCGACGGCCACCACCCCGAGGGGCGGACGGCGGTCTTCGTCGGCGACCTCGTCGACCGGGGCCCCGACTCGCCGGGCGTCCTGCGCCGCGTGATGGCCATGGTCGCCTCGGGCGACGCCCTGTGCGTGCCCGGAAACCACGAGAACAAGCTCGGCCGCTGGCTGAAGGGCCGGAAGGTCCAGGAGACGCACGGACTGGCCGAGACCATCGAGCAGCTGGCGGGCGAGAGCGAGGCGTTCCGCGCCGAGGTCGCGGAGTTCATCGACGGGCTCGTCAGCCACTACGTCCTCGACGGCGGCAACCTCGTCGTCTGCCACGCGGGCCTGCCGGAGAAGTACCACGGCCGCACCTCGGGCCGGGTCCGCTCGCACGCGCTGTACGGGGACACCACCGGCGAGACCGACGAGTTCGGGCTGCCGGTGCGCTACCCGTGGGCCGAGGAGTACCGGGGCCGCGCCACCGTCGTCTACGGGCACACGCCCGTGCCGAACACCTCCTGGGTCAACAACACCCTCTGCCTCGACACCGGCGCCGTGTTCGGCGGGAGGATGACCGCGCTGCGCTGGCCGGAGCGCGAACTCGTCGACGTACCGGCCGAGCGGGTCTGGTACGAGCCGGCCCGGCCGCTCGCGACCGAGGCGCCCGGCGGGCACCAGGGACGCCCCCTGGACCTGGCCGACGTGCAGGGCCGGCGGATCGTGGAGACCCGGCAGCTCGGCAACGTCGCCGTACGGGAGGAGAACGCGGCGGCGGCCCTGGAGGTCATGAGCCGCTTCGCCGTCGACCCCCGGCTGCTCGCCTACCTGCCGCCGACGATGGCACCGACCGCCGCCTCGCGCGCCGAGGGGTACCTGGAGCACCCGGCCGAGGCCTTCGCCCAGTACCGGGCGGACGGCGTCGAACGGGTCGTGTGCGAGGAGAAGCACATGGGCTCCCGGGCGGTCGCCCTGGTCTGCCGCGACGAGGAGGCGGCCCGCGAGCGCTTCGGCGTCACCGGGGTGACCGGCGCGCTGCACACCCGTACCGGACGGCCGTTCTTCGACGACGGGGCCGTCACCGAGGAGGTGCTCGGCCGACTGCGGACCGCGATCGGCGCCGCCGGGCTCTGGGAGGAGCTCGACACCGACTGGCTGCTGCTCGACGGCGAGCTGATGCCGTGGTCGCTCAAGTCGACCGGGCTGCTGCGCGCGCAGTACGCGGCGGTCGGCGCGGCCTCCGGCGCCGTGTTCCCCGGGGCGGTCGACGCCCTGGAGCGGGCGGTGGGCCGCGGGGTCGAGGGGATCGACGGGCTGCTCGCCCGGCAGCGGGAACGGGCCGTGGACGCGGCGGCGTTCACGGAGGCGTACCGCAGGTACTGCTGGCCGACCGAGGGCCTGGACGGGGTGCGCTTCGCGCCGTTCCAGCTCCTGGCGGCACGCGGCCGCTCGCTCGCCGCCGTCCCGCACGACACGCAGCTCGCCTGGCTCGACCGGCTGGTGGAGCACGACCCGACCGGGCTGCTCCAGGTCACCCGCAGGCTCGTCGTCGACACCGGCGACGAGGCCTCGGTCCGGGCCGGCACCGACTGGTGGCTCGACCTGACCGGCGCCGGCGGCGAGGGCATGGTCGTCAAGCCGCTGGCGGCGCTCGTCCGCGACGCCAAGGGCCGGCTCGGCCAGCCGGGCGTCAAGGTGCGCGGCCGGGAGTACCTGCGGATCATCTACGGCCCCGAGTACACCCGGCCGGAGAACCTGGAGCGGCTGCGGCAGCGCTTCCTCGGCCACAAGCGGTCGCTGGCGCTGCGCGAGTACGCCCTCGGCCTGGAGGCCCTCGACCGGCTCGCGGACGGGGAGCCGCTCTGGCGGGTCCACGAGGCCGTCTTCGCGGTCCTCGCACTGGAGTCCGAGCCGGTCGACCCCAGGCTCTGACCTGGTCGCGGACGGGGGGCGCAGGGGCACCGGGAACGGCGCTCCCCTGCGCCCCTCGTGCTCGTTGACGCGTTTCTTCCGCACCCTCTAGCGTTCTTCACCCCGCGACGTGACACAGCGTCAACTCTGTGGCAGAGATGGTCACATGAGGTGGGAACAAGCGCGCGAAAGAAGCCGGACGGCCATCGGTGGCCGGTCTTCCCCGGAAGGCCGGCGGACGGTACGGGGGGTGAGCGGGCCATGAGTCTCTTCGGCCAGGACCGCTCCTTCCTCCACGCCCTGCCGGCGGCCGACCGGCGGATCCTGCTCGCCGAAGGCGCCCGGCGCGTCTACGAGCCCGGGGAGGTGATGATCCGCGAACGCGACACCAGCGCCTACGTCCTCGCGCTGCTCTCCGGCTGGTCCGTCGTCTCCGTCGGCACCGAGCGCGGGGCCCGGCTCATCCTCGCCCTGCGCGGCGCCGGCGAGGTCGTCGGCGACCTCGCCGCCGTCGACCTGCGCCCACGCAGCGCCAGCGTCACCGCGCTCGGCACCGTCGAGGCGGTGGCCGTCTCCGGCGACCGCTTCCGGCGCTTCCTCGCCGCCCGGCCCCACGCCACCGCGCTGATCATGCGGCAGCTCGCCACCCGGCTCCGCAGCGCCGACGTCGAACGCCGGTCGCTCGCCTCCGAGACCGTCCTCCAGCGCCTCGCGGCCCGGCTCGTCGAACTCGCCGAGCGCGCGGGCCGGCGCGGCGACGCCGGGACCGTACTCGAACTCCCGCTGCCCCAGCACGACCTGGCCGCCGCCATCGGCGCCACCCGGGAGGCGGTGGCCAAGGCGCTGCGCCTGCTGCGGGAGCAGGACGTCGTCCGCACCGCGCACCGCACCGTCGTCGTCCTCGACATGCGGGTCCTCGTGCTGCTCGCCGAGGGGCGTGCGCGCCCCGGCGCGGGACGGGCGGGCGAATCTCCGCCGGATGTGTAAACGGCTACATCGCCGGTCGCGGAACGCGACCACTCTGGACATGCGCCACCGACACCGAACCGAGGAACGGCACCACCGAACCGAACAGCGGGACCACGGCACCGAACAGCGGGACCACGGCACCGAAGCGGCGCCACGGCACCGAAGCGGCACCACGGCATCGAGCGGCACCAGGCATCACACAGGGAGTCCGAGTGGGCAGTGCGGGAGCGAGCGGGGTGGCGGGCGGGATCCACCGGTTCGTCGTCTTCGGCGACATCGTGGGTTCCGGGGCCATGGACATGGCCGAGAAGGAGCTGCACCGCGCCGCGATGTACAGCGCTTTCGACGAGGCGTACAGCTCCGTGGGCGTCGAGCCCGGCACCTTCCACCAGGAGGACCGGGGCGACGGCATCCTCGCCGCCCTGCGCCCCGACGTGCCGCCGACCCTCATGGTCGGGCGGTGGATCGACACCCTCTACGAGAGCCTGCGCGAGCACAACACCGGCCGGAGCCGGCGGCTGCGGATGCGGATCGGCATGAACGCGGGCCTCGTCGTCCAGGACCGGCACGGGCTCGTCGGACGGGCGGTGGACCTCGCCGCCCGGCTCTGCGACAGTCCCCCGGCCAAGCGGCTCATGACCGAGGCGCCCGAGGTCGACCTGCTCGTCGTGGTCTCCGACTGGCTGTACGAGAACGTGGTCGCCCTCGGCGGCCGCTACGTGGAACCGGACCACTACCGCCAGGTCCGCGTCCGGTCCAAGGAGACCGACGAGGCCGCCTGGTTCCACGTGCCGCGCAGGACCGCGCCGCCGCTCGCCGGCATCGGCGCCGAGGGGGAGCCGGCGCCCGAGGGGGAGCGGGCGCCGGCGGGGGGTTCACGGACCGGCGTTGGGCCGTCGCGGGGGGACGGCCCAACGCCCCGGAACGGGATCGGGAACCGTACGTACACCGTCGGGGGCGACCTGCTCGACGTCCACGGCAACACGATCCACGGCGACTTCACCGGCATCCGCAAGTCGGCTGGGGCGGGTGAGCCGGAGTGAGCGACCAGGACGACGGCGAGTCCCGGAACGAACCCCAGGACCCCGGCCGCGCCGCCGACGACCGGGCGGGCGGGCACGAACGGGGCTCGGACCGGGGCTCCGACCGGGGACCCGGCCGAGGCGCGGACCGCGGCGGCGGCAGGGGCGGCGACCGGGGACCCGGCCGAGGGGCGGACCGGGGAGCCGGCCGGGGGGACCGCGACGCCGACCGGGCCGACCGGGGCGACGGGACCGGGGACCAGCCGCGCGAACCCAGCGTCTTCGCGTCCGCCGACCGCGGCCCCCTCGGCGGCGAGAGCGGCACCGGCGGCGCCGCCACCGCACGCCGGGCCGTCCGCACCCTGACGGGCGGCCCCGGCGACCGGCACACCACCATCCACGGCGACGGCACCATCTACGAGGGCCCCCAGGTCCTCGCCCTGTACGGCCCCGACCGCGCGCCGCACTTCGTCCAGGGCCCCGTCCCGCCCGAGACCCTCGCCCACCTCGGCCGGGTGTACTGCGAGACCGCCGGCTACCAGCGGATGAAGGACCGGCTCCGCGACCACCGGGTCCTCGTCCTGTGCGGCGAACCCGGCAGCGGCCGGCAGGCCACCGCGCTCGCCCTCCTCGACGAACTCACCCACGGGAAGGTCTTCCGCCTCGACCCGCGCCACGGCGTCGACGAGATCACGGAAGAGGCCGTCGAGGACGGCGGCGGGCACCTCCTGGAGCTGCTCACGGAGGACCTCGGGGCCGAGGGAGAGCCCCGGCACCCCCGCTCGGGCCCCGGCGACCGGGCGGCCGGAGCGCCCCGGCCCGCCACCCGCCTCTCCGAACTGCACCTGGACCGCTTCGGCGACCTGCTGCGCGGCCGGAACGCGTACGGCGTCGTCCTCGTCGAGAACGGCGAGCTCGCCGACCGGCTCCTGCGCGGCCGCTACGGGGCCTACTGCGCCCCGCCGCCCGCCGACGAGGTCCTCCACCGCCACCTGCGGCTCCAGCTGAACGGCGAGGCCCTCGACACCGCGCGGGCCCTCGCCCGGCGCCCCGACGTCGTCGACGCCCTCGGCCTGGAGGCGCTGCGGCCGCGCGAGGCCGCCCGGCTCGCCGACCACCTCGGCCGCCACTGGCGCGGCGAGCTCGACGACGGGCAACTCCTCGCGGACTGCGCCACGTTCGTGACCGCACAGGCCCGGGAGTGGTTCGCGGGCGCCGACCGGCCCGGCACCCTCCCCGAGGCCCTGCCGACCCTGAACGCCGGAGCCTTCCGCATCGCCGTCGCCGTCTTCGACGGCTCCGCCTACAGCCTGGCCGCCGAGGCCGCCGAGCTCCTCGCCTGGGAACTCGCCGTCACCCTCGATCCCGAACACGCCCCGGGAAGAAGGTTGTTCGGGACGCACGCCGAGCACCGGCCGGTGCTCGCGCGGGCGGTCCTGGAGGACGGCGAACTGGACCTGGGCCCGGCCAAGGTGCCGGTGCGGGCCGTCCGCTTCCAGGGCGGCGGGCTCGCCGGCGCCGTCCTCGGAGAGGTCTGGCACGGCTACCACAACGTCCGCGGCCCGGTGGCCCGCTGGCTGCGCTCGCTCTGCGACGACCCGCGGTCCGAGGTGTGGGTGCGGGCCTCCATCGCCGCGGGCGTGCTGTGCTCCTGGGACTGGATCCACGGCTTCCGCGAGCTGATCGCGCCCCTCGCCGCCACGGACGAACCCGTCGCCCGCATGGCCGCCGCGACCGCCCTCGCCGAGTCCGCCCGCGACCCGCGCGTCCGCCCGGCCGTCGCCGACGTGCTCAAGGAATGGGCGGCGTCCGACCAGGACACGCTCGTCGGGACCGCCCTGCTCGCCCACGGCTACGTCCTGGCGGCCGGGGACGTGCCCGGCTCGCTCGACGCCCTCGCCCGGGTCGTCAGGGCCCGCGAGGCGGGCGACACCGACGTCCTCGTGCACGCCGCCTTCAGCGCCGCCCGGCTGCTCGCCTCCGGCGAACCCGAACCCGTACTCCTGCGGCTGCGCCAGTGGCTCGACGACGGCCGGCTCGGCCTCGCCAACCTGGTCCTCCTCACCGTCATCCGCACGCTGAACACCCGGACCACGCACCTGTGGGGACTGCGGGACGTGCCCGAGCTCGACCCGCACGCGGCACGGCCGCTGCTCGTCGCGCTCCTCGCCACCCGGCCCGGCCTCGCGCCCGACCTGGCGCGGCTGCTGCGGCACACCCTCGCCACGGCGCGCTCCGGCGAGGTGGCCCTCGAAGCGCTCGGCGGCCTGCTCCGGCGGGCCGCGAAGGACCCGGAGGCGCTCCGGCACGTCTGCGGCTTCCTCCCGCTCCTCGCGGTGGAACGCCGCGACCGCGACCGCCTCCGGGGACTGCTGAACGAACTCGTCCGGGACCGCGACCGGCCCCTGGACCGACGAGCGGCGCGGCGGATGTGGGACGCCGTCACGGAAGGAGCCAACCGATGACCGGGCCCGAGCAGAACGGGAACGCACGGCCGGACGACCGGGCGCGCCGGGACGGGCGGGACCCCGGCGGACCCGGCCCGGACGGCCGGGGACCGGACCGCCAGGGCCCCGACGGGCGGGCGCGGCAGCGGTACGACGACGGCGCACAGGACCGGGGGCAGGCCCGGCCGCAGGGCCGCGAGCGGGAGCCGTGGAACGCCGACGCGTCCGGACGGCCGCGCGGCCCGCTGCTGCGGGAGTACGCGCCCCCCTACCGCCGCCGCAGCGGCCGGATCGCCGCCGTGCTGCTCTACCGCAACGGCGGTCACCGCGTGGTCTGGCCGGACCGCAAGGAAGACGTCAACAAGCCCCTGCTCGGCTCCCCGTACACCGTCTTCGAGGTGCAACTCGGTCGGAACACGACCGAGTTCAGGCTCCAGCTGCCCGCCTCGGGTGACGGCGTGTTCTTCGAGGCCGTCGCCCGCATCCAGTGGATGGTGACCGACCCGCACCTCGTCGTCCGGGAACAGGTCGAGGACGTCGCCGAGCTGCTCCACGACGAACTGCTCGACGGGCTGCGCCGGTTGTCCCGGCGGTTCCGGATCACCGACGCGCAGCGCGCCGACGAGGCGGTGCGCGAGGCGCTGACCACCGGCCGCCTCAGCTTCGGCAGGGACATCGGGCTGCGGACCAGGGTCCACGTCTTCATCGACCTGGAGGAGTCGGTCAAGGCCGAGGTCCAGCGGCGGGACCGGATCGACATCACCATGGAGGCCGACGCGCGCGAGGCCGAGGCGGTGCGCCGCAAGGACGCGGCCGAGCGGGTGCTCATCGCCGACCGCGCCCGCGAGATCGAGGCCCTCTTCCGGCGCGGCGACCTGGCCCAGATCGCCCACCACATGGCGGTCCACCCCGACAAGCAGTGGGAGATCCGCAACCAGCTCCAACAGGAGCGCCGCCAGGGCCAGGAGGACTACCTCGCCGTCTTCACCCAGCTCCTGGACACCGGCGTCCTCGAACGCCACGACATCGGCGAGCAGATGTACCAGGTGCTGATGTACCTGCGCTCCCAGACCGGCACCATCGTCGGCGGCATCACGGACCGCGTCCTCAACCCCTCCGGCTCCGCCGGTCCGCGGTCCCCGCGCGCCATCGAGGAAGGGCACCCCGAACCCGGCCGCCCCGACTGGGACGACGACGCCCCGGGAGGGGCGGCCCACCGCGAGCGGGGTGACGCCCCTCCCGCGCCCCGGGTCTACGAGCCGACCCGCGTCGAGTCCGGCTCGGACCGCGAGCGCGACCGGAGGGGCGGGCGGGGGGAGCCGGGCGAGCGGGAGTGGGACCGCGGCCACGACCGGTACGAGCGCTACGACCGGTACGACCGCGACGACCCGTACGACCGCGAGCGCCCCGACCGGGAACGGGGCACCTCCCGGCCCACCCGCCCCGCCCGGCCCAGTGCCGAGTTCGACGACTGGGACGACGCGTGACGCCCCCGACCGGCGCCCCGGACGAGACGCCGGCGCCGAGCCGTGCGCCGCTGCCGGACCGGACGCCGGGCCCGACGCCGGTGCCGGACCGTACGCCGGTGCCGGACCGTACGCCGGGCCCGGACCGTACGTCGACCACCCCTCCCGGACCCGGAGCCGGACCCGGACCCGGACCCGGAGCCGGACCCGCGCCCGGACCCGCCCCCACCCCGCCCGAAGAGCTCCGCTTCATGGCCGAGCGGCTCCTCGCCACCGTCCGCGAGGACATCGGGCGGGCCGACACGAAGGCCGCGATCCTGCTCTCCGGAGCGCTCGCCTTCCTCGCGGTGGTGTTCTCGGGGGACCGAAGACCGCTGCCCGAGGCAGGCGCGGGGCTCGCGTTCCTACTGGTGGCGGGGGTGCTGTGGACGGCGGGGGTGCTGATGCTCGTCTCGGTGGTGCTGCCCCGGACCCGGATCGGGGCGGACCGCACGCTGCTGCGCGAGCTGACGGCCGGCCCGTCGGAGCCGGTGCTGCGGGAGCGGCTCACCGCCTCGGGGGCGGACGCGACCGGCTGGCTCCTCGAACAGGCCAGCGTGCACGGGCTCGTGCTCGCGGCGAAGTACCGGTGGCTGCGCCTGGGCGTGTGCGCGCTCGCGCTCGGCGCCCTCCTGGCCCTCTTCAGCGAACTGTGGTGAGACAGAAGATGCAGTGGACCGACAAGGGGAGCGCCCTGCTCCTCGCCGGGGCGCTCCTCGCGCTCTCCCCGTTCACCGCGGTCCCCGCCTCGGGAGCCGGCGCGGCCCCCGGCGCCCTCCGGGCGGCGCGGTCGGCCGCCGAGCCCTCCGACGGCCCCGAGCCGATCGACTTCGCCGTCGTCGTGGACCAGTCGAAGAGCCTGGCGGACAAGGACCTGGCCCGGGAGACCGAGGCGGCCGCACTGCTGAGCCAGGGCGAGATATCGGAGCGCTCCCGGGCGGCGGTGATCGGCTTCGGCAGTTCGGAGAAGGCCGGCCAGTCGCCCGTGAGCGAGGTGTGCCCGCTCACCGTCGCCGACGCGGCCGGCCGCGAGCGGCTCAGCGACTGCGTGCAGCGGCTGGGCCGCCGCGACGAGACGAAGATGGGCCCGGGCACCGACTTCCCGGCGGCGATCCGCCAGGCCGTCAGCCGACTGACGCAGGGCGGCGACGGGGCGGGGGCGAAGACGCCGGCCGTCCCCAAGGTCGTGTTCCTGCTGACCGACGGCAAGCTGGACGTCGCGGACAGCCCCGAGTACGGCACCGACCGCGACAGCCGCCAGGCCAACGGGCAGCGGAGGCTCACCGAGGAGCTCGCCCGGGCGCGGGCCGCCGGCGTGCAGATCTGGCCGCTCGGCTTCGGCAGCGCCATCGACCGGGCCGCGCTCACCGCGATGGCCGACGGCGGCTACCGGGGCGCCTGCTCCGACGTCCCCGGCTCCGCCCCGCGCATGCGGGTCGTCGGCACGTCCGCCGAGATCGACACGGCGCTCCAGGAGACCTTCGCCGCCGCCCGCTGCGCCCGCATCGCGCACGGCACCGCGGGGAAGCCGCCCGCCGACCTGACCGTCACCATCCCGCCGATCGCGACCGACGGCTCCCTGACGGTCTCCAAGCACGACCCGAAGGTGAGGGTGACGTACTTCGACCCGGCGGGCCGCAAGGTGCCCGCCCGGGGCGAGTTCGACGGTTCGCTGTTCGAGGTGAGCGGGCAGGACGGCCCGGTCGAGGCGCTGCGCGTGAAGAACCCGCTGCCCGGCCGCTGGCGCGTGCACGTCGAGGCACCGGAGGGCCACCGCGACCGCGAGGTCGCCGTCCGCGCCATCTGGCAGGGCCGTCTCCGCTCCGACGTCACCCTCGACCCGGCCTCGCCCCGCGCCGGCGAGGAGATCACCGTGCAGGCCCGGATGCAGACCAGGCGCGGGGTCGTCATCTCCGACCCCCGGCAGCTGGCGGGGCTCGCCGTCACCGCCGAGATGAGCGGCGCGGGCTTCCCGCCCGTCACGTTCCGGCTCGCCGACGACGGCCGGGCGCCCGACCGCAAGGCCGGCGACGTCCGCTTCACCGGCCGCCTCACCGTGCCCGCCGGCGCGACCGGCGACCTGAAGTTCGTCACCCGCATGGCCGCCCCCGGCATCACCTCCGACCTGCGCCCGCTGTACGCCCGGGTCGCCGAGGGGCCGCGGCCCGTGATCGCCGGGCTCGCCGTCGACCAGGCCACCGTGCACCCCGGGGGCACCGTCCGCGGCACCCTCGACATCACCAACGAGGACTCCGCCCCGCACACCCTGCGCCTCGCCCTGAAGGACGTGACGCCCGGAACCGAGCTCGCCCTCGCCCCGACGACCGTCACGGCGCCGCCGGGCGGCAGCACCAGGGTCCCCTTCACGGTCACCCTCGGCGGATCCACGCCCCTCGGCGAACTGGGCGGCCAGGTCACGGTCGTGGACACCGACGGCGACGTCGCCCTCGACTCCGACTACCTGGACGCCCGGGTCGTGGCGCCGCCGACCTGGTGGGACCGCTGGTGGAAGGAGGCGGCCGCCGGCGCCGGCGCACTGCTGCTGCTCGCCGCCCTCGCGGCCGTCCGGCTCGCCGCCCGGCGCCGCCGCCGCGACCTCACCGGCCTCACCCTCGAACTCGGCCACGAGGAGAGGATCCTCTACGCGCTGGCGATCCGGCGCGGCCAGAGCCCCGGCGGCGTGTTCGCCTTCACCGTCGACGAGCCGTACGGCGCCCCGCCCACCCTCCGCCGGATCCGCGGCGGCACCGCCTCCGCCTCCCACGTCCTGCGCCGCACCGGCGGCGGCGAACTGCTCCTCCGCCCCCGCGGCGGCCCGCAGGTCCCCGTCAGGACGGGCGAGCCGATCTCCCTCGGCGACCACGAACTCGTCGTCCGCGGCGGGCGCGCGGAACCGCGCCGCACCCGCGACCTCCCGTGGTCCCGCCGCCCCCGGCGCCCCCGCGGGCCCGGCACCGGAGCGGGGCCCGGCGGCGGCTCGGGACGGCGCGGGGGTACGGAGCCGGGCACCGGCTTCGACGCCGGCGGTACGGGAGCGGGCGGCGGCTTCGACGCCGGCGCGGGATCCGGCGGGGCCGCACCCGGCGCGGGCGCGTACGACGAGAACTTCTGAACGGGTCACCGAGGAGACGACATGAAGATCTACCAGCCCATGCTCTTCGTGGGACTCGGCGGCACCGGCGGACGCATCGGCAGCGAACTCGAACGCAGCCTGCGCCGGGAGCTGTGCGGACCCGACGGCACCGACCTCGTCGACGGCGGCCGCCGACTGCCCTTCCAGCTGCCCGACTGCCTCCAGTTCGTCTACGCCGACTTCAGCGAGGGCGAGCTGCTGAGCCAGCCGCAGTTCCGGGCCAGGGGCGCGGAGGGCGCCGCCTTCGCCCGCACCTCCCGGATGGTCCGCGACCTGCTGCCCGCCGACTTCGACTCCTCGCCCGAGGTGACCCGCATGCTGCGGGTCTCCGTCCACGAGGAGACCCGGCTGTGGCTGCCGCCGCAGGCCCGCCAGCCGCGGGTCGCCCCCCTGAACAGCGGCGCCGGGCAGCTGCCCACCGTCGGCCGCGCCGCGTTCTTCGCGACCGTCCGCTCCGGCCTCGAACCCGTCCTCCGGCAGCTCCGCGAGGCCATCGGGGCCATCGGGCAGGCCGCCGGCGACCTCAAGCGGGTCGGCGGCGGCCGCATCCGCGGCTGCGACGTCTTCGTCGCCTTCTCCGTCGCCGGCGGCACCGGCGCCGGAATCTTCTACGACTTCATCCACCTCATCGGGCACGAGTTCCGCAATGCCAAGGTCCCCGGCGTGAAGATCTACCCGCTCGTCGTCATGCCCTCCGCCTTCCCGCCCGAGGCGGGCGGCGGACGCGAGGCCGAACTCAACGCCGCCCGCGCCCTCGTGGACCTGTCACGGCTCGTCGACGACCAGAACGTGCCCGACGCCCTCGACACCGTCGGCGACGTCGAGGAACACGGCCGGCTCAGCGTCACCTACCCCGGCGACGGGCTCGTCGCGCTGCGCCCCGCCACCATGCAGACCGCCTTCCTCTTCTCCAAGCCGGCCGTCATCGGCAGCGAGGACCTGCGTCGCTCCATCACCGCCATGGTGATGTCGCTGATCGGCACCGAACTCGGCGAGGACAGCGGCGGGGTGAACCGCGCCGAGGACGACTACCAGTCGTTCGCCGCCAGCTTCATCAACAAGAGCGTGGAACGCGCCACCCCCGCCCGTACCGGCATCGGCTACCGGGGCATGTCCACCAGCCTCGCCGCCTCCCTCACCGTCCCCGTCGACGACCTCGCCGAGATCGTCGCCGCCCGGCTCCTCGCCCAGGCCGTCCGCGGCATGTCCGAGCGCGCCCGGCGCCCCGCCCGGGAAGGACAGGACCAGGTCCGCGAGTTGTTCACCCGCTCCGGCATCGGCCGGCTCTGGAGCCGCGAGGCACCCGACGTGCCCCTGCCCGAGCAACTCCCCAGGGGCAGCAGGGACATCACCCAGGAACTCCGCCAGCGCCTGCAGGACATGGAGGAGTCCCTGCACCGCCTCGACGTCCACCTCTCCCGCGAGATCCCGCGCCTCACCGAGGACTTCAGGCCCGGCGCGGGCGCCCGCGAACTCCTCGGTGCCATCGGCCCGTTCCAGCTCGAAACCGTCCTCGCCGGCCTGCCGGGCCACCCCGACCGGGTCGCCAGGGAAGGCTTCACCGGCATGCTCGACAACCGGCGCAACGAACCCGAACGCCCCCCGCACGTCCAGACGTCGGCCCCCGCCATCCCCCGCATCAGGGGCAGCGTCGGCGGGGTCGTACCGGCCCGGTGGGCCGACCCCGACGTCCAGGACGCGCTCGCCGCGCAGGAGGCCTGGTACCAGTGGCGGGCCCGGGTCCTGTGGCACCGCGGCTGGCAGGCCGGAGAGGCCCAGTGGCGGCCGTCCCTCAACCGCGTCACCAGCGAGGTCGCCGAACTCGCCAAGGTGCTCCGGGCCCACGAACAGGACGAGCGCAAGGTCTTCGCCGACCGCCGCCGCGAGCTCTACCGCGACGACCGCGCCGGCATCGCCTACCTGCTGCCCCCGCAGAACACCCTGCGCGCCTTCTACGACGACGTCGTCGACCGGCTCGCCCAGAGCGAGGGCCTGCCCGAGACCACCGACGCCGCGACCCTCCTCGACCGGCTCGTCGGACCCGACGACTGGCGGCGCGCCCTGGACGCGGTCCGCCGCTCCTCGGGGGCGGCCGTCAAGGAGATCAAGCAGGTCGTCGAGCGGCGGGTCAAGCGCCTCTTCGGCGAGGCCAACGAGGACGTGTTCGCCCGCCCCCTGCTGCCCTCCATGGAGCTCCTGCTGCGGGCCGCCTCGGGCGACGAGACCGCCGAGGCGAAGGTCGACCCCCGCTGGCTCGACCAGTTCCGCTCCCGGCTCGCCGGACTGCTCCCGGTGGGGTTCATCCCGGACGGCAGCGGCCCGCTCAAGATCCTCATCGTGCACCCCGCCAGCGAGTCCGACGGCCGCGCCGCCGACTTCCTCTCCCAGGAACTCAACCTCCCCTCACGGGTGTTCCCGGAGTGCCGGGCCGTCGACACCGACTCCATCACCGTCGTCCTCTTCCGCAGCGGCATGAACCTCACCGACATCTCCGAGGTCCGCAGCGTCCTCAGCCTCTGGTCCGAGGCCCGCGACTCGGGCGGCGAGGGCGATTTCCTGCACTGGCGCCAGCGCCTCGGCCACCAGGACGACTGGCTCGTCTCCACCGAACAGGACCGCCAGCGCATCCTGCACCGCCTGCTCTGCGCGATGTGGAACGACCACATCGCCACCGAGGGCCCCGCCGCCTCCCCCCACCTCGTCCGCATCCGGCTCCAGGAGGGCGAGTCCGCGACCATGTCGCTCCGCCTGGAGGGATTCGACGGCTCGCTCTCCAGCTGGGCGGGACTCCTCCGCGCGTACGAACGCTGGGCGCTGCTCGACGAGGGCCAGATCATCGAGCAGTTCTGCGAACGCCTCATGCGCACCCTCCCCAAGGGCCTCGCCCAGGTCCCCGCGCCCCCCTCGCCGCTCTTCACCCGGTTCGTCGAGGACATCGCCCCGCGCCAGCTCGCCCTCATCGACCGACTCGCCGCCGAGTACGGCGAGTCGGACACCGAGTGGCTCGCCCCCCTGCGCCACTTCTGGGAGGTCACCTACCCCGGCGCCCTCGACATGCGCTTCCCCAGCGCGTCCCGCGCCACCCGCTCCCACCTCCGCGCCCTGTACGAACGCCACGCCCCGCGCCAGGGCCGCCGCCCGGCACCCCGCCCCGGTCCGGTCCCGCCCCCGGGGCGCGGCCGACCCGAAGGCCGCGTCCCCCGCGACCGGTACGAGCCCCGACCGGCCACGGGGCACCGGAACGGACGCCGGAACGGTCGCCCGAACGGGGGCCGGTACGAGAACGGGTACGGGAACGGGTACGGGTACGCGAACGGCGGGTCCGTCTACGAAGGCGACTGGGAACTGGACCCCGAGCCGGACTTCGGGCCTCCGTACGACGGCCTCGACGACGGCCCGGACGGCGATCTCGACGGTGATCTCGACGACGAGGGTGGCTTCGACAACCGCTACGAGGGCGACTACGGCGACGACTTCCGCGACGGATTCGACGACGGCTACGGCGACCAGCCGCGCCGCCGCGACCGGGCCGGTGAGGCGGAGTGAGCTCCCGCGTACTCCCCGAACGGCCGATGCCGGGCCACGCCGTCTGCCTCGACCTGCGCACGGCGGGGGCGTACGACCCCGACGCCGACGCAGCCGTGCGCGCGGCCCTGGACGCCCCGCAGCCGCGCGGTGAGCGGCGCTTCCTCGTTGTCGACGCGGCCGACCGGCTCGTCGCCCACCAGCTGCTGTACGAGCGCCTCTTCTCCTACGGGCCCGCCCACATCGTCTGCGTCGCCGTCGGCGCGCGGGGTGAGCGGAACCTCGGCCGCTCCCTCACGCTGCGCCCGCCGCCGGCCGGGGTCCTGTGGGTGTTCGACGGCACGGAGGAGGGCGTCCCGGGCGAGGCCGTGCTGCGGCCGCTGGTCGAGGTCCTGTCCACGCCCGAGGTGTTCGACGCGGTGCTCCGCGCGCTCGGCGAGGTGGTGCACGGCGTCGCCGTGCCCGCCGTCCGCGTCCTGGAGCACGACCTCACCGACGAGGCGCGGGCACGCGCCTGGCGGCAGGCGGTGGAGGGGCTGACCGGCCCGGACGTCCCGGCCGGGGGCGTCTCCGCCGACCAGGTGCCCGGCGCGCTCGCGCTGCTCCTCGACGACGGCGTGCCGCGCTCGCTCTCCGGCCACCCCTGGCTGCCGTCCCAGGGCAGGGCGGGCGCGCGGCTCGCCGCCTGCGAGGAGGCGCTCGGCGACGCCGTCGACGGCTACGAGCGCGTACGGGGCGCGGCCGGGCTCCTCACCCGCGTGGGCCGGACCGTGGACCTGCCGGGTGACATCGAGAAGGTGACGGAGGAGCTGACCCGGTTCCGCGACGCCGTCGCGGACGCGTTCGGCGCCGCGGGCGGCACCCGGCTCACCGCCGAGCACCGGGGCCTGCTCAGGGACCGGGGGATCGAACTCCCCGAGATGCCGCGGGAGATCTCGCGGACCGGCATCGTGCCCGCGCTGCGCGACCACACCCACGACCTGATCGGCAAGGGCCTCCCGCTGCGGTCCGTCGCGGCCCGGCTCTCCGCGCTCTCCGCGCGCACCGCCCCGGTGGGCAGCGCCGCCCGGCTCGCCCGCCTCGACGCGATCTGCAGTTCCGAGCGGCTGCGGCGGCTCGGCGGCCGCCACCCCTTCACCGGCGGCGGCTCCCGCCCGGCCGCCTTCGCCGTGACGGGACTCCTCGCCCTGCTCGCCGGGGTCTGGCCGGTCCTCGGCTGGGCCCTCGGCCCGGCCGTCGCCGTCCTCGCCGCCGTCCTCGCCCGCCTGGCGCTACGCCACCGGCCGAACCGCTCGCCCGACGGCCGGATCGACGGCGGCGGTGCCACCGGCGCGGCGCCCCGCCTCGCCGGCGGTCTCGTCGGCGGCGTCGCCGGGGCGGTCCTCGGCCAACTCCTCGGCCCGCCGGCCTGGGCGGGTGCCGTCGCCTTCACCGTGTCCGCGGCGGCGGTCGTCCTCCTCGCCCTGCGCGAGTGGACCCGGGCCGTGGACGACTGGTGGGTGCGCGCCGACCCCGAGGAGGCCGGCCGGATCCTCCGGGAGATCCAGGCCCTGGTCGTCACGACCGCCGTCCACGACTGGCTCTTCGCCGAGGTGCGCCACCACTGCTCGGCCGGCGCGGGCGCCGTGGCCCGCCTCCTCCGCGCCCTCGCCGCGACCGCCGACGCGCACGGCCGGCCGTACGCGCCGGAGCGGACCACCGGCGGGACGGCGAGGACGGCGACCGCACCGCCCCCGCCCCCCGCCGCCGGCGCGGCGTCCTGGAGCTGGGAGGACTGGGGCGACGGCGACGAGACCGACACCTGGTCCGACCTGGACGGCGAGCCCCCGACCGCGGTCTCGCCCTCCGCCCCGTACCGGTCCACGTTGCTCGGTGACCCCTTCGGCCCGGCCGACCCGCGCGATCCGGCCGACCCGTTCGGCCCGGCTGACCCCTTCGGCCCGGTCGATCCGCGCGATCCCGCTGATCCGTTCGGCCCGGCTGACCCCTTCGGCCCGGTCGATCCGCGCGATCCCGCTGATCCGTTCGGCCCGGCTGACCCCTTCGGCCCGGTCGACCCGCGCGATCCGGCCGACCCCTTCGATCCGGACGGCGCGTACGACCGGACCGGAGGCGGGCCCCCGCCCACCTCACAGCCCCCGTACCCGCCGGTGTCCGTGTCCGTGTCCGAGTCCGGGCCCGTGCCCGGCTGGCTGGAGCGGCGGTACGGGGACGGGGGGCCCGCACTCGTGGACACGCTCGTCGGCGACCTCGTCGGCGGCACCGTGCTGATCCTCGACCGGTGCTGGGCGGGCATCGAGCGCGACCCCGGCGCGACCGCCACGGCGCTGTACGAGCAGCGGTTGGGGGAGCTGCTCGACGAGACGCGGCTGCGGCTGGAGCGCGATGTGGCGGCCTCGCCGCCGGCCGTCGACGACGGGCTGCGGGACCGCGAGGCGCTCACCGCGCTCGCCGCGTTCACCGACCGTTCGGACCGGCCCGACGCCGCCCGGCTCACCGGGGTGGCCCCGGACGCGGTCGCCCGGTTGCTCCTGGCCGAGGACGACCCGGGCCGTACGGTCGCGCTCTGCGGCCCCGAGCACCTGCGGCTGCTCTCCCACGACCCGCTCGCCGCACGGCAGGTGCGGTTCGTGCCCGAGGCGATGCGCCGCGGTGCGGCGGGCGACGACGTCTGGCGCGGCACCGCGGAGGACGTCGTGTGGACGGGGGCGGGGCGGCACGCCGGCATCCTCCGCCTCGTACCGCTGCGCGCGGACGTCGTGAACACCGTCCGCGCCGAGGAGGCGGGAGAAGCGTGACCGACCCGAACCGACCGGACCGACCGGACCGCCCGGCCGACCCGGACCCCCCGATCGACCCCGACCATCCGGACCACCTCAGCGAACCCACTCCGCCACCCCACCCCTACTACCAGGAGCTGGAGTTCCGCACGCACGAGGAGGTGCCGGTCCGCTTCGCCGTACGGTACGGGGAGGACCACAGGCAGCCCGGCCGTCCGGGTGTCGTCGCGCGCCGGGCGGTGCTCGGCGCGGGGTGGTCGGTGCTCCAGTACCGGCTGACGGCGTCCGCGCAGGGCGACCCGCACGCGTACGGGCTCCTCGAACGGGAGGTGTCGGCCGCCATCGCGCTCGAACGACGTTACGGGCAGCTGAAGTTCGGCGCGGTGTTCGCCCGGATCATCGGGTTCGACCTGACGGCCGCCGAACCCTTCGTGCTGTACCGGCCGCCCGCCGGCCGGCCGCTCACCGAGTGGGCGGGGCGCCTCGGCGCCGAGGACCAGGAACGGATCACCGGCCAACTCGCCATGTCCGTAAGGCTCATGGCCGAGATCGACCTCGTGCACCGGGCCGTCGCACCCGACACCGTGCGGTGGGACGGCACACGCGTACGGCTCTGCGAACCGTACGCGGCACTGCGCGCGGGCGAGGCGCGCGAACCCTTCGGCACCGCGCCCTGGGCCTCGCCCGAACAGCGCGCCGGAGCCGGGGCCGTCGACCCGCGCGACGACCTGTGGTCCGTCGCCGCACTCGCCTACTACCTGCTCTCCGGCCGCCCCGACCGGGGCGAGGGACCCCCGGCCGACCTGGCCGACTACCGGCGCCTCGCCGCCCTCGGGCAGAGCGGCCTCTACTCCCCGCGCGCCGCGGAACGGCCGCACCCCGCCGAGCTCATGCGCCTCCTGCACGTGCCCGACCCGCTCGCGACCGGCGTCGGCACGGCGGACCCGCTCTCCCGCCGGCGCGCCGAGTACGACCTCCAGCTCGCCCGCAAACGCGCCCTGCGCGACGGGACCGGCCCGGGGGCGGGGGAGGGCCGCGCGGCGGACCCCGCGGGCTTGGACCGGGACGGCCCCGCGCCGCGCCCGCCGCGCACCTTCCTCGGCCGGATCTTCGGCGGCGGGGACGAGCCGCCCCGCGCCGCCGCACCCGGCCCGTCTCCGTCGCCCGACGCCGTACCGGACCCGCCGTCGCGGAGCCGGACGTGCCCGCACTGCCTGCTGCCCGTCGCCTACGACGAACGGCTGCTCGTCACCATCGACGCCAAGGGCAACCGGATCCCCCTCGACCTGAGTGGCGAGTGCCGCCCCGGCCACGTCGCCGACGCACTGCGCAAGGCCTACCACCTGTGCCCGCACACGGCGGACGGCGACGAGGAGCACGAACTCCCCGTCCCCTACCTCACCACCGGAGAACCGCTGTCCGTCGCCCTCGTCGGCAGCTCCTCCGTCGGCAAGACCCACCTCCTCGCCGCGATGCTCGGCGAGGTCGAGCTCGGCGGCCTCGAACCGTACGGACTGAAGTGCCGGCCCCTCAACCCCGAGGCGCACCGCACCTATCTGCGCGAACGGGTGCAGAGCCTCAAGGAGGGGCGACAGCTGGGCCGCACCGGACAGCAGACCTTCGCGCGGTTCGCCGACGGGCTGCTCGTCTCGGCCGGCGGGGCGACCCCCCGGCCCGTCGTCTTCTTCGACCTCGCGGGCGAGGACCTCGCGCAGGACGGGGAGGTCGGCCGCTTCCTGATGGGCGTCGACGCCTTCGTGTTCGTCCTCGACCCGCTCCGCGCACTCCGGCTGCCCTCCCTCGACCCGGTCCGCGAACAGAGCGGGCTGCGGCGCCGCGACCTCGGCGACGAGGCCTTCACCACCGTCCTCAACCGCATCCCGCGGCAGCGCGGCGGACTCGTCGCCGCACCGGCCGCGCTCGCCGTCAACAAGAGCGACCTGGTGCGCTTCGAACCGTCCGTCGACCGCTGGCTCGGCCGCGCCCTGCCCGGACGCCACGACCCGGAGGCCCTCCGGGACGAGAGCCGGGACGCGTACGCCTTCCTCGCCCACCACGCCGGCGCCGCCTGGCTCAAGCCCTTCGACGACTGCGCGGACTGCACCCTGCACTTCGTCGCCGCGACCGGCGGACAGGCACGCGGCGACCGATTTCCGCACGGGGCCCGGCCGCGCCGCGTCCTCGCACCACTGCTGTCGCTCTTCGCCATGTGCGGGCTGCTGCCCGGGGCGGAGTCCGGAGAGGGGATCGCCCGATGACACGGCCGGAGAACGAGGTCGACCAGATCGTCTTCCGCTGGGACAGCGAGAACCCGTCCGGCAGCACCGGCTTCGGACCGGTCGCCTGGTCGGGTCCCCGCGAGGAGGCGGAGAACCTCTTCCGCATCTCCGGACCCGTCCTGCGGGCCAGCGGGGACGAGACCCGGCCCGCGCTGATCCGCCTCCAGCAGAACGCCGGCGTCATGCTGATCCGGCGCACCCCCTTCACCGACGCCGGCGGCGGCACCTCCGTCCTCTGCCACGCCCTCGTCGGCTCGCCCGACCTCCTCGAACCCTCCACCTGCCTCGGGCTCCACGCCTGGGACTGGGAGGGCGCCGCCGCCGTGAACGCCGCCGAGGCACGCGGCCGGCTGCCCGTCGTTCCGGAATCGGCCCTCGCCCCGACCGCCGTCGGCCAGGGGCAGTGGGAGCTCGACCGGGCCCTCGCCGACGTCTCCCGGGAACTGGTCGGCACCGTCGCGGAGTTGCTGCGCCACCCCGACGAGCGGTTCACCGTCCTCGACGAGCGCGGCGACACCGCCCTCGGCGTCCTCTGGGGACTGCACAGCATGTTCGGCGCGGCCACCAACCGCCGGTGGACCTTCGCCACCCACGACACCGCCGAGGTCACCGCGCTCCGCTTCGTCTTCGTCGGCCAATGGTCGGGCGCGGCGAGCCGCAACACCGAACGCCGTCGCGTCGACCCGCTCGACCGCTACGGCGACCGCGCGGAGGCGGTCGCGACCGGCCTCGTCCGCCACCACCTCCGCGGCGCCGTCGAGGGCGAAGGCCGCGAGTACGCCGTCGGCAGCGCCCTCCACGCCGCCGCCTCCGCCCGCCGCGCCTCCCTCCTCGACACCGCCGCCCGCGCCCTCGACACCCTCGACCGCGGCACCGCCGACCCCGCGCCCCGGAAACCCACCCCCACGACCCGGAAACCCGCACCCCGGCCCGCCGCCCCACCCACCCCGACCCCGCGCCCGGCCCCCGCCGACCCCCGCACCTCCACCCCTCAACCTCCACGCCCGTCCACCCGTGACCCGCACCCGCCGACCTCCCGTGACCCGCACGCTTCGTCCACCCGGGACCTCCACTCGCCGTCCACCCGGGACCTCCACTCGCCGTCCACCCGGGATACGCAGGCTCCGTCCACCCGGGACCTCCACCCGGCGTCCACCCGGGATCCGCACGCTCAGCCCACCCGGGACCCGCGCCCGCCGGCCTTCGAGCCTCCGGCCTCCACCGCGCCTCCGCAGCCGCGCCCGACCTCGGGGGAACCCCACCCTCCGTCCGGCCGGGACCCGTATCCCCCGTCCTCCGGGGACCCGTACTCCCCGACACCTCGCGAGCCCGATCACCCCGAGATGCCGAACCGGCCGCCGGACCCCGCCCCGGTGGCCCCTTCCAGCCCCTCCACCCCGACCACTTCCGCGAGGCGTGACCACTCTCCCGACCAGGCGCCGCGCGCCGACGCCGGTGACTCCCTCCGCCTCGGCCTGCCCGTCGTGACGGCGGAGTGGGGCGGGCCGGAGAAGGAGCGGGGACGGGCGTGGGGGCGGGGGAGGGGGAGGGGGAAGGAACGGGAGGCGGAGACGGGGCTGGTGCACAAGCTGCCGACGGCGCGGGGGCCGGAGGAGGCACGGGGGATGGTGACGCGGGCCGGCAGCCGGGAGCTGCTCGACGTGCTGCGGCGCCCGCTGGACCACGCCGTGCTCACCGTGCTGCTGGGGGAGATCGCCCGGAGGCTGCCGTCCTGGGAGCACCCCTTGCGCCGTGAGCTGTGCGAGGTGGTGCTCGACCGGGAGCTGTGGGCCGTGCCGCGGCCCGGCGTGCGGCACCCCGCGGATCCGTCGGAGGAGCAGCGCGCGGCGAACGCGGCCGAGCTGTACCGCTGGGCGGTCCGGCCCGTGCTCGCCGGCGGGGACGCCCGGATCGCCACGGTCGCCGAGCTGCTGTCGCGCCTGCGGACGGACCCGGAGCCGTCCGCCCGGCAGGCGTTCTGGCTGATCGTCGACGGAGACCGGCCCGGCCTGCCGGACGCGGTCTGGCTGACGCTCCTGAAGGAGGCGTACGGCATGCCCCGCACCCCGCCGAGGCCCGCGTCGCCGGCGTCCCCGGCCGCCGTCCCCCCGGACGATCCCGGCAACGGCTACACCCGCCGCTTCCTGACCCGCGCCGGCATGCTGCTCGGCGGCCTGCTGGTGGCGATCGTCCTGATCGGCCTGTGGGGGCTGCTGACCTGACCCCGAACCCCCGAACCCCCGAACCCCTATCCCCCCGTACCCCTGCAACTCCCGTATCCCCGGACCCCACCCGCCGTCCCGGCCCCGCCCACCGGGCGACCCGCCCCGGCCCGGCCTGCCGCGAAAGGCAGGCCGGGGCCGCCGGGCTCCGTCAGGATGGGCGCATGGGATTCCATGTCGATTCCGAGACCGGGCGGCTGCGCCGCGTCATCCTCCATCGGCCCGATCTGGAGCTGAAGCGGCTCACCCCGTCCAACAAGGACGCCCTCCTCTTCGACGACGTGCTCTGGGTGCGGCGGGCCCGGCAGGAGCACGACGGCTTCGCGGACGTGCTGCGGGACCGGGGGGTGGTGGTGCACCTCTTCGGGGAGCTGCTGAGCGAGGCCCTGGAGGTGCCGGCCGCCCGTGCCCTGGTCCTCGACCGGGTCTTCGACGAGAAGGAGTACGGGCCGCTGGCCGCCGATCACCTGCGGTCCGCGTTCGACTCGCTGGACGCGGTCGCGCTCGGCGAGGCGCTCGTCGGCGGGATGACGAAGCGGGAGTTCCTGGCGGCGCACCGGGAGCCGACGTCGGTCCGCTTCCACGCCCTCGACCTGGACGACTTCCTCCTCGGCCCGCTGCCGAACCACCTCTTCACCCGGGACACCTCGGCGTGGATCTACGACGGCGTGTCCATCAACGCGATGCGGTGGCCGGCCCGGCAGCGCGAGACGGTGCACTTCGAGGCGATCTACAAGCACCATCCGCTTTTCACCGGCGCGGAGGCGGGCGCCTTCCACCACTGGTCGGAGGGGCAGTCCGACTACCCGTCGACGATCGAGGGCGGGGACGTCCTCGTCATCGGCAACGGCGCCGTCCTGATCGGGATGAGCGAGCGCACCACGCCGCAGGCGGTGGAGATGCTGGCCAGGGGGATGTTCGCGGCCGGTTCGGCGCGCACGATCGTCGCGCTCGACATGCCGAAGCGGCGGGCGTTCATGCACCTGGACACGGTGATGACGATGGTCGACCAGGACACGTTCACCCAGTACGCGGGACTCGGCATGCTCCGCTCGTACACGATCGAGCCGGGCGACGAGGGCCGGTCCCTGCGGGTGACGGACCACCCGCCGGAGCAGATGCACAGCGCCATCGCGGCGGCCCTGGGGCTCCAGGACATCCGGGTCCTCACGGCGACCCAGGACGTCCACGCGGCCGAGCGCGAGCAGTGGGACGACGGGTGCAACGTGCTGGCGGTGGAGCCGGGCGTGGTCGTTGCGTACGAGCGGAACGTCACGACCAACACGCACCTGCGCAAGCAGGGGATCGAGGTCATCGAGATCCCCGGCAGCGAGCTGGGGCGGGGGAGGGGCGGCCCGCGCTGCATGAGCTGTCCGGTGGAGAGGGACGCCGCCTGAGCGCCGGGCGGGGCAAGGCCGGAGGGAAGGTCCGGAGGTAGGGCCGGAGGGCGGGCCCGGGAGGAACCCGCGGAGGAACCGGCGGAGGGGTCCATGGAGGGGCCCAAGGAGGGGGCTGTATAGAAATGTCGAAGCTCGTATAGACTTCCAGGGTCCCCGTCCGTCGTCCCTTCGTCGACCCCCGACCCGTACCCCAGGAGCGCGTCCCATGGCCACAGACCTCATCGGCCGCCACTTCCTCAAGGAGCTGGACTTCACCGCCGAGGAGTTCCGCGCCCTGATCGCGCTCTCCGCCGAGCTCAAGGCCGCGAAGAAGGCGGGCACCGAGGTCCAGCGGCTGCGCGGCAGGAACATCGCGCTGATCTTCGAGAAGACCTCGACGCGCACCCGCTGCGCCTTCGAGGTCGCCGCCGCCGACCAGGGCGCCTCCACCACCTACCTGGACCCCTCGGGCTCGCAGATCGGCCACAAGGAGTCGGTCAGGGACACCGCGCGGGTCCTCGGCCGGATGTTCGACGGCATCGAGTACCGGGGCGACAGCCAGGTCGCCGTCGAGGAGCTCGCGGCCTACGCGGGCGTCCCCGTCTTCAACGGCCTCACCGACGACTGGCACCCCACCCAGATGCTCGCCGACGTGCTCACCATGACCGAGCACACGGACAAGCCGCTGGACGGGATCACCTTCGCCTACCTCGGCGACGCCCGCTTCAACATGGGCAACTCCTACCTGGTCACCGGCGCCCTGCTCGGCATGGACGTCCGCATCGTCGCCCCCGAGGCGTACTGGCCGGCCGAGGAGATCGTCGCCGCCGCCCGCGCGCTCGCCGAGACCAGCGGTGCCACCATCACCCTCACCGAGGACGTGGCGGAGGGTGTCCGCGGCGCCGACTTCGTCGCCACCGACGTCTGGGTCTCCATGGGCGAGCCCAAGGAGGTCTGGGACGAGCGGATCGCCGCCCTCGCCCCGTACGCCGTCACCATGGACGTGCTGCGCGCCACCGGGAACCCGGACGTCAAGTTCCTGCACTGCCTGCCCGCCTTCCACGACCTGGGCACCGCCGTCGGCCGGGACATCCACGCCCGTCACGGCCTGACCGAACTCGAGGTCTCCGACGAGGTCTTCGAGTCGGCGCACTCGGTCGTCTTCGACGAGGCCGAGAACCGCATGCACACGATCAAGGCGGTCCTCGTCGCGACCATGGCCCGCCCCGCCGCGGCCTAGGGGCGTCCCCGCCCCGCCGCGGCCTAGGGGTGTCCCCGGCCCGCCCCGTCGCGGTCCAGGGGCAATCCCTGGGCGCGCGCTCCAGAGGGAGGCCGGGCCGCCCCACCCCGCCCCGCTCCTACGGCTCCCGGGGCCGGCCCTGCGCCGGTATCCCCGGGAGCGTGAACCAGACCGCCTTGCCCTGGGCGGTGGGCCGGTGGCCGCAGTCGCTGCTGAGTGCCCGGATCAGGAGGAGGCCGCGGCCGTGCTCCTGCCAGGGGTCGACCTCCGTGTCCGGGGCGGGGCAGCCGAGCCGACCGGGCCGGACGGGCTCGGGGTCGTGGACCTCGATCTGGCAGCCGCCGGGCGCCGCGAGCAGTTCCACGACCAGTTCGATGGGGCCCCGCCCGGCGGTGTGCTCGACGGCGTTGGCGACGAGCTCGGCGGTGAGCAGCTCGGCCGTGTCGCTGTCGGGGCGGTCGGCGCCGCCGGGTTCGAGGTCGAGGTCGTCGAGCGCGGCGCGGATCAGGGCGCGGGCGATCGGCACGGCGGCGGTCGTGTGCGGCAGCCGGATGCGCCAGGAGACGGCGGGCCCGGCCGGGACCGGTCCGGCGAAGGCGGGGCCGGGGTCTGAAAGGCCGGAGTCCGAAGGGTCGAGGCCTGAGGGGCCGGGAGCTGAGGGGCCGGGATCGGCGGGTCCGGTGGCTTCGGGCATGGGCGGGCTCCCTTCACCGAGAGGGCGAGTGGCCGAGTGGGGGTGGAGATGTCCCTGGACATCCTGTTTTCAACCTTACGAGGAGAAAAATCTGCTTCCCAGGGCACCCCTCCCTCTCCGTCGGGGACTTCGGTCACGACGTCCCGGGACCTTGTGAGGGCGGTGCCCGCACCTCCTTTATCGCGCACTCGTGACGACAGTCACAGTACGGTGATACCCTCCGAACGGAGGAAGGAGGCCGTTCCGTATGAGCCCCTTTACCGGCTCCGCGCCCCGCACGCCCCGCTGGCAGCACCTGCGCCTGGAGATCGACCGAGGCGTCGCCACCGTCACCCTCGCCCGCCCGGCCAAACTCAACGCCCTCACCTTCGGGGCCTACGCCGACCTGCGCGACCTCCTCGCCGAGCTCTCCCGCGAACGGACCGTCCGCGCGCTCGTCCTCGGCGGCGAGGGGCGCGGCTTCTGCTCGGGCGGCGACGTCGACGAGATCATCGGCGCCACCCTCTCCCTCGACACCGCCGGACTCCTCGACTTCAACCGGATGACCGGACAGGTCGTACGGGCGCTGCGCGAGTGCCCCTTCCCGGTCGTCGCCGCCCTGCACGGCGTCGCCGCCGGCGCCGGCGCCGTCCTCGCCCTCGCCGCCGACTTCCGCATCGCCGACCCGACCACCCGCTTCGCCTTCCTCTTCACCCGGGTCGGCCTCTCCGGCGGGGACATGGGCGCGGCCTACCTGCTGCCCCGGGTCGTCGGCCTCGGCCACGCCACCCGGCTCCTCATGCTCGGCGAACCCGTGCACGCCGCCGAGGCCGAACGCATCGGCCTGCTCAGCGAGCTGACCGAGGAGGGCGGCGCCGACGAGCGCGCCGCCGCCCTCGCCCGCCGCCTCGCCGACGGCCCCGCGCTCGCCCTCGCCCAGACCAAGGCACTCCTCACCGCCGAACTCGACATGCCGCTCGCCGCCTCCGTCGAACTGGACGCGGCCACCCAGGCCCTCCTCATGCACGGCGAGGACTACGCCGAGTTCCACGCCGCCTTCACCGCCAAGCGCCCCCCGAAATGGCAGGGCCGCTAGCCATGCGCCCCGCGCCCGGCACCGCCGCCCCGACCCCCGCCCGCATCGCCGTCATCGGGGGCGGCCCCGGCGGGCTCTACGCCGCCGCCCTCCTCAAGCGGCTCGACCCGGCCCGCGAGGTCACCGTCTGGGAGCGGAACGAGCCCTCGGATACCTTCGGCTTCGGCGTCGTCCTGTCCGACGAGACCCTCGGCGGCATCAGGGACGCGGACCCGGCCGTGTACGAGGCGCTGGGCCGGGAGCTGGTCCGCTGGGAGGACATCGACGTCGTCCACCGGGGCCACCGCACCACCTCCACCGGCCACGGCTTCGCCGCCCTCGGCCGCCGCAGGCTCCTGGAGCTGCTGCACGCCCGCTGTGCCGAGCTCGGCGTACGGCTCCGGTTCCGCACCGAGGCGCCGCCCGCCGCCGAACTCGCCGCGACCCACGACCTGGTCGTCGCCGCCGACGGCGTCCACAGCCGCACCCGTGAGGCGCACGCCGCGCACTTCCGGCCGCGGATCACCACCCACCGCTGCCGCTACGTCTGGCTCGCCGCCGACGTCCCCTTCGACGCCTTCCGCTTCGAGATCGCCGAGACCGAGCACGGCGTGATGCAGCTCCACGCCTACCCCTACTCGACCGACTCCTCCACCGTCATCGTCGAGATGCGCGAGGAGGTCTGGCGGGCCGCCGGCTTCGACGAACTCGACGAGGCCGAGTCCACCGCCCGCTGCGCCAAGATCTTCGCCGAGGCGCTCGGCGGCCGTGAACTGCGCACGAACAACTCCGCCTGGACCGCCTTCCGCACCGTCGTCAACGAGCGCTGGTCGTACGGCAACACCGTGCTCATCGGCGACGCCGCCCACACCGCGCACTTCTCCATCGGATCCGGCACCAAACTGGCCGTCGAGGACGCCCTCGCCCTCGCCACGGCCGTCGGCGAACACCCCGACCTCACCGAGGCGCTGCACGCCTACGAGACCGCCCGCCGCCCCGTCGTCGAGTCCACCCAGCGCGCGGCGGCCGCCAGCCTCCGCTGGTTCGAGGAACTCGCCGACCACGTCGACCGGCCGCCCCGCCGCTTCGCCTTCGACCTGCTCACCCGCAGCCGCCGCGTCACCCACGACAACCTGCGGCTGCGCGACCCCGCCTTCACCGACGCCGTCGAACGCGACTTCGGCTGCCCACCCGGCACACCACCCATGTTCACCCCCTTCCGCCTGCGCGGACTCACCCTCCGCAACCGGATCGTCGTCTCGCCCATGGACCTGTACGTCGCCGAGGACGGCGTCCCCGGCGACTTCCACCTCGTCCACCTGGGCGCCAGGGCCCTCGGCGGCGCCGGACTCGTCATGACCGAGATGGTGTGCGTGAGCCCCGAAGGCCGCATCACCCCCGGCTGCTCAGGCCTCTGGACCGACGAGCAGGCCGACGCCTGGCGGCGGATCACCGCCTTCGCGCACGCCCAGGCGCCCGGCACGGCGATCGGCGTCCAGCTCGGCCACTCCGGCCGCAAGGGCTCCACCCGCCGCATGTGGGAGGGCATCGACCAGCCGCTCCCCGACGGCAACTGGCCGCTCGTCGCCGCCTCCCCGCTCCCGTACCGGCCCGGCGTCAACCAGACCCCCCGCGCCCTCGACCGCGCCGGACTCACCGCCGTGCGCGAGGAGTTCGCCGCGGCGGCCCGCCGCGCCGCCCGCTGCGACTTCGACCTGCTCGAACTGCACTGCGCCCACGGCTACCTGCTCTCCGGCTTCCTCTCCCCGCTCACCAACCGGCGCACCGACGCCTACGGCGGACCGATCGAGGCGCGGCTGCGCTTCCCGCTCGAAGTCTTCGACGCCGTACGGGAGGTGTGGCCCGACGACCGCCCCATGACCGTCCGCGTCTCGGCCACCGACTGGGCCGACGGCGGCACCACCGCCGAGGACGCCGTCACGATCGCCCGCGCCTTCGCCGCCCACGGCGCCGACGCCATCGACGTCTCCACGGGCCAGGTCGTCCCCGACGAGGCCCCCGCCTACGGCCGCTCGTACCAGACCCCGTACGCCGACCGCATCCGCGCCGCCGTCGGCGTCCCCGTCATCGCCGTCGGCGCCATCTCGTCGTGGGACGACGTCAACTCCCTCCTCCTGGCCGGCCGCGCCGACCTCTGCGCCCTCGCCCGCCCCCACCTCTACGACCCCCACTGGACCCTCCACGCGGCCGCCGAGCAGGGCTACGAGGGCCCGGCCGCCCCCTGGCCCGCCCCGTACCGAGCCGGCAGCCGCCGACCCCCCACGGGGCGCCGCGAGTAGCGCCGGCGGCCGGACCGCCTGGACGCCCGCGCATGGACGCCCGCGCATGCCGGTGCGACGCGAGAGCATGGCGCGGGCGCCCACCGGCCTCTTGAATGAGGGCATGACAGAAAACAGGGGCGGGAAGGGTGCCGGGACGGTCCTCGGCACGGCGACGGCGGCGACCGGACTCCTCGCGGGAGCGTGGTTCGCGTACGTCTGCTCGGTGATGCCGGCGCTGGCGCGGAGCGACGACGAGGTCTACGTCGAGGTGATGCGGAACATCAACGACGTCATCCAGAACCCGCTGTTCTTCACCCCGTTCTTCGGGGCCGTGGTCCTCGCCGCGGTCGCCGCCTGGCAGCACCGCGCCGGCCGCGCCCGCCCCTGGACGCTCGCCGCCCTCGTCCTCGCCGTCGCCGTCTTCCTCGTCACCTCCGCCGCGAACGTCCCCCTCAACGACGCCCTCGCCGCCGCCCACGACCCCACCGCCGCCCGCGACGCCTTCGAAGGCCCCTGGGTGACCTGGAACATCGTCCGCTTCGTCCTGACGACGGCGTGCTTCGCCTGCCTGCTCAAGGCCCTGGCCGTACGGAACCGGCCCCAGCCGTCCTAGGGAGCCACGATCGGCCGGACGAACTCCGCGCCCCGGTCGCGCAGCAGCTCGTGCAGGGCGGCGAAGACCTCGGCCGAACGACGGCCGGGCCAGTCGTCGGGCAGCAGCTCGGCCGGGAGGACGGGGTCGGCGTACGGCAGGCGGCGCCAGGAGTCCAGGGCGAGGAGGTAGGCCCGGTAGGCCTCCTCGGCGCCGCCCGGTTCCGTCCGCCAGTCCCGCAGCACCGGCTCGTGGACGGCGAGGAACTCCTCGTGGAGGCCCGCGATGGCCGGCAGGTCCCACCAGCGGGCCGCCGCCTCCGCCGTCGCCGCGTACCCGAGGTGGTCGCCGCGGAACAGGTCCACGTACGGGGAGAGTCCGAGCCGCTCCAGGGTGTTGCGGGTCTCGTCGTACAGCCGCGCCGGCGCGATCCAGACGCCCGGCGCGGCCGAGCCGAAGCCCAGCCGGGCGAGCCGGGAGCGCAGCAGGTGCCGCTTGTGCCGCTCGGCCTCGGGCACCGAGAAGACGGCCAGGACCCAGCCCTCGGACAGCTTCGGCTCCGTACGGGCGTAGATGCGGCGGTCGCCGTCGTCCAGGAGCCGCCGGGCGTCCTCCGACAGGGCGTACCCCGCCGCCCCGTCCGCCGTCCGGCCCGGCAGCAGCAGGCCGCGCCGCTTCAGCCGCGACACCGAGGAACGCACCGAGGGCGCGTCCACCCCGACCGCCGCGAGCAGCCGGATGAGCCCGGCCACCGGCATCGGCGAGCCGTCGGGCCCACGGCCGTACGCGCCGTAGAGGGAGACGATCAGGGAACGGGGAGTGTGCTGCTCGGCCACGTGATCACTTTAGGGGGTGTCCCGCCGATCGGTACGGGCGCGCGGCGCCCGGCACCCCCGACACCCCTCTTGCACGGCTCACACCCTCTCGCACGGCCTCACACCCCCTCGCACGGCCTCGCCCCTCTCGCACGGGCTCACCCCCCTCCCGCGGGCTTCACTCCCTCGCCGGCCTCACGCCTTCTCGCGCAGCCGGTAGCGCTGGAGCTTGCCCGTCGCCGTGCGGGGCAGCGCGTCGAGGAAGACGATCTCCCGGGGCGACTTGTACGGGGCGAGGCGGGCGCGCACGAAGGCCCGCAGGGCGGCCGCGGTGACCGAGTCGTGCGGCACCCCGGCCCGTACCACCGTGTACGCCACGACGACCTGGCCGCGCAGGTCGTCCGGGCGGCCCACCACCGCCGTCTCCACCACGTCCGGGTGGTCGAGGAGGACCTCCTCGACCTGCGGGCCCGCGATGTTGTAGCCGGCCGAGATGATCATGTCGTCGGCGCGCGAGACGTAGCGGAAGTAGCCGTCGGGTTCGCGGACGTACGTGTCCCCCGTGACGTTCCAGCCGTCCCGCACGTACTCGGCCTGCCGCGCGTCGGCCAGATAGCGGCAGCCCACCGGGCCGCGCACCGCCAGCAGCCCCTCCGTGCCGTCCGGGACGCCCCGGCCCTCCCGGTCCACGACCCTGGCCTGCCAGCCGGGCACCGGGCGGCCGGTGGTGCCGGGGCGGATGTCGCCGTCGGCGGCGGCGATGAAGATGTGCAGCAGTTCGGTCGCGCCGATGCCGTTGATCAGGCGCAGGCCCGTGCGTCCGTACCAGGCCCGCCACGTCGCCTCCGGCAGGTTCTCGCCCGCCGAGACGCAGCGGCGCAGCGAGCCCACGTCCGGGGCGGTGCCGTCGGTCAGCTCGTCGAGCATCACCCGGTAGGCCGTCGGGGCGGTGAACAGCACCGAGACGCGGTTCCGCTCGATCGCGGCCAGCAGCTGCTTGGGACCGGCCTGGGGGAGCAGGACCGCGCTCGCCCCGGCGCGCAGCGGGAAGACCACGAGCCCGCCGAGGCCGAAGGTGAAGGCGAGCGGCGGCGAGCCGGCGAACACGTCGTCGGGCCGCGGGCGCAGGACGTGCGCGGAGAAGGTGTCGGCGACGGCGAGGACGTCCCGGTGGAAGTGGACGCAGCCCTTGGGCCGCCCGGTGGTGCCGGAGGTGAACGCGATGAGGGCGACGTCGTCGGCGGCCGTGGCCACCGCCTCGTACGGGCCGGGGCGGCGGGCCGCGAGGGCCAGCAGGTCGTCCGGGCCGTCGCCGCCGAACGGGGTGACGCGGAGGCCGGGGATCCCGGCCTGGAGGAGGCCGTCGAGGACCTGGGCGTCGCAGAGCGCGTGGGTGCAGCCGGCCGCGTCCGCCATCACCGCCAGCTCGGGCGGCCGCTGCTGGGCCAGGACGGTGACGGCGACCCCGCCGGCCTTCATCACGGCGAGCCAGCAGGCGGCCAGCCAGGGGGTCGTGGGGCCGCGCAGCAGGACCCGGTTGCCGGGCCTGACCCGCAGGTCGGAGGTGAGGACGTGGGCGATCCGGTCGACCCGGTCCCGCAGCTCCCCGTAGCTCCAGACGCCGCCCTCGCCGTCGTGGAAGGCGGGCCGGTCCGCGCCGAACCGCTCCACCGTGCGGTCGAGGAGCTCGGCCCCGCAGTTGAGCCGGTCGGGGTACGCGAGCTCCGGGAGGTCGAAGAGGAGGCGAGGCCAGCGGTCCGGCGGTGGCAGCCGGTCCCGGGCGAAGGTGTCGAGGTGGGCCGAGGGTGTCAGCTCCATGAGTCCGTCCCCCTGTCGTGGTGGGGTCGCTCAACGCCACACGAGCGTATCGTGTTGGTGACGACAGTCAACGGTCCGCGACAAGGAAGCCGTACGGCACAGGGACGAAGGCGCCCGAGGGCGTCAGAGAGGGCCCACATGCCCGCATTCTCGCTCGATCCGGAACAGACCACCTGGTGTGCGGAGCTCCGCACCCTCGCCGCCGAACGCCTGAAGCCCCTCGCCGAGAAGGGCGAACCCGGCCGGGTCAACCGCCCCCTCGTCGCCGCCCTCGGCGACCTCGGCCTCCTCGCCCGCCTCTTCGACGCGGGCGCCCTCGAACTCTGCCTCCTGCGCGAATCCCTCGCCCGCACCTGCACCGAGGCCGAGACCGCCCTCGCCCTCCAGGGCCTCGGCAGCCACCCCGTCGCCGCCTTCGGCACCCCCGCCCAGCGCGCCCGCTGGCTCCCCGAGGCCACCTCGGGACGCGCCGTCGCCGCCTTCGCCCTCTCCGAGCCCGGCGCCGGCTCCGATGCCGCCGCCCTCGCCCTCGACGCCGTACCCGACGGACACGGCGGCTGGCACCTGCACGGCGAGAAACGCTGGATCTCCAACGCCCCCGAGGCCGACTTCGCCACCGTCTTCGCCCGCACCACCCCCGGCGCCGGCGCCCGGGGCGTCACCGCCTTCCTCGTCCCCGCCGACCGCCCAGGACTCGGCGGCGAACCCCTCGACATGCTCGCCCCGCACGCCCTCGGCACCCTCACCTTCGACGGCGTCCCCGTCGGCCCCGACGACCTCCTCGGCGCACCGGACCAGGGCTTCCGGGTCGCCATGAACACCCTCAACCTCTTCCGGCCCAGCGTCGGCGCCTTCGCCGTCGGCATGGCCCAGGCCGCCCTCGACGCCGCCCTCGCCCACACCGCCGCCCGCCCCGCCTTCGGCGGCGTCCTCGCCGACCTCCAGGCCGTCTCGCACCGCATCGCCGACATGGCCACGCGCACCGAGGCCGCCCGCCTCCTCGTCTACGCCGCCGCCACCGCCTACGACACCGGCGACCCCGACGTGCCCCGACGCTCCGCCATGGCCAAGCTCCTCGCCACCGAGACCGCCCAGTACGTCGTCGACTCCGCCGTCCAACTGCACGGCGCCGCTGCCCTCCAGCGCGGCCACCTCCTCGAACACCTCTACCGCGAGGTCCGCGCCCCCCGCATCTACGAAGGCGCCACCGAGGTCCAGCGCACGATCATCGCCAAGGAGCTGTACGCGTCCCACCGGGAGGACCATGGGGACGGGGCACCCGGCGCCGCACCGCGCCGCGCCGCCGCTCCCCGTACCGAGGAGGTCACGTCCGCATGAGCCTGCACCGGCACAACCCCGCCGAACTCGCCCCGCCCGCCGGCTTCACCCACGCCGTCACCGCCACCGGCACCCGGTTCGTCTTCCTCGCCGGACAGACGGCCCTCGACACCGAGGGCAAGGTCGTGGGGGAGACGCTCCCCGAGCAGTTCGCCACCGCCCTCGGCAACCTCCTCACCGCCCTGCGCCACGCCGGCGGCACCCCCGCCGACCTCGCCCGCGTCACGATCTACACCACCGACGTCGACGACTACCGCGCCCACGCCCACGAACTCGGCCGCGTCTGGCGCAGGTTGGCCGGCCGCGACTACCCCGCGATGGCGGTCATCGGAGTCGTACGCCTCTGGGACGAGCAGGCCCGCGTCGAACTCGACGGCTTCGCCGTCCTGGACGAGCCCGCCCACGCTTGATCAACTGGTGACCCGTACGGGCCGGGCTTAGTGTCGAAAGGTGGACTGACCGGCCCACGGCTCACTCACCAGGCGAGGCCCGAGGCGCCCAATGAGTACACCAAAGCCGACGACACCGGCGCAGACCGCCACCCCGAGCAAGGGCGGTGACGGCAAGGGCATCGCCCTGTTCGTGATCGCGTCCTGCCAGCTGATGGTGGTCCTCGACATCACGATCGTGAACATCGCGCTCCCGCACATCCAGAGCGCCCTGGACTTCTCCACGACCAGCCTGTCCTGGGTCGTCAACGCCTACACCCTCACCTTCGGCGGCCTGCTGCTCCTCGGCGGACGCGCCGGCGACATCCTGGGCCGGCGACGCGTCTTCATCTTCGGTGTGCTGCTCTTCGGACTCGCCTCGCTCTTCTGCGGACTGGCACAGAGCGAATGGCAACTCCTCGCGGCCCGGGCCCTCCAGGGCGTCGGCGGCGCGATAGCCTCACCGACCTCGCTCTCCCTCATCACCACGACGTTCGACGAAGGCCCGGAACGCAACCGGGCCTTCGGCGTCTTCGCCGGCGTCTCGGCCGGCGGCGGCGCCATCGGCCTGGTCGCCGGAGGCATGCTCGTCCAATGGCTCGACTGGCGCTGGATCTTCTTCGTCAACGTCCCGATCGCCCTGGTCATCGCGATCCTCACGCCCCGCCACGTCAAGGAGTCCGAGCGCCACCCCGGCCACTTCGACCTCGCCGGCGCGCTCACCTCGACGCTCGGCATGGTGGCGTTGGTGTACGGCTTCATCAGGGCCGCCCAGGAGGGCTGGAGCGACCCCTACACGATCGGCTCGTTCGTCGCCGCCGTCGTCCTCCTGGCCGCCTTCATCCTGATCGAGCGCCGCTCCCAGCAGCCCATCACACCGCTGCACATGTTCGCCGACCGCAACCGCTCGGGCACCTACGTCATCATGCTGTGCCTGGCGGCCGCCATCTTCGGCATGTTCTTCTTCCTCACCCTGTTCGTCCAACAGGTCCTGGGCTTCAGCCCCCTGGCGACGGGTCTGGCCTTCCTCCCGGTCAGCGCCATCATCGGCGTCGGCGCCGGCCTCACCTCCAACCTCCTGCCCCGGTACGGCCCCAAGCCCTTCATGGTGACCGGCTCCATCCTCGCCGCGGCCGGCCTCTCCTGGCTCACGCTCACCGACGTGAACTCCACCTACCTGGGCAGCATCCTCGGCCCCATCCTCGTCTTCGGCCTCGGCATGGGCCTCATGTTCGTCTCCCTGACCATCATGGCCCTCTCCAACGTCGAACCCCAGGAATCCGGCGCCGCCTCCGGCCTCCTCAACGCCATGCAGCAGGTGGGCGGTTCGCTCGGCCTCTCCATCCTGGTCACCGTCTTCGGCACCGCCAGCCGCAACGAGGCCGACGTCCAGGTCCCCGCCTTCCTCTCCCAGGCCGGCCCCCTCGAAAAGGCCCAGTTCGCCAAGACCGGCCAACTCCCGCCCCCCTACGCCGACCAGGTCCTCACCTCCGGCGTCTCCGCCGGCTTCGTCACCGCCGCCGTCTTCGCCGTCGTCGGCGCCCTCGTCGCCCTCTTCGTCATCCAAGTCCGCCAGTCCGACATCGACCGCCTCAAGGGCGGCATGGGCCCACCGGGCGTCTGAACGCAGCCGGCCCCCGCCGACCCGTGCACGGGTCGGCGGGGGCCGGCGCTCGCGAGGGCGGTGACACCTCCGCGAAATGGACTCAGATGTCCCGGAAAGGACCAGCGAGGTCTGTGAGCTGCGCAGATTCGCGGCGTGAGGCGGCTGACCTGGGAAAACGTTCTTTCCCTTCTTTCGCTGTCGTACTGCTTGATGCAGTCGAAAGTCCCAGGAAAGTCCCAGAGGAGTCCCACACGTGAGCGGTGAGTACAGACGCGGCTCTGATCCCTTGACCAGCTGCTGGATCGTGGTGCTATGGGTGCGGCCGGAGCGTTTGGACGGCTTCCGGCGGTTGCCCCGGCAGACCATGAACGTGACCTTCGACGGCTCACGGGGCTTCCACGCCTCGATGAGGAAGTCGGGCCGGGGGCGTGAGCCCTTGTCCCGCTGCGCGCCGCCCAGGGCCCAGCTGGCCCGCAGGATGGTGCTCGTGTCCACGACCGAGACGATTTGGTCCGGATACCGCATATCCACGCTGCTCAACTTGATTGGGTGATGTCGGGTGGCGTGCGCCATCGGTCACCTGCGCCGGTGACCGCCGACCCACATGGGCCGGCCCTCGGTGTGCATACTGTGACCGGCAGAGGGCCGTCGTCCGACCGACCGGCGATGGGTGGGGCCGATAGGCACCAGGCCGGGCCGGACGATCAGGGAGACCAGTGATGGATGTCGAGGAATGCTGGCGCCGCTATGGGCTGCGTCCCGTCGACGCGGACCTCGACGAGATCCGTACACTCCTCCGGGAGCACACGGCGCGTGAGCGACGCTCCCAGGGCGAGGGCGACACCGAGCTGATGAGGCTCTGCTGCTTCTATCTGTTCAACAGCGGCGACGTCGACGACGTGCTCCTGATCTGGAGTGCGAAGCAAGCCAGCTTCGACGCAGCGTGCTCGATCGACATCGAATTCCTACTCGGGCACGGGCTCGACGCGACGAAGGCCCACCTCTCGGCCAACTGTGCACCTGCTGCGGCAGCGGCTCTGGATCGACTGCGCGAGCTCGAGGCAGACGGTGAATTCGAGGGCTTCTCAGTGGAGGAGCGCTCCGCCTCCTACGACCGGTACTACGGCGACTGACGAATCCGCAGCGCCGGTCAGTCGTCCGTGATGAGGCCGGTGCCCGCAAGGCAGCTGTCGACGAGATCCGGGCGGTACTGGATCTGCTTGAGCCTGCGCTTCACGGCCCTGGTGATCTGGCCCAGGTCGGCTGCGGCGAGGTTGCCGATGTCGCGTTTGACCAGCGACCAAATGCCCTCCTGCGGGTTCAGGTCTGGCGTGTAGGTGGGGAGTTGGAACACGGTGAGCCAGGCGGCATTCGCGGCGATGAACTCCCGCATCCCGGCGGTCAGGTGGAGGCGGACGTTGTCCCAGACCAGCACGATCGGTCCGCCGAGCTGGATGCGGGCACGCACCAAGAGGTCGCGGAGGTCCCGCCAGCCGAAGCCCTTCGGCTCGCCCTTGCGCCCTCGGTACTCGCGGATGGCGTAGATCAGCCGGGACCGCTCGCCCGGCTTGTAGCAGGTCATACCCGCCATCGACACCCGTCCAGAGCCTCGGCCGCGAACCCGGACGACCGGGGTTCGGCCGATCCGTCCCCAGGTGCGAGAGCGCGGCGGCGTCATCGACTGGCCGGCTTCATCCTCGAAGACGATCCAGCCGTTGCACGCCGCCGCACAGCTCTTACCCGTGGCCAGACCTCTTTCTTCCACAGGTCAACCGCCGCATCGTCGCGCTCGATCGCCCGGCGGGTGGGCTGCTGCCATGACCAGCCGTGCCGCTTCAGTAGCCGCCACGTGCCTTCCACCGTGTAGGAAACGTGGAACAGTCGACCGATCAGCGTCTTGACTCGCGCCAGCGTCCACCGCTGATCGGCCCAGCCGTGGGGCAATGGTCCACGCTCCAACTCCCGCTCCAGCCGCGCGATCTGAACGGAGCTGAGCCTGGGACGTCCGGGCGATCCCTTCGACAGGATCCCGGCCTCGCCTCGCTCGCGCCAAGCCCGGCGCCACCGCTCCACCGACCGCTCGCTCACTCGCAGCGCGGCAGCGATTTCCCGGTTCTTCTCCGCGCCCTCGAAGCGTTCCACGGCCTGCAGCCGGATCCGCTCCCGCGCGGCTCTCTCGGCGTCGGTCAGCCCGCCGCCCTGCGCGTACCTCACAGCCCCACAGCTACCTCAGCCGACAGGCCGATGTCAGGCAAACATCCCCGACATCACCCAATCAAGTTCAGTAGCGTGAGGTTGGAAAAGGCTCAGGGAACCGCCACCGATACCAAGTCATCAAACGGCAGCAGGGGCGCCACCAGACGGCGACGCCCCAAGTATTTTCCTATTCGCGCTCTTCCTCATAGTCATACACTGAGGACATCAGAGAGTGGTACGCGGCGTACATTTTCGGGAGCTCTCGGCGATCATCGCGCACAGCGAGGAATTCGAGAACAGACGAGAGGAGATGTTCCACAGATCTCTGATCTTGCTCCTGGGTCAGTCGGAGCTGCTCGAATCCTTGGAAGCGGAAGTCTGGGATCGCCTCAGAAAGAATCCTTCTTATCCAATGTTGACTGGATAGCTCACCGTCGCGAACAGAAAGCCATTCGTGAAATCCCCTCAGCATCCCACCTGAACGCGCAAGATCATATCCCGCAATGAACATTGCCGTTGAGTGATAGGTGCCATTGAGTCCGAAGCCGCCGGGATGTTCGCGGATTCGGGAAATTAGATCCTCGTCCTTCACTGTTCCTCTTAGAATCCGAAGTCGATAATTCCGAGTCGCGACCATCTGGACTTGTAATCGGCAATCAACTCTCCTCCCCGTGGCGTCCACGCATCGTAGACTCTACCCTCGTATACGACAACGACGTGAAAGAACCAGCCAGCATCCACCCCGTGGTACTTGGGGAGAATCATCTCATCGATTGGCCTGATGGTGACTATTCGACCACCCCCCAGACTGTCACGGATACGGCGAGCGCACACATCGCAGCCGCCGGAGTCCCTGATCTCCTCGATGGCTCGAGGGATCCCGGGAACGTTGTGAGAAAGACAGGGAACGTCACTGGCCGAGGCGAGCGTCATCGTACTCATGCCCGACGATGGTCCAGAGGTTGAGCAGATGCGCTTGAGTGCCTTCAGTTTGTCAAAAGCATTTTCAAGCGCCTTGAATTTTGCTCCGACGAGGGCATTTGCGCCGAGTTCCCAGCAGCTTTCAAAGTCCTTGTTGTCGAGGCAGGCTTCAAGGTTGCCGAATCCGGTGAGATCCAGCAGGAAGTTGCCGCCCGTGGTCAGGGCCGCGCCAACCTCATCGGCGTATGAGTACAGTTCACAGGCAACCCATTCATGCTGACACCAGCGCGTAAATTCTTGAGGGTCGCAAGGCACAATGGCTTGTCCGCAGCGATATTGCTTGCGTGCGATATAGCCGGGATCCTGCATCGCTTTCTGTTTTTCCTCAAGGGCGGCTTTACGTCGCTTTTCTTCCTCTTCCCGGTACTTCGTGACCGATATCTTGAACGTTTCGGTCGCTGCGTCGAGCGCTGCCTGGGAATCTTCGCCAGCGGCGATGTAGGACTGGCGTGCCTGCTCTGCGGCTGTCCACGCGATGGATGCGGATACCTGCGCCATCTCGGAGGACAGGGTGGCGTCTGCTGCGGACAAGGCCGCGTCCTCGGCTGCGCTTGTGGCTACGTTCGCCGCGTCACGTGCGGTCGCTGCGGAGGCGGCGGCGCTGGCGGCTGATGCTTCGGCGTCCTTGGCGTACTGATCCGCCTCCGCAGCGTGGGTCAGGGCGTCCTTAGCGGCGTCCTGGGCCTTCAGCCACCAGTTGTTGGCGTCTGTGGCCGCCTTGCGTGCCTCTGCGGCAACCTTCTGGGCCAGCGCGGCGTTCTTCTGGGCCTCGGCCGCGATCTTAGCCGCGTCAGCGATCAGCTTTCGGACCTGGGCGACGTGGGTGGCGGTGAGGTGGTCCTTGCGCGCCGCCGTGTACTGGCCAGAGACGATGAAGGCGTGCAGGACCTGGGGGGATCCTTCGAAGGCGGCTCTCGCCGCGGACTTGACTTCAGGTGTTCCGGCGGAGATGAGTTGTGCGGCTCGCACGCGTTCGTCCTGTGTGCGAGCGGTGAACTGGGTATTGGTCAGGAATTCGCTGTACTTCTTCGGGTCGCCGCTGTTGAGTGCCGCTCTGCCCTCATCTGTCAGGACGGGACCGCCCTGGGAGATGACCTGCGCGATGGCGACACGCATGGGCTGGGCTGCCACCTGGTACTGGCCTTCGTTGACGAAGGCAGTGACAGCGGCGGCGTCGCCGCTGAGGGCGGTCTCAGCCGCACTGCGTATTTCCGGGGTTTCGCTCTCCTCGGCGAGGCGCTCGACGTAGGAGCGGTCGTCTTGCTCCTTGGCGGTCTTCCAGCCGTTCTTCAAGTAGTCGAGGACGACCTCGTCGGGGCCGACCAAGGCGGCTTCGGCTGCGGCACGTCCCCAGGCCGTTCCGTTCAGCATCACCTGAACAGCCAGCTTGCGGCCATCAGCAGCGACGATCGCAAGGTCGGTTCCGGGTTCGGCGATCTTCGCTACAAGGCGGTCACGCTCGACCTCGCGGTCCTTAGCCGCCTGCTCGACCTCTGCCGCCTTAGCCGTGCGGGCGACGTCTCCTTCCTTCTGGTCACGAGCGAGCTCGATGCCGGCGTTGGTACGCCCCAGCAGCTCCTCTTCCTCGACCTTCCGGGCGAGTTCAAAAATCTTCTGAGCCTGAAGCACCGCCGCAGTTGCGGTGTTGGCGGCTTCGGTTGCGGCGGTTGCGTGAGTTGTGGACTTGGTAGCGGCTGTAGCGGCATCGCCCGCATGGTCGGCGGCATCTTCCGCGGCGGCCGCTGCGTTGATGGCATGGGTGGCTGCCGATCGTGCCGCGTCCCGGGCTTGTCCTGCCGCGGTCGCGGCGTCGCGGGACAGCTTCTCGGCGGCGGCGGCGGCGCGAATGGCCTCATCGGCATGGCGCTTAGTCGCGGCGGCCGCGGCGCGCGCCTTTACGGCGGCGGCGCTGGAGCTTCCGGCGTAGTTGCTCGCCTCGATCGCGGCGTTGGCTGCGAGTGTGGCGTTGGCCCCAGCGCTGGCAGCGGAGGCTGCGGCGTCGCCAGCGGCGGTCGCGGCCTTGGATGCCTGGTCCGCGGCGTCCGCGGCGAGGTTGGCGTCTTTGGCGATAGTGCGGGCATTCTCGGCAGCGGTACGTGCGGCGGCGGCGTCGCTTGCGTCCACAGCGGCATCAGCGGCAGCGGCCTGGGCGCGGGCCGCTGCCTGCGAGGCGGCTGCGGCTGCGGCTGCGGCCTGCGAGGCGGCGTTCGCGGCGATGCGTGCCGAGTTGGTCGCCGCGTTTGCTGCGTCCATCGCCTTCTGTGCCGCCTTGGCCGCCTGGGAAGCCGCCTCGGCAGCCCGGCCGGCGGCGTCAGCAGCCTCCTTAGTCTTGTCCTTGGCGTCCTCGGCCTCGGCCTGCGCTTTCAGGGCGGCCTCCTTGGCAAGCACGGACGAATCGATGGCTTCCTTCGACCGCGCCTTGGCCGCTTCAGTTTCCTTCGCGGCCTGCCTGCCTGCTTCCTTCGCCTGAAGCGCGAGTTCGGCGACCGTGGCGTGTTCCTCGTCCTTGTTGCGGGCGACGAACTGACCGACTTCCAGGAACTCTCTGCGGTCAGCCGGTGTGCCGTTCAGTGCGAGACGGCCCGCTGCCCTCACATTGCTGCCTCCCACGCTGATGACCTGGACGACCTGGACGCGGTCGTCCTGCTCACGCGCGAAGTGCTGCCCCTTGTTGAGAAATGCACTGATGTCCTCAGAGGTTCCGTTGAACGCGGCCCGGCCAGTCTCCTGGACGATGGGTCGGCCAGTGCTGATGATCTGCGCAACCTCAACGCGCTGGTCTTGCTTCATCGGAGCTTCCCAGCCCCAGCTGAGGAACGCTTCCCGGTCCTCTGCGCTTGCCGAGAAGGCCGCGCGCGAGGCAGCTATCAGTTCTGAGCCGCCCACGCTGGCCAACTGCACAGTGGCAAGGCGGTTGTCCTGCTGCATCAGGAAGTCCGCAGCGGCGAGGAAGGCCTGTACGTCGGCATCGCTGCCGGTCAGTGCCGCCTCGGCGGCCGCCTTCACTTCAGTACCGCCAGCCTTCCAGTAGTCGACAACCCGACCGCGGTCGGTCGGGGTCGCGTCTGCCAAGGCTGCGAACTGCACCGCTTCTTCCGGACTCTGATCAGCCAGGGTGGGTGCTGCTCCGAGCAAACCCAGCGTCAGCGCCGTCGTCAGCAGCCCCAGCACCGAAGTTCTCAGTGCACGCAGGGCTATGCCCGGGCTGTGACGCCTCCGGGTTGTTAGATTCACCAGCCACTCATCTCTTCACCGGCAACCCTAAAGAGCTGCCTCAATTGGAATTCCGCGTGATCCTACGCACCTCGCCATCCCTTCCGGGCCTAGGGGTCAATCCAGCCTCAAAGAAGGATGAACATGGAGGTCATTTCGGTATGTAATGCCCATGAGGAGCTTGAAGGCAGGGCATCCAAAGAGGAACAAACTGGACAGTGATTTACGACACACCGGCATCTCGCAGATGCCGGGTTAGGATGTTTCTGCATTCTGTTCATCTGCCAGAACAGCGTGACGGGGGGCGTGGTTCTCGGGGGGGAACGCAGTTTCGGACTTGGCGTCGCCTTACGCTGTCCGGAAGGGCCCTTTAATGGCATACCGCGTTCGTCGGCGAGTCCTCGTCGGCCTCGTCGGGACAGTCGCGTCCATAATCGGCGTAGCGACGCTCGCCGTTGCTACACCAGCGACTATGTCCGCGCCAGCCACTACTTCGACGGAAGAGACTCCGCCACTCGCAGTCGAGGAGTTCGCTTATCCCGAAGCTGCAAGGATTCTCGCCCAGGAGGGAATTTCCCTCAAGAAGGGTGACGGTCATATCGTTCTCGCCGCCTGCAACTACACGGCGGACCAAATCAAAATTCACACCGTCGCCGACCCAAACGTGAACCGCAAAGCGGACTACTGCTTTGAGGTCAATGCCGCCTCTGGCTACGTCACCATGGACCTGCCACGCGTAATCGCCCTTGAGTCGACCGGTCCGTCCTTCTCTGCGGATCTGACTGCGGGTGAACAAAAGACCACGGTCGAAGTGCCCAAGGAGGGCTTCCTTAGCGTTGGTGAAGGAGACATTTCCTCTGGAACTGCCGGAGCACGCTCCGTCGTGGTTGAAATCCGCGTCACGGGCTGAGGCGCAGGCCTCAACCTTTGCCCGCTCTGAGTACCTCTGCTCCAAGGTCCTGCCCTCACCGTCGCCCAAGCCAGGGCATGGCAGGCACCCACTTCTCCACCCTCAAGGAACACCCATGCCCTCAAAGCGTTCACGCCTGGTGTGGACCATCAGCGCCATGGCCACACTCTCCACGCTCCTCACGAGCTCACCGGCCAGTGCCCTGACTGGTGCCGACGCCTCCACACAGTTCAACTTCGTCGCGAAGATCAACATTGGTGACAAGACAGCCTGCACGGGTGCCCTTGTCGACCCGCAGTGGGTTATGACCGCAGCCAGCTGCTTCACCGCAGCAGGCATACCCACCACTGGCGCCCCCAGCATCGCCACCATCGTCACTGTCGGCCGCACTGACCTGAAGCAGACCGGCGGCAGTGTCCAGCCGGCCATCGACCTCGTCCCGCACCTCAACCGTGACCTGGTGATGGTCAAGCTCACCCGCAAGGTCCTCGACCCGATCATCGCGCCCGTGCGCATCGCCACCACCCCTGCCGCTGATGGTGAGCAGCTGACAAAGGCCGGGTTCGGGCGGACCAAGACCGAGTGGGTGCCGAGCAAGCTCCACACTGGCACCTTCACTGTTGCCTCCACCGCAGGCGCGTCGCTGAGCCTCAACGGCTCCGACACTGCGACGGTCTGTCAGGGTGATGGCGGCGGTCCGGCAGTGCGAACGGTCGACGGCACCCCCGAACTCGTCGCCGTCAACGCTCGTTCCTGGCAGGGCGGCTGCCTTGGCGCCGACCCCGCGGAGGTCCGTACAGGCGCGGTCGACACCCGAGTCGACGACATTGCTCCCTGGATCGCGGAGACGGCGTTCCGTGTCCAGGACGACTTCAACGGCGACGGACTCGGTGACATCGCCGGTATCTGGGGCGACGGGTCCGCCCACATTTATGCCGGTGACAAGGTGGCTGGCCTGTCGGGTACGCAGTACACCCAGCCGGGCACCACCACCTGGAAGACCACCAAGCACCTGGCCAAGGGCGACTTCACCAACGACGGCAACGCCGACATCATGGCCGTCTGGACCGACGGCACCATGCACGTCTACCCCGGCGACGGGAACGGCAGCACCCTCGCCCACAAGGCCGTCACCATGGGCGGCGCCACGTGGGGCACGATCAAACAGCTGACCTCAGGTGACTTCACCGGTGACGGCAACGCCGACATCATGGCCGTCTGGACCGACGGCACCGCCCACCTCTACCCCGGCCTCGGCAACGGCCAGCTCGCCTCAGGCATCACCGTCACCACTGGCGGCGCCACCTGGGGCACCACCCTCCAGATGGTGTCCGGCGACTTCGACCGAGACGGCCTCGCCGACATCCTGACCGTGTGGAACGACGGAACCCTCAACTTCTACAAGGGCCTCGGCAACGGCCAGCTCGCCGGCTTCAAGCGCGTCACTACCGGCGCCGACACCTGGGACACCGTCAAGCTCATGGCCGGCACCGACGTAGACGGCGACCGCATCGCCGACGTCATGGCCATCTGGAGCAACGGCACCATGCACAAGTACAAGGGCCTCGGCGACGGCCAGATCGCCTCCGCCAGCGCAGCACTACTCGGCGGAACCAACACCTGGGGAACCTTCCTCCAGCTCACCTGAGCCAGCCTGACAACAGTTGCGGTGCAGCCTGGGCTAGTACTCCAGTCTGGTTTCGCGATCTATCCGGTGGGTTCGTTGGCGGACCGTCGTTGGTAGTGGCTTTGTCGGGCTCTTGCCTGGTGGCGTCTGCGCCAGATTGACCAGTGCAGCAGCCTGGCAGCGGTCACGGCTGGCGGGCCGAAGACGGCGGTCAGCAGGTGTCGGATCTCGGGGACGGTCAAGGAGATCGGTTCGCTGTTGCGAGCTGGGTGGTGCGGGCCGGTGGACCGCTGCGGTGCCGCGTCGGCGGCGAGGGCGGTCAGGAAGGCCAGAGCGAGCATGGCGAGCGTGATGTGCCGGTGCCAGGCCGTCCAGTTGCGGACCTGGTAGTGGTCGAGTCCGACCTGGCCTTTGGCGGCCTGGAAGCACTCCTCGACGCTTCAGCGGACGCCGGCGACGCGGACCAGCTCGGCCAGGGTGATCGTGGTGGGCGACCAGCACAGGTAGAAGGCGAGTTCGCCGGTGGTGCGATTGCGGCGGATCAGCAGGTGGCGATGTTCGCCGGTGCCGATGTGAATCCAGGCCCAGTCGTAGTAGCGCGGGCCCTTCGCACCGCTTCCCGCGCTCTGCCGCTGCCAGGCGAGGGTGGGCAGGCCGTCGGCGACGGCGTCCGCGCGGACGGGGGTGCGGCCGTGGTTGATCCGTACACGCGTTGAGCAGGCGACGGCCATCACGTAGCCGGTCCCGCGTGCTTCCAGGGCGGCGCGCAGCTGCGGGTCCTGGCCGTAGGCTTCGTCGCCGGTCACCCACGGCGCCTCCACCCCGGCGTCCAGCGCGGCGGCGATCATCTCCCCGGCCAGGCGGGGCTTGGTCGTGAACGGCACCTCGTCGGGTATCCCGGCCGCCTGGCGGCGCTCGGGATCGGTGCACCAGGAGTGCTCGGGCAGGTAGAGCCGGCGGTCGATCAACGCCCGCCCCTGGCTGGTGGCGTAGGCGAGGAAGACGCCGACCTGGGAGTTCTCGATGCGTCCGGCGGTGCCGGTGTACTGCCGTTGCACTCCCGCCGAAGCCCGGCCCTTCTTCACGAAGCCGGTCTCGTCCACGATGAGGACGCCGCCGTCGCCGTGGAGGTGTTCGACGGCGTAGGCGCGGATGTCGTCGCGGACGGCGTCGGCGTCCCAGCGGGCGTAGCGCAGCAGCCGCTGCATCGGCCCCGGCCGGGCCAGGCCGGCATGTTCGGCCAGCTGCCAGCAGTTCTTCCGCTCGACAGGCGACAGCAGCCCGAGCAGATAGGCGCGGGCACTCGCCCTCGGTTCAACTCGACCGAAGCGGCCCGCGATCCGGGCCATGACCTGGTCGAACATCTCCCGCCAGCGGGCAGGGTCTACGCTATGGCCCGCGGCCACCGCACGATCTTCGTTTGTCCACACACCAACCGATGATCACGCGGTGGCCGCACCCGTTCCCAGCCGGGTCCGCGACAAGATCGCGAAACCAGACTGGAGTACTAGCACAGTGATCCACTTTGCCGCTGGGGTTCGGTGAAGCGCCTCCGGGCCTGGTCCGGGGCTGGTTACGGTCCGGCTCGTGCCGGTGGAGTTTCTGAGTATGGTGTCTCCACGCTGGACGGGCCTTGGGGCAAGGCCCGCCTGCCTGGCCCGGGCCGTGGCACGCGGATCTTCTCCAGGACGGGCTTGAACTGGGTGCAGTCAGCCCGCTGGCCTGCGATGACGATCAGGGACAGCGGACGGCAGCGGCTGTCCGCGCTCAGGTGGAGCTTGGTGGTGAACCCGCCGCGCGAGCAGGCTCTGCCACGGGCTTTGGCCCTGGTGTTCCACCGGTTCGGCCCCCTTTGATGCAGGGCCCGGCGGCGGGTCGGTGCGGGCGCCGGCCGCATGCTGATGGGCGCGGACGATGGTGGAATCGACCGAGATGTCCCAGTCGATCTCACCCGCTGCATCGGCCGCGGCCTGGACCTGCTGAAGCAGTCGCTCCCACGTGCCGTCGGTCGACCACAGCCGGTGGCGTTCATAAACGGTCTTCCACGGGCCGAACCGCTCGAGCAGGTCACGCCACTGAACACCGGTCCGCACCCGGTGCAGAATCCCGTCGATCACCTGCCGATGATCACGCCACCGGCCACAACGCCGGTTGCTAACAGGCAGGAACGGCCGCAGCCGTTCCCACTTGGCATCACTCAGATCACCCCGCCCCATGCTCACAACAACGGCTGGGGCACGCCGGGCGTCACGACACCTGCACGCCGGGCCCCTTCGGCCTGGAAAGAAAGGCCCGGCGGGCCGGCACTTCGATTTCCGTGACGATGACGGCAATCTTCTGTCCGGCCTCGAAGTCTTCCGCCGGACTCACCGTGGGCCGACCGTAGAGCTCCTTGGAGGGAATCGGCCCGACGATCCCGTCCCCGAGGTAGACGAAGACGCCGATGGGAACCGTCTTCTCCACCGTCCCGCGAAGCTCCTGGCCCACCGGCGTACGGTCGGCGAAGGCCTGCAGGAGGTCGGGCTCCAGCGCCTTCAAGGACAGTCTGGCCTCTGCGTTGTGGGTGTCGAACTGGAGGAACTCGCACGAGACTCGCTGACCCACCTGAACGACATCGGTCGGAGCGTCGATGTGCCGCCAGGACAGTTCGGGGATGGCGATGAACCCGACACCGGGCAGGGTGGGATGGGCAGGTCCGTCGTCCAGGGCTACGAAGACCCCGAACCGCTCGATCGCCGCGACGGTGCCGGACAGGACGTCGCCGCAGTGTAGGGACTCCAGGAACGCCCAGAGTTCCGGGCTCTCAGACTGCCAATCCATACCGCCACCCTGGCACACGACCTCGTGTGTCGACTATGCCCTCGACGGGCTGCCGAACTGCAGACCCCCGTAGTTCCGACTCGGGTACAAAGTCCCAGAGAAGTCCCACGAGGCACGCCACCCCTCCCGCCGTTGCGCATTGTCGCAGGTCAGGATAGCTGTATCAGCGACTGCCTGACGGTCTGTCAAATGTCCCGGAAGATCTCGATCTGCGCGCCGATCGAGTTGAGGCGCTCGGCGAGGTCCTCGTAGCCGCGGTTGATGACGTACACGTTCCGGAGGACCGACGTGCCCTCGGCCGCCATCATCGCGAGGAGGACGACCACCGCCGGGCGGAGGGCCGGGGGGCACATCATCTCGGCGGCGCGCCAGCGGGTGGGGCCCTCGACGAGGACGCGGTGGGGGTCGAGGAGTTGGAGGCGGCCGCCGAGGCGGTTGAGGTCGGTGAGGTAGATGGCGCGGTTGTCGTAGACCCAGTCGTGGATGAGGGTCTTGCCCTGGGCGGTGGCGGCGATGGCCGCGAAGAAGGGGACGTTGTCGATGTTGAGGCCCGGGAAGGGCATGGGGTGGATCTTGTCGATCGGCGCCTCCAGCTTGGAGGGGCGGACCGTGAGGTCGACCAGGCGGGTGCGGCCGTTGTCGGCGGCGTACTCGGGGGACCGGTCGTGGTCGAGGCCCATCTCCTCCAGGACGGCGAGCTCGATCTCCATGAACTCGATGGGGACGCGGCGGATGGTCAGTTCCGATTCGGTGACCACGGCCGCGGCCACCAGGCTCATCGCCTCGACCGGGTCCTCGGAGGGGGAGTAGTCGACGTCGACGTCGATCTGGGGGATGCCGTGCACGGTCAGGGTGGTGGTGCCGATGCCGTCGACCCGGACGCCGAGGGCCTCCAGGAAGAAGCAGAGGTCCTGGACCATGTAGTTGGAGGAGGCGTTGCGGATGACGGTCACGCCGTCGTGGCGGGCTGCCGCGAGCAGCGCGTTCTCGGTGACCGTGTCCCCGCGCTCGGTCAGCACGATCGGGCGGTCGGGGGCGATGCGCTCGACCTGGGCGTGGTAGATGCCCTCGGTGGCCGTGACGTCGAGGCCGAAGCGGCGCAGCGCGATCATGTGCGGCTCGATCGTGCGGGTGCCGAGGTCGCAGCCGCCGGCGTACGGCAGCTTGAAGCGGTCCATGCGGTGCAGCAGCGGGCCGAGGAACATGATGATCGAGCGGGTGCGGATCGCGGCCTCGGCGTCGATGGACTCCATGTCCAGCTCGGCGGGCGGCACGATCTCCAGGTCGACGCCGTCGTTGACCCAGCGGGTGCGGACGCCGATGGAGTTGAGGACCTCCAGGAGCCGGAAGACCTCCTCGATGCGGGCGACGCGGCGCAGGACGGTGCGGCCCTTGTTGAGGAGCGAGGCGCAGAGCAGCGCGACGCAGGCGTTCTTGCTGGTCTTGACATCGATGGCACCGGAGAGCCGGCGCCGGCCGACGACGCGGAGGTGCATGGGGCCCGCGTAGCCCAGGGACACGATCTCGCTGTCGAGGGCCTCGCCGATCCGGGCGATCATCTCAAGGCTGATGTTCTGGTTGCCGCGCTCGATCCGGTTGACGGCGCTCTGGCTTGTGGCCAGTGCTTCGGCGAGCTGCGTCTGTGTCCAGCCGCGGTGCTGACGGGCGTCACGGATGAGCTTGCCGATGCGTACGAGGTAGTCGTCTGCCATGGCGTCACGTTATCTCAGATATGAGATGTGACTTGTCATCGGGGTGGGCCGTCAGGGTGAATCGCCGTGAGCGGTGGGGTGGCGCGGTTCGTACAGGGGGAGTTCGGTGCCGCTCGGCAGTCGGACGGCGGCGAGCAGGCCCCAGCCCTCGTCGCTGACGGCCCGTGAGATCTCCACGCCCTGTTCGTCCAGGGTCGTCAGGGTCTGCGCCAGGTTGTCGCACATGAGGTACACCTCCTGCCGCGGCTCGCCCGTCGTCGGGTGCACCGCGATCTCGGCGGGCGGCAGCTTGAAGATGAGCCAGCCCCGCCCGGCGTCCACGTGCTCGAAGCCGAGCGCGTCCCTGAGGAAGGCGCGGTCCGCCTCGGCGTCCCGGCTGTAGAGGATCACGTGCGCGCCACTGAACATGCTCCGATCGTCGGCCGCCCGGTCCGGCCCGGCAATCGGACCGCGGCCGTACGGGGTGGTCGGCGATCGGACCGCGGCCGTACGGGGTGGCCGGCGCGCAGGCCGCGGCTGTACGGGGTGGCCCGGCGGGAAGTCCGTAGCGGATCCGGGGCATGCCAGGCATGACCGCGCGGCGGTGATGTACTAGAGTTATCTCGACATCGAGATATCTGCCGAGGCGCACCGCTGCCACGACCCCGGTAAGGGTTACCTAACTTAGCCTTACCTTAGCGGATCGACGACGTGTACGTGGCGGCAGGATGTGGTGGAACGCGCACATATATGAAGGAGACTGTCGTGTCGGCGAACAGCTTCGACGCCCGCAGCACGCTGAGCGTGGGCGACGAGTCGTACGAGATCTTCAAGCTGGACAAGGTCGAGGGCTCCGCGCGCCTCCCTTACAGCCTGAAGGTCCTCCTGGAGAACCTGCTCCGCACCGAGGACGGCGCGAACATCACCGCCGACCACATCCGGGCCCTCGGCAACTGGGACTCCCAGGCCCAGCCGAGCCAGGAGATCCAGTTCACGCCGGCGCGCGTGATCATGCAGGACTTCACCGGTGTCCCCTGTGTCGTCGACCTCGCCACCATGCGCGAGGCCGTCGCGGCGCTCGGCGGCGACCCGGCGAAGATCAACCCGCTCTCCCCGGCCGAGATGGTCATCGACCACTCCGTCATCGCCGACAAGTTCGGCACCAACGACGCCTTCGCGCAGAACGTCGAGCTGGAGTACGGCCGCAACAAGGAGCGCTACCAGTTCCTGCGCTGGGGCCAGACCGCGTTCGACGACTTCAAGGTCGTCCCGCCGGGCACCGGCATCGTCCACCAGGTGAACATCGAGCACCTGGCCCGCACGGTCATGGTCCGCAACGGCCAGGCGTACCCCGACACCCTCGTCGGCACCGACTCGCACACCACCATGGTCAACGGCCTGGGCGTGCTGGGCTGGGGCGTCGGCGGCATCGAGGCCGAGGCCGCGATGCTCGGCCAGCCGGTCTCCATGCTCATCCCGCGCGTCGTCGGCTTCAAGCTGACCGGCGAGCTCCCGGCCGGCACCACCGCCACCGACCTGGTCCTCACGATCACCGAGATGCTGCGCAAGCACGGCGTCGTCGGCAAGTTCGTCGAGTTCTACGGTGAGGGCGTCGCCGCCACCTCCCTCGCGAACCGCGCCACCATCGGCAACATGTCGCCGGAGTTCGGCTCCACCGCCGCGGTCTTCCCGATCGACGGCGAGACCCTGAACTACCTCAAGCTGACCGGCCGCTCCGCGCAGCAGGTCGCGCTCGTCGAGGCGTACGCCAAGGAGCAGGGCCTCTGGCTCGACCCGGCCGCCGAGCCCGACTTCTCGGAGAAGCTGGAGCTCGACCTCTCCACGGTCGTCCCCTCCATCGCCGGCCCGAAGCGCCCGCAGGACCGCATCGTCCTCGCGAACGCCGCCCAGCAGTTCGCGCTGGACGTCCGCAACTACGTGGACGAGGTCGACGAGGCGGGCAAGGAGTCCTTCCCGGCGTCCGACGCCCCGGCGAACCACCCCAACGGCGCCCCGTCGAAGCCGGTCACCGTCACCGCCCCCGACGGCTCCACCTACGAGATCGACCACGGCGCCGTCACCGTCGCCGCGATCACCTCCTGCACCAACACGTCGAACCCGTACGTGATGGTCGCCGCCGCGCTCGTCGCGAAGAAGGCCACCGAGAAGGGCCTGACCCGCAAGCCGTGGGTCAAGACCACCCTCGCCCCGGGCTCGAAGGTCGTCACCGACTACTTCGACAAGGCGGGCCTCACCCCGTACCTCGACAAGGTCGGCTTCAACCTCGTCGGCTACGGCTGCACCACCTGCATCGGCAACTCCGGCCCGCTGCCGGAGGAGGTCTCCAAGGCGATCAACGAGCACGACCTCGCCGTGACCTCGGTCCTCTCGGGCAACCGCAACTTCGAGGGCCGCATCAACCCCGACGTCAAGATGAACTACCTGGCCTCCCCGCCGCTGGTCGTCGCGTACGCCATCGCGGGCTCCATGAAGGTGGACATCACCAAGGACGCCCTCGGCGTCGACCAGGACGGCAAGCCCGTCTACCTGGCCGACATCTGGCCGACGGAGGCCGAGGTCAACGACGTCGTCGCCAACGCCATCGGCGAGGACATGTTCAACAAGTCCTACAAGGACGTCTTCGCGGGCGACGCCCAGTGGCAGGCGCTGTCCATCCCGACCGGCAACACCTTCGAGTGGGACAACGAGTCCACCTACGTCCGCAAGCCCCCGTACTTCGAGGGCATGACGATGGAGACCACCCCGGTCACCGACATCGTCGGCGCCCGCGTCCTGGCGAAGCTGGGCGACTCGGTCACCACCGACCACATCTCCCCGGCCGGCGCCATCAAGGCCGACACCCCGGCCGGCAAGTACCTCACCGAGCACGGTGTGGAGCGTCGTGACTTCAACTCCTACGGCTCGCGCCGAGGCAACCACGAGGTCATGATCCGCGGCACCTTCGCCAACATCCGCCTGCGCAACCAGATCGCGCCGGGCACCGAGGGCGGCTTCACCCGCGACTTCACCCAGGCCGACGCGCCGGTGTCGTTCATCTACGACGCCTCGCAGAACTACCAGGCCGCCGGCACCCCGCTGGTCATCCTGGGCGGCAAGGAGTACGGCTCCGGCTCGTCCCGCGACTGGGCCGCCAAGGGCACCGCGCTCCTCGGCGTCAAGGCCGTCATCACCGAGTCGTACGAGCGCATCCACCGCTCGAACCTCATCGGCATGGGCGTCCTCCCGCTCCAGTTCCCGGCCGGCCAGTCGGCCGACTCGCTCGGCCTGACCGGTGAGGAGACCTTCTCCATCGCCGGCGTCACCGAGCTGAACGAGGGCACCACGCCCAGCACGGTCAAGGTCACCACCGACACCGGTGTCGAGTTCGACGCGGTCGTCCGCATCGACACCCCCGGCGAGGCGGACTACTACCGCAACGGCGGCATCATGCAGTATGTGCTCCGCAACCTGATCCGCGGCTGACGCCCCAGGACCCGGTAGCACGAAGCGGGCCCCGCTCCTCGGAAGAGGAGCGGGGCCCGTTCGGCTTTTCCCGCGACCGCGCCACGAGGGCGCGAGGCGTCAGGAGAAGATCAGGCGGTACGTGTTCCAGCCGGTGCCGATCTTCGTACGCGGCTTGAACGCCGGGTACGAGATGCCCGAGCCCGGGTACAGGTACAGCACGCCCTGCGAGTCGCGGGCGACCACGTCGGGGATGCCGTCGAAGTCGACGTCACCGGGGGAGACGAAGGTGTTCAGGCCGTTCCAGCCGTTGCCGGCCTTGACGCGGGGGCCGAGCGGCTTGAGGTAGTTGCCCGTGCCCGGGTACAGCCAGAGGTAGCCGTCCTTGTCGCGGGCGATGACGTCGTCCTTGCCGTCGCCGTTCATGTCACCCTTGCCGGTGATCTGGTTGAAGATGTTCCAACCGGTACCGATCTGCGTGCGCGGGGCGAGCTTGCCGTTGCCGTACCCGAGGTACAGGTACAGGCGGCCCGAGGTGTCGCGCGCCAGCAGGTCCGGAGCGGCGGCGCCGCCCAGGTTGCCGGTCGACACGACCTTGTTGAAGACGCCCCAGCCGGAGCCGAGGGAGACGCCGTCCTGGCCCCACGCGGTGTAGGACAGGCGGCCGCCGGTGACGTCCCAGGCGCCGTCGGTCTCGCCGTCGCCGTTCTGGTCGGCCATGGTGAGCTGGTTGGTGTACTGCCAGCCGCTGCCGACGTACTGGCGACCGCTGAAGCCACCGGTGCCGTTCGGCAGGTACGCGTACATGAAGCCGTTGCTGTCGACGCCGCGGAGCTCACCGTCGGCGACGGTGGAGGCGGAGGACGCGGCGAGGGTGCCGGCCTTCGGCGCCGCCTTCTGGACGGCCGAGGCCGAACGGGCGGGCTGCGGGGCGTCGGCCGCGACGGCGGCCGTGGTGGTGCCCACGAGGGCCGCGGTTATCGCCGCGACCGTGACACGGGACAGGACGCCCGTGCGGTTCAGGCCAGAAGACTTGGCCACGTAGTACTCCAGTTCCGAGTGGAATAAGACAGGTGCCGCCGCGCGTGTGCCCCGGGGGCGAAGGCGGCGGAACCTCTATGATCCAGGATCCTTCTCACGAGATCTTCACCGGGCAACCGGTTTGTGACACGACTGTTTCGATCCAAGACCCTATGTCCGGATTGTCGGTTAGTGTCCCGCCGGTATCCGGACCGACCCCACCGGTGGCGCCGCGGGAGGGCTCAGTACGGGCAACTCCAGTGCGGTGTCAAGGGTGTTGGTTGACGAATGATTGGACGAAACGCCGCAGATCCGGGGTGCTTATCCCGCAGGTCTCAACTCGGGAAAGATGGCCGTGAAAACCTGCTTTCGATCTTGCTCCGGCGAAGGGAAGTGGACTATACCTGTCGGCGTCCAGCCAGTCGTTTCCATCGGACGACGGCACGACGCCTGCACGACCCGGCTGCAAATGACCGCGGTGGCGGGGCCCTTCGCCTGTGGCGAGCGAGTAGTACGGGCGACCGGTACACCGCCTGAGTCCTGAATGAAGGCGAGGACTTGAGCATGGGATCCACCCCCGCACAGACCAATGAGGGCGGCCTCGGCCGTCGCGATCTGATCAAGCGCTCCGCCGCTATCGGTCTGATCTCGGTGCCGACGATGAGCTTCCTGTCCGCCTGTGCGAGCAGCGACAGCGGTGGCAACGGGAAGGTCGAGAAGGGCACGAAGTCCGAAAAGAACCCGCTCGGGGTGAACGAGTCGGCCCCGCTCGATTTCGTCCTCTTCGACGGTGGATTCGGACAGCAGTACGCCAAGGACGCGGTCAAGATCTACGAGACGAATTACCCCAAGGCGAAGGTCAAGTTCACCCCCACCCAGAAGATCACCACCACGCTCCAGCCCCGCTTCAACGGCGGCAACCCGCCGGACCTCATCGACAACTCCGGCGCCGAGCAGATGGACATGGGCGTCCTCGTCGGCCAGAAGCAGCTCGCCGACCTCACCCCGCTGCTCGACTCGCCCTCCATCGACGACCCGAAGAAGACGGTCCGCGACACCCTGCGGCCCGGCATCGTCGAGATGGGCCAGTTCGACGGCGACCCGGTGTGGATCATGTACTACGCCTACACGGTCTACGGCGTCTGGTACTCGCAGAAGCTCCTCGACTCGCTCGACGCGAAGTACCCCGAGACCTGGGACGAGATGCTGGCCGTCTGCGAGAAGGCCAAGAAGAAGGGCATCGCGGGCTGGACGTACGCCGGCAAGCACCCCTACTACGTCCCCTTCTCGCTCTACCCGATGATCGGCAAGGTAGGCGGCCGCGAGGTCCTGGACGCCATCGACAACCTGGAGCCGAAGGCCTGGGAGCACCCCGCGGTCAAGGCGTGCTTCGAGGCGTACTACGAGCTGGTCAGGAAGGGGTACATCCTCAAGGGCACCCCCGGCCTCGACCACATCCAGTCGCAGACCGCCTGGACCGAGGGCAAGGCGCTGTTCATCCCGAACGGCTCCTGGGTCGAGAACGAGGCCGCGAAGACCATGCCGGCCGACTTCAACCTGGCCGTCTCCGCCCCGACCGGCATCGACTCCTCCGACAAGATGCCCTTCGGCACCATCTGGGCCTCCGGCGGCGAGCCCTTCATCGTCCCGGCCAAGGCGGTGAACGCCGAGGGTGGCATGGAGCAGCTGCGCATCATGCTCAGCGAGGCCTCCTCCAAGAACTTCACCCAGTCGGTGAAGTCCCTGACCGCCTTCAACGGCGGCACCGACGGCATCGAGCTCACCCCGGGCCTCAAGTCCGGCGTGGCCGCCCTGCAGAAGGCCGGCCAGAACGTCGTCAACCCGCGCCTCCAGGACTGGTACGTCGCCCTCCAGAAGGAGAAGATCGGCGTGGCGGGCATCGGCGAGATGATGGCCGGCCGCGCGACCCCGGCCGAGACGATCAAGAAGATCCAGAAGTACGCCGACGAGGCGGCCAAGGACTCGTCGATCAAGCACTACAAGCACCAGTGAGCAGTGCCGGGGCCCCTTCCCGCCGACCGGGAGCGGGCCCCGGCCCCTTCGCGCGCAGCACCAGCGGCGCGCCTCCGCGGGAAGATCGGGGTCGGTAGGAATGCAACACGGCAAGTACCGTTTCATCGTGGGGTTCCTGGCGGCCCCCCTCGCGCTCTACGTGCTCTTCGTCATCTGGCCGTTCATCCAGTCCATCTACTACTCCTTCACGGACTGGAGCGGACTGAGTCCCGAATTCGGGATGGTCGGATTCGACAACTACAGCAGAATGCTGGACGACGAGATCTTCTGGAAATCGCTCCAGCACAGTCTGACCTTCGCCGTGGTGCTGCCGCTGGTGACCGTCGGCCTCGCGCTGTTCTTCGCCTTCATGCTCAATGTCGGCGGTCGGCGCCGCAGGGGCGCGGCCATCGCGGGTGTGCGTGGTTCGTCCTTCTACAAAATCGTGTACTTCTTCCCGCAGGTGCTGTCGATCGCGATCGTGGCGCTGCTCTTCCAGTTCGCGTACAACCCGAATAGCGGAGCGATCAACTCCGTACTGAAGGGGGTCGGGCTCGGAAGCGTCCAGCCGGACTGGCTCGGCGATCCGGATCTCGCCCTCATCTGCGTGATGGTGGTCCTCGTCTGGTCCACCGTCGGATTCTTCGTCGTCCTCTTCTCGGCCGGCATGGCGTCCATTCCGAGGGATTTCTACGAGGCCGCACTGCTCGACGGAGCGAACCGCTTCACCACGTTCTTCAAGATCACCCTGCCGCTGCTCTGGGACACCGTGCAGTCCGGCTGGATCTACATGGGCATCCTCGCGCTCGGCGCGGAGTCCTTCGCCGTCGTCCAGATCATGACCGTCGGCCCCAACGGCGGCGGGCCCGACTACTCCACCATCGTCATGCCGCTGTACGTGTACCAGAAGGCATTCCGGGACGGTCAGGCCGCCTACGCAACGACCATCGGCGTCGCGCTCCTCCTCGTCACGCTCGCCTTCGCGGCCGTCGTGATGAAGCTGGGCCGGCGCGAGCGGCTGGAGTTCTGATGAAGACGACCGACACTGCCTCCGCCGGCGTCGAGGACCCGTCCGGCTCCCCGGCCGGCCCGGGCCTGACGCTCGGCAAGACCACGGCCCCGGCCGCCGCCGAGCGCTCCGGGAAGCCCAAGGGCTCCAAGGGCGACGGCGCGACCCTCAACGTCTTCTCGCACGGGATGCTGATCGTCTGGGCGATCATGGTCGTCATGCCGCTGCTGTGGGCGGTCATGACCTCCTTCAAGACCGACCGGGCGATCTTCACCTCGCCGTGGTCGCTCCCGGACAAGCTGCACTTCGAGAACTGGTCGCGCGCCTGGACCGAGGCGCACATGGGCGACTACTTCCTGAACACCGTCCTGGTGGTCGCCGGATCGCTGGTCGGCACGCTCCTGCTCGGCTCGATGGCGGCCTACGTCCTGGCCCGCTTCGACTTCCCGGGCAACCGCTTCATCTACTTCCTCTTCATCGGCGGGATGAGCTTCCCGATCATCCTCGCCCTGGTGCCGCTGTTCTACGTGATGCAGAACATGGCCCTGCTGAACACGCTGCACGGCCTGATCCTCGTCTACATCGCGTACTCGCTGCCGTTCACCGTCTTCTTCCTCACCGCCTTCTTCCGCACCCTGCCGACCTCGGTCGCGGAAGCGGCCTTCGTGGACGGGGCCTCGCACACCCGGACCTTCTTCCAGGTGATGCTGCCGATGGCCAAGCCGGGCCTCATCAGCGTCGGCATCTTCAACTTCCTCGGCCAGTGGAACCAGTACCTGCTGCCGACCGTGCTCAACACCGAGCCGGAGAAGAAGGTGCTCTCCCAGGGACTCGTCCAGCTGGCCGTCAGCCAGGGCTACAAGGGCGACTGGTCGGGGCTCTTCGCCGGCCTGGTGATGGCGATGCTCCCCGTTCTGGCGGCGTACATCGTCTTCCAGCGGCAGGTGGTGGCCGGTCTGACGGCCGGCGCCGTGAAGTAAGTCGTGAAGTAACTCCGTACCGCGGTCCCCAGGGCCCCCGGCGCACTCCGCGCCGGGGGCCCTTCGCGTCGTGTGACCCGTACCGTCGGCAACTCAAGGTCTTGACGGGGGGCAAGCCGAAAGAGTCCCCTTAGAGTTCACATGTTGGAGAAAACGGTGGGAGTGAGTGAGTCGATGGAGACTCCGGGGTCGCAGACGTCTCTGCACAGGGCCAATCTCGAACGGGTCGTCCGGGCGGTGCGCATGGCCGGCTCGCTCACCCAGGCGGAGATCGCCAGGGCGACGGGCCTCTCGGCCGCCACGGTCTCCAACATCGTGCGGGAGCTGAAGGACGGCGGGACCGTCGAGGTCACGCCCACCTCCGCGGGCGGCCGCCGGGCCCGCAGCGTCTCCCTCTCCGGTGACGCCGGCATCGTCATCGGCGTCGACTTCGGCCACACCCACCTCCGGGTCGCGGTGGGCAACCTCGCCCACCAGGTGCTCGCCGAGGAGTCCGAGCCGCTCGACGTCGACGCCTCCGCCGCCGAGGGCTTCGACCGGGCGGAACAGCTGGTCAACCGGCTGATCCAGGCCACCGGCATCGGCCGGGACAAGGTCATCGGCGTGGGTCTCGGCGTGCCCGGCCCCATCGACGTGTCCTCCGGGACCCTCGGCTCGACGTCGATCCTGCCGGGGTGGAGCGGCATCAACCCGGCCGAGGAGCTGTCCGGCCGGCTCGGCGTGCCCGTGCACGTCGACAACGACGCCAACCTCGGCGCGCTGGGCGAGCTGGTCTGGGGGAGCGGCCGGGGCGTCAAGGACCTGGCGTACATCAAGGTGGCCAGCGGCGTCGGCGCCGGCCTGGTGATCGACGGCCGGGTCTACCGGGGGCCGGGCGGCACCGCGGGCGAGATCGGGCACATCACGCTGGACGAGTCGGGGCCGGTCTGCCGCTGCGGCAACCGGGGCTGCCTGGAGACCTTCACGGCCGCCCGCTACGTCCTGCCGCTGCTCCAGCCGAGCCACGGCCCCGATCTGACCATGGAGCGGGTGGTCCAACTGGCCCGGGAGGGCGACCCCGGCTGCCGCCGGGTGATCGCCGACGTCGGCCGGCACATCGGCAGCGGCATCGCGAACCTCTGCAACCTCCTGAACCCGAGCCGCGTGGTGCTCGGCGGCGACCTCGCGGAGGCCGGTGAGCTGGTCCTGGCACCCATCAGGGACTCCGTCTCGCGGTACGCGATCCCCAGTGCCGCCCGGCAGCTGTCGCTGGCTCAGGGGGCCTTGGGCGGCCGCGCCGAGGTGCTCGGCGCGCTGGCCCTCGTCCTGAGCGAGATGGGCGATTCGTCCCTACTGGAGAGTGCGCTGCCCACGGCCGCTCCGGTCTCCCGGCTTGCCTTCACTTAGATAACGAACACCACCGTTGTCATCTCGTTAAGAATTTACTTCTTGACGGCAACGTTGCGGCCGAGTTGACTTCGGGACACCTCGGCCGCAACGTCGCGGCCTCGTCAGGGAGGCAACCTCACATGAACGCAGTGACGCGTCGTGCCGTCATAGCAACGGCCGCGGTCTCGATGGCCCTCACGCTCGGCGCCTGTGGCAAGGCCGGTGGCGACGACAGCGCGGACAAGGGCAGCTCGACCAAGATCGGTCTGCTCCTTCCCGAGAACAAGACCTCGCGCTACGAGGCGCTGGACAAGCCGCAGTTCGAGAAGGCCGTCAAGGCCGCCTGCGGTGAATGCGAGATCGTGTACAACAACGCGGTCTCCGACGTCGTGAAGCAGAAGCAGCAGTTCGACCAGCTGATCGCCGACGGCGTCAAGGTCATCGCCCTCGACCCGGTGGACGCCGAGAAGGCCGCGGGCTGGGTCAAGGACGCGAAGGCCAAGGGCGTCAAGGTCGTCGCGTACGACCGTGCCGTCGCGGGCGCCGACGCCTACGTCAGCCACGACAACAACAAGGTCGGCGAGCTCCAGGGCCAGGCCCTGCTGACCGCCCTGGGTGCCAAGGCCGCCTCCGCCAACGTCGTGATGATCAACGGCGACGAGAAGGACCCGAACGCCGGTCTCTTCAAGAAGGGCGCCCACACCGCGCTCGACGGCAAGGTCGGCAAGATCGCCTACGAGGCCTCCGGCGAGTGGGACCCGAAGGTCGCCGGCGAGAAGATGGCCGCCGCCATCTCCTCGGTCGGCAAGGACAAGATCGCCGCGGTGTACTCCGCCAACGACGGCATGGCCGGCGGCATCATCACCTCCCTCGAGAACGCCGGCATCAAGGGCATCCCGGTGGGTGGCCAGGACGCCGAGGTCGCGGGCATCCAGCGCATCATCGCCGGTACGCAGACCTTCACCATCTACAAGTCGCCGCTCCAGCTGGCCCCCGAGGCCGCCAAGTTCGCGGTGAACCTGCTCCAGGGCAAGGACCTCGGTGCCCAGGGCGCCACCGACGGCGTGCCGTCGACGCTCTTCGCCCCGGTCGTGGTCGACAAGACCAACATCCAGTCCACGGTGGTCCAGGACGGCATCTACAAGGCCGCCGACCTCTGCACGGCGGACCTCGCCGCCAAGTGCACCGAGCTGGGCATCAAGTAGTCCCCGCCCCACCCCGCCGGGCCCCCGAAGGCCTGGCTCCCGGATCCCGCCGACGGGCGCGCGGAGAGCGCTCTCGAACGCGAACCGCCCCCGGCCGTGTACACAGGGTGAACACCACGTGATCACCCGGCGTACGGCCGGCCGGCGCCCCTCGGCGAACGGATCCGCCCCTCAAGCCCGTCCGGTCCCCGGCCGACCCAGACCCCGCTGTCGGTCCGGGGGCCGGACGAGCCCAGCCCCCCTCGAAACTTCGGCGCTGCACCGGCGGCGCGACATGCCGCCGCCCGCGGGCGGCGAAGGAGTTGGTTCACGTGTCCCAGACGCCCGTGCTGGCGTTGCGCGGGATCTTCAAGCGGTTCGGAGCGGTTCAGGTCCTCTCCGGTGTCGATCTCGAAGTCCACGCAGGAGAGGTCGTCGCGCTCGTCGGCGACAACGGAGCGGGAAAGTCCACGCTGGTCAAGACCATCGCCGGTGTGCACCCCATCGACGAGGGCGCCATCGAGTGGGAGGGCGAGCGGGTCGAGATCCAGCGGCCGCACGACTCCCAGAACCTCGGTGTCGCGACCGTCTACCAGGACCTCGCGCTCTGCGACAACCTCGACGTCGTCGCCAACCTGTTCCTCGGCCGCGAGATCAAGAAGGGCGGCGTCCTCGACGAGGTCGCCATGGAGAAGCGGGCCAAGGACCTGCTCTCCACGCTCTCCATCCGCATCCCCAGCGTCCGCATCCCCGTCGCCGCCCTCTCCGGCGGCCAGCGGCAGGTCGTCGCCATCGCCCGCGCCCTGGTCGGCAACCCCAAGATCGTGATCCTGGACGAGCCGACCGCCGCCCTCGGCGTCGAGCAGACCGCCCAGGTCCTCGACCTGGTCGAGCGGCTGCGCGAGCAGGGCCTCGGCGTCATCCTCATCAGCCACAACATGGCCGACGTCAAGGCCGTGGCCGACACCGTCGCGGTGCTCCGCCTGGGCCGCAACAACGGCACCTTCCCGGTCGCCACCACCACGCACGAAGAGATCATCGCCGCGATCACCGGTGCCACGGACAACGCCGTGACCCGCCGTCAGGCCCGCAACGCGGAGGCAGCGAAGTGAGCAACCCCCCTTCCACCGCGAGCGACCAGGCCGCCGTGCCCGAGCCGCGCACCGGCGACGAGGCCCCGGCCGCCGCCGCGATCCCCGCCGTCGACCCCCGCCTCCTCGTCCGCGAGCAGGGCTTCAAGGGATACGTCGACGAGTTCAAGCGCAAGATCCGCTCCGGCGAGATCGGCTCGCTGCCGGTCGTCATCGGCCTGATCGTCATCGGCGTCGTCTTCCAGGCGCTCACCGGCAACTTCATCACCTCGTACAACCTCGACCAGATCACGCTGTACGCGGTCGGCCCCGGCATCATGGCCGTCGGCATCGTCTTCGTGCTGCTGCTCGGCGAGATCGACCTCGCCGTCGGCTCCGTGGCGGGTCTGGCCGGCGCGGTCTGGGGCGTCCTCGGCACGGACATGCCGGACGGCCTCGCGATCCTCCTCGGCATCCTCTCCGGCACCCTCCTGGGCGCCTTCCACGGCCTGGTCTTCGCCAAGATCGGCGTGCCCGCCTTCGTGGTCACCCTCGCCGGCTTCCTCGGCTGGGCCGGCCTGCAGACCTGGGTGATGGGCGACAAGTCCACCATCCCGACGCCGATCGGCAGCTTCGTCGGCGACCTCACGAAGTACTACTTCTCCGACGTCGCCGCCGCCTACGGCCTCGCCGTGGTCGTCGTCGCCGCCTTCTACCTGGCGCAGCTGCGCGACTCCCGCCGCCGCAAGGCCGCCGAGCTGCCGCACCGCCCGCAGAGCGAGATCGTCCTGCGCACCGCGGTCCTCGCGGTCCTGGTCCTCGTCGCCGCCTACGGCTTCAACCAGGAGCAGGGCCTCCCGCTCTCCCTGGTGATCTTCCTGCTGATCCTGCTCGTCACCGACTTCGTGCTCCGCCGCACCACCTACGGCCGCCAGGTCTTCGCGGTCGGCGGCGGCATCGAGGCCGCGCGCCGCGCCGGCATCAACGTGTCGTGGATCCGGGTCTCGGTGTTCATGATCTCCGGCACGATGGGCGCCATCGGCGGCCTGTTCCTCGCCTCCGCGACCGGCGGCGCCGACCGCTCCCTCGGCGGCGGCAACCAGCTGATGATGTGCATCGCCGCCGCCGTCATCGGCGGTACGTCCCTGTTCGGCGGACGCGGCAAGGTCTGGTCGGCGCTCCTGGGCATCCTGGTCATCCAGTCGATCGTCCAGGGCCTCAACCAGATGAACCTGTCCTCGAACGCGATCCAGTACATGATCACCGGCGCGGTCCTGCTCATCGCCGTCATCATCGACTCGGTCTCCCGCAAGACGCAGAAGACGGCGGGACGCGCCTAGGGACCCCGTCCCGCGCGCGTAACGCTCGCCACACCGCCCGGCGCCGCGAAACCGGCGCCGGGCACTGCTGCGTCCGGAGCAGTGCCCCGGCCCGCTGGGGATCCGTACAGATCGGCGCGCAGAGCCGTACAGATCAGCGACATGTAGGCCGTGGGGGTGACGCCTGACCCCCCGGCCCGATGCCCACGATCCAAGACGGAACATTAGACTCGACAAATCGGCAAGCTCGACCAGCTCAAACGCAAGGAGGCACGGGTGGCTCTGCTGACCCGTATCAGGGGACCGCGAGATCTGGACCGGCTCTCCCCGGAACAGCTGGACCAGCTGGCCGACGAGATCAGGACGTTCCTCGTGGACGCCGTCTCCAAGACCGGCGGGCACCTCGGCCCCAACCTCGGCGTGGTCGAGCTGACCATCGCCCTGCACCGGGTGTTCGACTCCCCGAAGGACCGGGTCCTGTGGGACACCGGCCACCAGAGCTACGTCCACAAGCTCCTCACCGGACGCCAGGACTTCTCGAAGCTCAAGATGAAGGGCGGCCTCTCCGGCTACCCGTCGCAGGCCGAGTCCGACCACGACGTCATCGAGAACTCGCACGCCTCGACGGTCCTCGGCTGGGCCGACGGCCTCGCCAAGGCGAACGAGGTCCTGAAGAAGGACGACCACGTCGTCGCCGTCATCGGCGACGGCGCGCTCACCGGCGGCATGGCCTGGGAGGCGCTGAACAACATCGCCGCCGCCAAGGACCGCCCGCTCGTCATCGTCGTCAACGACAACGAGCGCTCCTACGCGCCCACCATCGGCGGCCTCGCCAACCACCTGGCCACCCTGCGCACCACCGACGGCTACGAGCGCTTCCTCGCCCGCGGCAAGGACATCCTGGAGCGCACCCCGGTCGTCGGGAAGCCGCTCTACGAGACCCTGCACGGCGCCAAGAAGGGCCTCAAGGACTTCATCGCCCCGCAGGGCATGTTCGAGGACCTCGGACTCAAGTACGTCGGCCCCATCGACGGCCACGACATCGAGGCCCTGGAGTCCGCCCTCACCCGAGCCAAGCGCTTCGGCGGCCCGGTCATCGTCCACTGCCTCACCGAGAAGGGCCGCGGCTACCAGCCCGCCCTCCAGGACGAGGCCGACCGCTTCCACGCCGTCGGCAAGATCCACCCCGACACCGGCCTGCCCATCGCCTCCTCCGGCGCCGACTGGACCTCGGTCTTCGGCGAGGAGATGGTGAAGCTGGGCGAGGAGCGCGGGGACATCGTCGCCATCACCGCGGCCATGCTCCAGCCCGTCGGCCTCGACAAGTTCGCGAAGGCCTTCCCCGAGCGGGTCTTCGACGTCGGCATCGCCGAGCAGCACGCGGCCGTCTCCGCGGCGGGCCTGGCCACCGGCGGCCTCCACCCGGTCTTCGCGGTCTACGCGACCTTCCTCAACCGCGCCTTCGACCAGGTCCTCATGGACGTGGCCCTGCACAAGTGCGGCGTCACGTTCGTCCTGGACCGGGCCGGCGTCACCGGCACCGACGGCGCCTCCCACAACGGCATGTGGGACATGTCGATCCTCCAGGTCGTGCCCGGCCTGCGGCTCGCCGCGCCGCGCGACGCCGACCAGGTCCGCGCCCAGCTGCGCGAGGCCGTCGAGGTCACCGACGCCCCCACCGTGGTCCGCTTCTCCAAGGGCGCGGTCGGCCCCGCGGTCCCCGCCCTGCGCCGCGTCGGCGGCATGGACGTGCTCCGCGAGCCCGGCAGCGACCGGCCGGACGTCCTCCTGGTCTCCGTGGGCGCCCTGGCCCCCATGTGCCTGGACATCGCCGACCTCCTCGACCGGCACGGCATCTCCACCACCGTGGTCGACCCCCGCTGGGTCAAGCCCGTCGACGAGGCCCTCGCCCCGCTCGCCGAGCAGCACCGCGTGGTCGTCACCGTCGAGGACAACAGCCGCGTCGGCGGCGTCGGCTCGGCCGTCGCCCAGGCGCTGCGCGACGCCGGCGTCGACGTGCCGCTGCGTGACTTCGGCATCCCGCCGCGCTTCCTCGACCACGCCTCCCGCGGCGAGGTCATGGCGGAGATCGGGCTGACCGCCCCGGACATCGCCCGCCAGGTCACCGGCCTGGTCTCCCGGCTCGACGGACGGTTCGAGAGCAGCGCGCAGGCCGTGGAGCCCGCCCGCGACTGACGTCCACCGTCACCCCGCGTCACCCTTGGGCCGGTCGGCTCACTCTTCGGAGTGCCGACCGGCCCTTTCGCGTGCATTCTGACCACAGGGCGGGCAGCCCCACGGCAGGAGGTACGACGGTGAGTACGGACCAGCAGCCACGCGCTAACAACAACGGGGTGTTCCGGACCAAATCGGTCGAGCAGTCCATCCGCGACACGGAGGAACCGGAGCACGCGCTCCGGAAATCCCTGTCCGCCTGGGACCTGACCGTCTTCGGCGTCGGCGTCATCATCGGCACCGGCATCTTCGTCCTGACCGGCAAGGTGGCCAAGGAGAACGCGGGCCCGGCCACCGCGCTCGCCTTCGTCGCTGCCGGCATCGTGTGCGCCCTCGCCGCCCTCTGCTACGCCGAGTTCGCCTCGACGGTGCCGGTGGCGGGATCCGCGTACACCTTCGCGTACGCCTCCATCGGCGAGCTGCCGGCCTGGATCATCGGCTGGGACCTCGTCCTGGAGTTCGCCCTGGGCACGGCGGTGGTCGCCGTCGGCTGGTCGGGCTACGTGCGCTCGCTGATGGACAACGTCGACTGGCACCTACCCGCGGCGCTGGAAGGCCCGGACGCGCCGGGCGGCACCTTCGACATCCTGGCGTTCCTGCTCGTCCTCGTGCTGACCGCGGTCCTCGTCCTGGGCATGAAGCTGTCCGCCCGGATCACCGCGGTCGTCGTGGCGATCAAGGTCACCGTCGTCATGATCGTGATCGTCGCCGGCCTGTTCTTCATCGTCGGCGACAACTACAAGCCGTTCATCCCGCCGGCCGTGACCCCCGAGGGCGGCGGCTCCGGCTGGGACTCCCCGATGGTCCAGCTGATCTTCGGCTACGAGCCCACGAACTTCGGCGTCATGGGCATCTTCACCGCCGCCTCCGTGGTCTTCTTCGCCTTCATCGGCTTCGACGTGGTGGCCACCGCCGCCGAGGAGACCAAGCTGCCGCAGCGGGACATGCCCCGGGGCATCCTCGGCTCGCTCCTCATCTGCACCGTGCTCTACGTGGCCGTGGCGCTCGTCGTCACCGGCATGCAGCACTACACCGAGCTCTCGGTGAGCGCCCCGCTCGCCGACGCCTTCAAAGCGGCCGGGCATCCCTTCTACGCGGGCGTGATCAGCTTCGGCGCCGCCGTCGGCCTCACCACGGTCTGTCTGATCCTGCTCCTCGGCCAGACCCGCGTCTTCTTCGCGATGAGCCGCGACGGCCTGCTGCCCCGCTTCTTCTCCGTCACGCACCCGCGCTACAAGACGCCCTACCGCCCGACGATCCTGCTCGGCGTGATCATCGCGATCGTCGCCGGCTTCACCAGCATCAACGAGCTCGCGACCCTGGTGAACATCGGCACCCTCTTCGCCTTCGTCGTGGTCGCCGTCGGCGTCATGGTGCTCCGCCGCACCCGCCCCGACCTGCCGCGCGCCTTCCGCACCCCGTGGGTGCCGGTGCTGCCGATCCTCTCCATCGCGGCCTCGTTCTGGCTGATGCTCAACCTGCCGGGCGAGACCTGGTTCCGGTTCGCCGTGTGGATGCTGATCGGCATCGTCGTGTACTTCCTGTACGGGCGCAATCACAGCCGGCTCGGACGCGTCGGCAAGGACGCGATGTACTGAGCGGGCGATACCGAAGGCGCGGAAGGGACCGTTCGGGAGGGCGACTACAGTCGGCTCGTACCCCCGAACTCCTTCCGACGACCGGAGTGCTGGATCCCCCCATGGCGAATCGATCCCAGGTCCCCGCTGCCCGTTCCCACGGCGCCTCCACCGCCCCCCTGCTCCAGGGTTCCTGGCTGACCAGGGGGGCGGAGGGGCGGTTCAGCGCCTATCTGCCCCGGGACGGGGAAGTGGTGCGCTGGACCGAGGAGCCCGGCGGCCACTGGAGCGGCCCCGTCTCGCTCGGCGGCGACGGACTGACCCCGTTCCTCGCGGTCGGCCAGGGAGCGGACCGCTACGTCCACCTCGTCGGCCTGCGGCCCACCGCCGGCGGCGAGGGGCACGTCGAACTGGTGCACTGCGTCCAGTTCCAGACGGGCCGCCCGGCGGCCCCCTGGCGCCCGATCGGGCACTCGAACGGCAAGGGGCCCTGGACGGGCAACCCGGCCGTCGCCGTGGACGCCCAGGGCCGTGCGTACGCCTTCGTCCGCAACGGGGGCGGCGGACTCAGCGTGCGGGCCCAGAAGGACGCCGGCGGCTGGCACCCCTGGTGGGACCTGCACGGCTGGGGCACCGACCCCTCCCCGGTCGCCGTCTGCAACGGCGAGGGGCGCGTCGAGCTCCTCACGGCGACCGACAAGGGCCTCCTCCGCTACGTCCAGGAGGAGTCCGGCGGCCGCCCCGTCCGCAAGGACGTGCTGCCCGCCGACGTCACCTTCGGCACCCTCGCGGCGGTCACCGGCCCCTCCGGCCACGCGACGCTGTTCTACGTCGACCACGCCGGGCAGGTCCGCGCCTGGTCGGCCGGGCGCGACCTGGAGCCGACGGCCATCGGCGAGGCGGTCGGCACCGGCCGGCTCGCCGCCGCCACCTGCCTCGTCGACGGCGTCGAGACCACGGTCCTCGCCCGGCAGTCCGCCGACGGCCGGCTCGCCGTCGCCTCCTACCCGAGCGAGCGGGAACCGGAGGCGCTCGCCTGGTCGGAGCACGGGCAGCCGCAGGCCTCCCTCGACACCGTCCTCACCCGCGGCGCCGACGGCCGCCTGGTCGCGATGGCCCTGACCGGCGGCGGCGCGCCGGTCGCCACCCGTCAGAAGGAGACGGCGGGGCTGCACCTGGAGGGCTGGCGCTCCATAGGGTGACCGCCCCCGCAGCGAACGGGAACGGCCCCGGCACCTGGAGAAGGTGCCGGGGCCGTACGCGTACGTCCTGAGGTGTTACGCCGGGACGCTCGCCACGCCCTGGGCGAGGAAAGGCTTGCCGTTGACGCGCTCGGAGACGCCCTCGCGGTCCAGGTACGGCGTGATGCCGCCCAGGTGGAAGGGCCAGCCCGCACCGGTGATCAGGCAGAGGTCGATGTCCTGCGCCTCGGCGACGACACCCTCCTCCAGCATCAGGCCGATCTCCTGCGCGACCGCGTCCAGGACGCGGTCGCGGACCTGCTCCTCGGTCAGGACGGAGTCGCCCTGGACGAGGAGGGCGGCGACCTCCGGGTCGAGCTCCGGCTTGAAGCCGTTCTCGGCGTTGTAGACGTAGAAGCCGCGCTTGCCGGCCTCGACGACGCGCTTGAGGTTCGGCGAGACGGTGAAGCGCTCCGGGAAGGAGCGGTTCAGGGTCTCGGAGACGTGCAGACCGATCGCCGGGCCGACGAGCTCCAGGAGCACCAGCGGCGACATCGGCAGACCGAGCGGCTCGATGGCCTTCTCCGCCGTCTCGACCGAGGTGCCCTCGTCGATGACGTTCTGGATCTCGCCCATGAAGCGGGTCAGGATGCGGTTCACGACGAACGCCGGGGCGTCCTTGGTGAGGACCGCGGTCTTCTTCAGCTTCTTGGCGACACCGAACGCGGTGGCCAGCGAGGCGTCGTCCGTCTTCTCGCCGCGGACGATCTCCAGGAGCGGGAGGATCGCGACCGGGTTGAAGAAGTGGAAGCCGACCACGCGCTCCGGGTGCTGGAGCTTGGAGGCCATCTCCGAGACGGACAGCGAGGAGGTGTTGGTGGCGAGGATCGCGTGCGCCGGGGCGACCGCCTCGACCTCCGCGAACACCTGCTGCTTGACGCCCATCTCCTCGAACACGGCCTCGATGATGAAGTCCGCGTCCGCGAAGCCGGCGGCCTTGTCCAGGACACCGGAGACCAGGCCCTTGAGGCGGTTGGCCTTGTCCTGGTTGATCCGGCCCTTGCCGAGCAGCTTCTCGATCTCGGCGTGGACGTAGCCCACGCCCTTGTCGATCCGCTCCTGGTCGATGTCGGTCAGGACGACCGGCACCTCCAGGCGGCGCAGGAAGAGCAGGGCCAGCTGGGAGGCCATCAGGCCGGCGCCGACGACACCGACCTTGGTGACCGGGCGGGCCAGCGACTTGTCCGGCGCGCCGGCGGGGCGCTTGCCGCGCTTCTGCACCAGGTTGAAGGCGTAGATGCCGGAGCGCAGCTCGCCGCCCATGATCAGGTCCGCGAGGGCCTGGTCCTCGGCGTCGAAGCCCTTCTGCAGGTCCCCGTCCTTGGCGGCCTCGATGATGTCGAGGGCGCGGTAGGCGGCCGGGGCGGCGCCGTGCACCTTGGAGTCGGCGACGAGCCGGCCCTTGGCGACGGCCTGGTCCCAGGCCTCGCCGCGGTCGACCTCGGGGCGCTCGACGGTCACGGAGCCGTTCAGGACGGAGGCCGTCCAGATCAGCGACTGCTCCAGGAAGTCCGCGCCCTCGAACAGCGCGTCGGCGATGCCGAGCTCGAAGACCTGCTTGCCCTTGAGCTGGCGGTTCTGGTTCAGCGAGTTCTCGATGATGACCGAGACGGCCTTCTCCGCGCCGATCAGGTTCGGCAGGATGGCGCAGCCGCCCCAGCCGGGTACCAGGCCGAGGAAGACCTCGGGCAGCGAGAAGGCCGGCAGGGCCTTCGACACGGTGCGGTAGGTGCAGTGCAGACCGACCTCGACGCCGCCGCCCATGGCCGCGCCGTTGTAGTACGCGAAGGTCGGCACGGCGAGCGCGGACAGACGCTTGAAGACGTCGTGGCCGCCCTTGCCGATGGCGAGCGCCTCGTCGTGCTTCTTCAGCAGCTCGACGCCCTTGAGGTCGGCGCCGACGGCGAAGATGAACGGCTTGCCGGTGAGGCCGACGCCGGTGATCTCACCGTTCGCGGCCTCGGCCTCGACCTGGTCGATCGCCGCGTTCAGGTTGGCGAGGGACTGCGGGCCGAAGGTGGTCGGCTTGGTGTGGTCGAAGCCGTTGTCCAGCGTGATCAGCGCGAACCGGCCCGCGCCCGCGGGCAGCTCGAAGTGCCGTACGTGGGCGCTGGTGACGACCTCGTCGGGGAAGAGCTCCGCGGCGCCCTTCAGAAGCTCGGCGGTGGTGCTCACTTGCCCTCCCAGTGGGGGTTTTCCCAGATGACCGTGGCGCCCATGCCGAAGCCGACGCACATCGTGTTGAGGCCGTAGCGGACCTGCGGGTTCTCCTCGAACTGGCGGGCCAGCTGCGTCATCAGGCGGACGCCGGAGGAGGCCAGCGGGTGACCGTAGGCGATGGCGCCGCCGTACTGGTTGACGCGGGCGTCGTCGTCGGCGATGCCGTAGTGCTCCAGGAACGCGAGGACCTGGACCGCGAAGGCCTCGTTGATCTCGAAGAGGTCGATGTCCTCGATCGACAGACCGGCCTTGGCGAGGGCCTTCTCGGTCGCCGGGATCGGGCCGTAGCCCATGACCTCGGGCTCGACGCCGGCGAAGGCGTACGAGACGAGGCGCATCTTCACCGGGAGGTCGTGCTCGCGGGCGAAGTCCTCGGAGGCGATGATCGAGGCGGTGGCGCCGTCGTTCAGGCCGGCCGCGTTGCCCGCGGTGACGTTGCCGTGGACGCGGAACGGCGTCTTCAGGTTGGCCAGCGACTCCAGGGTGGTGCCCGGGCGCATCGGCTCGTCGGCGGTGACCAGGCCCCAGCCGGTCTCGCCGGTGGAGGCGTCGGTGCGACGGACCGAGATCGGCACCAGGTCCTGCTGGATCTTGCCGTCGGCGTACGCCTTGGCGGCCTTCTCCTGCGAGCGCACGGCGTACTCGTCGGCGCGCTGCTTGGTGATGCTCGGGTAGCGGTCGTGCAGGTTCTCGGCGGTCATGCCCATGAACAGGGCGGACTCGTCGACCAGCTTCTCGCTGACGAACCGCGGGTTCGGGTCGACGCCCTCGCCCATGGGGTGGCGGCCCATGTGCTCGACGCCACCGGCGATGACGGCGTCGTACGCGCCGAAGGCGATCGAACCGGCGACGCTGGTCACGGCGGTGAGGGCACCGGCGCACATGCGGTCGATGGAGTAGCCCGGCACCGACTGCGGCAGCCCGGCGAGGATGCCCGCCGTGCGGCCGAGGGTCAGACCCTGGTCACCGATCTGCGTGGTCGCGGCGATGGCGACCTCGTCGATCTTCGCGGGGTCGAGGCCGGGGTTGCGGCGCAGCAGCTCCCGGATGGCCTTGACGACGAGGTCGTCGGCGCGGGTCTCGTGGTAGATGCCCTTCGGGCCCGCCTTGCCGAACGGGGTGCGGACGCCGTCGACGAAGACGACGTCCCTGACGGTACGAGGCACGATGGCTCTCCTCCAGGGTGCGGGATGGCACTGCTGCGGCACACGCCTAAGCGTGCGCTTGCTCCACCCATGCTACTTGTGGGTAACCAAGCTGCCCAGTCCTTGGGGGCCAAGCGGCGAAGGTCACATCCCGAGGAGGCCGCCGGCCGCCCGCGCGCCCCCGGCGTACGCCTGTCCGATCGGACGTTCTCGCAACCCGATGGGCCCAGGGCGGCGGCCGTGTCGCGCCGCGGCCCCCCGTCGGCGGGCGGAGGCTGGCAACGGCCGGGGCACACGGCTCCGGGCTCGCCCACGGAAAGGACTCCCATGGCGATCGTCACCACCGACCACGAAGTCCCCCACACGTCCACCGTCCCGGCGAACGCGAACACGCCGGTCAAGCTCTTCGTACGGGAGCGGCGCGACACCTCCGACAACGGGCCGCGCACACCGGTCCTCATGCTCCACGGCCGGAGCGTCCCGGTGCTGGCCGGCTTCGACCTCCAGTACGAGTCGTACAGCTGGGCCGAGGCGCTGGCGAAAGCCGGCTACGACGTCTTCATGATGGATCTCCAGGGGTCGGGTCGCTCCCCGCGTCCCGAGATGGACGACCCCCACAACGTCAATCCGGCCCAGCAGCCCCTGCTGACGCCGAGGCCGCCGGGCTTCGTCCCGGGTCCGCCCAGCTACCCGTTCCAGCTGACCAACTCGAACAGCGACCGGGACGAACTGAACACCGTCGTCGAGTTCATCCGTGCCGAGTGCCGGGTGGACAAGGTCGCCTTCGTCGGCTGGTCCGCCGCCGCGTTCACCATGGGACCGTACGCGGTCAACAACCCCGACAAGGTGTCGAGCCTGTTCCTGCTCGCACCGATCTTCCCGCCCCTGGGAACGTCGAACCCGCCGACCGCGCTGCCGGTCCCGGGCTTTCCGATGTTCATCGGCGGCAAGACCGGATTCGACGCGGGCTGGGCCGCCGAGGCGCCCTGCGACGGACAGCGCGCACCCGGCATCGTCGACGTGGCCTGGGACGCGATCATGGCGAACGACCCGATCGGCAGCACGTGGGGACCCCCGACGGGGTTCAACCGGATCAGGAACTTCGTCCGGTGGGGCTGGAACAGCACCACCGCGGCGCAGGGCGGAGTGCTGGGCGGAAGCGTTCCCGTCCTGATCGTCTACGGGGAGCACGACAGGCAGGTGAACACGTCGCCGCCCAACCCGAACCCGGAGCTCAACTTCTCGGTCCCCAGGCTCTACGACGCCGTCGCGGGTGCCCACAAGCTGATGGTCAAGCTGGCTTGTGCGGGGCATTCGCTGGTGTGGGAGATGCAGCACAAGAACGTGCACAACCTCTCGAAGCACTGGCTCAAGCACCTCAAGGTCGACGGCAAGACCAACGGCGTCTTCGACATGGACACCGACGGCAACCTCAGCCCGGCCCCGTAGGCACGGCGGAGCCCCCTGGCGGTTCCCACCGTCCAGGGGCTCTCCGATCGGGTCAGGCCTTCGCCGACAGGGCCTGCACCAGGAGGGGGGTGACCAGGTCGACCTGCCAGGGGCGGGCGCCGTGGCCGGTGAGGGCGGCGGCGACGGCGGAGGCGTCTGCGGGGGCCGGGGGCTCCCAGCAGACGCGGCGGACCGTGTCGGGGGTGATCAGGTTCTCCTGGGGGAGGTTCAGTTCCTCGGCGAGGGCGGAGACGGCCGTGCGGGCCGCCGCGAGGCGGGCGGCGGCGGCCGGGTCCTTGTCGGCCCAGGCGCGGGGCGGCGGCGGGCCGGCGACCTGCTGGCCCGGCTGGGGCAGCTCGCTCTCGGGCAGTGCGCGGGCGCGGTCGACCGCGGCCTGCCACTGCTCCAGCTGGCGGCGGCCCATCCGGTTGCCGAAGCCGGGCAGGGCGGTGAGCGCGCCGACGTTCACCGGCACGGCGAGCGCCGCCTCGACGATGGCCGCGTCGCTGAGGACCTTGCCGGGGGAGACGTCACGGCGCTGGGCGACCTTGTCGCGGGCCGTCCACAGCTCGCGTACGACCGCCATCTGGCGGCGGCGGCGCACCTTGTGCATGCCGGAGGTCCGGCGCCACGGGTCCTTGCGGGGCGGCGCGGGCGGGGCGGAGGCGATGGCGTCGAACTCCTGGAGGGCCCACTCCAGCTTGCCCTGCCGGTCGAGCTCCTTCTCCAGCGCGTCGCGCAGGTCGACGAGGAGCTCGACGTCGAGCGCCGCGTACCGCAGCCAGGGCTCGGGCAGCGGGCGGGTGGACCAGTCGACGGCGGAGTGGCCCTTCTCCAGGGCGTAGCCGAGGACGGACTCGACCATCGCGCCGAGGCCGACCCGCGGGAAGCCCGCGAGCCGACCGGCCAGCTCGGTGTCGAAGAGCGAGGTGGGAAGCATGCCTATGTCGCGCAGGCACGGCAGGTCCTGGGTGGCGGCGTGCAGGATCCACTCGGTGCCGGCGAGCGCGTCGCCGAGCACCGACAGGTCGGGGCAGCCGACCGGGTCGATGAGCGCGGTGCCCGCGCCCTCGCGCCGGAGCTGGACGAGATAGGCGCGCTGCCCGTAGCGGTAGCCGGACGCGCGCTCGGCGTCCACGGCCACGGGGCCGGTGCCGGCGGCGAAGGCGGCGATCACCTCGGCGAGGGCGTCCTCCGTCTCGACGACGGGCGGAATCCCCTCGCGGGGCTCCAGCAACGGGATCGGAAGCCCATTCGCAGGGACGTCGTCGTCCGGGGGGCCGCCCCCGGTGGTGCGCAGTGCTGTGTCTGCTGCGGTCTCTTGGGCGTCGGTCACCTGTCAAGGGTATCGGTGAACGGCAAGCGCCTGTCGACGGAACGTTCCGTCGACAGGCGCGGGCTTCTCGTCGACCACTCGTCAGTGGATGATCCCGGTCCGCAGGGCGACCGCGACCATGCCGGCGCGGTCGCCGGTGCCCAGCTTGCGGGCGATGCGGGCGAGGTGGCTCTTCACGGTGAGGGCGGAGAGGCCCATGGAGACGCCGATCGCCTTGTTCGACTGGCCCTCCGCGACGAGTCGGAGCACCTCGACCTCACGGCCGGAGAGCTCGCGGTAGCCGCCCGGGTGGCTCGGGGCACCCGGGGGGCGGCGGTGGCCTAGCCGTGCGGCCGTGGCGCCGATGGGGGCGGTGCCGGGCCGGGTCGGGTGGCCGATGTTGGTCCGGGTGCCGGTGACGACGTAGCCCTTCACGCCGCCCGCCAGGGCGTTGCGCACGGCGCCGATGTCGTCGGCGGCCGAGAGGGCGAGGCCGTTGGGCCAGCCCGCGGCGCGGGTCTCGGACAGCAGCGTGAGGCCGCTGCCGTCGGGCAGATGGACGTCGGCAACGCAGATGTCGCGTGGGTTGCCGACGCGGGGACGGGCCTCCGCGATGGACGAAGCCTCGATCACGTCGCGTACTCCGAGGGCCCACAGGTGGCGGGTCACGGTGGAGCGGACGCGCGGGTCGGCCACGACGACCATGGCCGTCGGCTTGTTCGGGCGGTAGGCGACCAGGCTTGCGGGCTGCTCGAGGAGAACGGACACCAGGCCTCCTGGGGGGAAGGGTGCGGGACGGAGCCGGCTCGGGGAAGAAGCCGGGGGGAACCCGTGCTGTGAAGGGGTCACTGACTCCTTCGGCAGGAGGGCCGCCCGCCTTTAGGGAAAGATCACGATTTGGTGAGTAATAATTAGGGCAATTCGGACGCGTGATCGATCATCCTACGAGCAGCCCTCGCCCCGTCACCCCCACGGGGGAGTACCGGGGCGTCCTTCCGAAAAGGCGCGCGCGCCTCCCGGAGGCCCCTCAGGCCTGCTGCGGGCCCCGCCGCTGGGGCAGCGTGACGACCCCCGCGCCCGCCACCGTCCCCGCGCCCGGATCCGCCGGAGCCGGCGGGAGCCCCGCGATCTGGCAGAGCAGATCGCACCACGCCGCCAGGTGCGCCGCCGTGTCCGGCACCCCGGTGAGCCCCTCGCGCGGCGTCCAGGACGCCCGGATCTCGATCTGGGTCGCCGGCCTGCGGTCCGCCAGCCCCCCGAAGTAGTGCGAGCCCGCCATGGTCACGGTCCCGCTCGCCTCCCCGTACGCGAGCCCCCGCGCCTCCAGGGCCCCGGTCAGCCAGGACCAGCAGACCTCCGGCAGCAGCGGGTCGGCGGCCATCTCCGGCTCCAGCTCCGCCCGGACCAGCGTCACCAGACGGAACGTGCCCTTCCAGGCCTCGTGGCCGTCCGGCTCGTGCAGCAGCACGAGCCGCCCGTCCGCCAGGTCCTCCTCGCCGTCCACGACGGCCGCCTCCACCGCGTACGCGTAAGGGGCCAGGCGCTGCGGCGGCCTGGTCGGGTCGATCTCGATCTCGGACCGCAGCCGCGCCGAGCGCAACGCCTCCACCGCCCGCCGGAACGCGGGTGGAACCGGGTTCGCCTCCGTACTGTCCGCCGTTTCGTCCGTCCCTCGATCGCCGTCGGAATGATCGGAAAAATGTCCCTGAGCCGCAGCCATGCGGGGAAGAGTAGGCGGAACGGGGCCTCCGCGCAGGGAGGGACACCCGGCCCGGACGAGCGGCTTCCCGTCACATGCGAAGATTCTGGGCGTGAGTGCCATGGACAGCCCGCAGGGCCAGCAGTCGAAGCAGCAGTCGCGGACGTACGACTCCGCGTTCCTCAAGGCATGCCGGCGCGAGCCCGTGCCGCACACGCCCGTCTGGTTCATGCGACAGGCCGGGCGCTCCCTCCCCGAGTACCTCAAGGTCCGCGAGGGCATCCCCATGCTCGAGTCGTGCATGCGGCCCGAGCTGGTCACCGAGATCACGCTGCAGCCGGTGCGCCGCCACAAGGTCGACGCCGCCATCTACTTCAGCGACATCGTGGTCCCCCTCAAGGCAATCGGGATCGACCTCGACATCAAGCCCGGCGTCGGCCCGGTCGTCGCCGACCCGATCCGCACCCGCGCCGACCTCGCCCGGCTGCGCGACCTCACGCCCGAGGACGTCCACTACGTCACCGAGGCCATCGGGATGCTCACCGCCGAGCTGGGCGACACCCCGCTCATCGGCTTCGCCGGTGCGCCGTTCACCCTCGCGAGCTACCTCGTCGAGGGAGGCCCCTCGCGCAGCCACGAGCACACCAAGGCGCTCATGTACGGCGACCCGCAGCTCTGGGCCGACCTGCTCGACCGCCTCGCGGAGATCACCTCGGCCTTCCTCAAGGTCCAGATCGAGGCCGGCGCCTCCGCCGTGCAGCTCTTCGACTCCTGGGTCGGCGCCCTCGCCCCGGCCGACTACCGCCGCTCGGTGATGCCGGCCTCCGTGAAGGTGTTCGACGCGGTCGCCGGGTACGGCGTCCCGCGCATCCACTTCGGCGTCGGCACGGGCGAGCTCCTCGGCCTCATGGGCGAGGCCGGCGCGGACGTCGTCGGCGTCGACTGGCGCGTCCCGCTCGACGAGGCCGCCCGCCGCGTCGGCCCCGGCAAGGCGCTCCAGGGCAACCTGGACCCGGCCGTCCTCTTCGCCTCGCGCGACGTGGTGGAGGCCAAGACCGACGAGGTCCTCGCCGCCGCGAAGGGCCTGGAGGGGCACGTCTTCAACCTGGGCCACGGCGTCATGCCGGCGATGGACCCGGACGCCCTGAGCCGCCTCGTCGAGTACGTGCACACGCGGACGGCCGTCTGACCCGCGGACCGGCACACACGACGGCGGCGGGGGCCCGGGGGGGCCCCCGCGGGCCCCCCCCCGGGGGGGGGGGGGGGGGTGGGCCGGGGGCCCGGGTACCCCGCCGGCCGCCCCGCCCGCCCCCCCCCGCGCCCGGGGGGGC
>NZ_JBIVPA010000012.1:153090-298519 GCF_044754405.1 Streptomyces sp. NPDC093089
GGACCGGGGGGGGGGGGGGGGGGGGGGGGGGGGGGGGGGGGGGGGGGGGCGGGGCGGCGGGCGGGCGGGGGGGGGGGGGGCGCCCCCCCCCCCCCCCCCCCCCCGGGGGGGGGGGGGGGGGGGGGCCCCCCCCCCCCCCCCCCCCGCCGGTTGCGCGCTCGGTCGGTTCCGCGTGCGGCCGGTTCCGCGCTCAGCCCGCCGCGCGGACCGCCGCCGTCGCCTTGCGGGCCGCGATCAGGACCGGGTCCCACACCGGCGAGAACGGCGGCGCGTACCCCAGGTCGAGGGCCGTCATCGACTCCACCGTCATCCCCGCCGTCAGCGCCACCGCCGCGATGTCCACCCGCTTCGCCGCGCCCTCCCGGCCCACGATCTGCACCCCGAGCAGCCGTCCCGTACGCCGCTCGGCCAGCATCTTCACCGTCATCGGCGCGGCGCCCGGGTAGTAGCCCGCGCGGCTGGTCGACTCGATCGTCACCGTCACGTACCGCAGCCCGACCTCGCGGGCGTCCTTCTCCCGCAGGCCCGTCCGGGCGATCTCCAGGTCGCAGACCTTCGACACCGCCGTCCCCACCACCCCGGGGAAGGTCGCGTAGTCGCCGCCCACGTTCGCCCCGATGACCTGACCGTGCTTGTTCGCGTGCGTCCCCAGGGGCACGTACCGCTCCCGGCCCGACACCAGGTCGAGGACCTCCACGCAGTCGCCGCCCGCCCAGACGTTCCCGTGGCCGCGCACCCGCATCGCCAGATCGGTGAGGAGCCCGCCCGAGGTGCCGAGCGGCAGCCCCGCCGCCCGCGCGAGCGAGGTCTCCGGCACCACGCCCGTGCCCAGGACGACCACGTCCGCCGGGTACTCGGCCGCGTCCGTCGCCACCGCCCGCACCCGCCCGTCGTCACCGGTGAGGACCTTCGTCACCGCGGCCGAGACGACCGTCCTGATCCCGAGACCGTCCATCGCCCGGTGCACGAGCCGGCCCATGTCGGGGTCGAGGGTCGTCATCGGCTGCTCGCCCCGGGTCAGCACCGTCACCTCGTGGCCCCGGGCGAGCAGCGCCTCCGCCATCTCCACCCCGATGTAGCCGGCACCGATGATCACCGCGCGCCGCCCCGGCGTCAGCGCCAGCGAGTCGAGCAGCGCCCGGCCGTCGTCCAGGGTCTGCACCCCGTGCACCCCGGGCGCGTCGATCCCCGGCAGCGGCGGGCGCAGCGGACGGGCGCCGGTCGCGATCACCAGCTTGTCGAAGCCCGTCCAGGACTCCGTGCCCGCCTCCAGATCGCGGGCGAGGACCCGCTGCCCCGGCACGTCGATCGCCGTCACCTCGGTCCGCATCCGCAGGTCGATGTCCCGGGCCCGGTGCTCCTCCGGGGAGCGGGCGATCAGCTCCGCCGACGCGGCGACGTCACCGCCGACCCAGTAGGGGATGCCGCAGGCCGAGTACGAGGAGAAGTGACCGCGCTCGAACGCGACGATCTCCAACTCCCCGGCGGACCTGAGCCTGCGCGCCTGCGACGCGGCGGACATGCCCGCCGCGTCGCCACCGATGACCACCAGTCGTTCGCTCATGGGAGAGAAGCTACTTCTCCGGGGCCTCCGGAGGCCCGGCCTCCGGGGTCACCCCGGCCGCGTTCACCACCGCGCCCGCCGCGTTCCGCTCCACCCGGGCCCCCGGTACCGGAGCGGGTTCGGGCCGCCGGGCCGCGCGGGCGGCCAGGCGGGGCCGCACCAGCCGGCGCCAGAGGACGAAGACGACCAGGGCCACCGCGAGCCAGGGCGCGAGCGCCGCCAGGACGATGCCGACCCAGGCCACCGCGCCGACCAGGGCGTTCCAGCCGCCGCTCAGGGCGTCCCCGAAGCCCGGGCGGCCCTCCTCGGGCTCGGCCGCCGGCTTCTCCTTCTCCATGAGTTCGAGCGTGATCGTCGCGAGCGTCGTCCGGTCCTTCAGCGAGGCCTGCTGGGCGAGGAGCGACTCCAGGTCGGCCTGGCGGCGGCTCAGCTCGCCCTCCAGGGTCACGACGTCGGCCAGCCGCTCCGCCCGCTGCATCAGCGCCCGCACCCGCGCCACGCTGGCCCGCTGGGTGGCGATCCGGCTCTCCACGTCGACCACCTGGTCGGTGACGTCCTTGGCGTCGGCCGTGCGGGAGAGGAGCTTGCCGGTGCCCGCCAGCTCGGTGAGGACGGAGTCGTACCGCTCCTGCGGCACCCGCAGGACGACACGGGAGGTGACGTACGCGTCGTCGACCCGCTCCGTCGCCTCGTTCTCGACCCGCCCGCCGGCGCCCGCCGCCACCTGCCGGGCCGTGGCCAGCGCCTTCGCCACGTCCGCGACCTCCACGGACAGCGAGGCCGTCCGGATGACGTGCTGCGGCCGCGCGGACGCCTGCGACGCGGGCTTCCCGGCGCCCGACGAACCGTCGACGGCACCGCGCTCGTCCGTGTCCGCCGCCGCCCCGTCGGCGGGCCGCGCCGCGCTCAGGTCCGACTTCGCGTCCCCGCCCGATTCCGCGCTCCCTCCGGCGCCGCAGCCGGTCAGCACGAGCGCGGCCGTGAGCAGCGCCGCCGCCACGGTCCTCGCCCGCACCGCCGGTCCCGCCGCCGTCCGCGTTCTCGCCGTCGTTCGTACGCTCCGCATGAGTTCCCCCCGGGGGTTGGTGGGTGAGTGCCGGCGGTTGGACGTACCGGCGGGCGGAACGGGTTTCCCTCCGGCGGTAGCGATGCGGTCACGGTCCGGCCTCGGAACGGGAGCGGCGGACCCGCCCGGGACCCGGACGGCCGACAGGCGGACGGCGGTCCGCCGGAGACGGGCGATTTGAGAGAGTGGTCCCATGAACGCGGACACCACGGGATCCCATGTCGTCGTCGCCGGAGGCGGTATCGCCGGACTCGCGGCCGCCCACCGGCTGGCCCTCGCCGGCCACCGGGTGACCCTCCTCGAAGCGGGCGGCCGGGTCGGCGGCAAGCTCCTCGCCGGGGAGATCGCGGGCGCGCCCGTCGACCTCGGCGCCGAGTCGCTGCTCGCCCGCCGCCCCGAGGCGGTCGCCCTGGCCCGCGCCGTCGGCCTCGGCGACCGGCTCCAGGCCCCGGGCACCACCACCGCGTCCGTCTGGTCCCGTGGCGAGCTGATCCCCATGCCCAAGGGCCACGTGATGGGCGTCCCCGGCGACGCCCGCGCCGTCGAGGGGCTCGTCTCCCCGGAGGGCCTGCGCCGGATCGACGCCGACCCGGAGCTGCCGCCGACCGAGATCGGCGAGGACATCGCCATCGGCGCGTACGTCGCCGAGCGCATGGGCCACGAGGTCGTCGACCGGCTCGTCGAACCCCTCCTCGGCGGCGTGTACGCCGGTGACGCGCACCGCATCTCGATGAAGGCGGCCGTGCCCGCCCTGTTCGAGGCCGCCCGCGTCCACCCCACCCTCACCGCGGCCGTCCGCGCCGTGCAGCAGGCCGGCGCGGCCGTCCCCGCCGACGCGGCGGGCGCCGCCACCGGTCTCGGCGGCTCGGCCTTCCTCGGGCTCGACGGCGGCATCGGCACCCTGCCCGGCGCGGTCGCCGACGCGATCCGCGCCGCCGGCGGCGAGATCCTCACCGGCACGCCCGTCACCGCGCTGCTCCGCTCCGGCGCCACCGGCTGGCGGGTCGTCACCCCCGACCGGACGTTCGAGGCCGACGCCGTCGTCCTCGCCACCCCCGCCGGCGTCGCGGCCGGACTCCTCGGCGGCCACGCCCCGGACGCCGCCGCCGAGCTCGACGCCATCGAGTACGCCTCGATGGCCCTGGTCACCCTCGCCTTCCGCCGCTCCGAGGTGCCGGAGCTGCCCGGCTCCGGGTTCCTGGTCCCGCCCGTCGACGGACACACGATCAAGGCCTCCACCTTCTCCAGCCAAAAGTGGAACTGGGTCGGCGACTCCGCCCCCGACCTGTTCGTGCTGCGCACCTCCGTCGGCCGCCACGGCGAGGAGGAGCAGGTCCACCGCGAGGACGCCGACCTCGTCGCCGCCTCCGTCAAGGACCTGGCCGCCGCCACCGGGCTCACCGCCCGCCCCGTCGCCACCGCGGTCACCCGCTGGATCGGCGGCCTGCCCCAGTACCCGGTCGGCCACCTGGACCGCGTCGCCCGCGTCCGCGGGGCCCTCGCGGCCCTTCCCGGACTGCGCGTCGCGGGAGCCGCGTACGACGGTGTGGGCATCCCCGCCTGCGTCGCCTCGGCCCACCGCGCGGCGGACGGGATCGCGGAGGAGATCCTCGCCACGTCGCAAAGGACCGACCCCGGTGCGGGGCACTCCTCGTGACGGGCGAGAATAGGCGTATGAGTGCGCCCGAAAAGATCCCGAACGCCGGTAAGAAGGCGAAGGACCTCAACGAGGTCATCCGCTACACCCTGTGGTCTGTCTTCAAGCTGCGCGACGTTCTGCCCGAGGACCGCGCCGGCTTCGCCGACGAGGCCCAGGAGCTGTTCGACCAGCTCGCCGCCAAGGACATCACGGTCCGCGGCACGTACGACCTGTCCGGTCTGCGCGCCGACGCCGACGTCATGATCTGGTGGCACGCCGAGACGAGCGACGAGCTCCAGGAGGCGTACAGCCTCTTCCGCCGCACCAAGCTGGGCCGCGCTCTGGAGCCGGTCTGGTCGAACATGGCGCTGCACCGCCCCGCCGAGTTCAACAAGTCGCACATCCCGGCCTTCCTGGCCGACGAGACCCCGCGCGACTACGTCTCGGTGTACCCCTTCGTGCGCTCCTACGACTGGTACCTGCTGCCCGACGAGGACCGTCGCCGCATGCTCGCCGACCACGGCAAGATGGCCCGCGGCTACCCCGACGTCCGCGCCAACACGGTCGCCTCCTTCTCGCTCGGCGACTACGAGTGGATCCTCGCCTTCGAGGCCGACGAGCTGCACCGCATCGTCGACCTGATGCGCCACCTGCGCGCCTCCGAGGCCCGGATGCACGTCCGCGAAGAGGTCCCCTTCTACACCGGTCGCCGCAAGAGCGTCGCCGACCTGGTGGCGGGCCTGGCCTGACGGCCGTACGAAACCTGGTGGCGGCCCGGCTCCCGGCCGGGCGCGCCACCCCTCGACCCGGAAGATCAGACGGCAGGCGGGAAACACGTGCCTGCCGCTCCAGCGACACCGGGTCCGGCTCCGGGTGCGGCGCGCGTGACGCGCGCCGCACCGGCGTCATTTCCGGGGCCTTTCGACAGAGCCCCCGACCTCCTGCGGCCGGTGCCGCACGTCCTCCCCGGACCCCTACGACCGGTCCCGGACGTCCCGTCCCCGGCGGGCCTGCCCACGGAGCGCCGCGCGCAGCTCGGGCTCCAGGACCGCGGGTCCGCGCGTCGCCAGGGCGGTGAGGGGATCGGCGGGGGAGAGGCCGGAGAGCAGCCGCTGCCCGGCCGGTGAGGCCCAGCGCGTGTACGGGTACCGCTCGACCACGCCGATCAGCAGGCAGAGCCCCGAGGCCAGTAGCGGCAGCGTGAACGCGGCCACCACCAGGGTCCGCTCGGCCGCCGGGACGAGCAGCGCCGCGGCCGTCCCGAGCACCAGGCTCAGTGCGAAACCGGCCTTCACCGCCCGCAGTCCGTCCGCGACCTCACGGCGGCGGGCCGCCGGCACGGCGAGCCCCAGGCCGACGAGCCGCTCCTCGATGGACCGCACCGCGTCGCCGGCGGCCACCACCGGACGTACGGCGGGGACGCGGCACTGGCCGCCCGGCCCGATGGCCCCGAGCACGGCACGCTCCAGCTCGTCCCGGTCCGCGCCGCCCGCGTCGACGACCGTCGCCCAGCCGGTGTGGGCGAGCAGCAGCCGCCGCCCCCGGTGCATCGACACCAGGGTCAGATCGGTGACCCGCAGCGGACCGCCGGCCAGGTACGCGGCCTCGCACAGGGCGAGCTCCGGGTCGGCCGCGCTCCCCGGGGCGGCGGGGTGGGGCAGGGCGGCGGCGAGCGCCGCACGGCAGACCCGCGCGCAGCCGACGCCCGCCACGACGCAGGCCAGCAGGAACAGGGGAACCCAGATCATGTCCGAGTTCTACGGGAGGACGGGCGGGCCCGCCACTCGAATGGGCGCGCCCGCCGTGCGTACGAGCGGTCAGCCGCTGGAGCTGGAGCTGGAGCACGAACTCCCGCTGGAACTCGAACACGAGCTCCCGCCGGAGCTGGAGCACGAACTGCTCGAACCGCCGCCGCAGCCGGAACCGCCCGAGGAGCAGGACCCGCCCGAGGAGCAGGACCCGGACGAGCAGGAACCCGACGAGCACGAGGACCCGGACGGGCCGGAGCCGACGCCCCCGCCGCAGGAGCCGTTGTCGGCGCACCACGTGGCGGCCACGCCGAGGACCGCGGCGTCCGCCGACGAGTGGTGCGTCGACGGCGTCCGCTGCCTGAGCCCGCGACCGCGCGGCCCCCCGTTGACCCGCGCGGCGGCGAGGAGCTGCTCGCGCAGGACGGGGTCCGGCAGCGCCCGCAGCCCGTGCAGGGCCACCAGGTGTCCGGCGTCCGCGAGGTGCCCGTGCCCGCGGCCGTACGCCGACAGGGCCCGCAGCCCGGCCGGGGTGACCGGCTTCGCGGAGACCGCCCCGCACACGAGGGCCGTGACCCCCGCGCCGAAGAGCAGCGGCAGCACCTTCACGAGGAACGGCACCGACGCGTCGGGGGAGGTCGCGAAGTCCACGATCGTCAGGACCGCGGCGACCGGGAAGAACAGGAAGGCGGAGAAGCCGAGGACGGCGCACCGGCGGAGCGTCGTCCGCCGGGTCGCCGGGTCGACGATCAGCCCGCGCCCCGCGAGCCCGTCGCCGATCTCCTGGACCGCCGGGTGCCGCATGACGGCCGTCCGCAGGTGGTGCAGGGCCCCGTGCGGGGCGGCGGCGTGCTCGGTGAGCACCGCCCGCTCGACGGGGTCGTACGCGGTGGGGCGCACGACGGCCACGATGCCGGGACCGCCGATCGCGATCCTGCCGTCCGCCTGGAGCGAGGCGAGCGCCGTGTCGACGACCCGGGCGGGCCCGCCGCTCAGGAAGGCGGCCTCGTACCGGTCGTGCACCGGCCCGCCGGAACCGCGGCGCGACCGCACCACCCGGGCGACGAGCAGCACGATGCCGGTGACACCGGCCGTGTAGAGGAGGAGCGTCAGAATGCCCATGGTCATCTCCGTACGAGTGCGTGACGGGCGGCCCGGACCAGCCGGGTCGCACGGCCGGGCGGCCGGCTGCCGGAACGGTCCTGCCACCACTCCGTGAGCCTCCGCCGCGCCTCCGCGTCCTCCGGACGCCCGGCCACCAGCAGGTGCTCGGCGAAGTCCAGCGCGTCCCGGCGGTATCCGCCGCTCATGGGACGCGACCTCGCGTACGCCAGGAACGCCGGCCGGAACCCCTTCCCCAGGATCTCCGGCAGCTCCGGCGCGACCTTCGCGACGACTCCGGCCCGCTTCGCCGCCAGCGCCCTGCTCTGCACCCCGAGCCTCCGGCTGTCGAAGCCCTCGGGCACCGGCGTGCCCGCGACCAGCGCCGACAGCAGCGAGGCCTGCGCGAGGCCGAGGCGCTGCCGGGCGTCCCCGCGCGGGGCGGAGCCCTCCACCGGGGCGAGCGCCCGCACCGGTGCCTCCGTCGGAGCCTCCACCGGGGCCGGGGTCTCCACCGAGGCCGGGACCGCGCCCGGCATGGGGCCGCCCGAGACGCGGGCGCCGGCGCCGATGAGCAGGGACTGCTCCGGGGCGGTGACGGCCCGGCGGGGCGCGGGTATCGACGCACGGGCGCCGTGCCGGTGGGGCGTGCCCGTCCGCACGGCACCCGGACAACGCGGGCCCACGGCGGCGGTGGTGACGGTGTGCCGGATCACGCGCAACTCCCCGGCCAGCTCCTCCGCGGGAGGGAAGTCGTCGTCCCGCTCCAGCAGCACCCCCGGCGGCGAGACCCGCGACGCGAGGTCCGCGAGGACGTCGAGCACCGCCGGCGGCACGGGATGCGCGTGGGTGTCGTGCCAGACCCCGTCGCGCTCCACCCCGCCCGCCACGTGGACGTACGCGATGGCCTCCACGGGCAGTTCGGACAGGGCCCTTGCCGGGTCCTCGCCGCGGTTGACGCGGTTGGTGTGCAGGTTGGCGACGTCGACGAGCAGGCGCACCCCCGTGCGCTCGACGAGCTCCGCCAGGAACTGCCCCTCCGTCATCTCCTCGCCCGGCCAGGAGATGAGGGCCGCGATGTTCTCCAGGGCGAGCGGCACCGGCAGCGCGTCCTGGGCGATCCGGACGTTCTCGCAGAGGACGTCGAGCGCGTCGCGGGTCCGCGGCACCGGCAGCAGGTGGCCGGCTTCGATCAGGGGCGTCGCCGTGAGCGGCCCCCCGGCCCGTACGAACGCGATGTGCTCGGAGACCAGTGGCGCCCCCAGGGCCACCGCCTTCTCCCCGAGCGCGGCGAGCCGCGCCGGGTCCGGCCGGTCCGCGCCGCCGAGCCCCAGCGAGACGCCGTGCGGGACGACCGTCACGCCGCGGGCCCGCAGCCGGGTCAGCGAGTCGGGCAGGTGGCCGGCGCAGATGTTCTCCGCGACCACCTCGACCCAGTCGAGGCCGGGCAGTGCCTCCACCGCCTCCGCGATCTCGGGACGCCAGCCGATGCCGATGCCGAGTTCCGTCATGTCCCCCTCCTTCGGTCCTCAGTCACCCCGGTGATGACCCGGGCGGCGACGTTCGAACCCCGCGAGGGGGACGTTCAGAGCTTCATTTGAGGTTCGGGAACGCGGACACCACCGTGCACGAGCCCGGTGCGATCTCCGTGAAGCCGGCGTCCCGCACCACCGGGAGCCCGCTCGTCGTCAGATCCGCCCAGTCCCCGGCCGTCGCGGTCCGGACCGCGAGCGGGAAACCGGCCTCCTGCCACGCCGTGCGCTCGGCCTCCGACATCGCCCACCACAGCAGTTGGGCGCCGTGCCCGGCCTGCGCCATCGCCTTGCCGGCCGACATGTCGAGCTCGGGGTTGAGCCAGAGCACCGCCGCCCCGTCCGGCACGGGGCCGGGCGCGGCCGGGTCGTCGAGGTCGGTGCCCGAGACCTGGAGCTTGGCCAGCTCCTTGGGCCAGCCGTCGAGCGGGACCGGCGGGAAGACCCGTACCTCCGCCTCCTCGCCGTCGACCGTGATCCCCGGGAGCGCGCCCGCCTTCCGCCACTCGGCGCCGCGCGCCCGGCGCACCACCTTGCGGATGCGGGCGTCCTGCCAGTCGGCCATGGCCCGCGCCCACGCGCCGTCGCCGAGGGAGCGGTCGTCGGTGAGGATCTCCAGGACGGCCCGCGCCGCGGTCTCCAGGGCGTCGGTCCTGGCCGGCGGCGCGTCCTTCTCGATGCGGACGACCAGGGGGAGGACGAACTGGGGCTTTTCGTCACGGAGATCGGTCTCGTTGCTGCTCACCCGGCAAGTCTGCCACTGCCGCGACGAGTGATTCTTGTGGGAATCATCCCTTCCGGGCCAGGATGCCCCTCATGAAGAGTGATCTTTTCGCAGGCGAACACCTCGCCGAGACCGCCGGCTTCCCGGGGATGACCCTCCAGAACGCCAAGTCCGTCAAGTACACCGTCAACGGCGAGATGCACGCCCGACAGGGCTCCATGATCGCCTTCCGCGGCGACCTCCAGTTCGAGCGCAAGGGCCAGGGCATCGGCGGCCTCCTCAAGCGGGCCGTCACCGGCGAGGGCTTGGCGCTGATGGCCGTGCGCGGTCAGGGCGAGGCCTGGTTCGCGCACGAGGCGCAGAACTGCTTCATCGTCGAGATCGAGCAGGGCGAGGCCTTCACCGTCAACGGCCGCAACGTGCTCTGCTTCGACGCGACCCTCCACTACGACATCAAGACCGTGAAGGGCGCCGGCATGACCGGCGGCGGCATCTTCAACTCCGTCTTCTCCGGGTACGGCAAGATCGCCCTGATGTGCGAGGGCACCCCGATCGTCATCCCCGTCACCCCGCAGGCCCCGGTCTACGTCGACACCGACGCCGTCGTCGGCTGGAGCGACCAGCTCCACACCTCGCTCCACCGCTCCCAGTCGCTCGGCTCGATGATCCGCGGCGGCTCGGGCGAAGCGGTCCAGCTCAAGCTGGAGGGCCAGGGCTTCGTCGTCGTCCGCCCCAGCGAGCTCACCCCGCAGAAGAACGCGTCGAACTGAGACCGGGGCGGAACGGGCGGGGAGCGGGGGCCGCGGTGAGCGCCGGATCGGGTACGGGAACGAGACTGGAGCGGGTCGGGCGACGGCACGGGCTGCGCGGACCGTGGGTCCTGCGCGAGGTCGGGCTGACGCTGCCCGCCGCCTCCCTCGTCCGGATCGTCGGCGCCAACGGCACCGGCAAGTCCACCCTGCTCCGGCTCCTCGCCGGCGTCGACGCGCCCACCGAGGGCCGGATCACCGGCCGCCCGGCCCGCACCGCGTACGTCCCCGAGCGCTTCCCGGCGGCCCTGCCGTTCACCGCCGCGGACTACCTCGTCCACCTCGCGCGGATCCAGGGCATCGGCCGCACCGCCGCCCGCACCCGCGCGGTGGAGTGGCTCGCACGCTTCGGCGCCGCCGACCACGCCCGTACCCCCCTCGCCGAACTCTCCAAGGGCACCGGCCAGAAGGTCGCCGTGGCCCAGGCGCTCCTCGCCGAACCCGGCCTCCTCGTCCTCGACGAGGCCTGGACCGGCCTCGACACCGGCGCCCGCGCGGAACTGGACGGCGCTGTCCGCGAACGCCTCGCGGCGGGCGCGACCGTCGTCTTCGTCGACCACGACCCACGGCGGCTCGCGGGCGAGGCGGACGCCGTGCACGCGGTGGCGGCGGGCCGGGTGCGGGAGGTGCGCGAGACGGCGGCGAGCGCCCCCGGACCCCTCGTCAGGATCACCGTGTCCGGCGGCCGGCCGCTCCCGGCGCGCCTACCGGGCGACCCCGTCACCGAGCCCGCACCCGACCGCGAAGGCTCCGCCACCCGGACCGGCACCCTCGTCCTCACCGTGGACGCGGCGCACTCCGACGCGCTCCTCGGGGCGCTCCTCGCGGCCTCCTGGCACGTCCACCACCTCGACGGCGAAGGCGTACGGGTATGACGGCGCTCCTGCGCTACCAGTCGGGACTGCTGCTCCGCTCGCAACGCTGGCTGGCGCCGCTGCTCCTGTACGTGGCCGTCGTCGGCGTCGGGGTGCGCGCCGGCGAACCCGTGCTCGGCGCCCTCGGCTTCACCGCCGCCGCGCTGCTGCCCGTCGCGGCCTGGTCGGTGCGGATCTGCCTCACGCAGGAGCCGCCCGCCGCCCGGAGCGTGATCGCCGCCGCCGCGGGCCGGGGCCGCGCGCACCTCGCGGCGCTGCTCACCGGGACCGCCTGGCCGGCGCTCGTCGGCACCGTCGCCGTCCTCACCGTGACGGCGGTGAGCGACCGCCGCGGCGTCACCGTGCTCGCCGCCGGATCCACCGGCCTGCTCGCCGCGCTCACCTGCGCCCTGACCGGTGCCGCCGTCGGCGTCCTGTCCTCCCGGCCCTTCCTCCCCGCCCCAGGCTGGTCCCTCACCGCCCTCGTCCTCGGCTCCCTGCTCGCCCTGGTCACGACGGGCTCCCCGGCGAAGCACGCCATGACCGCCCTGATCACCGGCGCCCGGACCGCGACCGCCGACCCGCCCGTGCTCGCCTGCGCCGCCGCCCTCCTCCTCGCGGCGGTCGCGGCCGCCCTCTCCTCCCGGGCCACGGCCCGCCTGGAGTGAGCAGAGCCCGCCGTCGGCCCCGCCGGCTCACCGGCTCATGAGTTCCGAGACCTTCACGAAGCGGTAGCCGCGGGCGCGGAGTTCCGGAACGATGCGGCGGATCGCCCGCTCGGTCACGGGGGCGGCGCTGCGGGTGCAGTGCAGGACGACGAGGGAGCCCGGCCTCACCTCGTCGATGACCTGCTCGGCGACGGGGCCGGGGTCCTTCGCGAACGCGTCACCGCTGACGACGTCCCACTGGACCGCCGTGACGCCGGTCGGGGCGAGGGCGCGCAGCGCGGCGTCGTCGTAGCAGCCGCCGGGGAAGCGGAAGTACGGGACGACGTTGACCGCCCCGGCGTCGCGGAAGGCGTCGAAGGCCCGCTGCACGTCGGTCGCCATGTCGGGACCCGCGACGGTCGGCAGCCCGTAGCACGGCGACGCGAAGGCGTAGTGGCTGTAGGAGTGGTTCGCGATCTCGAACCGCGGATCCCCGCCGATCGACTTCGCCTGCTCCGGGTACTCCTCCGCCCAACGGCCCGTCATGAACACCGTCGCGTCCACCTCGAGCCGCCTCAGCGTCGCGATCAGCTCCGGGTTGTCGAACCGCTCGCCCCGCGCCGCCCTCGGTCCCTGGTCCGCCGTCATGTCCGCGTCGAACGTCAGCGCGACGACCTTCTCGGCCCCCTTCGTCCTCCGCGTGTACACCGGGGTGAGCCCGCCGGGGCCCGCCGCCATCGTGGGCGGCGCGGTCGGCGCGTGCGCCGGCGCGGGGCCGGCGGCCGCCGCACTCGCCTTCGGCGACGCACCGCGCGACACGACCGGGGCCTCCGCCTCGCGCGCCGGGCTCTCCGCCCCACCTCCGCCGCAACCGACGAGGACGACGCCCAGGAGGCCGAGCGTCGCCATCTTTCGTACAGAAATGTTCACGATCGGAAGTTAACCGATCAAAGTCTCTGATGCTCGCGACTCGACAGCGGCGTCAGGACGGACGGGGCCACGCGGTGGCTCCGCTCACGTCTCCAGCAGCCGCGCCCGGCACCGCTCCACGTCGAAGTCGCCCGGGGGGTAGGTCGGGGCGAGGGCTTCGAGGAGGCGGGCGCGCTGTTCCTCGTAGGGGAGGTGGAGGAAGACCTTGACGAGGGTGACGCCGTCGTCGGCGAGGGCCTTCTCGAAGCGGTTGATCTCGTCGTAGCGGAGGTCGAGCCGGGGCCGCGGGGCGAGGGCGGCGGACGCGGCGAGTCCGGCGGCCTCGCCGGCGGGGCCGGCCGGGGTGGCCGAGGCGTCGTACGGGCCGAGGTCGACGCGCTCGCCCCGGGGGGCGCGGAGCACCTCGCGCAGGGCCGGTTCCCGGGGCTTCCGCCTCCTCTTCCCGTCGTCCGCCTTCGCCGTCTCGTGCCCCTTCCGCCGCCGCGCCGCTCGTCCTCCCCCGATCCTGCGACGGAACTCCGGCGGCCGCACGCGCGTGCGGCCGCCGGAGCGGGGCCGGGTCAGTACCAGGGGCCGGTGACGGCGAAGGTCGTGCCGGGGGTGTAGCAGTTGACGTACATCGTGCCGCGGTCGGGGGAGAAGGCGACGCCGGCGAATTCGCCCCATTCGGGGGTGTCCGGGGTGCCGATGTTCTGGGCGCCGCGGGCGACGGGGTACACCTCGCCCTCGCGGCTGACGCCGAAGACGTGCTGGGCGCCGTCGCCGTCCTCGCAGACCATGAGGCCGCCGGTGGGGGCGAGGCAGATGTTGTCGGGGGATTCGCCGGGGAGCCGGACGTCGGTGTCGGGGCCGAAGACGACGACGAGGGTGAGCCGGCGGCGGTGGGGCTCGTACTTCCAGACCTGGCCGAAGTGGGTGGCGGCGGAGCCGTCCTTGAGGCGGGCGAAGGAGGAGACGAAGTAGACGGCCCGTCCGCCCCAGTAGCAGCCTTCGAGCTTCTGGGCGTGGGTGATGCCCCGGGGCCCGAAGTCCTGGAGCCGGATGGGGGTGGTGGTGGCCAGGGGGTCGGGTACGGGGACCCATTCGACGCCCTCGAAGCGGGCACCGGGCTCCTGGACGAGGGACAGGTCGGGGACGCCGGGGACGCGCATGGCCTCCAGGGCGCCGCCGGCGCGGAGGGACCCCGTGCCGCCGAGCGGCCGGTGGGGCAGGAAGCGGTAGAAGAGGCCGAAGGGGCGGTCGAAGGCGTCCTCGGTCTCGTAGACGATGCCGCTGCCCGGGTCGACGGCGACGGCCTCGTGCTGGAAACGGCCCATGGCGGTGAGGGGGACGGCTCCGGTGCGGTGCGGGTCGGCGCCGTCGACCTCGAAGACGAAGCCGTGGTCCTTGGTGTAGCCGTTGGTGCCGGCCCGGTCCTCGGTCTCCTCGCAGGTCAGCCAGGTGTTCCAGGGGGTGGGCCCGCCCGCGCAGTTGACCGCGGTGCCGGCGACGGCGACGCGCTCGCCGAGGACGTTGCTCCGGCCGTCGAGCTCCAGGACCGTACAGCCGCCCTTGGCGGCCGGGTCGTACGTGAGACCGGGGACGGTCGGGACGCCGATCTTCCCGGTGACCCGGTTCTCGTGGTTGCGGACGAGGTGCACGCGGCCCCGGCGGCCGGGGAAGGCGCCCATGCCGTCGTGGTTGCTCGGGACGGGTCCTTCGCCGGAGCGGAGCGGATCGCCCTGCCGGGAGAGGACCTTGTAGCGGAAGCCGGCCGGCAGGTCGAGGAGTCCGGCCGGGTCGGGGACGAGGGGGCCGTAGCCGCCCCGGCTTCCGGCGGCGGCCGCGCTGCCGGCGAAGAGTTCGCTGAGGGCGCCGGTGAAGGCGATGCCGGCGACGGACGCGCCGGTGCGGGACAGGAGCTGACGTCGTGTTGCGGACATGAGGCAACAACCCACTTCCTGTTGGCGGACAGACAGGTGGTGTGTGACGTGTGACCCGCATGTGTGTATCACGCACCGTCGTGACGCGTGAACCATGCGGGCCACAACTGCCTCGTGTGGCGGGTGTTCTGACCTGGGGTCAGGTCAGTTCCGTGTCCGACCCGGGGTCAGGCGAGGTTCGCGGTGAGGGTGATCGTCGTGCCCGTGAGCGCCTGGCTGACCGGGCAGTTCTTCTTCGCTTCCTCGGCGAGCGCCTTGAACTGGTCCGCGTCCAGGCCGGGGACCTCGCCGGTCACCGTCAGGTGGATGCCGGTGATGCCCTCGCCCGGCTGGAAGGTGACGTCGGCCTTGGTCTCCAGGCGGGTCGGCGTGCTGCCGGCCTTGGCCAGGCCGTTGGAGAAGGCCATCGAGAAGCAGGACGAGTGCGCGGCGGCGATGAGCTCCTCGGGGCTCGTCTTGCCGTTCGGCTCCTCCGACCGGGCGGGCCAGGAGACGTCGTACGAACCGAGGCCGGAGGAGTCGAGGGTGACGACGCCGGAGCCCTTGAGGAGGTCGCCCTGCCAGACGGTGTGTGCGTGACGCACGGTGGCCATGGTGGATCCCTTTCGATCGGGTACGGCCACCAAGCTACTGCGCGACGAGGCCCTTCGCGTCGCGGGCGAGCGCGGTGAGCCGAGAGATCGCCCGGAAGTACTTCTTGCGGTAGCCGCCGTTCAGCATCTCGTCGCTGAACAGCTTGTCGAAGGGGAGTCCGGAGGCGAGGACGGGTATCTCGCGGTCGTAGAGCCGGTCGGCCAGGACGACGAGCCGCAGCGCGGTCGATTGGTCGGGGACCGGCCGGACGTCGGTGAGGCAGACCGCGGTGAGGTCGTCGGTGAGCGCGCCGTACCGGCTCGGGTGAACCCTGGCCAGGTGTTCGAGCAGGTGCGGGAAGTCGTCGAGGGAGGCGCCCGGCGTCGCGTACGCGGTCTCCGTGACGACCTGGTCGGTGTACGGGGCGGGGGCTTCGGGCAGGCCGCGGTGGCGGTAGTCCTCGCCGTCGATCCGCAGCGGCATGAAGTGGGCCGAGAGGCCCTGGATCTCGCGGAGGAAGTCGGCGGCGGCGAAGCGGCCCTCGCCGAGCTTGCCGGGGAGCGTATTGGAGGTGGCGGCGAGCGCCACGCCCGCCTCGACGAGCTTGGCGAGGAGGCTGGAGACGAGGACGGTGTCGCCCGGGTCGTCGAGCTCGAACTCGTCGATGCAGAGGAGACGGTGCCCGCTGAGGGTCTTCACGGTCTGCTGGAAGCCGAGCGCGCCGACCAGGTTGGTCAGCTCGACGAAGGTGCCGAAAGCTTTCAGCGAGGGCTCGGCGGGGGTGGCGTGCCAGAGGGAGGCGAGCAGGTGGGTCTTGCCGACGCCGTATCCGCCGTCGAGGTAGACCCCGCGCGGCCCGGTCGGAGCGGCCGGCTTCTTGGCGAACCAGCGGCGCCTGCCGGCTCCGGAGGCGTGCGCTCCGCCCAGGCCCTCGGCGAAGGTGCTCAGCGCCTTGACGGCGTCCGTCTGGCTGGGCTGGTTGGGGTCCGGGAGGTACGTGTCGAACCGGACCGAGTCGAACCGCGGCGGCGGCACCATCTCCGCGACGAGGCGGTCGGCGGGGACGTGGGGCTCTCGGGAGCAGAGCGAGAGCGGGGCCGCCTCGGCGGAGGCGGCTTCGGAGAGGGCGCGGGTCGACACAGTTCCCCACTGTAATCGTCATGTCAGACTGCGAGGATGCGACGACTGCTCCCTGTGACGGACATGACAGCCCCCGAGACCCCCGCGGGTCCGGCCGCCGCCGGCGGTCGCGAGTGGTCGCTCGACGAGCTCGCCGACGCCTACGCGTACCCGGAGGGCGACGGAGTGTGGCTGCGGGCCAACATGGTCTCCTCGCTCGACGGCGCGGGTCAGCACGACGGGCGCTCCCAGCCGCTCTCCTCCGAGACCGACATGCGGATCTTCGGCACCCTGCGGGGCCTGGCCGACGTGGTCGTCGTGGGCGCGGAGACGGTACGCCTGGAGGGGTACCGCCCCGCACGGGCGCGCGAGGCCTTCGCCGCCCGCCGGGCCGCCGCGGGACAGGGCGAGGCGCCCGTGATCGCCGTGGTCAGCGCCTCCCTCTCGCTGGACTTCTCGCTGCCCCTCTTCACCTCGCCGCTGGTGCCGACGCTGATCCTGACCGGGGCCGGGGCCCCGGCCGACCGGGTCGCCGCGGCGCGGGCGGCGGGCGCCGAGGTGCTGGTCGCGGGCGACGGGGCCGGCGTCGATCCGGCCCGCGCGGTGGCGGTGCTCGCGGAGCGCGGGCTGCGGCGGCAGCTGACCGAGGGCGGGCCCCGGCTGCTGGGCCAGTTCGTGGCCGCGGAGGTGCTCGACGAGCTGTGCCTGACGCTCTCGCCGACGATGACGGCGGGCGGTGCCCAGCGGATCGCCGGGGGCCCCTCGGTTGCCGTCCCGACACGCTTCCAGGTGGCTTCCGTGCTGGAGCAGGACGGCTTCCTCTTCACCCGCTACCGTCGGATCTGACAATCGGCGGAATTTGTCGTTCCGCTTTCCGTCCGCTGGGCACACTTACTGTCGCAGACCCCGTGCGGGCACGGGGAAGGATGGTTTCCGCAGAAGGGCTCCTGAGGTGTTCACAAGCGTTCTGATGATCGAGAAGCCCCTGACGTCCGTCGACGTGGAATTCGTCACCACCCTGCACGGCGACGAGGGCGTGTCCTTCATCGTCCTCATGCAGCCGCGTGGTGACCAGGCCGATGTACTGCTGCGTGCCATCGACGACGTGGCCATGGGCGAACTGAAGGAAGCGACCCGCGAGGGCGACGAACCGGAGGGCAAAGCGGCCAGGGGCCCGGCCGAGCAGGCCCTGGAGGCCTCGCTCCAGGCCCTGAGAAACGCCGGCTGCGAAGCGGTCGGCCAGGTCGTCGAGGACCACCCCCTCACCAAGATGAAGGCGGTGGTCGAGGAATCGGAGGCGGACGAGGTGATCGTGCTCACCGCCCCCCACTACGTGGAGGAGTTCTTCCACCGGGACTGGGCCTCCCGGGCCCGCCACAAGGTCGGCGTACCCGTGCTCAAGCTCTTCGCCCACAGCGACTGACGGACCCCGGCCGTGCCCGCGCCCCGTGCAGGGGGCGCGGGCACGGCCCCTCCCGTCCCGGGCTCGCCGCCCCCGCGCGCGGGCAAGCCCCTCCGTCCCGGGCCCGGCTCGCCGCCCCGCGCGGACACGGCCGCCGGCCGCCCGGGGCGCCCGGCCGGAACCACTAGGCTGGGAAGCTCCAGAACCACCACCCCGGGGAGAGATCCGCATGGCACCCGCCATTCCCGCCGCCATGGAACGGCCGCACTTCATCGGCATCGGCGGTGCCGGAATGTCGGGCATCGCGAAGATCCTCGCCCAGCGCGGCGCCAAGGTCGCGGGCAGTGACGCCAAGGAGTCCCCGACCGCCGAGTCGCTGCGCGCCCTCGGCGCGACCGTGCACATCGGGCACGCCGCCGAGCACCTCGCCGACGACGCCTCCGCCGTCGTCGTCTCCAGCGCCATCCGCGCCGACAACCCCGAGCTGGCCCGCGCCGCCGAACTCGGCATCCCGGTCGTCCACCGCTCCGACGCGCTCGCCTCCCTCATGGACGGTCTGCGCGCCGTCGCCGTCGCCGGTACGCACGGCAAGACCACGACCACGTCGATGCTGGCCGTCGCGCTCACCGAGCTCGGCCTCGACCCGTCGTACGCCATCGGGGGCGACCTCGCGGGCCCCGGCACCAACGCCCTGCACGGCACCGGCGAGGTCTTCGTCGCCGAGGCCGACGAGAGCGACCGCAGCTTCCAGAAGTACGACCCCGAGGTCGCGATCGTCCTCAACGTCGAGCTGGACCACCACGCGAACTACGCCTCCATGGACGAGATCTACGAGTCCTTCGAGGCCTTCACCGCCAAGATCCGCCCCGGCGGCACCCTCGTCGTCGGCGAGCACGCGGGCGCCCGCGAACTCGCCCGCAGGGTCGCGGACCGCGAGGGTCTGCACATCGTCACGGTCGGCGAGTCCGCCGACTCGGACGCCCGCATCCTCAAGATCGTCCCGAACGGGATGAAGAGCGAGGTGACCGTCCTCCTCGACGGCACCGAGCACACCTTCACCGTCTCCGTCCCCGGCCGCCACTACGCCCACAACGCCGCCGCGGCCCTCGCCGCCGGCGCCCGCGTCGGCATCGACCCGGCCGAGCTGGCCCAGGCCCTCACCGCCTACACCGGAGTCGGCCGCCGCCTCCAGCTCAAGGGCGAGGCGCGCGGCGTCCAGGTCATCGACTCGTACGCGCACCACCCCACCGAGATGACCGCCGACCTGGAGGCCATGCGGGGCGCCGCCGGCGCCTCCCGCCTCCTGGTCGTCTTCCAGCCCCACCTGTTCTCCCGCACCCAGGAGCTGGGCAAGGAGATGGGCGACGCGCTGGCCCTCGCCGACGCCTCCGTCGTCCTCGACATCTACCCGGCCCGCGAGGACCCGATCCCGGGCATCACCAGCGAGCTGATCATCGCCGCCGCCCAGCGCGCCGGCGCCGACGTCACGCCCGTCCACGACAAGGCCGCCGTGCCCGACGTGATCGCGGGAATGGCCGGCCCCGGCGACCTCGTTCTCACGATGGGCGCGGGCGACGTCACGGACCTGGGTCCGCAGATCCTCGCCCGCCTGTCGAACTGAGGGAGTGGACGAACGATGGCGTACGAGGTCGAGAAGACCGACGAGGAATGGCAGGCGCAGCTGACCCCGTCGGAGTACCAGGTGCTCCGGTTGGCCGGCACGGAACCCGCCTTCCGCGGTGAGTACACGGACACCAGGACGCAGGGCGTCTACTCCTGCCGTGCGTGCGGCGCGGAGCTCTTCACCTCGAACGAGAAGTTCGAGTCGCACTGCGGCTGGCCGTCCTTCTTCGACCCGAAGGACAGCGAGGCCGTCGAGCTGATCGCCGACACCTCCCACGGCATGGTCCGCACCGAGGTCCGCTGCTCCCGCTGCGGCTCCCACCTGGGCCACGTCTTCGAGGGCGAGGGCTACCCCACGCCGACCGACCAGCGCTACTGCATCAACTCCATCTCGCTGCGGCTGGAGCCGCGCGAGGGCTGACGCCGGACGGGAGCGGTCCTCGTGCCGCGCATGGAGACCGCGCAGGACGTCGACGCCTGGTTCGGGGAACACGGATGGTTCCCCGGCCGGGACGTCGCCGGCCTGGTACCGGCGATCCTCGCGGACGTCACCGAGGACTCCCGGCGCCAGGGCTTCCCCCTGGCGCCGTTCCCCGCCGCCACGGACTTCCTCGCCGAGCACGCGGGACTCCGGCTCACCCTCGACGCCCGGCGCGGCGACCACCTCCACCTCACCCCCGCGCTCCCCTGGCACTCCGCCGCCGGCGCCATCGCCGAACTGGGCCGCCGCCTCGGCGTCCCGCTCTTCCCCGTCGGCGTGGACTGCTCGGAGGGCTCGCCCGTCGTCATCGACGACCGCGGCCGCTTCTTCTACCTGCACCACACCGGCGACTACTACATGGGCGCCGACAAGCACGAGGCGATGATCGCCCTGGCCCACGCGCCCATGCCGGACGCCGAGGACCACTTCGCCTGACCCGGTCCTTTCAGTGGACGGAGAAGCCGCCGTCCACGAAGAGGGACTGGCCCGTGACGTAGGCGGAGGAGGGGCTCGCGAGGAAGACGGCGGCGCCGGTGAAGTCGTCGGGGAGGCCGTTGCGGCCGACCATGGTGCGGGCGGCGAGCGCGGCGACCCTCTCGGGGTCGGAGGAGAGGCGGCGGTTGAGCGGCGTCATGACGAAGCCGGGGACCAGGGTGTTGGCGGTCACGCCGTACGGGGACCAGGCCTCGGCCTGGGAGCGGGCGAGGGACTCGAGGGCGCCCTTGGAGACCCCGTACGCACCGCTCTGGACGAAGGCGCGGTGCGCCTGCTGGGAGGTGATGTGGATGATCCGGCCGAAGCCGCGCTCGGCCATGCCGGGGCCGAAGCGCTGACCGAGGAGGAAGGGCGCCTCCAGGTTCACGGTCATCGTGGTGTCCCAGACCTCCTCGCCCAACTCGCCGAGGGCAGGACGCAGGTTGACGCCGGCGGAGTTGACCAGGATGTCGGGCTCGCCGAAGACGGCGGCCGCCGCCTCCGCTCCGGACCTGATCCCCGCGCGGGTGCCCAGGTCGGCGCTCACCCAGGCCGCTTCGCAGCCGTCGGCCGTCAGCTCGTCCACCGTCGCGGCGAGCTCGCCCTCCTTGCGCGCCAGGACGACCACACGGGCCCCGGCCCGGGCCAGCGCCCCGGCGACGGCCCGGCCGATGCCGGAACTGCCGCCGGTGACCAGGGCGGTGCGCCCGTCGAGCGAGAACAGCTCGGAGAGGAAGCGGGCGGGGGTCGCGGTCATCGTGTCGCTCCTCGTGTCGTAAGTCACCGGCCCGTCCGTGTGCGGTGGACGGCCGGTCCCGCATCTTGACACAGGGGACCACGGACCGCGCGGCTGCCCGGGACGGCGCCCGAAGGTGGCCGGCGGGACTGGACGGACCTCAGGGAGAGAGCGGTTCGGAAGCGGGCTCGTCGGCGGGAGCGGGGCGCGGGGCCCGGTCGAGGAGCGTGATGACGGGGCGGACCAGGAGCGCGGCGAGGACGAAGAAGACGGCGAGACCGATCCAGCCGATCCGGCCGGTGCCGATGACGACGGTGGTGACGATGCTGGGCCCGATGATGCCCTGGCCGGTCGAGCCGAGGTTGAAGACCGAGAGGTAGGTGGCCTTCTGCTTCTCGGGGGCGTAGAGGTAGGAGAGCTGCCAGCCGCCGACGGCCTGCCAGAGCTCGCCGAAGGTGAGCAGGACGCAGCCGACGGCCAGCACCCCGACCGCCACGACGGCGCTCGTCCCCTGGGCCAGCGCGAAGGCGACGCAGCAGCCGGCCAGCGCCAGCCCGCCGCGCCGCAGTGCCCGCCCCGCCCCGGGGGAGTCGTCGGCCCCGTTGGAGAAGGGGACTTGGAGCAGGACGGCGAGCACGGTGTTGGTGAACACCAGGATCGGGACGATCGCGGCGGGCGCCTCGGTGGCCTGGACGGTCCACAGCGGGATGCCGACCGAGAGGATGGTCATGTGCAGGGAGAGCGTGCCGTTGAGCCCGGCGAGGGTGACGTAGCGCCAGTCGCGGAAGCCGCGGATCGCGCGCAGTGCGCTGCGCGAGGTGCGGGCGACGGTGCTCTTCGGCAGTCGCAGCCGCAGCAGCAGCCCGGCGGAGAGGGCGAAGGCGAGCGCGTTGCCGAGCACGATGCTCTGGTACGCGGTGGTGCTGGAGGCGGACAGCAGGGGAGCGGCGAGCAGCGCGCCGAGCGAGAAGCCGACGTTGCGGACGGTGCGGATGATCGCCATGGTGCGGACCCGGTCCTCGGGGCCGGTGGTCTCGGCGACCACGGCCTGCGTGAGGGGCGGGGTGGAGCCTTCGGCGGCGGCCATGCAGGAGGCGACGACGACGAAGGCCAGCGGTCCGTCGACGAAGACCAGGCCGACGAAGCAGCCCGCTCGCCAGAGTTGGGCGCCGATGAGCGTGCGGTGCGGCCCGAAGCGGTCGCCGATGACGCCGACCGGGACGGTGGCGAGGAAGCCGAAGCAGGCGGCGACCGCGAGGCCGAGGCCGATCTGGGCGTTGCTGAGGCCGACGTAGCGGATGAAGAAGACGGTGGAGCCGGCCAGGAAGAGGCCGGTGCCGACCGAGCTGATCAGCGCGGTGAGGGCGAAGGTCCGCCCGGCGGGGGTGGCCGGGACGTAGTCGGCGACGGAGGGCAGCTTCACGACCGGTCGCCCTCGGAGGCCGCGGGAGCGGAGTCGGAGCCGGGAGCGGGGGCCTCCACCGAGCGGACGGTGATGAGGTCGGCCGCGGCCAGCGCGTTGGCGGCGGCCTCGGGACCGTCCGCGCCGACGGCGATGATCTGTCCGGCCCGCTCCCAGGAGCTGGTGGTGGGCCTGACGGTGTCGCCGGCGGCGACGGCGAGCTGGACCTCGTGCACGCCCTTGGCCTGCCGTGCCTCCTCCTCGCCCTGGACGGCTTCGACCAGGCCGGGGGCGGCGCTGAGGAAGCGCACCGCCGCTCCGGCCACCGGGTCCCGCGGCGGGACCGGCCCGCGGCCTTCGAGCAGTCCGAGCAGGTCGCCGACGAAGTTGCCGCCGTAGGCGAGCGAGATGAGGACGGAGATGCCGTCCCCGGGCAGCCGGGCCGCGCACTCCACCAGGTAGGGGCCGCCGTCACCGAGGATCCACTCGGCGTGCAGCACGCCGTCCCGGAAGCCGGCGGCGGTGGCGAGCTTCTGGACGACGTCGTGCAGCGCGGCCTCGGTGGCGGCGGGCAGCCCGGCGGGGACGGTGTGGGCCAGTTCGACGGGGTGGCGGGAGCCCTGGACGGTCTTGGCGGTGACGTTGCGGAAGCCGACCACGCCCTGGTGGACGAGGGCCTCGACGCTGACCTCGGGCCCGTAGACGCGCTGCTCGACCAGGTAGCGGTCGGCGCCCTCGTACGGGGCGCGCTGGCGGGTCTCGCCGGCCCCGGCCGTGTGCTCCCAGAGGGCGTGGGCGTCGTCCTCGGGTTCGAGCAGCTGAACGCCGAGGCTGGCCTGGCGGTTGGCCGGCTTGATCACACAGGCGGCGCCGTGCTCGGCGCGGAAGCGCTCCACCGCGTCGGGGCCCTGGACGGAGGCCCACCGGGGCTGGGGGATGCCGGCCTCGTCGGCGACGGTGCGCAGCAGGGCCTTGTCGCGGAAGACCCGGGCGGCGGGGAGACCGGCCCCGGGCAGGCCCCAGGCCTCGGCGAGTGCGGCGGCGGCGACCACGGCGTACTCGACGGCGGGGATGACGGCCTGCACGTTCTGCGGCCGGGGAAGGGCGGCGACGAGCCGTTCCGGGTGTTCCTCGTCCTGGGTCGGGGCCTCGACCAGGGCGGCCACGCAGCGGAATCGGGCGGCCAGTTCGTGTGCGCCGCGGGCGGCGACGACGCTCGGCTCCTCCAGGATCAGCACCGACCGCTCCGGGAGGCGTTCCTCGAGCTCGGGCAGGATCCAGGCGCCGTAGCCGACCAGAACATGGGTGACGGTGTCGCTCAGGGACATCAGAAGTGCCTCGGTCACTGGGAGGAAGGGCGGAGATCGGTGAAGAGCGGCCGGAACCACGCCGAGACGAACAGCAGTGGAACGGAGCAGGGTGCGAAACACTGCGGCGAAGGGAATGCTGCATCTCGGGCATGACGGTACGCCGGATGCGCCCCCCCGCGATCGTTCGGGACGGTACCCGAAACGGCCTGATCTTGAACCGGTTCGGTCGAGTTCCGCAAGCGTGCGTCCCACTCTCTGTCAACTCTCTGTCGAGCGTGCGGATCGCGTGGACTCCCGGGCTTCCGCGCACAGGTCGACGGTCGTTGACACCCGCCGCGCGCCGCTGCTCTCATGACGCCGCCTCAACGGCTCGGAGCGATCGCTCGGCCGGACGGATTCTCAAGAAAGTGTGTGTGGGGGATGTTCCGCAGTGCCCGAACCCGGAGGGTGTCGCCGTGACCCTGATCGTCATCGGGGCCAACCCGGAGGTCGCCCGGGCAGCCGAGACGCTGCCGGGTGACGTTGTTCACGTTCAGCTGCCCGGCACTCCTGCGCAGGAGGGGAGCTCGCCGGTCCTCACCGTCGACTTCCGACGGGATTCGGACTTTCTTGAGTTCGTGGATTCGACGCTCCGACCGCTGGCTCCGACCGCCGTGGTCTCGCTGACCGAGCTGGGTCTGGAACCGGCGGCGGTCGCGACCGAGCGGCTCGGCTGCCGCGGCGCCTCGCCCGCCGTGGTGCGCGCCACCAGGGACAAGCTGGAGATGCGGCGGATCCTCGCGCGCAGGGCGCCGCACCTGAACCCGGACTTCGCCGCCGGCGACGACGCCGAAGCGGTGGCCCGGCTGTTCGCCGGACATCCGCTGGTGGTGGCCAAGCCGGTGGACGGCGCGGGCTCGACGTCGATCGCGCTCCTCGAGCACCCCGGGCAGCTCACGCCGGAGCACCGCACCGGCGGGACCCTGCTGGAACAGTTCGCCGGCGGGCGTGAGTTCAGCATCGAGACCTTCTCCGAGGGCGGTCGGCACACCGTGGTCGGGATCGCCGAGAAGGGCACCACGGACGGCTTCGTCGAGGTCAGCCACCTGATGCCGGCGCCCTCGCTGGACGCCGCCGGGCGGCGGCTGGTGGAGCGCGCGGTGGCCGAGCTGCTGGACGCGGTGGGCCTGGCCGACGGCCCGAGCCACACCGAGGTGAAGCTCGACGGTGAGCGGGTCGTCGTGATCGAGACGCACAACCGGCCCGGCGGCGACGGCATCGCCGAACTGGTGCGGCTGACCACCGGGATCAACTGGCGGCGGACCGCGCTCGGCTGGCCGCTCGGCGAGGGCCTGCGCCGCGAGGAGGCCGCTGCGGCCGCCGCGGCCAAGGTGTTCTTCACCGCGGCGCCGGGCCTGGTGGAGCGGGTCGCCGAGCAGCCCGAGCTGGGCCGCGGCCGGGTGGTGGACTGGGAGGTCTCGGTGTCGGTGGGAGACCTGGTGCAGCCGCTGCGCTCCTCGGCGGACCGGCTCGGGGTGGCCACCCTGGCGGCCGACGGGGTGGCCGACTGCGCTGCCGCGGTGGCCGAGCTCACCGCCGTCCAGGTGGTCACCACCCGACCGGTGGAGTGACTCGGCGGTAACAGATCAGGCTGAAAGCCGACTTGACGCCGCCTTGAACTCAGGCGTGCGCCGGTGTCGGCATAGAGGATCGCAGCGTAGATCTCGACAACACCCTCACGGGATATGAACATGTTCAGGCTCCGTGCTCGTCACGTGGGACTGTGGTGCGGGCCGATCGGCAGCCGAGCAGTGCCACGTGACAGGGCGTACCGGCCAGATCCTCGACCTCCTATGACCCCTCGGGCCCACAAGGCCCGAGGGGCGCAATCCCGCAATCGGCGGAAGAAAGGCGACAGCAATGCCGTGCCCGGATCACTCGTGGCATCCAGCCCGTACCGACTCGCGGGGTGCGTGAAATGTCGCAGTCTCACGCCGGGGCGCTCGTCCCGGCCTCTCCCGCACCGGCGGTTCGTCATGCCGCCGTCGGCGCACTGGCCGAGGTACAGGCTCCGAGGGTGACCGCCGTCCCGGTGGCCGCCCTGCTGCCCGGTGAGTCGCCGCGCTCGGAAGGGCTCGACCGGGAGCACGCGTGCCGGCTCGCCGACGTGGACGGTCCGCTGCCGCCGATCCTGGTGCGCCGATCCGACATGCGTGTCATCGACGGCATGCACCGCTTGCTGGCCGCCTGTGTCCGGGGGCAGGAGACCATCGACGTCGAGTTCTTCGAAGGGTCCGCCGAGGACGCCTTCCTGCGTGCCGTGGAGGCGAACACCGCCCACGGCCTGCCGCTCTCGCTGGCGGACCGGCGGGCGGCGGCCGAGCGGATCATCGCCTCGCACCCCCAGATGTCCGACCGGGCGATCGCCCGGGTGTCCGGGCTGGGGGCGAAGACGGTGGCCGGCATCAGGGCGCGTTCAACTGCGGCGGATCCGCAGTTGAACACCCGGGTCGGACGCGACGGGCGGGTCCGCCCGCTCAGCAGCGCCGAGGGCAGACAGCGGGCCGCCGAGTTCATCGCCGAGAACCCGGGCGCCTCACTGCGGGAGATCGCCCTGGTCGCCGGGATCTCCCCGGCCACCGCGAGCGACGTGCGCAAACGCCTCCAGGCCGGCCGACTGCCGGTCGGCGACGGCGTGGCGGGCAGCGCATCGCGCGGCGACGGGCCGCGGGGTGAGGCGTCGGACGGCGACGGGCCGCGGGGCGAGGCGTCGGACGGCGAAGCGCCGACCGCGCTGCGACCGAAGGAAGGCTGGGTGCTCCGGGCGGCCCCGGCGCCGGTGGCGCTCGCCCCGGCCGCGCCCGCGCTGCCCCCGCCCACTCCCGCCCAACTGCTGGAGAAGCTGCTGCGCGACCCCTCGCTGCGGCTGAAGGAGGAGGGCCGGCACCTGCTGCGCCTGCTCCAGCAGAACGCCGCCGCCGAGTGGTCGGGGCTGAGCTCCGCCGTCCCGCCGCACCGCGCCACGCTGGTGGCCGATCTGGCCTCGCAGTACGCCGCCAGTTGGCTGGAGTTCGCCCAGCAGTTGGCTCCCGCACGCCAGATTGTCGATTTCCGAGAAATTCAGCGCCCGAAGGGGTATCGGGAATAGACGCCGAGCCTTTGCTCTCGTTGGGTCCGCTGATAATGTCACCGAAGCGCCGGAAAGAATTGGACGGGGAGCTGACATGATCAACCCAGACTTCGCGATCAGCGACGAGGATGTAGAAAGCTTCAGGGAGCACGGCTTCCTGAAGCTCAAGGGAATATTCTCCCAGGAGCTCGTCGAGCACATGAGGACCCTCAGCGGTTCCCAGGTGACGTCGCCGACCGACAACTACGGCGCCGGCTTCAGTAAGCTGAAGTACGACATCGGGAACGACGACCCGACGATCCTTTCGCTCATGAGCGACCCGGCCTTCTCCGCCGCGATGAAGCAGCTCACCGATGCGCAGCTTTTCTTCACCCAGGGCCTCGGATTCGAGCTGGAGAAGAACAAGAGCACCGGTTTCCCCTGGCACGTCGGAACCCAGAGCTTCGGCTTCCAGCGCCGCGAGGACCTCGGCTTCACCATCTGGACCCCGCTCACTGAGATCCGGGCCGATGAGCAGGCCGGCGGCATGAAGTACGTCTCCAAGAACGTGTTCTCGGGCGAGTTCGTCTACCAGCACATCAACATGCTGCCGGACTACATGCGCAACGAGATCGCGGTCGGCAAGGAGATCGGCTACGACGACTTCCACACGCTGAAGAACAACCTCCTCAACTCGCCGGAGATCAAGCCGATCCTCGACTTCTTCGCGGTCGAGGACGACTTCGAGCCCGGTGACGCGCTGATCTTCGACAAGTACGTGCTGCACCGCAGCGTCCCGCTGGGCGAGGGCCCCCTGGCCTCCCGGCTGGCCTACGCGCTGCGCTTCTCCTCGATCGACGCCCGTTGGGACGAGTCCCGGGTCGAGTCGCTCGCCTTCCCGCGGGTGACCTTCAACTACGACGTGGGCAGCGACTTCAACGAGGTCGTCGGCAAGGCTGACGGCGACCGGGTCTACGACAGCCCGCACTTCGACGGCACCCGCGAGGCCCGCACCCTGGGCTGAGCCGCACCTCCCGCACGGGCATCGGGATCCCCTCAGGAACCCGGTGCCCGGCGGGCCGTCGCGCTGCCCTGAGAACGCCGCGGAACATCGCCGAAACACCGCGGAACGTCACCGAAGAGCCGCGGACCGCCGCCCCCAGAGACAAGGACCGCAAAACCCATGGCAAGCGTCGGGAACGGCACCCGGATCACGCTGCGACCGGCCCGGCCTGCCGACGGCGGGCAACTGGCCGAGATAGCGCGCGAGGCGTACGGCAAATACCTGGCCGAGCTGGACGAGCCGCCGGCACCGATACTGCTCGACTACGAGAAGGTCGCCGCCGCGGGCCGCACCTATCTTGCGGTGGAGGCGGACGAGGTGCTCGGAATGGTGACGGTCGAGCCCAGTGAGCCGCATCTGATCCTGCGCAACCTCGCCGTCCGGCCGACCCAGCAGGGGCGCGGAATAGGTCGGCGGCTGGTTTCCCTGGTCGAGGAAATGGCGCGGGATGGAAATCTGCGCGGAGTTCGTTTGTGGACCCGTGCAGAAATGAGCGACAACATAGCCTTCTATAAAGGGCTCGACTACGTGTACACGCATTCCGAGGAGACCGAGAATGCGCGTCGCGTCTTCTTTACCAAAGACCTGAACCCGGCTGCCCACTGAAACGGGAGTGCACAGTAGTGGCCCTCGAATCCACGCCCATAGCGAACCGACTCGCCGCCACCTTCGCCGCGGAGGTGAAGTCTCCGAACCTCACCTCCGAGACCATCCGTGAATCGGGTCGGGCGATCTACGAGACGTACCTGGAACACAAGGTCCTGGTGTTCCGCGCCCAGGACATAACGGCCCGCACTTTCGCCGATTTCGGCACCATCTTCGGGCGCCCGGAGGAGCACCACGTGCTCAAGCTCCGCCACCCCGAGGAGCCGACCCTCACCTGGCTGTCCAACCAGAACGAGCCCGGCCGGAACAAGGAGATGAAGACCTCCGGCCAGGGCTGGCACTCGGACTACTCGTACAAGCTGGTGCCCGGCAGCGCGACCATGCTGCACGGCCTGGAGATCCCCGACACCCCCGGCGGCGACACCCTGTTCGCCGACGCCGAGGCCGCCTTCGCGGCGCTGCCGGAGGAGCGCAAGGCCTACCTGCGCACGCTCCGGGTGCGCCACCAGTACCGCTGGTCGCCGGACCGCGAGGACCCGTGGGCCCGCTGGAAGTACATCGGCCCCGAGGAGCGCAAGCAGACCCCGGAGATCACCCACCCGCTGGTGCGCCGCCACCCGGACACCGGTCGCGAGACGCTGTTCATCCAGCCGCGCATCATCGGCAGCGTGATCGGCATCGACGGTCTGCCGGAGGACGAGAGCACCGCGCTGATCGACGAGCTGATCGCGCACATCACGAGCGACGCCTTCGTCTACCGCCACAGGTGGAGCCCCCTCGACGTCGTTGTCTGGGACAACCGCTGCGTGCTGCACTCGGCCACCACCAAGGACCTCGACGAGAAGCACGTCCGGCGGCTGCTGCGACTGACCACGGCCGGTTCCGCGGTCACCCCCTCGCTCCCCGAGGTGGGCCACAGCCGGCGCTCGCCGAACTCCTCCGACTGACGGTCCGTCAGTCACTTGAGCGGGGCGCCCGGTTCCGGGCGGGTGCCCCCGCTCCCCCCATCAGTCCGTCCTCGACGCGTCAGCGAGCCATCATGTCCTCGGGATTCCCGGTCAAGCACACCGACAACGAGCTGTACGCCCACATGCTGAGCATCCTCGAGCGGCTGGTGGGCTTCGACACCACGAGCCACCACTCCAACCTGGAACTGCTCGGCTACGTCCAGGGCCTGCTGTCGGCCAACGGCATCGACAGCCACCTGCACCACAACGAGGACCGCTCCAAGGCCAACCTGGTGGCCACCGCAGGGCCGGCCGGTGACGGGCGGCGCGGCATCGTCTGGTCCGCCCACACCGACACCGTCCCGGTCACCGGGCAGGCCTGGACGGCCGACCCGTTCACGCTGCGCGTGACCGAGGACCGGGCGATCGGCCGCGGCACCGCCGACATGAAGGGCTTCCTGGCCTGCTGCCTGGCGCTGCTGTCCACCGTCGACCAGCAGGCGCTGCCGATCCCGGTCACCCTGGTCCTCACCTACGACGAGGAAGTGGGCTGCGTCGGCGCCCGCAGCCTGGTCGAGGAGATGCGGACCTGGACCGGCGAGGTGACCGGCGTCGTGGTGGGCGAGCCCACCGGCATGCGGGTGGTCGTCGGCCACAAGGGCAAGCAGAACTACCGGCTGCGGCTGACCGGCGAGCCCAAGCACGCCGCGCTCGCCTCCCAGACCGCCAACCCGATCGTGTCGGCCGCCGAGTTCATCGGCTTCGCCGAGTCGCTCAACGAGCGCTTCCGCGACTCCGGTCCGTACGACGAGCGGTTCTCCATCGGCCACTCCTGGATCAACGTCGGCCGGATCGAGGGCGGCCTCAAGGCCAACATCGTGCCGGACGGCTGCACGGTGGAGCTGGAGATCCGCAACGTTCCCGACCACGCCTGCGCGGACATCGCCGAGGAGCTGCGCCGGTACACCGAGGGCGAGTTGCTGGCCGCGATGCGCAAGCGCTACGCGCCGGCCGAGGCCGAGCTGGAGCAGCTCTCCGACACCCCCTCCTTCGCGATGGAGTCGGACCACGCCTTCATCGCCCGCGCCACGGCGGCGACCGGGCAGGACACCGCGCCGGAGTACGTGCCGTTCGGGACCGAGGCCGGACTGATCCGGGGCATCGCCGGGCTGCCGACCGTGGTCTGCGGCCCGGGCTTCATCAGCGAGGCCCACACCGCCGACGAGTTCGTCCCACTGGATCAGCTGCGGCACTGTCTGGCGCACCTGCAGGCGATCGCGGCGACTCCCTGAGCGGAGCCCCCGCGCCGCCACCCGGTGCCCCGTACCGCCAAGCCGACCGAGAAAAGAGCCACCCCCTCATGACGCAGCCTTCGCACGCTCCGCTCGTCCCCCGCTCCGGGCTGGCCGCGGACTACCTGGCGCACCTCGCCCGGCGCGGCACCGGCCCCGAGGAGCTGATGCGGCAGGTCGTCGCCGACGAGCTGGTCGCGGTCGCCTACCGGGGCCGCTACCTGCCCGCCCCGGTCTTCGTCTCCGCCGCCGAACGGGCCCGGCTGGCCGCCGACCTGGGCACCGTGCACACCCTGCTGACCCAGCTCCCGGAGCGGCTGTTCGGCGGCGACGCCGGCGCCCTGGCCCGCGCGGTCGGGATGACCGAGACCCAGGCGTCCGTGGTCGAGCGGGCCACCAAGGCCGGGCAGCCGCTGCTCCCGCTGGCCCGCTCCGACTGCTACCGCGACGCGGACGGCTTCAAGCTGCTGGAGCTCAACATCACCAGCGCGCTCGGAGGCTTCGAGAACGCCGGCATCTGCCGGGCGATGCTGGCCCATCCGGCGCTGGCAGAGTTCGCCGCCGAGCACCGGCTTGACTACGTCGACACCCTGCACGGCATCGTGCAGACCCTGTTCGCCGAGTGCGCCGAGCACATGGGCGACGGCAGCCGCCGCCCGGTGGTCGCGCTGGTCGACTGGCCGGAGAGCTTCAAGAGCTACGAGCCGCGGCTGAAGGTGATGGCGGCGCTCTTCGACGGCTTCGGCATCGACGCCGTCCCCTGCCACGTCGGCCAGATCAGCGAGCGCGGCGGGCGCCTGGAGGTGCACGGCCGGACCATCGACGTGGTCTACCGCTTCTTCCTCGTCGAGGAGATCTCCACCCCCGCCGACGAGGAGCTGGTCGCACCGGTCCTCCGCGCCTTCGAGGAGGGCAGGATCGGCATGTTCAGCCGCCTCGACGCCGAGCTGTACGGCAACAAGGGCGCGCTGGCGATGCTCTCCGACGACGAGAACCGCCACGCCTTCTCGGACCAGGAGCGCGAGGTCGTCGACCGCTTCCTGCCCTGGACCCGGCACGTGCGGCGCACCGCCACCGACCAGGCCGGCCAGGAGATCGACCTGGTGGCGCACGCGGCGGCCGAGCAGCACGACCTGATCCTCAAGCCCACCCTGCTGCACGGCGGCACCGGCGTCGTGCCCGGCTGGACGGTCTCCGCCGAGGAGTGGCGGGAGCAGCTGGCGGCCGCCATGGACGGCCCGTACGTGGTGCAGCGGCGGATCCGCCCGGTGCCCGAACTGTTCCCCGCCAACGAGGGCAGCGGCTCGCAGGAGCTCTACCTCAACTGGGGCGTCTTCGCCACCGACCCCCGGGTCACCGGCGGCGACGGCTACAACGGCTGCCTCGTGCGCGGCAGCACCAACCCGGAGGTCGGCGTGGTCAGCATGAACGGCGGGGCCCGGGTCGCGTGCTCCCTCTACCAGAAGGACTCCGAGGACGAGTCCTCGGAGCAGGGCGGGTCGACGTCATGAGGATCGCGGTCGTCGACGGCTACTCGACCGGACGCGCGCTGGTGTCCGCGCTGCGCAACCGCGGAAGCGCCTGCATCCACGTGCAGAGCTCGCCGCAGATGTCGGAGTACTTCACCCGGGGCTTCGAGCCCGGGGACTACGAGGCCACCCTGGCCGGCGGCGGCGAGCCGTCCGAACTCGCCGCCGAACTGACCCGGTTGGGCGTCCGGCGGGTGGTGGCGGGCACCGAGTCCGGAGTGATCCTCGCGGACACCCTGGCCCACCTGATGGGCTTGCCGGGCAACCGCCACGAGACCATCGCGGCCCGCCGCGACAAGGTGCTGATGGGCCGGGTCGCGGCCGCCGCCGGGGTGGCCACCCCCCTCGGCGAGGCCTTCGACGACGCCGCCGAGGCCGAGGCCTGGTTCCTGGAGCGCGGCCTGACCGAGGCCGTGGTGAAGCCGCCGAGCAGCGCCGGCACCGACAACGTCCGCTTCTGCCGCACCCCGGCCGAGGTGCGCGAGGCCTGCCGGGTGGTGCTCGCCGCCGCCAACCTGTACGGGCAGCGCAACGCCGTGGTGCTGGTCCAGGAGCGGGTGCACGGCGTCGAGTACTACGCCAACACCGTCTCGCACGAGGGCGTGCACCGGGTGGCCGAGCTGTGGCGCTACACCAAGCGGACCGGCGGCTCGGGCTTCCCGATCTACGACTACGAGGAGCCGGTGCCGGTCGGCTCGGCCGAGGCCGCGCCGCTGCGCGCCTTCGTCGCCGCGGCACTGGACGCGCTGGGCGTGGTCTCCGGGGCCGCCCACACCGAGGTGATGATGACCGCCCGCGGGCCGGTGCTGATCGAGACCGGCGCCCGGCTGGGCGGCGGCACCACGCCCGCCCTGGTGGAGAAGTTCTCCGGGATCTCGCAGACCGCGCTCTTCGCCGACTCGCTGATCGACCCGGGCCGGCTCCTCGCCTTCGACGATGGCGCGGTCACCTGGTCCAGCGCGGTGCGCAACGTCGCCCTGATCAACCACGAGGCGGGGCTGGTGCAGTCACTGGACTGGACGGCGCAGCTCGAACAGCTGCCCACGCTGGTCGGCCTCACCCACGGAGTCCGGCCCGGTGCGCCGCTGGAGGCCACCACCGACCTGATCAACTCGCCCGGGTACGTCTACCTCGCCGCCGAGGACCCGGCGGACGTGGAGCGCGACTACCGCGCGCTGCGGGCCCTGGAGCAGGACGGCCTGTACCTCGGCGCGCCGGCGCGGAAGGAGTCGTGACGATGCTGCTCGCCACCGCGCCGGTCCCCGGCATCGACCACCACCACCTGCTGGTGCTGCTGCTGCAGATCGGCCTGCTGCTCGGGGTGGCGACCGGCCTCGGCCGGCTCGCCGTCCGGATCGGCATGCCCGCCGTGGTGGGCGAACTCACCGCCGGCGTGCTGCTCGGCCCCTCGCTGCTCGGCAACCTGGCCCCCGGCCTCTCCGGCTGGCTGCTGCCCCGCGACCCCGGCCAGATGCACCTGCTGGGCGCGGTCGCCCAGCTCGGCGTGCTGCTGCTGGTGGGGATCACCGGCGCGCACATCGACCTGGGGCTGCTGGTCCGCCGTCGGCGGGCGATCGCCTGGGTGAGCGCCGGCAGCGTGCTGCTGCCGCTGGCGCTCGGCTTCGGCCTCGGCTTCGTACTCCCCGCGGCGATGCTGGGGAACGCGGGGGACCGGCCGACCTTCGCGCTGTTCATGGGCGTGGCGGTCGCGGTCAGCGCCCTTCCGGTGATCGCCAAGACCCTGCTGGACATGGGGCTGCTGCACCGCAACGTCGGCCAGATCATCATCGGTTCGGCCGCGGTCAGCGACATCGTCGGATGGCTGCTGCTGTCCGTGGTCGCGGCGATGGCCACCTTCGGGCTGCAGATGGGCGTGGTCGCCGAGTCGGTCGGCTACCTGCTGCTGGTGCTGGCGGTCGCCGCCTTCGTCGCCCGCCCGCTGATCCGGCGGATCCTGCAACCGGTGGAGCGCGCGGCCGGGCGGGAGCTCAGCATCGCGGTCATCGTGGTGCTGATCGTGCTGTCCGCCGCGGGCACCCACGCACTGGGCATGGAGCCGATCCTCGGCGCGTTCCTGTGCGGCATCGTGATCGGCTCGCTCGGCGGTGAGAGCCGCCGCTCGCTGGACTCCATGCGCACCTTCGTGATGGCCGTCCTCGCCCCGCTCTTCCTCGCCACCGCCGGCCTCCAGGTGGACCTCTCGGCGCTGCGGGACCCGCAGGTGATGCTGGCCGGCGTGGTCACGCTGCTGGTCGCCATCGGCGCGAAGTTCGCCGGCGGCTACCTCGGCGGCCGGGCCGGACGGCTCTCCCCCGGCGAATCGCTGGCCGTCGGCGCCGGGCTGAACGCACGCGGCGTGGTGGAGATCGTGCTCGCCTCGGTGGGCCTGCGGATCGGCGTGCTCACCCCGGCCTCCTACAGCATCGTGGTGCTGGTCGCGGTGGTCACCTCCGTGATGGCGCCGCCGATCCTGCGCCGCACCACCGGACGGATGGCCAAGACCACCGCCGAGATCGAGCGGGAGCGGGAGTTCACCGCCCAGCCCGCCTGACACCCGTCGGACCCACCCCCTGCAAGGAGCCGTGACCCCGTGACGGTCGAGGACATCGCGTACGTAGAGCTGTACGCCAAGGACAAAGTCCGGGCGGTCCGGCACCTGGTGTCGGCACTGGGTTTCACGCGGGTCGCCGACTGCGTGGAGATGGACCGCAGTTCGGTCCTGCTCCGGCAGGGACCGGTCCAACTGGTCGTCACCTCCGGTCGCGGCACCTGGCGGTTCCTGTCCGAACACGGGGAGGGCGTCGCCGACATCGCCCTGAACTGCCGCTCCGTCGGCGCCGTCCAGGGTGCCGCGCTGGCGGCCGGCGCGAGCGTGCGCCGCTCGGCACACGGCAACGCGGTCGTGGGCGGAGCCGCCGTCTTCTCCCACACCCTGCTCCCGGCGAGCCCGGACGGCGGTCCCGCACTGCCCGCCGGGCGGCGTTGGGCCGCCACCCCGGGCGCACCCGCCCACCCGACCGGCCCGGTCCACGGATTCGACCACCTGGCGATCCGCTGCCCGGCCGATCGCCTCGAAAGCTACGCGGCCTTCTGCGAAGGGGCGCTGGGCTTCACCCGGACCGCGCCGACGGAGCGGGACGCCGCCGCTTCCACCGTGCTCACCGGCGGCTCCGGCCGGACGAGCCTCGTCCTCGGAGTCGCTGACTGGAGCGAGCCCGGAGTCCACCGGATCGCCTTCAGAAGTGCACCTTCCGATCTTTCGACTCCCCTGGAAGGCAGTGAAAATGGTGACCCCTGGCATTGCCTGTTCGAGCGTCACGCGCTCGTCTGACCTCGTCCTCGTGGCCGATCCCCTCGTGACCGGCCCTTCTGCCGATACTTCTGTCGAACCACACGTACGGGGAGGAGAGTCGTGATTCCGACACTCTCCGGCGAGCCCCTCACCGCCGTCTCGGCGGCGACCGACACACTGCTCGCCGAACTCACCAGGAACGGACGGATACCCCTCCGACTCGCCTGGTCCCGGCTGACCGCCTGGGAGTCGATCCTGGTGCAGCACGTGCTGGGCCGGTCGGACGTCGAGTTCGTCGCCACCGCCGAGCCGCCCGCGCCGGGCCTGGTGCCGGTCACCCGGTCACCGCTGGCCGGACTGAACCTCTGGGGGCCCGGCGAGCTGCCCGAAGCGGGCGCCGAACGCCTCGGCGGCCTGCGGGTGCCGCAGGAGCTCCTCGACATGGTGGCCGAGGAGACCCGGGTGGTCGAAGCCCGGGAAGCCGCCGACCGCGCCGAGGTCGAGGCACTGCTGCGCGAGTGGGAGAAGAACGGCGAACTCGACGACCGGCTGGCCCGGCTCGCCGACTGGGTCGAGCGGGTCGAGACGGTGTACATCCTGATCGGCCGCGAGGTCTTCTCGAAGTCCGACGCGGGAACGAACACCCTGACCCGGGAAGGCCTGCTGGCGAACCTCCGGGAATGTCCGGTCGACACCTGGCGGCCGGCCGACCGGCTGTTCGTCGTCCTGGCCTACGCGCTGTTCCTCAGCGGCCGGTCGGTGCGGTTCGAGGAGTTCAACGGACGCCAGCTCTCCGCCACCGGAGTGCGGGAGTTCCTGATCAACCGCAACGCCCAGTACTGCGCCGCCCTGGAGCGCGATCCCGGCAACCCGGCTGCCCTGCCGCTGCTGGAACTCGCGGAGCTGATACGTGGGTTGATGTACGAGGTCGACCGCTCGCAGCTGATGCGCTACCGGCGCATCAACGGCCTGACCTTCGTCAAGAACGAGCACATGCTGGAGTTCCCGCTCCCGCGCGACCCCCAGGTGATGCCCGATCTGATCGCCCGGCACGGTGAGTTGAACCTCGGCATCACGCCGAGCGGCAACGTCCGCGAGGACGTGCGGGCGATGACGGTGGCCGCCGTCGCCCTCGACGCCGAGGCGGCGTCCGAGGAGGTCCTCCGGGAGCACAGCGCGGTCGGTGAACTGCTCGGCGCGATCGTGCTGTCGGCGATCGTGACGACCGACTCCGACTACGGCATGAGCAGCTCGGTGCGCGACCTGAACGGGCTGCGCGGCGCGCGGCCGGGCGGGCCGGACGGCGTGCTGGCGCTGAAGAAGGGCGACTTCTTCTGCTGCTGCCTGCCGAGCCCCACCCGGATGGCGCACGTCGGCGAGGAGACCACCCCGATCATCTGGCGGGCCGCCCAGCGGATGATGTACAACCGCTGGCACTTCGCCCCCGGCGAGTACGACCGGGCCGAGATCCCGGAGAAGCGGCACTACTTCTTCCCGCCGCAGATCCCGGACATCGCGGAGCACTCCGAGTTCCACCACGGGGGCCACGTCGCCTCCCGGGTGCGCTACACGCTCCGCGCGCCCGGCGCGCAGGTCTGGCACCCGCCGTTCAGCGTGTTCGGCCACGGCTACCGCGGCTGCTACGACATCCGGCTGGTCCGGATGGAGGGCCCGCCGTACACGATGACCGAGCTCGTCGACGCCGTCCGGCACTGCTCGCTGGTCGACGAGATGTGGCGCACCCTCGCCCAGGGCCTGCAGGACGGCACCCTGCCCGTCGGCCCGGTCGGCGGCTTCGACAAGGCCTGGTACGCCTCGCAGGCCTGGGAGCGGCTGCGCCCGTACGCCCTGGCCGCCGGCGACCTGGCCGGTGTCTCGCCCGCCTGACCGTAGTACCGTCCCGTCCCGTCCCCACCCTCCAGGAGGATCAGCACCGTGGCCGATCAGAGCGCGGGCTCCACTCTCGACCTCGCCGCGCCCGTTCCCGACACGCTCAACACCGTCGCCACGACGGAGTGCCGGGACAGCGTGCACCGGATCAGGTTCCGCGTCGGCGACGAGGTCCGTTCGATGACCCTCGCCGAGCTGGACCGCGGTGCGGCCCGGGTGGCCTGCCACCTGCACGCCGCCGGGGTGAAGGCCCGCGACCGGATCGGGATCACGTCCCGCAACCGGATCGAGTGGGTGCTGCTCGACCTGGCCGTGCTCAAGCTCGGCGCCGTGGTGGCCGGCTTCGAGCCCGGCCGCCACCGGCCGGAGCAGCTGATCGCCGACTTCGGCCTCACCCTGCTGTTCGCCGAGGACGGGCCGGAGGAGAGCGGCGTCCGGGACATCGCCACCGTGGCGGCCTGGGCCGAGGACACCGGGGCCGACCCGGCGTCGCTGCCGGCCCGCCGGCCGTACGACCCGGCGGACGTCTTCGCGATCAAGCAGACCTCGGGCTCCACCGGCGTGCCCAAGGGCATCGAGGTGACGGTCGCCAGCGTCAACCGGTCGATCGCCGCCGTCCAGGAGATGTTCGCCCACGGCGACGGCGACAACGTGCTGGTCTTCCTGCCGGTGCGCTTCCTCCAGCAGCGCTACTGGATCTACTCGGCGCTGGCCCACGGCCACGACCTGACCCTGGCCGACCGGGCCAACGTGATCGAGGTGGCGCAGGCCACCGAACCGACCGTGATCATGGGCGTTCCGGGCTTCTACGAGCAGGTCAAGGCCCGGCTCGAGGCAGCCGGCGCGCCCGCCGACCCGGACGGCCGACGGGCCGCGGTCCAGGCCGAACTCGGCGGCCGCATCCGCTACCTGTGGACCGGCTCGGCCCCGGCCGGCCGGGCCGTGCTGGACTTCTTCAACGACTGCGGCGTCCCACTCTACGAGGGCTACGGCCTCAACGAGACCTGCATCGTGGCCAAGAACCACCCCGGCGCACACCGGGTCGGCAGCGTCGGCAAGGTGCTGCCGCACAAGCGGATCCGCTTCGACCGGGACGGCATCCTGATCGTCGGCGGCCTCGACCCGGTGAACACCCGCTACACCTGGTGCGGACCGGGCGCCAACGAGAAGACCTACCTGCCCACCGGTGAGGTCAAGACCTTCGACATCGGCCACGTCGACGAGGACGGCTTCCTCTACATCGACGGCCGGGTCGACGACATCGTCACCCTCAGCGGGGCACTGAACATCCTCGTCCCGGCGGTCGAGGAACGGCTGCGCGAGCTGCCCGAGGTGCACGACTGCGCGGTCTTCGGCGACGGCAAGCCGTACCTGAGCGCGGTCGTCTCGCCGGCCGCCGCCGACACCGACCCGGAGGCCCTGGCCGCCGCGATCGGCCGTCTGAACGACGAACTGCGCTACGAGCAGCGGATCTACGGCGTGGTGGTCGCGGGGGAACGGTTCTCCGTCGACAACGCACTGCTGAACGCGCAGTTCAAACTGGTGCGCAAGGAGATCGGCCGCGTGTACGGCGACGATCTCGACCTGGTGTACCAGAAGCACACCGTGTACAACGACGGCACCGAGGACGGACTGCCCGTCCTGGTGACCGCTGCGGTCGGCCGACCGCGCACCGAGAAGTCGGAGGAATGATGGGCTGGGAGAAGCTGGCGGACACGGTGCTGTCCAACGATCGGGTGACGCTGCGGCGGGTCCGGATCGGCGACGTCGAGGAGTTCTCGCGGATCGTCTACGAGCCCGAGACCTGGGAGTACTTCGTCACCCGGATCGCCACCCCGGAGGACCTCGACGGCTTCGTGGAGGCCGCGGTCAAGGACAGCCTGAACGGCACCCGCATCGTCTACGCCATCGTCGACAACGCCACCGGCCGGATCGTCGGCTCCAGCGCGTACGGCAACCTGGCCGAGGCCGACCGGCGGGTCGAGATCGGCTGGTCCTGGGTCTGCTCGGCCGCCCGGCGCACCGGGATCAACCGGTCCGCCAAGCTCGCCCTGCTCGACCACGCCTTCGGCGAACTCGACTGCGAGCGCGTGGAGTTCAAGACGGACGTGCTGAACACCGGGGCCCGTCGCGGGCTGGCCGGGATCGGCGCGACCGAGGAGGGCGTGCTGCGCAGCTTCAACTACATGCCCGGCGGCCGGCGCCGCGACGTCATCTACTACAGCATCCTGCGCGACGAGTGGCCCACCGTGCGCAGCGAGCGCTTCAGCGGCCTCACCCGGGGCTGACCCGGATCCTGTCAGGCATCTCACCGCAGTTCACCGAGGGGGACAAGCACACCGTGGACACCGAGGACCTCGTCTTCGAGGGCAACGGCCAGAAGCTCACCGCGACCCGGACGGCTCCGGCCGACGGCTCGCGACCGGCCCTGCTGGCCCTGCACGGCCTCGGCGAGACGTCGAGCCGCCACCGGATCCGCTACCTGCTGGAAGAGCTGGAGCCGACCGGCCTCGGCTGGCTCAGCTTCGACTTCTCCGGCAACGGGGACAGCACCGGCCTGCTGCGCGAGTCCACCCTGCGCGGGCGGCTGGCGGAGACCCGGGCCGCCGCCGCCCACCTCGACCAGGACCGTGCGCCCGTGCTGATCGGCACCAGCATGGGCGCGCACCTGGCCGCCACCCTGGTACCGCAACTACGCCCGCGCGCGCTGGTGTTCTTCTGTCCCGCGGCCTACCCGGCGTCCGCCGCCGACTCGCCCTTCGACGGCAGCAGCCTCGCCCGGCCCGGCAACTACCCCGACTCGCCGGCCTACGCGGGCCTGGCCGAGTTCGACGGCGACCTGCTGATCATCGGCGCCGCCGAGGACCAGGTGGTCGCCCGGACCGTGGTCGAGGGCTACCTGGACAGCGCCGGGCGGGCCCGCTCGACCGAGGTCCTCTGGCTGGAGGGCTACGACCACTTCGTCCACCGCCGGCTGCCCGACGAGCCCGCCGACCGGGAGCGCGTGGTGCGGACGATCGCGCGCGTGCTGTCGGCCCCGCTCCCGATCCCGTCGCCCAGGCCGGCGACCGACCCGGCAATCGACCCGCAGAGGATGAGCTGAACGCGATGGCGATCGAACCCAACTACCTGAAGCGGCGCGACCTGGACAGCCTCCGGGCGGTGGAGGCGGCGTTCACGTCCGGACCGCTCGCCGAAGCACTGGAGACCGCGCCCGACATCGAGCGCCGCACCGACCTCACCCACGAGGAGTTCGACGCCGAGTACCGAGCCAAGGGCCGCCCGGTCGTCCTCGAGGGCTACGCCGCGAACTGGCCGTCGGTGCGCGACTGGACCTTCGACAACCTGGCCGAGCGCTGCGGGGACGTCCCCGTCGTGGTCGACAGCTACAGCAGCGCGGCGGCGAAGAAGACCACCTTCGCCGAGTTCGTCACCCTGCTCAAGGAGAGCGCGGGCACCGGTGCGGCCCCGATCTACCTCCAGGAGTGGTACTACAAGACCACCGCCCCGGAGCTGGCCGAGGACATGCCCGAACTGGACATCGCCCAGTACGACTTCCGGCGCAGCCTGTACGGCGACGCGGCCTCCACCAACCACCAGCTGTGGCTCGGCCAGCAGGGCGGCATCACCCGGCTGCACCAGGACTCGTACTCGGTCGACGTGCTGCACGCCCAGATCGTCGGCGAGAAGCTCTGGTACGTCATGGGCCCCGACGCCGAGCTGCTCCCCGGTCCGGACGGCGAACTCGACGTCCGGGCCCTGCTCGACTCGCCGGCCACCCGGCTCACCCGCTTCGTGCTCAAGCCGGGCGACGTGCTCTACCTGCCGGCCTGGTGGTTCCACCGGATCGTGCTGCTGAGCGACTCGATCGGGCTCGGCCGCAAGGCCCTGGACGAGGCCAACCTGCGCCTGCACGTCCGCCAGCGGATCGGCGAGCTGCTCGCCCTCGCCCTCAACCCCGAGGAGCTGAAGGTGACCCACTCGGAGCTGTTCGACGTGGTGATGGCGCGCGGCCGGGCGCTGGCGCACCAGATGGACATCGACCTCTCCCGCCTGCGCCAGTAGGCACCGGCCCGAGCTCCCCGAGCTCCCGAGGTCCGAGTAGAAGAGTTCTGGAAGGCGGTTTCCCGTGACGGGACGACACGTACTGTTCGTCGGCGGGCCTGGGCACGAGGTGCCCAAGGCCCGTCGACTGGGCCTGCGTTACTCGATGGTCCAGATCCCCGAGCGGGAGGACGCCGACCACCGTGCGGGCGCGGAGAACTACGCCGTGCTCGACTACCGGCAGTGGGAGGAGATCCTGCCGGTGGTCCGGAAGTGGCACGCCGCCGACCCCTTCGACGCGGTGCTGTCCTTCACCGAGTACGGCCTGGAGCCGGCCTCGCGCTGCGCGATCGACCTCGGCGCGGCCGGCGACAACCTCCCAGCGGTCCTGGCGACCCGGGACAAGACCCGCACCCGGGAACTGCTCGACCGCCACGGCCTGAGCCCCGTCCGCCACCGGGTGTGCGCCGATCCGGCCGAGGCCGGCGCGTTCATGGCCGGCCTCGGCGGCGGACCGATCGTGCTGAAGCCCACCGCCGGCGGCCTCAGCGAGGGCGTGTACCTGGTCACCGAGGACAGCCAGATCGCCGAGCGCTGGACCTGGACCACCCGCTGGACGGACGGGCCGGTCCTCGCCGAGGAGTACCTCGACGGGCCCGAGTACAGCGTCGAGTCCCTCTCCCAGGGCGGCAAGCACGAGATCGTCATGGTGACCGAGAAGCTCACCACCGGGGCCCCCGGCTTCGTGGAGCTCGGCCACCAGCAGCCCGCCCGGCTCGCCCCGGACGTGCGCGAGGCGATCGACGCGCTGGTGCTGCGCTTCCTCGACCTGATCGGGCAGCGCACCGGCCCGGTCCACACCGAGCTGCGGGTGACCGCGGCAGGCCCCCGGCTCATCGAGGCGCAGACCCGGGCCGGCGGCGACCAGATATGGGAGCTGACCGAACTGGTGACCGGCGTGGACGTGATCAGCGAGACGCTCACCGGTCTGCTCGGCCTGCCCGCGCCCGCCCGTACCCCGCGCGCCCAGGCCGCCGCGATCCGCTTCCTCGCCTTCGAGCACACCACCGTCGGCGAGGTCCACGGACTCGAGGACGCCCGGCGGGCACCCGGCCTGGTGCGCATGGCCTCCACCCTGACGCCCGGCCGGGTGCTCACCGACCTTGCCTCCTCGGACGCCCGGCAGGGCTATGTGATCTGCGAGGGCGAGTCCACCGCCGACGCGGTCGCCAAGGCCGAGGCCGCCCGCGACCTGGTCCGGCTCGAACCCGCCGCGCAGCGGGCCGTATGAGCGGGCCGACCCCGGCGGACGCCTCCGCGGCCCGCGGCAGCACCCGATCCATCACGCTGCACTACTTCATGACCAACATGGGCCTGTTCGGCCTGCTCTCCACGCTCGTGGTGTCGCTGACGGCAGCCGGCTTCAGCGGCGGGCAGGCCGGTTTCCTGATCCTGGTCTTCACCATCGCCAACAAGGTCTCCAAGGTGCCGCTGGCGCGTTGGCTGGACCGGATCCCGGCGGCCCTGTCGGTGCTGCTCGGTTGCCTCACCGCGGCGGTCGGCTTCACCGCACTGCGGATCGCCGACGGGCTGCCCGCCACCGCCGCCGTCCTCGCGCTGGCGGGCCTGGGCGTCTCGGTCAACGCCCTCGCCAGCAAGCAGCTGGCCGCCGACGCCAGCGACCGCACCGGGGACCGCGCCCGGCTGTTCTCGCTGATCAACATCGCGGTCAACGTCGCCTCCGCACTGGCCGCCCCGGTGGCCCTGTTCTTCGTCCAGCGCCACCAGCACGGCCTGGTGCTCAGCGGAGTCTCGGCGGTCTACTGCCTGGCCGGCCTGATCACCTTCCTCAACTACCGGCGTCTGCGGACGGACAGCCGGGTCCGCGCCCCCGACTCCTCGCTGCGCGGCTACCTCGACATCCTCGCGCTGCCCGGCATGCGCTCGTTCATGCTGATCAACCTGCTCGGCTGGTGCTGCTACGGCCAGCTGTTCAACGCGCTGGCCCTGCACGTCTCCTCCGACACCGGGGCCGTCGACCGCCTCGGCTGGCTGTACACGCTGAACGCGCTGCTCATCGTCGTCGCCCAACTCGGCGTCACCCGGCTGAGCGAGAAGCTCTCCAAGGGCCGGCAGACCGTCACCACCGTCGCCGCCTACACCACCTTCGCGCTGGCCTTCGCCACCGTCCACCTGGTTCCCGGCTACTCCGGCGCGGTGGTCGGCGTGGTGCTGTTCACCCTGGGCGAGATGATGTTCGTACCCACCATGGACGTACTGCTGCTCCGGCTGCTCGGCGACCGGAGCCGCGCCCTCGGCTACGGCGTCTTCTCGATCGGCAACGCCCTCGGCGAAGCCGTCGGCGCCGGCCTCGGTGTGGCGGTCTACCGCTGGCTCGGCGACGGCGGGCGCGGCGCCGACTTCTGGCTGTTCGCCGCGGGGTTCGCCCTGCTCTCCGCGCTGCTCACCCAGCGGCTGCGGGTGAGCAGCCCCGGCCTGCGGGCTCTCGCCGACCCCGTGGAGCCCGCGAAGGCCGTCGGCTGACGACCCGTCCGGGGCGAGCCGTCCGGTGGCGGACGCCCGGCTGATGTTCCCGCTGTTCCCGCTCCCGCGGCACCGAACAGTTCCCCAAGGCGAAGGACGCGAGATGCGAGTACTGGTGGTGGGCACCAACCGGATGTGCCACGACCGACTGCACGACCTGGGACACGAACTGGTCCTGCTGATGCCCCGCGGCCGGGCCCGCCCCGAGGACGCCACGGGCGTCTACCGGCACACCGTCGTCCTCGACGCCGACGCCCCCGAGCTGTGGGTCGCCGTCGCCGAAGTACTGCACGCCGAGGCCCCGTTCGACGCCGTGGTGGCCTTCAACGAGCACACCTACCGGATCGTCGAGGCCGTCGCCGACCGGCTCGGCGTCCCGACCGCGGTCGACGTCGAACTCTTCGAGCGGGTCCTCGACAAGTCCCGCACCCGGGAGGTCCTCGACCGGCACGGTGTCCCCGGCTGCCGTCACCGGCTCGCCCGCGACCACGAGTCGGTCCGCGCCGCGGTCACCGCGGTCGGCTTTCCCTGCGTCGTCAAGCCGGTGGACGGCGAGGCCAGCACCGGAGTGGCCCGGATCGACACCGCCGACGACCTGGAACCCGCCCTGCGGCGCCTCGGCGAGCGGCTCGAACGCGGAGTCATGGTCGAGGAGTTCCTGGTCGGCGAGGAGTACAGCGTCGAGGCCGTCTCGACCGGGACCCGTCACCACATCCTCGCGATCACCAAGAAGTACAAGGACGCCCGGACCTTCGTCGAACGCGGACACCTCGTCCCCGCCCCGCTCGACCCGGCCGCCGAGGCCGCGATCACCGCGTACGTGGAGCGGGTGCTGGACACCCTCGGCTTCCACGACTGCCCCTCGCACACCGAGCTCGTCCTCACCGCCGACGGCCCGCGGATCATCGAGACCCACAACCGGATCGGCGGTGACTCGATCATGGACCTGGTCGAGCTCGCCACCGGCGTCGACGTGCACGAGCTGGTGGCCCGGCAGGCGATCGGCGAGGACGTGTCCCCGCTCCTGGCCGCCGCCGGCACCGCGGCGGGTGCGGCCGCCGTCTGGTTCGCCGACCCGTCCGGACCGCCGAGCAACGTCCTCACCGAGATCCAGGGAGTGGAGGAGGTCCGCGGCCTGCCGCACGTCCACCGCGTCGACCTGCTCAAGCAGCCCGGCAGCCCGCAGACCACCGTCCGGCGGAGTTCCGACCGCTCCGCCGCCGTCCTGACCGTCGGCACCACCCCGGCCGAGGCCCTGCGCCACGCCCAGGACGCGGTCGCCGCCCTCCGCTTCCGCTACACCTGGACGCCCGGGGCGGACGACTGACCTTCCGTACGCCTCCGCCTCCGCCTCCGCCTACGTCTCCGCCCGCGGCAGCGCACGGACGTGGCCGCCGCGCGTCCGGCCCGCACCGTTCGTGCGGGCCGGACGGCGACGTCCGACGGTCCTACGGGGCCGGGGCGTAGCCCGCCGGGCGGGTGGTGAAGGTGCCGCGGCCCTGGGTGCGGCCGCGGAGGCGGGACGCGTAGCCGAAGAGTTCGGCGAGCGGGACCGTCGCCGTGACCACGGCCGTGCCGGAGCGGGTCGTGGAGTCCGTGACGCGGCCGCGGCGGGAGGCGAGGTCGCCGAGGACCGAGCCGACGGACTCGGCGGGGACGGTGACCGTGACGTCGGCCACCGGCTCCAGGAGGGTGACGACGCTCGCGCGCAGTGCCTCGCGCAGGGCGAAGCGGCCGGCCGTGCGGAAGGCCATCTCCGAGGAGTCCTTCGGGTGGGTGGCGCCGTCCGCGAGGGTGACGCGGACGCCGGTCACCGGGTGGCCGCCGAGGGGGCCCTCGGTGAGGGCGTCCCGGCAGCCGGCCTCGACCGCGCGGATGTACTCCTGCGGGACGCGGCCGCCCGTTACGGTGGAGCGGAAGGCGAACTCCTCATCGGACTCCAGTGGTTCGACGTCGATGACGACGTGGGCGAACTGGCCCGCGCCGCCGTCCTGTTTGACGTGGCGGTAGAGCAGGCCGGTGACGCCCTTCGTCACCGTCTCGCGGTACGCGACCTGGGGGCGGCCGACCGTGACCTCGAGGCCGCGGTCGCGCCGGAGCTTCTCCACCGCGACCTCCAGGTGGAGTTCGCCGAGGCCGGACAGCACGGTCTGGCCCGTCTCCGGGTCGGACCGCACGACGAGGGAGGGGTCCTCCTCCGTCATGCGGGCGAGGGCCGTCGCGAGGCGGCCGGTGTCCGTGCCGCGGCGTGCCTCGACGGCCACCGAGACGACCGGGTCGGCGGTCGAGGGCGGTTCGAGGACGAGCGGGGCGTCCGGGGCGCAGAGGGTCGCGCCGGCGCGGGCCGACTTGGGGCCGACGACGGCGACGATGTCACCGGCGCGGGCCGTGTCGGCCTCGGTCGTGCGGTCGGCCTGGACGCGCAGGATGCGGGCGATCCGCTCGGTGCGTCCCGCGGTCGTGTCCAGCACGGTGTCTCCTTTCCCGATCGTGCCCGCGTAGACGCGGAGGTAGGTCATGCGGCCGGTGGCGGTCGCGCTCACCTTGAAGGCGAGCGCGGTGAACGGCGCCTCCGGGTCGGCGGGGGTCTCGCCGCGTACCGGGGGCATGTCGGACGGCGCCGGGAGGTACGCGACGACGGCGTCGAGCAGGGGCTCGACCCCCCGGTTGCGGTACGCCGAGCCGCACAGGACGACGACGGCCGCGCCGGAGAGCGTGAGGTCGCGCAGCGCACCCGCGAGGGTCTCCGCGGAGAGCGCGTCCCGGTCGCAGAACTCGTCCAGGGCGCCCGGATGGAGCTCCGCCACGGTCTCCTCCAGGTGTCGCCTGCGGCGGCGGGCCTCGTCCCGGAGGTCGTCCGGGACCGGCTCGTCCGTGTACGTGTCGGCGTCGTCGGCCCACACGTACGCCCGCATCCTGAGCAGGTCCACGACGCCCGTGAAGGCGTCCTCGCGGCCGATGGGGAGCTGGACGGGGAGCGGGACGGCGCCGAGGCGGGTACGGATCGACTCGACGGCGCCGTCGAGCTCCGCGCCCGCGCGGTCGAGCTTGTTGACGAACGCGAGGCGGGGCACGCCGTGCCGGTCGGCCTGCCGCCACACGCTCTCGCTCTGCGGCTCGACGCCCGCGACGGCGTCGAAGACGGCGACGGCCCCGTCGAGGACGCGCAGCGAGCGCTCGACCTCGTCGGAGAAGTCGACGTGGCCGGGCGTGTCGATCAGGTTGATCCGGTGGCCCGCCCAGTCGCAGCTGACGGCCGCGGCGAAGATTGTGATGCCCCGGTCCCGCTCCTGCGGGTCGAAGTCGGTGACGGTCGTCCCGTCGTGGACCTCGCCGCGCTTGTGGGTGGCACCGGTGAGGAAGAGGATCCGCTCGGTGACGGTGGTCTTGCCCGCGTCGACGTGGGCGAGGATGCCGAGGTTGCGGATGCCGAGGGTGGTGGTACGCACGGTGTCGTGCCTTTCGCTGCTGCGTGGAGAACAGGGCAGCGCGATTCCCGGACGTCCCTCAGTGAGGGCGGTGTGCCACGGGTCGGCGATGGCGGGCGCGCAGCCGCCACCGGCCGGCACGAGAGGCGAGGATCACGTCGAAGCGGCGGGCACGGGGAACGGACAGGCGGCAACGCACGGTCGGCTCCCCTCGGTCGACGTGACGGCACGGCCCACCGGTCGGTGCGCCGTGCCGTGAGTGTAGGGAGCGCCGCCGCGCGGGCGACACCGAATTAAGGCGGGTGCTACGCGGCGGGCTGGAGCAGGTCCCAGCGGTTGCCGTACAGGTCCTCGAAGACGGCGACCGAACCGTACGGCTCGTGGCGCGGCTCCTCCAGGAACTTCACCCCGGCGGCCGTCATCCGGTCGTGGTCGCCGGCGAAGTCCTCGGTGTGCAGGAAGAAGCCGACCCGGCCGCCCGTCTGGCTGCCGACCGAGGCCGCCTCGGCGTCGTTCTTGGCCCGGGCCAGCAGCAGGCCCGCGTTGCCGAGGCCGCCGAAACCGGAGGCGCTGCGGGGGCGGACGACGACCCAGCGGCTCCCGTCACCCCGGTCGGTGTCCTCGACCAGCTCGAAGCCGACGGCGTCGGTGTAGAAGGCGATGGCCTCGTCGTATTCACGGACGACGAGGGTCACAAGTGCGATGGACGGCATTAACCCAACGTAATACGCGCAACCGGCGGGAACCATCCACGTCGACCCGCGTCACCCCCGGCCGGACCCTCTCCCTATCGAGGGTCGGAGCAAGGGTCGGGGGAGGGGCGAAGGGAAGGGTTGGGAGAGGTGGGACGGGTGGGACGGAGGGAAGGGTTGGGAGAGGTGGGACGGGTAGGACGGAGGGAAGGGTTGGGAGAGGTGGGACGGGTGGGACGGAGGGAAGGGCCGAGAGGGGTGGGGCGGGGGCGGGACGGAGGGAAGGGCCGGGGGTGGTGGATCGGCCCGGGGAGAGGCCGGTGGGTCGACCCGGGGTCTGTCGGGCGTACGGCCGAGGGGGAGCGGATCGGCCTGTGGGCGCTGAGGCCCGGGTGGCCGAGGGGCAGGGGGGAGCGAGCCGGGGCACTGCCGTTCGGGCGGTCACGGTGGGACAATCGCCCGCATGGACGCACAGGGGTTCGACCGGCTCGTGGGCCGCGCGCGGGATCTCGCCGAGCCCGGCGGCCGTCGTGTGCTGGGGCTGGCCGGGGCCCCCGGCGCCGGGAAGTCCACGCTGGCCGCGCGGCTCGTCGGCCGCCTCGGCGGGCTCGCCGTGCTGGTCCCGATGGACGGGTTCCACCTGGCGCAGGCCGAGCTGGAGCGGCTGGGCAGGGCGGACCGGAAGGGCGCGCCGGACACCTTCGACGCCGACGGGTACACCGCGCTCCTCGCCCGGCTGCGGACGCCCGTTCCCGGCACGACCGTCTACGCCCCCGCCTTCGACCGGGCCCTGGAGGAGCCGGTCGCGGGGTCGATAGCGGTGCCCGCCGACGTACCGCTCGTCGTCACCGAGGGTAACTATCTGCTGCACGACGAGGGCCCCTGGGCCGCCGTCCTGCCGCTGCTCGACGAGGCCTGGTACCTCGACCTGGACGCCGGCCGGCGGGTCCCCCGGCTCGTCGAGCGGCACGTCCGCTTCGGCAAGGACAGGGCCCGCGCCGAGCGCTGGGTCCGCGACTCCGACGAGGCCAACGCGCGCCTGGTGGCACGCGGCCGGGACCGGGCGCACCTGGTCGTGACGATGCAGTAGCCGGCGGCCGGCGCGTGGACGGTGCCCCGCCCCGTCCCGCGCGTCCCGGGGGCGTCCCGGTTCCGCGTCCGGGACGGCGGAGTGCCGTGCGGCGGCTCCGGGCAGTGGAACACTCCTGGCGACATCCCGTCAGGAAAGGATCCTCGTGATCAAGAAGCTCGCCCTCGTCGCCGCCGGCACCGCCCTGCTCGCCGGCGTGGGTCTGTCGACCGCCACGTCCGCCGCCGCGGCGACCAGCCCCATGAACTGCGGAATGTACTCCACCTCGGAGCCGATGCTGGAGTACGGCGACACCGGTCCGTCGGTCAAGGCCCTGCAGTGCGAGCTGAACACCGCCATGACCAACACGCACATCGCCGTGGACGGCATCTTCGGGCAGCAGACCTACGACGCCGTGATCAAGTTCCAGGGCAGCGGCTGTGCCGACACCGGTGTCGACGGCATCGTCGGCCCCAAGACCTGGGCCGCGCTGAACTTCTGGAGCAACTACGGCGGCGGATACGCCTGCTGATCCACGCGTCCCGCCGGCGGCCGGGGAGCGTCACGTCGATCAGGCCCCGCGAGCCCGACCTGATCGACAGGACACCCCTCGTACTGCAACGGTCGCTGCCGGGTGCGTGAAAGGGCCCCCGCCCGGAGGCGGAGGCCCTTTCGAGGGTCAGAAGGCGCCGTTCAGGTCCCGCCAGTCGCCGCCGCCGAGCCAGTCGCCGGCTCCGAGGCCGCCGCTGCCCGTACCCGGGTACCGGTACAGCATGCCGTCGTCGGCCTTCGTCGCGATGAGGTCGGGTCGGCCGTCGCCCGACCAGTCGCCGTTGGCGATGATCACCGGCATGCCGTTCCAGCCGCCGCTACCGACCAGCACACGCGAACCGAGCGCGCCGACCCTGCCCGGGTAGAGCCAGAGCTTGCCGGTCGACGCCTCGCGGGCGTAGAGGTCGGCCCGGCCGTCGCCGTTCATGTCGCCGACGCCCGCCAGGGCGTTCATGCCGTTCCAGCCGCCGGCGCCGAGCAGCTTGCGTGCGCCCAGGGTGCCCGTGGAGGTGCCCGGGTACAGCCACAGCCTGCCGGTGGACCTCTCCACCGCGAGCAGGTCGGCCCGCGCGTCGCCGGTCAGGTCGCCGAAGGCGGCGATCCGGCTCATGGCGTTCCAGCCGCCGGCGCCGATCAGCTTGCGCGTGCCGAGGCCGCCGGTCCCGGTGCCGGGGTAGAGCCACAGTCTGCCGGTGGACGCCTCGCGGACGATCACGTCCTCGCGGTTGTCCCGGCTGAAGTCGCCGTGCCGGACCATGGCGTCGAAGACGTTCCAGCCGCCCGTGCCGACCAGCCGGCCACTGCCGTCACCGGGCAGGAACCACAGGCGTCCGACCAGGTCGCGGACGAGGACGTCCGCCCTCCGGTCGCCGTTCATGTCGCCGAAGCCCGCGGCCCTGGGCGAGGTCTCCGCGAGCCAGTAGGGGTACGCGGGTCCCTCGCACTCCCGGATCGTGCGGACGATCTTCACCGAACTGACGGACCTGCTGGCGATGCTGGTGGAATAGCCGTCGTTCTCGTACCGCCCGGCAGCGTCCTCGTAGTTCGGCTCGTCGAAGGTGCAGGCGAAACCCGGCGTGCGGTTGATGATCAGGCGGAACTTGTTGTCCCACGTGCCCAGTGTCGCCTTGCTCGACTGCGTCTTGAACATCGAGCCCGTGCTGTCGGTGTTCGCCCACGCACAGAAGTACCCCGTGGGGCAGTCGCTCACCGCGGCCTGTGCGGGCGCGGCGCCCGCGCCGAGCAGGCCGAGCGAAGAGAGTCCCAGCGCGGCGGCCGTGGCGGCCAGACGCCGGAACAGGGGTGTACGCATGAATTCCCTCCCTGATGTGACGCGTGCATGATTCAACGCGCCACGGCAAGGACCGTATCCGCACACCTCCGCCCGCTGCCACGTGGTTCCACCGGCCCACCTGCCCTCACGGGCAGGTGGGGCGGCAGAACGCCCACGGACGCGGCCCTCGGTCCGGTACGGCAACCGTCACCACGAAGACCGTTGCCGCACTAACCCGCCGCGTGCGTCGCCGCCGCCACCGCCAGCGCCCGGACCAGCGGGTGCGGGCGGGTGCCGTCGCCCGCGAGTTCCGGCTGGAAGAGGGTGGCGAGGAAGAAGGGGTGGGAGGGGAGTTCGGCGATGCGGACGGCGCCCTCCTCGTCGGTGCCGGTGAAGCGCAGGCCGTGGGCGGTGAGGGTGTCGAGGTGGCGGGTGTCGGGGCCGTACGCGCAGTGGTAGCGCTCGGTCGTGCGCTCGGCGCCGAGGGCCCGCTCGGCGAGGGAGCCGGGGGCGACCCGTACGGGACCCTCGTGGCCGACCAGGGAGCAGGAGAGCGGGGCGACGAGGAGGTCGTCCGGGTCGGCCGCCGGGGCGTTCTCGGCGTGCGCCGCCCGCTCCAGGCCGCAGACGTTCCGGGCGAACTCCAGGAGGGCGTGCTGGAAGCCGGCGCAGGTGCCGAGGAAGGGGATGCCGTCCTCGCGGGCGGTGTGGATCGCCGCGAGCGCCCCCGCCTCGCTGGCGTACGGGCTCCCGGGCAGCACCCACACCGCGTCGAAGCCCTTCACGGCGCCGGGCGCCTCCGCGTCCCCGGTCGGGATCCAGTACGCGTCGAGGACGAGGCCGTCCCGCTCGGCGAGGGAGTCGAGGAGGACGGGGACGCGGACGTGCGACCCGACGTGCGGGGATCGGTCGCCGACCAGGGCGACGCGGGGCGTGCGGGGAGCCTGGGGAGGCGTGTCGGTGGTCATGGCGACCATGCTGGGCGGCACCCGCGGTTCACGTCCAACGATGATTGCTGCACTTCGCATCACGGTTGCTAATGCCCGGCTGGATAGGCTGGCCGCATGACGAACGATCAGGACTGGGAGAACCGCGTCACCGCGCTCTGGGAGCGCTTCGACGACCACGAGCCCGCCGCGTTCCGCGCCCGCGTCGACGAACTCGCCGCCGAGCGGCCCGAGGACGACGCCGCCGCCCTCTTCGAGCGGGGCGCGGCCCACGACTCCACCGGCCTGCCCGAGGAGGCGGTCGCGCTCTACCGGCGCGCCCTCGACCAGGGCCTCACCGGACTGCGCCGGCGCCGCGCCGTCATCCAGCTCGCCAGCAGCCTGCGCAACCTCGGCCGGCCCGACCGCAGCGTCGAACTGCTCACCGCCGAACGGGCCGTCCCCGCCGACCGGCTCGACGCCGACGAGGCCGCCCTCGGCGGAGCCGTCGACGCGTTCCTCGCGCTCGCCCTCGCCGACACCGGCCGCGACCGCGAGGCCGCCTCCCTCGCCCTCGGCGCCCTCGCCCCGCTGCTGCCCCGCTACAACCGCTCCCTCGCCCACTACGCCCGCGCCCTCCTCACCGCCCCCGACGGGTCCTGAACGCCGCACCCCCATGGACCCGCACCTGCTCCGCACGTACGTCACCGTCGCCCGGCTCGCCTCCTTCTCCGAGGCGGCCCGCGCGCTCGGCTACACCCAGTCCGCCGTCTCCCAGCACGTCGCCGCCCTGGAGAACGACCTCGGACTGCCGCTGCTCACCCGGCGGCCCGTCGCGCCCACCCCGGCCGGCGAGCGGCTCCTCGAACACGCCACGGCACTGCTGCTCCGCCTCGACGCGGCCCGCGCCGACCTCGACCGGTTCGCGGCCGCGCCCCGCGCGACCCTGCACGTCGCCGCCTCCCCGCTCGCCCTGCACCCGCGGGTCCTCGCCGCGCTCCCCGCCACCGGCGCCACCCTGCGCGGGCTGCCGCGCGAGCGGGTACCCGCCGCCGTCGCCACCGGCGAGGCCGACGCCGGGCTCGTCGACGGCATCGCCGCGCCCAGCGATCCGCTGCGGCTGCCCGACGTCGCCCCGCTCGCCGCGACCGGCGTCGCCGAGGAACCCCTCGCGGTCGTCCTGCCCGCGAGCCATCCGCTCGCCGCACGCACCGGCGTCCGCCTCGACGACCTCGTCGACGCCCGCTGGCTCGACGCCCCCGACGCGGGCCTGCCCCTCGACCGGCTGCGGGCCGTCCACGGCGGGCCCGCCGGACGGGGCTTCCGCACCGCCCTGCGCTACGAGGGCACCGACACCCGCACCCTCGCCGCCCTGGCCGCCGCCGGCCACGGCCTCGCGCTGCTGCCCCTCCCCGCGGCCGGCGGGGTCCCCGGCGCCACGGCCGTCCCGCTCGTCGCGCCCCGGCTCGTGCACCGCACCGAACTCCTGCTCCCGGCCGGTGAACGGCGCGAAGCGGACGGACCCGTGGCCGAGTTCACCCGACGGCTCAAGCGCTGACACCCGCAGTCGCTACCCTGTCCGCAACGGCGACGGAAGGCGGGCAGGCGTGGGGTGGCTGCGACGAGGACCCAGGCGGGACGGCGACGACGCACCGAGGGACCCCGAGTTCGCCTACTTCTCCCAGCGCGAGGCCGCGGTCTTCCGCGGCCGGGTCCGCGAGACCTTCGCCGAACTCGGCCTCGAGGTCACCGTCTTCGCCGACCACGTCGTCGACGACAAGGGGCGGCGGTTCGGGCTCGGGAACCTCGCCGCCGTCTGCCACCAGGACCGCCGCGGACCCCGCGTCTGGCCCGGCATGATCCACCGGCACATCGGCCTCGTCGTCCGCGCGATGGACGGCCCCTCCGCCCTCGACACCCTGCCGCCCGAGCAGATCCGCGCCCAGCTCTACCCCCGCGTCGTCAGCGGCGACGGCATCGACGCCGCCGCCTTCGGCTATGCCAGGACCGTCGCCCCCGGGCTGTACGAGATCCTCGCGCTCGACCTCCCGGAGAGCGTCATGATGCTCACCGACGAGGCGCTCGAACGGCTCGGCGACCACGCGCAGCTCCGCGACCGCGCCCTGCGGAACCTGCGCGGGCTGCCCGTCGAGGAGCACGAGACCGTCCGCGACGCCGACGGCATGTGCTTCGAGATCATCCTCGGCGACTCCTTCTACACCGCCAGCCGCGTCCTCGACCTCGACGGCGTGGTCCGCCGCGTCACCGGCGTGCCGCTCGGCGAGCACGGGGCCCTCGTCGCCCTCCCCTTCCGCCACCAGCTCGCCTTCCACCCCATCCGCGACACCTCGATCATCCCGGCCCTCGGCGCGATGGCCTCCTTCGCCGCCTCCGGGTACGAGGACGTGCCCGGTGCCATCAGCCCGTACGTCTTCTGGTGGCGCGACGGCACCCTCACCCAGCTCAGCGAGCACGACGAGGAGCAGGGCGACCTGCGGATCGTCGTCGGCGACGACTTCCACGACCTCCTGGAACGGCTCATCGCCCAGGGCCCGGACCGCCGCTGATCCCGGTCGCGGGCCGCGCCTCCGCCCGGCAGGATGCTGTACGACGCATCGGACGAGGACGCCGAGGAGAAGCACCATGCCGAGCAGCCACGCCACCGAAGAGGTCGTGCCCTTCACCGCGGACGACTACCGGGCGCGGATGGCCCGCGCCGCCGAGTCCGCGGCCGACGCCGGGCTCGCCGGCGTGCTCGTCGCCCCCGGCCCCGACCTGGTCTACCTGACCGGCTACCAGCCCACCGCGATCACCGAACGGCTCACCGTCCTCGTCCTCGCCGCCGGACAGGACCCGGTCCTCGTCGTCCCCACCCTGGAGGCACCCGACGCGGAGCGGGCCACCGGGGCCGCCGCGCTCACCCTGCGCGACTGGACCGACGGCAAGGACCCCTACGCCGTCACCGCCCCGCTCCTCGACGTCGACGGCCGCTTCGGCGTCAGCGACAACGCCTGGGCCATGCACCTCCTCGGCCTCCAGCAGGCCCTGCCCGGCACCTCGTACGTCTCCCTCACCGAGGCCCTGCCGATGCTCCGCGGCGTCAAGGACGCGCACGAGCTGGCCCGGATCGCCGCCGCCGGGGCCGCCGCCGACCAGGCGTACGGCGAGATCCTCAAGGTCCGCTTCGCCGGCCGCAAGGAGACCGACGTCGCCGCCGACCTCGCCGCGCTCCTCATGCGCTTCGGCCACTCCCAGGTCGACTTCACCGTCGTCGGCTCGGGACCCAACGGCGCCAACCCGCACCACGAGGCGGGCGACCGCGTCATCGAGCGCGGCGACATGGTCGTCCTCGACTTCGGCGGCCTCAAGCACGGCTACGGCTCCGACACCACCCGCACCGTCCACGTCGGCGAGCCCACCGACGAGGAGCGGCGCGTCCACGACCTCGTCCGCGAGGCCCAGCAGGCCGGCTTCGAGGCGGTCCGCCCCGGCGTCGCCTGCCAGGACGTCGACCGCGCCGCCCGCAAGGTCATCACCGACGCCGGCTACGGCGAGTACTTCATCCACCGCACCGGCCACGGCATCGGCGTCACCACCCACGAACCCCCGTACATGATCGAGGGCGAGGAACTCCCCATCGTCCCCGGCATGTGCTTCTCCATCGAACCCGGCGTCTACCTCCCCGGCCGCTTCGGCGTCCGCATCGAGGACATCGTCACCGCGACCGAGGACGGCGCGGGCCACCGCTTCAACAACACCCCGCACGAGATGGCCCTCGTCGAATAGCCCTATCCGTCCCCCCACCGGGCCGGGTCCGCGGCGACCAGTGCGGCGACCCGCTCCGGGAACTCCTCCACCACCAGGTGCCCCGCGCCCGGCACGACCCCGAGCTCGATGCCGGCCAGCCGGCGGCGGACGGCCGGCCGCAGCCGCTCCGGCGGCAGGAACACGTCGTGCTCCCCGGTCACCACCGTCACCGGCAGCTTCCGGGTACGCCGCTCCGCGAGCCCGGGAGCCCCGCTGGAGCGGGCGTGCCGGGCGACGAGCGTCATCCACTCCACCAGCTCCGCCCGGGGTTCGCGGCCGGGCGCGTGCAGCGCGCGCAGCAGCCGGGCGCTGCGCGCGGGCGTGGGGCGCAGGTACCAGGCGGCGGAGGCGGCGAGCAGCGCGGGCGGCAGGCGCAGCGAGGACAGGCCGCCGGGGGAGACGAGGACCAGCCGCTCGATGAGCGCCGAGGAGGCGGACAGGGCCACGGCGGCGCCGAAGGAGTGGCCGAGGACCGTGACGGGCCGGCCGCCGCCGACCTCCGCCACCACGTCGTCGAGCCAGCTTCCGTACCAGCTCAACCCGCCTTTCGCGAGGCTGCGTTCGTCGGAGCTCAGGCCCGGCTGGCCGGGAACGTCGAGCAGCGCGACCCGGTGACCGGCGGCGAGCAGGGCGTCGGCGAGCGGGAGGGAGGCGGCGGCGTTGAAGTCGGTTCCGGGAACGAGGACGACCGTCGTTCCCGCCGGTCCGGGGGAGCCGGCCGTCACCACGTGCGTCGCCGCGCCTCCCGCGACGAGGACGTCCCGCTCGTGCGGCACCCGCCAGGCGTCGAGCCGGCCGAAGCACCAGTCCCCTATCCGGTCCCTGCCCGCCTCGCTGCGGTAGATCGAAGTCATCCGGCGAGTATCCACGGGGCGGGACCGGGCGGTCAGCCGTCCGTCAGGACGATCGCGGACTCGCCGGGGAGGCGGAGGACCCCGTCCGGGTCCGGGCCGTCGACCGGGTCCCAGGAGGCGAGGACGCGGTCGCGGCCGTTGGTGCCGAGGGGGATGACGGCGGGCTCGCCGCCGAGGTTGACGGCCACGCGCAGGTCGCCGCGGCGGAAGACGAGCCAGCGGGCCAGCTCGTCGAAGGCGACCCTGATGCCCGACAGATCGGGATCGGTCAGGTCGGGAAGGGTGCGGCGGAGCGCGATCAGCTGGCGGTGCCAGGCGAGGAGCCGGTTGTGGGGGTCGCGCTCGCGCTCGGCGCGGTCGAGGACCGAGCGGTCACGGGTCGTCGGCGACTGCGGGTCGGGGACGTCGGCCTCCGCCCAGCCGTGCGCCGCGAACTCCCGCCGCCTGCCCTGCCGTACGGCCTCCGCGAGCTCCGGGTCGGTGTGGTCGGTGAAGTACTGCCAGGGCGTCGACGCGCCCCACTCCTCGCCCATGAACAGCATCGGCACCGACGGGCCGGTGAGCACGAGGGTCGCCGCGCAGGCGAGCAGACCGGGGGAGAGGGACGCCGAAAGGCGGTCGCCGAGCGCCCGGTTGCCGATCTGGTCGTGGGTCTGGGCGTAGCCGAGGAACCGGTGGGCGGGGGTGCGCTCGCGGTCCACCTCCCGGCCGTGGTGGCGGCCCCGGAACGTGGAGTACGTGCCGTCGTGGAAGAACACGTGGGTGAGCGTCTTCGCGAGCGCCGCCATCGGGGCGCGGGCGAAGTCGCCGTAGTAGCCCTGGGACTCGCCGGTGAGGGCGGCGTGCAGCGCGTGGTGGAAGTCGTCGTTCCACTGCGCGTGGACGCCGAGGCCGCCGAGCGTGCGCGGAGTCGTCGTGCGCGGGTCGGCCAGGTCGGACTCGGCGACCAGGAAGTGCTGGCGGCCCTGCTCCTTCGCCAACTCGTCTACGGCGGACGACAGTTCCTCCAGGAAGGTGAGCGCGCGGGTGTCCGCGAGCGCGTGCACCGCGTCCAGCCGCAGCCCGTCGATCCGGTAGTCCCGCAGCCAGGCGAGCGCACTGCCCAGGAAGTACGCCCGCACCTCGTCCGAGCCCGGCGCGTCCAGGTTCACCGCCGCGCCCCACGGCGTGTGGTGGGTCTCCGTGAAGTACGGCCCGAAGGAAGGGAGATGGTTGCCGGACGGGCCCAGGTGGTTGTGCACCACGTCGAGCACCACGCCCATGCCGAGCCCGTGCGCCGCGTCCACGAACCGCTTCAGCGCCTCGGGACCGCCGTACGGCTCGTGCACCGCCCACGGCGCCACCCCGTCGTACCCCCAGCCCCGCACCCCGGGGAACGGGCACAGCGGCATCAGCTCCACATGGGTGATGCCGAGGCCCGCCAGCTCCCCGAGCCGCGCCGCCGCCGCGTCCAGGGTCCCCTCGGGGGTGAACGTGCCGACGTGCAGTTCGTACAGGACGGCGCTGCGCAGCCGCAGACGCGGCGACTCGTGGCGCCAGGCGTACGCGGAGTGGTCGACGACCGCGCTCAGGCCGTCGGGCCCGTCGGGGAGCCGCCGTGAGCGCGGGTCCGGCAGGACGGGCCGGTGGTCGAGGGCGAAGCCGTAGCGGTCGCCGTCCTCGGCGGGCACCACGCCGGACCACCAGCCGTCCCGTCGGGGGTCCCGCTCCAGGAGATGGTCGGTGCCGTTCAGCGCCAGCACCACCCGGTCACGGGCGCTCGGCGCCCACACCTCGAAGAGCACGGGAATCCCCTCGTCGACGGACCAGCCACCCACCGCGTGACCACCGCGTCCATCCTGGCAGTCAGGACCCCGACGCGCCCGGCGCATCCCACACGTAGTTGATCGCGCGCTCGAACGCGGCATAGCCCGACCGGGCGAACGCCGCCGCCATCGGCACGTTGCCCAGATCCGTCGCCGCCCGGATGCGGGGCACGCCGACGGCGGCCAGGACGCGGGTCCCCTCCGCCAGGATGTCGTCGATGTGACCCCGGCCGCGGTGCGCGGGCAGCACGCCGATGTACGCGATCGTGTGGTGGTAGTTGTTGCGCGCCGGGACGACGAAGCCGACGGGCTCGCCGCTCTCCGGGGCCAGGGCCACCCGCCACCACGCGCGGGGCGAGGCGTACTGCGCGAGCTCCTCGTCGTAGTGCAGCTCCGCCGCCTTCCGCGCCGACAGGCCCGACGCCAGATCGGCCTGCCCGTGCGCGTCGAGGGTGCCCTCCATCACCGGCGTCATCAGGGCCACCAGGTCCTCGCGGTCCCGCACCGGACGGAACTCCAGACGGCCCGTCGGCTCCGGCACGGGCGTGCCGGGCAGCCACTCCAGGCGGAGCCGCTCGACCAGCGGGCGGGCCCCCGCCCGCTCCAGCACACCGAACACGGATTCCAGGAGGGAGCGGGTCTCCGGCACGTCACGCCAGTCCGCCGGCATGTACCGCGCGAACTCCGGCCGCGGCGTCCCGGCCGGGACGACGGCGGCCGTGGCCGTCTCCAGGAGCCGCAGGCCGACATCGACGCGCTCCTCCGGCGAAAGCCCCGGGTCGAGGTCGAGGAAGTCGAGCGCCTGCGGTGCGGAACCTGCCGCCTTCGCCCACCAGGAGAGCCGGCCGAGCAGCCGGTCGCCGTCGAGCGCGACCCACATCCACTCCGGCAGCCGGCGCCCGGCCGCGAGGTCGTCGGCGAGTTCGTGGTCGAGCGAGTAGGACAGGCGGAGGAACAGGTCGAGTTCCTCCGGTCCGGCGAGCGGACGGACGACGAGGTCGTGCGCGGCCGGGGAAGCGGACGCGGAATCCGGCGCCGAGGTGGACGAAGGAGCGGCGGCGGACGAAGGAGTGGACGAAGCGGCGGACGAAGGAGTGGACGAAGAAGACGTGGTCACGTCGGGTTCTCCCCCTGGGGATCCGTGGTGCGGAGACAGCGGACCGTAGCAGCGATTCCGTGGCGACCGGTACGGATGTTCGCCGGTCAGGGCCGCTTCTGGACACTGCGGGCCCGGCGGACGGACAATCGTTTCGTGACGACCCCTTTCGAGCTCCCGGCGAACTCCCCTCGGCTGACCGACGCCGAGCGGGACCGTGCGCTGGTGCTGCTCAGGGAGGGCGCCGCGCAGGGCCGCATCTCGCACGACACCTTCGTCTTCCGGATGGAGCGCGCACTCCAGGCCCGCAGGTCCGACGAACTCCTGGTGCTCACCGCCGACCTGCGGACCGAGGGGACCTGGACCAAACGGGTGGTGGGCGCGGTCGGGCGGATGTCCGCCTTCACGGCCCGCCTCGGGCGCGCCTGGCACGCGGAGCGGCTGCCGAAGCTCCTGATGCCCCGTCCCGGTCCGCACCCGCTGCGGATCGGGCGCGACCCGGTGAACGGGCTGCGGCTCAGCCACGAGACCGCCTCCCGGCTGCACGCCGAACTCTCCCTCCAGGGCGGGATGTGGGTGCTGCGCGACCTCGGTTCGACGAACGGCACCACCGTCAACGGCCGCCGGGTCACCGGCGCCGTGGTCGTCCGGCCGGGCGACGTGGTCGGATTCGGCCAGATGTCGTTCCGGCTGTCGCACGACTGAGCCGAGCCCGATTCCCCCCTCCCCGGCTTCATTCACCCGTTCGGCCGTACGTGGCGGGCGGTCGGGTCCGTCCGGTGATGGTCTGGGGGGACGCGCGCCACCTTCTCCGGCCGCGGCACCCACCGCCGATCGACAGGGGGCGCGATGAGCGACGAGCCGAACCGGGGCATAGGGAACGAGCTGCCGGAACCGGCGGGCGACCCGTGGACGCCCCGGACCGAAGAGGCGGGCGACCCGTGGACCCGGCTTCCGTCGATGGCGCCGGCGGCACCGTCGACCGCCGGACCCGCCGCGACCCGGACCGGTGCGCCGCCCCGTACCCCCGTCCGCGGCTCCGCGCCGGGCCGGGTGCGGACCGTGGCCGACCCCGCGGCGGCCGGGCCCGTGGGGCCGTCCGGGCGGACCGTCGCGCCGAGCCCCCTCGACCCGGGCGCCTCGCTCGACCCGCACGGGATCCACCGCGCGCTGCGCGAGGAGTTCCCGCTCACGTACGACCCGCTGCTGCGGGCCTGGGTCCTGAGCCGGTACGCGGACGTCGCCGCGGCCCTCACCGACAGCCGCTTCACGCACGGGCACCGCCCCGGGGACCCGCCCTGCGACGACGCCCACGTCGACATCGGGGTGAACGCGCTGGCCGCCGTCGCGGAACGCACCGCGTACGTCCTCGCCCGCCGGATCGCCGCACGCCGACAGGCGGACCTGGTGGCCGACTTCTGCCACTGGCTGCCCGCCGGCACCGTCGCCGCCGCCGTCGGCGTGCCGTACCGGGACATGATGCGGCTGGTGCGCGGCCGGGCGGCCGGGGCGCTCGCGGGGGAGTGCGGCGGGCAGATCGCCGTACGGGAGAAGGCGCTCGCGTCCTTCCTCGCCAACGTCCTCACCGACCCCGACCTGGTCGCCGCGCTCCGCGACGCCCCCGCCGGGCTCGTGGCCCGCGCCTGGACCGAGTCGCTGCGCCGCGACCCGCCGGTGCAGATCGCCATGCGCCGGACCCGCGGCGAGGTCGTGGTGAGCGGCGGCACCGTCCCGGCGGGCGCGTCCGTCGCCCTGCTCATCGGCTCGGCGGGCCGGGACCCGGAGCGCTTCCGCGAGCCCGACCGCTTCGACCCGTTCCGCGACGACCTCGACCAGCTCACCTACGGCAGTGGCCGCTGCCCGGCCGTCCTCCTCGCCGGTCTCGAAGCCGAGTTCGCCCTGCGGGCCCTCTTCGAGGCGATGCCCGGGCTGCGCCTCGCCGACGGTTTCCGGCCGGTGTCCACCGGCCTCATCACCCGTGCCCCGCGCAGCCTGATCGTCCGCCCGCGAGGCTGAGGCGGGTCCCGGGCGGGGGCGGGAGGCCCCCCGCGAGCGCTGTTAGGGTGACGTGCGCTCGTCAAGAAGCGCTTTCGCGCCACCACTTCCAACGGGGGATCCACACATGAAGATTCGTCATGTCCGAGCCATCGCCGTCTTCGGCATCGCGGTCGTCGCCCTGACCGGTGCCCGCGGTTCGCACGGGGGCAGCTGCGGCGGCAGCAGCTCCGGCAGCGGCTCGCACAGCGGCAGCAACGACAACGACGGCACCTCCGGCACCACCGGCGGCTCGGCGTCCGGCGGCTCCAGCAGCGCCAGCAAGGCCGAGCGCGACATCACCATCAACGAGTGCACGTACGACGCCGCGTCCAAGAACCTCGTCGCCCGGATCACCGTGAACAACGACGGCGTGCTCGACTACGACTACAGCGTCACCATGAAGTTCACGGGCGGCACCGCGACCCCGGCCTCCGCCACGAAGACCGCCATCGCGGTCGCCGCCGGCGCCACCGAGAAGGCCGAGCTCACCACCCCGTACACGGGCACCGGCGACGGCTCCGAGTACACCAAGTGCGAGGTCTCGCGAGCCTCCCGCTCCTGACCCTCCGCAGGGGCCCGGAGCCGCCGGCGGCGCCTCACCCCGTCCGTACGAGGAGTGCCACCGGGCGGTCCGCGAAGAGCTCGGCGAGTTTGAGCTCGGTCGCCGGGCCGCCGGTGAACTCCCTTACGCCGTCCAGGAGATCGGCCCAGCGACCCTCCGGGAGGACCAGCTCGGTGTCCTGCCAGCCGCCCGCCTCGGCGAGGCGGAGGGACAGCCGGGTGACGGCCGTCACCACCGCCCCCGAGCGGGCGAAGGCCAGGCAGTGGGCCGCCGCCGGGCCCTCGGCCGCCAACGGGGTGTAGGTGCCGCCGGGGCCGAACACCTCCGGGCGGTCCCGGCGCAGCCGGAGCGCGGCCCGGACCAGCGCCGTCCGGTCGTCGTCCGGGCCGATCGCGAACGGGGCCCGGTTGTCCGGGTCGACGAGGGCGCGGTACTCCCGCTCCGTGTTCTGGTAGAGCTCCGGCACCCCCGGCATCGTCAGCTGGGCGAGGGCCGCGCCGAGCGCGTGCGCCCGGATGTGGGGCTCCAGGGCGAAGGCGGCCTCCGAGGCGGCCCGCAGCGGGATCCGGCCGGGACCGGCCGCGGCGAAGTCGGCGACCGCGCGCTCGTACCCGGCGTCGGGCTCGGTCCAGCTGGTCCGGAGCCCCGCCTCCCGTACGGACTTGAGGACCGCGGGCACGAGCCGGTCCGGGTCCGGGATGCCGAAGCCGAAGGCCGTCTGCCAGGCCGTCCACGCCACGTGCGGATCCGGCGCGGGCACCTCCGCGACCTCCGCGAGGAGGCCCGCCCACACCCGCGGGCACTGGGCGAGCACCGCGATGGCGGCCCGCACGTCGGCGCTGCGCTTCGTGTCGTGCGTGGACAGCACGGTGCCGGCGGCCGGCCAGTCCCGGGCGATCCGCCCGCAGTAGGCGTGGAACTCCGCCGGCGGCACCGCCGGGCGCCCCGCGTCGCCGCCCACCTCGTTCGCCGAGAGCAGCGGCGTGTACCGGTAGAAGGCGGTGTCCTCCACGGACTTGGCCCGCAGCGCCGACGACGTCTGCGCGAACCGGGCCCGGAACGCCCGGTGTTCGGGACCGTCGCCCCGCGCCCCGAGCGCCAGGTCCCGTACGACGTCGACCGCCGCGGCCTCCTCCGGCACCGCGAAAGCGGCCTTGGCGCCGCGCGCCGCCTCCGGGGTCAGCACCTCCTCGCCGCCGGTCCGGTAGGGGCGGTAGACCGGTACGCGGACGAGGAGTTCGCGGACGGCGGTGGCGAGCGCCCAGGGGGCGTGGTCCCGGAGCGCGGGATCGGCGGCGCAGATCCGGCTCGCGATCCGGGTCAGGGCGGCCGTCTCGGAGGCCAGGTCGTGGGTCACCACCTCGTACGCGGCGCGTCGCGCGGTCGCCTCCCACCGGCCGCCGCGGTCGGCGGCCTTGCCCACGAACTCCCGGTACAAGTCGGCGAGTTCGTCGGCGCCGTCCGGGTCGGTGAACACGCCGTCGAGCTGCCGGAGGGCGTCGTACCCGGTGGTGCCGGCGACCGGCCAGGCCGAGGGCAGCGTCTCGGGGCCGGTGAGGATCTTCTCCACCACGGTCCAGCAGCGCCCGCCGGTCGCCGCCGCCAGGTCCTCCAGGTAGCCCTGCGGGTCGGCGAGTCCGTCCGGGTGGTCGATGCGCAGCCCCTCGACCACCCCGTCCGCGACCAGCTCCACGATCTTCGCGTGGGTCGCCGCGAACACCCCGGGGTCCTCGACCCGCACCCCGATGAGCTCCGAGACGGTGAAGAAGCGCCGGTAGTCGAGCTCGGTGCGGGCCAGCCGCCACCAGCCGAGCCGGTACCACTGCGCGTCCAGGAGCTCGTCGAGCGGCAGCCCCTCCGTGCCCGGGCGGAGCGGGAACTCCTGCCCGTCCAGGTGCAGGGACCCGCCGGAGACCCGCAGCCGGTCCCGTACCTCCGGGAGCCGCGCGGGCAGGACCGGGAGCAGCAGCCGGCCGTCGCCGGCCCGCCAGTCGATGTCGAACCAGCGGGCGTACGGCGAGTCGGGGCCGTCGCGGAGCACGGCGCGCAGGGCGTGGTTGTGCCGCGGGGAGGCCGCCATGTGGTTGGGCACCAGGTCCACGACGAGGCCGAGCCCGTGCGCCCGGGCGGTCGCGGCCAGCGCCCGCAGCCCCTCCTCGCCGCCCAGCTCGGCCCGTACGGACCGGTGGTCGGTCACGTCGTAGCCGTGGGTCGAGCCGGGCACCGCCTCCAGGACCGGCGACAGGTGGAGGTGCGAGACCCCGAGCCCGGCGAGGTGCGGCACGGCCCGCTCGGCGGCCGCGAAGGGGAACTCCGGCTGGAGCTGGAGCCGGTAGGTCGCGGTGGGGACGGCGGGGGTGGGCGGCGCGGACGGTTCGGGCGGGACCGGGAGAGAGGTCATGCGAACGTACGTACCCCGTCGGAGGGCTTCTGTGTCATCGCCCCATGCACCCGTTCGTGTGCATCGCGTTACGTTCGCGTGATGCTCCGGATGTATCGCGACACGCTGTCGCTGCTCGGCCCGGCCCTCCCGGTGGTGTCCTTCCTCGGCCGGCTGCCCACCGCCATGTGCCAGCTCGGCAGTCTGCTCCTGGTCGCCGAGACGAGCGGCTCCCTCGCCACGGCGGGCCTCACGGGCGGCGCGCTCGCGGCCGGTCAGACCGTGGCCGGGCCCCTCGTCGGCCGCCTCGCCGACCGGCACGGGCAGCGCGGGGTCGTCCTCGCCGCCTCCCTCGCCAACGCGGTCGCCGTCACCGCCCTCGTCCTGGCCGCGCGGGCCCAGGCGCCCACCGGCGGGCTGATGGCGCTCGGCGTGCTCGCCGGGGCCACCGTCCCCCAGGTCGGCCCGCTCGCCCGGACCCGGTCGGTGGCCCTCGCCCGCCGGTCCGGGGCGGACGACCGGCTCGTCGGCGCGGTGCTCTCCTTCGAGGGCACCCTCGACGAGGTGTCCTTCGTCCTCGGCCCGGCCTTCGTCGGCCTCGCCGCGGCCCTCGCCCACCCGGCCACCGCCCTGCTCGCGGCCGCGCTCCTGCTCGTCGTCTGCGGCTCCGCCTTCGCCCTGCACCCCACCGCCCGCGCCACCGCCCCCGGGCCGTCCGCTTCCACCCGGAAGAGTGCCGCCGAACGGACGCGGCTGCCGGGATCGGCGTACGCCCTGAGGGGCACGATGGTGCTCCAGGGCGCCATGTTCGGCGCCTCCCAGGCGGGGATCACCGCGCTCACCGAGGAGCTCGGCGCACCCGCCCAGGCCGGTCTCGTCTACGCGGCCATGGGGGTGATGAGCGCCGCCGTCGGGCTCTCGATGGCCGCCGTGCCCGCCCGCGTGGGGCTGGCGACCCGCTGGCGCGCGGCCACCGCCGGGCTCGTCGTGCTCTCGGTGCCCCTGCTGTTCGTCGGCTCCCTCGGCGCGCTGTACGCGGTGGTGGTGGTCCTCGGCGCCGCCTACGCCCCGCACCTGATCACCGTCTTCGGACTCACCGAGCGGACCGTGCCGGCCGACCGGCTCGCCGAGTCCATGGCCTTCCTCACCAGCGGGATCGTCGGCGGTCAGGCCCTCGCCCTGGCGCTCTCCGGCCGGCTCGCCGAGGGCTGCGGCGCCCCCGCCGCCTTCGCGGTGGCGGTGGGGGCGGCCGCGGCCTGCGCGGTGCTGTCCTGGTCGGTGCGGGTGACGGCCCCCGCCGCCGCCGTACGGGAGGTCAGGCCGGCCGGCGCAGGACGGTCAGGCTGAGCGGCGCCAGCGACACCCGCTCGCCGGCCGCGAGCTCCGGACCCTCCTGCGGCGGCATGCCCTCCGGGTCGGAGGTGTCCACGACCATCCGCCAGCAGCGCCCGTGGCTGTCCGGGACCGCGAACTCCAGCTCCTTCGACGAGGCGTTGAACATGAGCAGGAAGGAGTCGTCGGCGATCCGCTCGCCCTGGGGGCCCGGCTCCGAGATGGCGTTGCCGTTGAGGAAGACGGTCAGCGCCTGGGCGTGCGCCGCCTGCCAGTCGCGGGCCGTCATCTCCTCGCCCTCGGGCGTGAACCAGGCGATGTCGGTGAGCTCGTCGTGGGTGCCCTCCACCGGGCGCCCGTGGAAGAAGCGGCGGCGCCGGAAGACCGGATGGTCGCGGCGCAGCCGGACCATCGCGCGCGTGAAGCGGAGCAGCGTCCCCTCCGTCTCGCTGTTCTCCTTCGGCCACCGCACCCAGGACACCTCGTTGTCCTGGCAGTACGCGTTGTTGTTGCCGCCCTGGGTCCGCCCGAACTCGTCGCCGTGGCTGAGCATCGGCACGCCCTGCGACAGCATCAGGGTGGCGAGGAAGTTGCGCGTCTGGCGGGCGCGCAGCTCGGCGATCCCCACCTCCTCGGTCTCGCCCTCCGTGCCGCAGTTCCAGGAGCGGTTGTGGCTCTCGCCGTCCCGGTTGCCCTCGCCGTTCGCCTCGTTGTGCTTGTCGTTGTACGAGACGAGGTCGCGCAGCGTGAAACCGTCGTGGCAGGTCACGAAGTTGACCGAGGCGAGCGGGCGCCGCCCGTCGTCCTGGTAGAGGTCCGAGGAGCCGGTGAGCCGGGAGGCGAACTCGGCGAGCGTGCGCGGCTCGCCCCGCCACAGGTCGCGCACGCAGTCGCGGTACTTGCCGTTCCACTCGGTCCACAGCGGCGGGAAGTTGCCCACCTGGTAGCCGCCCTCGCCGACGTCCCACGGCTCGGCGATCAGCTTCACCTGGCTCACCACCGGGTCCTGCTGCACCAGGTCGAAGAACGACGACAGCCGGTCCACCTCGTGGAACTGCCGGGCCAGGGTGGCCGCCAGGTCGAAGCGGAAGCCGTCCACGTGCATCTCGGTCACCCAGTACCGCAGGCTGTCCATGATCATCTGGAGCACGTGGGGGGAGCGCATGAGCAGCGAGTTCCCCGTGCCGGTGGTGTCCGTGTAGTAGCGGGGATCGTCCGCGAGCCGGTAGTACGAAGGGTTGTCCAGCCCCCGGAAGGAGAGCGTCGGGCCCAGGTGGTTGCCCTCGGCGGTGTGGTTGTAGACCACGTCGAGGATGACCTCGATGCCCGCCTGGTGCAGCGCCCGCACCGCCGACTTGAACTCCAGGACCTGCTGCCCCCGGTCGCCCCAGGACGCGTACGCGTTGTGCGGGGCGAAGAAGCCGATCGTGTTGTAGCCCCAGTAGTTGGAGAGCCCCGCGTCCACCAGCCGGTGGTCGTTCACGAACTGGTGAACCGGCATCAGCTCCAGCGCCGTCACGCCCAGTTCCTTCAGGTGTCCGATCACCGAGGGGTGAGCGAGCCCCGCGTACGTGCCGCGCAGCTCCTCGGGGAGGTCCGGGTGGAGCATCGTCAGGCCCTTCACATGGGCCTCGTAGATCACCGTGTGGTGGTACTCGGTGCGCGGGCGCCGGTCGTCGCCCCAGTCGAAGTACGGGTTGACCACCACCGAGGTCATGGTGTGCGGGCCCGAGTCCAGGTCGTTGCGGGCGTCCGGCCGCCCGAACGGGTACCCGTACACCGCCTCGCCCCACTTCACCTGCCCCGACACCGCGCGCGCGTACGGGTCGAGCAGCAGCTTCGCCGCGTTGCAGCGCAGCCCCCGCTCCGGGGCGTACGGGCCGTGCACCCGGAACCCGTACCGCTGGCCGGGCATCACGCCCGGCAGGTACGCGTGCCGGACGAACGCGTCCGTCTCGCGCAGTTCCACCGCCGTCTCCGAGCCGTCGTCGTGGAGCAGACACAGCTCGATCCTGTGGGCGGCCTCCGAGAAGACCGCGAAGTTGGTTCCCGCTCCGTCATAGGTGGCGCCCAGGGGGTACGCCTGTCCCGGCCAGACCTGCATGGATACGAATCTTCCTCTTCTGTCCGGGTTCAGGTGGTGTTCTTTGGCCAGAATCCTGCCCGAAAGAGGCGCAACCTCCTAGGACTTCGCCCCGTCCTACCGGGTGACCGCAGGACCAAGCGGGGGACAGAGGGGGAAGTGTGTACGAAATAGCGCGCCGCCACCTGGGGAAGGTGGTGGCCGGAGCGGCCATGGCGGTGACGGGAACCGCCGCCGCGGTCGCGATCACCCTGCCGGGAACGGCGGGGGCCGACGACACGCCGGGCGGCCGCGGCACCGTGTCGGTGGGGGCCGACGGGGCGAACGCGGCCGCGGGGGAGTCCGCCGGCGCCGGACAGGACGGGACCGGAGCGCAGGCCGCCGGCTCCGCGCCCCCGCCCGCGACCGTGGCGCCCGCGCCGGCGGAAGGCGCGAAGGGCGTCGGCAGCGACCCGCTCACCGACGCCGAGCTCGCCCGGGCCGAGGCACTGGCGCTGACCCCGCCCGGCGCCTCCGCCCAGCAGGACGTCGAGGGCGGCCGGGGCCCGCAGCACCTCGCCACCGAACTCGCCGAACCCCGGCCGGGCGACCCCGCGCGCCGCGCCGACGTGCGCTTCTACGACTACGCGCGGGACGAACTCGTCACCCGGACCGTCAACCTCGACACGGGCAAGGTCGAGAAGTCCGGCACGCAGAAGGGCGTCCAGCCCTCCGCCCACCCGGAGGAGCTGCGCGAGGCCCTGGAGCTGATCCTCGCGAGCCCGCTCGGCAAGGGCGTCAAGGAGGACTACGCGGACGCCACCGGCAAGGAGCTCACCTCCACCACCCAGCTGTGGTTCAACGGCGACGCCTACCGCCCCTACCGCGAGGCCTCCGTGCCCGCGCAGCTCGCCCGGTGCGGCGAGCACCGCTGCGTCCGGCTCGTCACCAAGGTCCTCAACGGGGCCTGGATCGACACCCGGAACCTGATCGTCGACCTCTCCGCGAGGACCGTCACCCGCGTCGGCTGACCACCGCCGCCCCGGTCCTCTCCTGTCGCCTCTCCGTACGAGGGAGTACGTTCCCATGCCCACCCAGCGCACCCTGCCCACCCGGCAGCGGCGAGCCCGCGGGCGCGGCGCCGCCCTGACCGCGGCCGCCCTGCTCGGCACCGCCACCGCGGCCGCCGGCCCCGCGACCGGCGCCACCGCCGCACCCACCCCGCCGCCCCCGCGCACCGCCTACGCGGCCGGCCCCGACTGCTCCTCCGCCTACCGCATCATGCAGAAGCTCGACGGCGGCGCGAGCTGGCGCATGTGCTGGCGGTACAGCACCGACGCCGGCCTCGTCCTCGACAAGATCACCTACCAGCCGCCCGGCACCGCCGCCCCCGTCAAGGTCCTCACCAGCGCCCGGCTCGCCCAGATCCACGTGCCGTACGACGACGGCGGCGCCGAGTACGACGACCTCACCGGCGCCGGCTTCGGCTGGGGCCTGCAGGCCCTCAAGCCCGCCGAATGCCCCGGCGGCACCCTCACCACGATCAAGGTGCCCGAGATCGGCGACGTCAAGGGCCTGTGCACCACGACCCGGGCCCGCGGCCACGCCTACCGCATGGCCAGCGACAACGGCGCCAAGGTCTGGCAGGCCCAGGCCAAGGACCTGCTCGTCTACACGGTGAACAAGGTCGGCTGGTACGAGTACATCACCGAGTGGCGGTTCGCCGCCGACGGCACCATCGGGGCCAACGTCGGCGCCACCGGAAGCCTTTCTCCGGTCGACTACAACGCCACCGACGGCCGCGGCTGGCCCATCGGCAAGGGCGCCCGCTCCTACGCCACCAGCCACGCCCACAACGTCTTCTGGAAGCTCGACTTCGGCCTGGACGGCTCCACCAAGGACCGGATCGAGCAGTACGACTCCACCGTCACCCCGCCGCCCGCGGGCGGCGGAGGCCCCACCGTGACGACCAAGCGCACCCTCGTCACCAAGGAACTCGCCGGCGACGCCAAGAACATGCGCTGGTGGCGCGTGGTCAGCGACACCGGCAAGAACACCGACGGCCACGCCCGCTCGTACGAGATCGTGCCCGGCCACACCGACACCCACGCCGGGCGCGGCTTCACCAAGCACGACGTGTACTTCACCCAGTCGCGCGCCTGCGAGCAGTTCGCGAGCGACAACATCGGCAACTGCGCGCCCGACGCCGGTAACAGCGTGGACAAATGGGTCAACGGCGAGACCCTGACCAAGCCGTCCGTGTGGGTCAACATCGGGTTCCACCACATCGCCCGGGACGAGGACCAGCAGCCCATGCCGGTCCACTGGCAGGGCTTCCAGCTCGCCCCCAGGGACGTAACCGCTATGAATCCGCTCACTCCGTCCGATCTCGCCTCTCAGAACGGGCAGCCCGATCTGGGGAGTTGAGGAAGCAGCCTGACGATCCTGCTGCACCGCCTCCCGCTCCCGGAGTACCCTTCCTTGATCGTTGTCGTAGTGGTCGAAACGGGCTTCCAGGAGCAGAAGGCGGTGCGCGGGTGAGCTCGGGAGGTCTGGAGCTGCCCCCAGGTGACGCGGGTCACGAGGGGGGTCCGGCCGACCCCGCCGAGGTGCCGCCCGGCGCGGTCGTCCCGCCCGGCGCGGTCACCGTCGCCCGGCCGGTGGAGATCGGGGCGGAACTCGACTGGGGCGCCGAGGCCTGGAGCGAGGTCCGCACCCGCGCCCAGCGGGCCGGGCGCGCGTACATCTGGCTGAACCTCGTCGAACAGCGGCTGCGCGCCGTGGTCGCCGCCGTCCTGCGGCCCGTGTACGAACCCGTGCACGGCGAGGAGTGGGTGGTGGCCGCGGCGGGACCGGCCGGCCAGGAGTGGGTGCAGCGGGCGGTCGCCGTCCGCGAGGTCTCCCGGCGCAAGGGCTACCTCCTCGACCCGGCCGACGACAACGTGCTCAGCTTCCTGACGCTGCCCCAGCTCCGCGAGCTGATGGTGCAGCACTGGCCCTGCTTCGAGCCCTACTTCGACGACCGGCGCGAGGTCGAGCTCGCCCTCGACGAGCTGGAGGTCACGCGGAACGTGGTCTCCCGCAACCGGGCCCTCTCGCTCACCGTCCTCGCCCAGTCCGAGCGGGCCTCCGCCCGCATCCTGGAGATCCTCGGCAGCGGGGCCGGAGTGCCCTCCGCCGACCGCCTGCCCGTCGACGCCGTCGAGGACCTCGTCGGCGACCGGTACGCGGACGTCGTCTCCGTCCACCCCGACCGGGTCAGGCTCCAGCGCCAGCTGCCCGCCGAGGACCTCTTCGGCGGCGCCCGCCGCCTCGATGCCACCGGCATAGGCCTCAATCTGCTCGTGCAGAACTTCTCCGGCCGCCGCATGGTCCGGCTCGCCGAGTCCGGCTGCCGCACCCGGCTCCTCTTCCTCAACCCCGCGAGCAGCGCCGTCAAGCGGCGCGAGCGCGAGCTCGGCCTCAAGAAGGGCGAGCTGAGCCGCTCCGTCGAGATGAACATCCTGCACATGCGCCGGGTCCGCTCGAAGCTGCGCGACCCGGGCGCCTTCCAGATCCACGTCTTCGACGAGACCCCCCGCTTCACCGCCTACCTGGTGGACGGCGACGGCCCGGACGGCGTCGGCGTCGTCCAGTCCTACCTGCGCCGGGCCCGCGGCATGGAGGCCCCGGTCCTCGTCCTGCGCGGCGGCGGCCGGAACGTGGTCCGGCACGGGCAGCCCTCCCGTGAGGGAGATCACGGACTTTTCGAGACATATCGCGAGGAATTCGAGTCGGTCTGGCTCGATTCCCGGCCCGTCTCCTGACCCCTCGCCGGGGGCAGCCGACGGTGTTGTCAGTGGTGCGTGCAAGGGTGGTCAACACCACGGGGGAGATCACGTAAGGAGGACCCGATGGCTTGGCACGGCGACACGCTGGTCGGCTTCGACCTGGAGACGACCGGCACCGAACCGCTGGAGGCCCGCATCGTCACGGCCTCGATCGTCGAGGTCGACGGCGGGGGGCGGGTCACACGCCGGCGGGACTGGCTCGCCGACCCGGGCATCCGCATCCCGGAGCAGGCCTCCGCGATCCACGGCATCAGCACCGAGCGCGCCGCGGCCGAGGGCCGGCCGGTGCGCGAGGTCGCCGACGAGATCGCCGCGGCCCTCGCGGCGTACTGGGAGGACGGCGTCCCGGTCGTGGCGTACAACGCCTCCTTCGACCTCACGCTCCTCGCCGCCGAACTGCGCCGCCACGGGCTCCCCTCCCTGGAGGAGCGGCTCGGCGGCACGGCCATCGGACCGGTCGTCGACCCCTACACCATCGACCGCGCCGTCGACCGCTACCGGCGTGGCAAGCGCAACCTGGAAGCGGTCTGCGCGGAGTACGGCGTCGTGCTCGAAGCCGCCCACCAGGCCGCCGCCGACGCGCTCGCCGCCGTCCGGGTCGCCGTCGCGATAGCCGAGCGCCACCCCCAGGTGGCCGGCCTGGACCCGGCCGAGCTCCACGACCGCCAGATCGGCTGGTACCGCGCCTGGGCCGAGAACTTCCAGGCCTTCCTGCGCGGCAAGGGTGACGCCGAGGCGGTCGTCGACCCGACGTGGCCCCTGCGCGAGGCGGTCGCGGCGGCGGTCTGACCCGCCGCCGCGACCGGCCGTGTGTCAGCCCAGCGGCAGCGTCAGGTGGGCGGCCTCGCCGTCGACCGAGGTGATCGTCGTCGTGGCGCTGTCGACGCCGGCGTCCGTGAGGGCGTCGGAGTAGAGCGCGTCCTTGCTGTTGACGACGAGCGCGAGGCGGTGGCCCGCGGCCACGTCGTAGCCCGCGGCCTGGAGCTTCCACGTGGCGGTGCGGTCCGCTCCGGGGGTCAGCTCGGTCAGGGTGAGCGGCTCGTGGGTGATGATGCGGGCCGTGTCGTCGGGGGCGACGTCGAAGAGGTAGGCCACGAGCGTCGCCGAGTCCGCGGTGCTGCGGACGGTGAGCGTGAGCTCGGGGACGCCCCGGACGCGGCGGGCGGGACCGTTCGCGACGGCGTCGAGGGGGCCGGTGGTCCACACGGCGAGGTGCTGCCGTTCGAACTTGTCCGTGGGGTAGGTCTTCGGGTTGCCCTTCCACTCGGCCTGGCCGGTGGCGATGAGCTTGCCGACCGCGGTGGCCTCCGTGACCCGACCCGCGGTGAACTCCTGCTTCCAGCCGGTCTCCGTCTCCTTGGCGAGGCCGCCGTCACGGCTGTCGGGGCCGACGGAGGTCAGGTACCAGCGCTCGGTGGAGGTGGTGACCTCCGACCAGGAGGACTTGGGCTCGCGGACGGCGGGTTCCGTGATCACGTTGTCGCCGGTGGCCGGATCGACCTCGGTCCGGTAGGTGAACATGACCTGGTGGGAGACCGGCGTCCACGAGGGCACCTCGTTGGCGACGCCCAGCACGTGGTGGTCGAGCCAGGCGAGCGCCTCCTGGACGGGGATGTTCGGCGTGCTGGACGGGATGGCGAGACCGGCGCCCTCGGGAGCGGCGTGGTCGCCGATCCACAGGTTCAGCCGCTTGGGCACGGTCAGCCGCTCGAAGTGCTCGACGACCTGGTTGACCGGGAACAGCGTCTCGTGCCAGGTGTTGGAGAAGAACGTGGGCACGTTCCGGGCGTTCGTCTCGTCGGCGTACGTGGAGGGCGCCCGCTCCGAGAGCCAGGCCTCCACGTTCTCGAGGTTCCTGCCGGCCTCGAAGTCCGCCAGCAGCTGCAGGGTGGCGGGGTCGAACTTCCGCTCCTTGGGACCGCCGGTGAAGCCCACCAGGGCCTTCACGGCGGCCAGGTGCCGGGTGCCGTTGTCGTAGAGGCTGGTGGCGAGGTTGCCCCAGGTGCTCAGGGCGACGACCGCGTCGACCCGGCCGGCCGGGTCCTGCGCCGCGACGAGCTGGCTGATGCCGGAGCCGTACGACTCGCCGAGGAAGGCGATCTTGCTCGGCTCGAAGCGCTCCTGCGCGTAGTCGATGGCGGTGGAGCCGTCGGCCCAGTCGTTCGGTCCGGCGACGTCGATCGTGCCGCCGGAGGTGAACCGCGCGTCGAGGTAACCACCGCTGGGCAGCGGGAACGTCAGGCCGATGCCGCGCGGGGTGTACGCGAGGACGTGGTAGCCGCGCAGCGCCAGCTGGAGGTACGTGTACGCGAAGATGGTCCAGCCGAGCGGCGTCCAGCCCGCGGGCACGATCACCACCGGGCGGGGCTCGTCGGTGTTGAGCTTGATGGTGAACGCCGACAGGCGCACACCGTCGTGCGCGGTGATCCACGGGAAGTCGATGGTCGCCCTGGCCCGCACCTGGTCCACCAGCTGCTGGAGCTCGGGCGGCAGCAGGGGCCCCTCCGCCGAGCCGTCCAGCGTGGCGACCAGCGCCTCGGCCAGGTGGACGGCCTCCGGGGTGAGCTCGGTGGCGGAGGCATAGAGGCCCTGGTCGGCGATGCGCGCCACCTGGGCCGCGGTGACCGCGCTGATCTCGTTGTCGTCCTGCGGGTTGCTCACGGAGCCGTCCTCTCATGATGGCCGGTCGGCCAGAGGGGCCGGTCGGCTCAGACGGGCGCATCGTCGCAGCCCAGAAGCCGTGGAACTGCTGAAATCGGACATGGCCCGACTTCGTTGCGAGCGTGGCGGACTCACTCTCCAGGAGGGTTTGGGAGAGACCGCCGCCGACCGCTTCCCACGGGAACGATCGCGATCCGTCACGGGCTCCACGGAAGCGGTCGGACGGGATCAAAGGTGATCGACCTGAACCCGCCGACGACCTCGCCGACGGCCCGCCGATGAACCCGCCGACGGCCCGCCGATGACCCCGTCGGCGACCTCGCGGACGATCCGTCAGGAGTTCTCCTCGACGCCCGTCAGGAGTTCTCCTTGAGGAAGGAGAGCAGCAGGTCGTTCACCCGCTCCGACTGGTCGAGCTGAAGCCAGTGACCGGCCTCCTCGACGCGCTCGTAGCGCCAGGAGCCGTTCACGAACTCGCCCGAGCCGGACATCGACCGCTCGGTCAGGAAGCGGTCGCCGGTCGACCACAGGCCCATGACCGGCAGCGCCATCGGCAGCGGGACCAGCGGCAGGTCGGCGCCGAACTGGACCTCCGGCGGGAGGCCGGCGCGGTAGATGTCCAGCGCGGCCGTGAGGGTGCCGGGGGCGTGCAGCGGCTCGATCACCGCGTCCGCGTCCGGGTGCTCGGCCAGTATCTCGCGGAGGTTGGCGAAGTCGTCCCGCGAGAGCCAGTCCTCGGCCAGCCCGGCCAGCTGGAACAGCAGCATGTACCAGGACCGCTGCTTCTGCTCCCAGCCCGCGGCCCGACGGCGCCCAGGTGCCCCAACGACAGCAGGCCCAGGCTGCGCACCCGGTCCGGCACCACACCGGCGAGGCCCTGGAAGATGCCGGAACCCCGGTCGTGGCCGATCAGGTGGACCCGGTCCAGGTCCAGCCGGGCGAGGAGTCGGAGCAGGTCGCCGACGTGCTTCGCCGGGTGGTACGCCTCCGGGCGGTCCGGAGACGCCGAAGCCCCGCAGGGTGGGCGTGACGCACCGGAAGCCGGCGGCCGTCAGGGCCTCGACCCGGTGGCGTCACAGATGGTGGCTGTCGGGGAAGCCGTGCACGAGGAGGACCGCCGGTCCCTCGCCGCTCGCCTCGACGTCGAGGGACACCTCGGACAGTTCGACACGCATCTCGACACCCCGTTCGTCATGGCCGGTTCGGGCACCGGCCATGATGTCAGAACGGGTACCAGCGGACCTGGGCGTCGCCCTCCCGCAGCGAGGCCACCCGCCGCTCGAACTCGGCCAGGGCCTTCGGGTTGGCCGGGGCGTGCTGCGCCACCCACGCACAGCTCGCGGTCTCCCGCGCCCCCCGCAGCACCGCACACCCCTCCCACTCCCGGACGTCCCAGCCGTACGCCTCCGTGAAGGCGTCGTAGGCGGCCGGGTCGAGGCCGTACCGGTCCCGGGAGAGCGCGAGCACCACGAGGTCGTGCTCGCGCAGGTCGGACGAGAAGGTCTCCAGGTCCACCAGGACCGGACCGTCCGGGCCGACGTGGACGTTCCGGGGGAGGGCGTCGCCGTGGATCGGACCCGGCGTCAGGTGCGGGACCAGCGCGGCCGCCGCCGGCGCGAAGGAGTCGCGGCGCTCCCGCAGGAACGCCGCGTCCGCCGGGTCGATCGCGTCGCCCGCGAGGCGCAGCCACCGCTCGACCCCGCCGAGCAGGTCACGGCGGGGGAGGGCGAGACCGGCGGGCTCCGGCAGCGCGTGCACCGCGCGGAGCAGTGGGGCCAGGTCGCGGGGCTCGGTCGGCCGGACCGCGTCGGGCAGCCGGTGCCACACGGTCACCGGGTGCCCCTCGACCAGGCGCGGCTTCTCCTCGGCGGCCCGGACCGCCGGAACGCCCGCCGCCGCCAGCCAGGAGGCCAGCGCGAGCTCCCGCTCCGCCCGCTCGAACAACTCGGCGTCCCGGCCCACCTTCACCACCAGGGCGTCCACGGCGAAGACCGCGTTCTCCCCCAGGGCGAGCAGCCGCGCCTCCGCGGCGGGCAGCCCCGCCGCCCCCAGGACCTCTCGTGCCCTCGCCTCGTCCATCGACCTCTCCCTCACGCGTGCGTCGTGCCGAAGTCTCGCACCCGCGCGGCTCGCCGGGCCGGGCGCCTCGTCGCCGGCGGGGCGGGCCGCACAGGCGACCGGTCGCGGACGGCGGCGTCGTTCCCGCCCGCTATCGCCGCAATCGATGGATTCGCGATTACGAAACCTTGTTGAATAAGTCACAGATGAGTGAAGGGTCTTCTCCGGGATCCCCTTCATCGGACAGTGTTCGAACCGGCCACCGTGCCGCCCCCCACGCGGCGCGGTGGCCACCTACATTGGGCCCCATGACGAAGACGTACGCGGCCCTGCTCCGCGGCATCAACGTGAGCGGGCGCCGGAAGGTCCCCATGGCGGAGCTCCGGGAGCTCCTCGAAGGCCTCGGGCACGGCGGCGTCCGTACGTACCTCCAGAGCGGGAACGCGGTCTTCACGACCGACTCCGGGGCCTCCGAGGACGCGCTCGCCGCGGAGCTGGAGGACGCGATCGAGAACCGCTTCGGATTCCGGGTCGACTGCCTCGTCCGGGACGGCGACTACCTCGCCGCCGTCGCCGCGGCCTGCCCGTTCCCCGCCGCGGAGCTCGAAGGAAAACAGCTGCACGCCGTCTACTACTCCGGGCCCGCCGACCCCGAGCGGTTCGCCGCGATCGACCGCGAGGCCTACGCACCGGAGGACTTCGCCCTCGGCGACCGGGTGCTGTACCTCCACACCCCGGGCGGCCTCGGGACGTCGAAGCTGGGCGAGGCGGTGTCCCGGCCGTCCGTCGTGAAGGGGCTCGTCGCCACCGCCAGGAACTGGAACACCGTCGCCAAGCTCGTCGAGATGACCCGCGAGGACTGACCGACCGGTGAAGTGGCCCACTGCGAAGGCCCGCGATTGGACCAGGACGACAGGCCACCCGCTGGCTAGATTCGACGGCATGACGACCACCGAGACCCGGCCGGGGACCCCGTCCCGCCCCACCGTCGACTTCTACTTCGACCCCGCCTGCCCCTTCGCCTGGATCACCTCGCGCTGGATCCTGGAGGTCGAGGAGCACCGGGACATCGACCTCCGCTTCAAGGTCATGAGCCTGTACGTCCACAACGAGGGCAACACGCTGCCCGACTGGTACCGCGAGCTGGTCGACGCCTCCATCGGCCCGGTCCGGGTGGCGGTCGCCGCCGCCGAGCGGCACGGCGAGGAGGTCCTGCGCCCGCTCTACACCGCGTACGGCACCCGCATCCACGAGAAGAAGCAGAAGGACTTCGACGCCGTCGTCGCGGAGTCGCTCAACGAACTGGGCCTGCCGCCCGAGCTCGCCGCCGCCGCCCACGACCCGTCCTACGACGAGGCCGTCCGCCGCAGCCACGACGCCGGCAAGGAGCCCGGGGCGGACGGGTACGTCGGCACCCCGACGATCCACGTCGACGGCACCGTCTGGTTCGGGCCCGTCCTGCGGGCCATCCCGCGCGGCGAGCGCGCGGCCGAACTCTTCGACAGCTTCCGGGTCCTCGCGAACCACCCGGACCTGTTCGAACTCAAGCGGACCCGCACCGGCGGCCTCGACTTCAGCTAGCCGCGGCCGCCGGGCGGTGCTTCCTACCTGCTGAAGCCGTAGTCCAGCAGCTTCTTGACGTCGGCCGCCCGGTTCGTCTCGGAAGGCGCGCCGAGGACCGCCCCGATGACCGTCCTGCCGTTGCGGGTGGCCGCGAAGACCAGGCAGTACTTGGCCTGCGGGCCCGAACCGGTCTTCACGCCGATCGCGCCGCTGTAGGTGCTCAGGAGCTTGTTCGTGTTGGTCCACGACATGTACCGGTAGCCACCGGTCTTCGTGGTCACCTTCTGGCTGGTGGACTTCGTCTTCACCACGGTGCGGAAGGTGGCGTCCTTCATCGCGCTGCTCGCGAGCTTCGTCAGATCGCGCGGAGTCGAGTAGTTGCTGCCATTGCTTATTCCGTCGAACGAGTCGAAGTGGGTGTTGCGCATGCCGAGCTTGCGGGCCTCGTCGTTCATCTTGCCGATGAACGACTTGATCCGGGCGTCCCGGGTGGTGCCGGTGCCGAACTTGTCGGCCAGCGCGTAGGCCGCGTCGCAGCCCGACGGCAGCATCAGGCCGTAGAGGAGCTGGCGGACCGTCACCTTGTCGCCGACGATGAGCCGGGCCGAGGAGGCGTTCTTGGCGACGATGTAGTCGCTGTAGGCCTTCTGGACCGTGACCTTGGCGTCGAGGTTCAGGCCGCGCTGGGCCAGCACCACCTTCGCGGTCATGATCTTCGTGGTGGAACCGGTCGACCGGCGGGTGTCCGCGGCCTTCCCGTACAGCGTGGCGCCCGTCCCGTTGTTCATGACGAAACCGCCCGGGGCGGTGATCGACGGGGCGGGCGTCGCAGCGTGCGCCTGGCCCGCGAACAGGCCCCCCGCCAGTACGGCCGACGCCGTGAGCGAGACGGTGACGGCACGGCGTACGCCGAGTGTCGAGGTCAGCAAAGTGTTCTGCCCTTGGTAGGAGTCGGTGTGCGCCCGGTCCGAAACGGACCCGGCGCACACAAGACGTTCAAGAGGGCCGAAAGGATGCACGGTTGGAGCGGTGATTTCCGACGCGTCGGCGCACGCAACCGGCGCACGCGCCGGCATGCGCGCCCCCCCCACCGCTCAGGCGGTGCGCGCCACCGCGTGCCGCGCCGCCCGCGCGCCGTCGTACCGGTCGAGGAGGAGCCGCGCCAGCTCGGGCGAGGGACCGAGGACGTCCGCGAGGACGTCCGCCTCCGCCGCGCCGGCCGCGATGCGGTCGGGGAGGCGGCCGGGGGCGATGACGTACGGCGCGACGGCCACCCGCCGGACGCCCGGCTCCGCGCGCAGGGCGCGGACGGCCTCGTCCGTACGGGGAAGGGATGCGGAGGCGAAGGCGGGCCGCACGGAGCACCAACCGGTGCGCCGCAGCTCCCGCGCCGTTTCTGCGATCACCGCGATCGCCTCCGGGTCTGTGGAGCCCGCCGAGGCCAGGACGACCCCGGTCGCGCTCTTGTCGCCGGGTGTGAGCCCGGCCTCGTACAACCGCCGCTCCACCGCCGCGATCAGCAGCGGCGAGGGGCCGAGCACCTCCGCCTGGCGGATGCTCAGGGACGGGGGTGCCTGGCGCAGCACGGCGGGTATGTCGGCCTTCGCGTGGAAGGCGCGGGTCAGCAGCAGCGGCAGCGCCACCACGTCCCGCACCCCTTCGGCGGCGAGCCGGTCGAGGACCCCCGCCACCGACGGCAGGTTGAACTCCAGGAACGCCGTCTCCACGCGCAGCCCCGGCCGCAGCGCACCGGCCCGGCCCACCAGCGCCTGCACGGTCGCCGCGTGCCGCGGGTCGCGGCTGCCGTGGGCGATGACCAGGAGGACGGGCGCGGAGTGCCGCCCCGCGAGGGCGGTGGTGGGCGACGGGACGGCGGGAGGGTTCACGGTGTGCTCAGCTCTTCGTCAGCAGGCCGCGGCGGCGGAGCACCGTGCGCTCCAGCGGGCTGAAGATCAGCAGGTCGATGGCGATGCCGACGATCAGGATGAGGATGATCGCCAGGAAGATCCCGGCCATGTCGATGTTGTTGCGGCCGTTCTCCAGGAGCTGGCCGAGGCCGAGGCCCAGGTCGGGGGAGGATGCGATGATCTCGGCGGCCATCAGCGAACGCCACGAGAACGCCCAGCCCTGCTTGAGACCGGCCAGGTAGCCCGGGAGCGCGGCCGGCATCACGATGTACCAGGCGCCCTTGAGCCCCGTCGCGCCGAGCGTCTGGCCCGCCCGCAGGAAGAGCGGCGGCACCTGGTCGACGCCGGCGACGAGGCCGTTGGCGATCGACGGGACGGCGCCGAGGAGGATCACCGCGTACATCATGCTGTCGTTCAGGCCGAGCCACAGGACGGCCGGCGCCACCCAGGCGACCGAGGGAAGCGACTGGAGACCCGCCAGGATCGGGCCGATCGCCGCCCGCACGAACTTCACGCGCGAGACGAGCAGGCCCAGCGGGGTGCCGATGGCCAGCGCGAGGACGAAGCCGTAGAGCGCCCGGGACACGCTGGTCCACAGGACGCTGAGGAGCGTCCCCTCCCTCCACATCACGGTCAGGCTGTCCCACACCGCGGACGGGGCGGGCAGCTTGTACTCGTCCGTCACCTTCAGCGTGACGAGCAGCTGCCACACGACCAGGACGAGCACGACGGCGACGACCGGCGGGAGCACCTTCTTGAGCAGCACCTCGCGGACCGGGGTCCGCCGGACCTGCACGCTGTCGAGGGCGTCCAGACCGGCTTCGAGGCCGGCGAGGTCGTCGGCCTTCTCCGTCTTCGGGGCGGTTTCAGTGCTGGCCATGGCGGCGGATCTCCCCACGCAGGTGATCGGTGATCTCGAGGGACAGTTCCGCGACGTCGGCGTCCTCGATGCGACGCGGCTGAGGAATGTCGATGGTCCACTCGTGCGCGATCCGGCCGGGCCGCGAGGAGAGGAGGACGACACGCTCGGCCAGCCGCACGGCCTCGCGCACGTTGTGGGTGACGAAGAGCACCGACAGCTTCGTCTCCCGCCAGATCCGGGTGAGCTCGTCGTGCAGCACGTCCCGGGTGATGGCGTCGAGCGCGGCGAACGGCTCGTCCATCAGGAGCAGGTCGCTGGCCTGGGCCAGCGCGCGGGCCAGCGCGACCCGCTGCCGCATGCCGCCGGACAGCTCGTGCACCCGCTTGTCGTACGAGCCGCCCAGCCGCACCAGGTCGAGCAGCCGCTCGGCCTCGGTGCGGCGGTCGGCCTTGGGCACCCCGCGCAGCCGCAGGGCCAGTTCGATGTTCTTGCCCGCGGTGAGCCACGGGAAGAGGGCGTGCTCCTGGAACATCAGGGCCGGCCGGCCGCCGGGGGTCTCGATGGACCCCGCGGACGGCCGGTCGAGCCCGGCGACCAGGTTGAGCAGCGTGGACTTGCCGCAGCCCGAGGCGCCCAGAAGGGTGACGAACTCGCCCGGGGCGACATCGAGCGAGATGTCGTCGAGGACGAGCTGCCCGCCGGCGGGTCCGCCGAAGGACTTGGAGACATGCTCGATGCGGGCGGCACGGGTCACCGCCGCACTGTCCTCGGCCTTGGCGAGCGTCGCGGTCGTGGCCATGGTCGTCACCTCCTGGTAATGCTGAACTCGGGCTGCTGCACGGGGGTCCGGAGCCGGCTGCTCGGGGTACTACTTCGCGCCGAGACCGGCGTCGGAGACCTCGGGCCGACCCGCGGCCTTCAGGACCTTGTTGAGCGGCTTCAGGTCGTAGATGCCGGACAGCTCGGGCTGCTTCAGGAGACCGGCCTTCACCGCGTGGTCGGCCTGGGCCTGGAGGGTGGCCGCCAGCGGGTCGTCGGTGAACTGGATGGACGGCCACGCGGCGTCGATCACCTTGGCCCCCAGCGCCTTGCCGGAGAGGTCCTTCAGCTTGGCGTTGGCCGAGGCCTTCGCCTTGTCCTGGTTGGCGTTGATCCACTCGTTGGTCTTCACCGCGCCGCGCAGGAACGCCTCGACGACGTCCGGGTGCGCGCTCAGGAACTTCTGCGACACGATGATGTTCGTGATCACGAACTTCTTGTCCGGCCACAGGTCGGACTCGTCGAGCAGGACCTTCGCGCCGTCGCTGACCAGCTTCGACGCGGTCGGCTCGGGCACCCAGGCACCGTCGATGGCGCCGGAGCCGTAGGCGTTCGGGGTGACCTTGTTGTCCGTGCGGACCACGGAGACGTCGCCCTTGCCGCTCTGGGCGTCGACCTTCCAGCCCTTCTCGGAGATCCAGTTGAGGAAGGCCACGTCCTGGGTGTTGCCGAGCTGCGGGGTGGCGATCCTCTTGCCCTTGAGGTCGTCCAGGGTCTTGATCTTCGCCGGGTTCACCACGAGCTTCACGCCACCGGAGGCGGAGCCGCCGATGATGCGGAGGTTGGTGCCCTTGGTCTTGACGTAGCCGTTGATGGACGGCGAGGGGCCGATGAAGCCGATGTCGATCGAGCCGGCGTTCAGCGCCTCGATCTCGGACGGGCCCGCGTTGAAGGTGGTGGACACCAGCTGCGTGCCGCCCAGCTCCTTCTGGAGGATGCCCTCCTGGTCACCGACGAGCGCGGTGGCGTGCGTGAGATTGGGGAAGTACCCGAGCCGTACGGTGTCGGCGGAGAGCTTCTCGCCCTCGGCGGCCACCTTCTTCTCGTCGTTCTTGGCCTCGGAGCCGTAGCCGCAGGAGGCGAGTGCGCCGATCAGCAGCGGCAGGACGGCGGCGGCGGCCAAGCCGCGGCGCAGGGTGGTACGGGTGGTGGCAGGCACGGGTGGTGTCCCCTCGAGTCAACTTCTCAGCGAAGTCTGCGTTTATGTCGTTCGGGGTGGAGCGGGTGGAGCCGTGTCGCACCGCTCATGCGGCGCATCGAGGTCAGCACGCACATCGCGCGACACCTCCCCGGCCCGCGCCGAGGGCGCCGGAGCCCACCCGGCCGCCCTCCTTCGCGAAGGTGGCGTAGACGTCCTGGTTCATGTCAGAAGTCCCACCCTTCTTCCTCGTCCACCGCGGCGACGGCCTTGGTCGTGGCGAAGGACTCGCCCGCCATGCCCGCCGCGAGCGTGGTGCCGTCCGCCGGGTCGATCAGCAGGAACGAACCGGTGCGCCGGGAGTCCGCGTACGAGTCGAGCGCGAGCGGCTCGGCCGTGCGCACGACCACCCGGCCGATGTCGTTGGCGACCAGCTGCCCGGGGTTCGGGTGCTGGGACAGGTCGTCCAGGGTCAGCCGCGAGGGGATCTCCTTGACGATCGCCTTGACCGTGCGCGTGGTGTGCTTGAGCAGGACCCGCTGGCCCACCGAGAGCGGCTGGTCGGCCACGTGGCAGACCGTCGCCTCGACGTCCTGGCTGGTCGCCGGGGCGTCGCCGACCGGGGCGAGCAGGTCGCCGCGCGAGATGTCGATGTCGTCGGCGAGCCGGATCGTGACCGACTGCGGGGCCCAGGCGATGTCCACGGACTCGCCGAGCGCGTCGATCCCGGTGATCGTGGAGGTCTTCCCCGACGGCAGGACGGTGATCTCCTCGCCGACCCGGAAGGCACCGGCCGCGATCTGGCCGGCGTAGCCCCGGTAGTCGGGGTGCTCGGCGGTCTGCGGGCGGATCACGTACTGGACCGGGAAGCGCGCGTGACAGGCCGTCAGGTCGTGGCTGACCGGCACGGTCTCCAGGTGCTCCAGAACCGTCGGGCCGCCGTACCAGTCCATGTGCGCGGACGGCTCCACGACGTTGTCGCCGGCGAGCGCCGAGATCGGGATCGCGGTGATCTCCGGGACGCCGAGCTCGGACGCGTAGGTCGTGAACTCCTCGGCGATGGCGGCGAAGACGGGCTCGGCGTAGTCGACGAGGTCCATCTTGTTGACGGCGAGGACGACGTGCGGGACGCGCAGCAGGGCGGCGACGGCGGCGTGGCGGCGGGTCTGCTCGACGACGCCGTTGCGGGCGTCGACGAGGACGACGGCGAGCTCGGCGGTGGAGGCGCCGGTGACCATGTTGCGGGTGTACTGCACGTGCCCGGGGGTGTCGGCGAGGATGAACCGGCGGCGGGCGGTCGCGAAGTAGCGGTAGGCCACGTCGATGGTGATGCCCTGCTCGCGCTCGGCCCGCAGGCCGTCGGTGAGCAGCGCCAGGTCGGGCGCCTCCTGGCCGCGCTTGATGGACGCGGCCTCGACTGCCTCCAGCTGGTCGGTGAGGACCGACTTGGAGTCGTGCAGGAGGCGGCCCACCAGGGTGGACTTGCCGTCGTCGACGGACCCGGCGGTGGCGAAGCGCAGCAGGGTGGTGGCCGAGACGTCGGCGAACTGCTCGGTGGACGTGCTCATTAGAAGTACCCTTCGCGCTTGCGGTCTTCCATCGCGGCCTCGGACATCTTGTCGTCGGCGCGGGTCGCGCCCCGCTCGGTGAGGCGGGAGGCGGCGATCTCGGCGATGACGGCGTCGAGCGTGGTGGCGTCGGAGTCGACGGCGCCGGTGCAGGACATGTCGCCGACGGTGCGGTAGCGGATGAGCCGCTTCTCGACCGTCTCGGTGTCCTTGGGGCCGCCCCACTCGCCGGCCGTCAGCCACATGCCGTTGCGGGCGAAGACCTCGCGCTCGTGCGCGAAGTAGATCTCCGGCAGTTCGATGCCCTCGCGGGCGATGTACTGCCAGACGTCCAGCTCGGTCCAGTTGGACAGCGGGAAGACGCGGACGTGCTCGCCGGGCGCGTGGCGGCCGTTGTAGAGCTGCCACAGCTCGGGGCGCTGGCGGCGCGGGTCCCACTGCGAGAACTCGTCGCGCAGCGAGAACACCCGCTCCTTGGCGCGGGCCTTCTCCTCGTCGCGGCGGCCGCCGCCGAACACCGCGTCGAAGCGGTGCTGCTGGATCGCCTCGGTCAGCGGGACGGTCTGCAGCGGGTTGCGGGTGCCGTCGGGGCGCTCGCGCAGCTTGCCGGCGTCGATGTACTCCTGGACGGAGGCGACGTGCAGGCGCAGCCCGTGCTCGGCCACCACGCGGTCGCGGTAGGCGAGGACCTCGGGGAAGTTGTGGCCCGTGTCGACGTGCAGCAGCGTGAAGGGGACCGGCGCCGGGGCGAAGGCCTTCAGCGCCAGGTGCAGCATGACGATGGAGTCCTTGCCGCCGGAGAAGAGGATCACCGGCCGCTCGAACTCGCCCGCCACCTCACGGAAGATGTGGACGGCCTCGGACTCCAGGGAGTCGAGGTGCGACAGCGCGAACGGGCTGTCCGTGGTGTCGTGGGCATGGGCGACGGTGGTCACAGCAGACCCCTCTCGGTGAGCAGCGCGTGGAGCTGCGCCGCGGACTCCTGCACGGTCTGGTTCTGGGACTCGATCCGCAGATCGGGGTTCTCGGGCGCCTCGTACGGGTCGTCGACGCCGGTGAGGCCGGAGATCTCGCCCGCGGCCTGCTTGGCGTAGAGGCCCTTCACGTCGCGGACCGAGCAGACGTCCACCGGAGTGGCCACGTGCACCTCGACGAAGGCGGTGCCCTCGGCCTGGTGGCGCTTGCGGACCGCCTCGCGGCTGTCGGCGTACGGGGCGATGACCGGGACCAGGACCTTCACGCCGTGCGAGGCGAGCAGCTCGGCGACGAAGCCGATGCGCTGCACGTTGGTGTGCCGGTCCTCGCGGGTGAAGCCGAGGCCCGCCGAGAGGAACTCGCGGATCTCGTCGCCGTCGAGGATCTCGACGCGGTGGCCCTCGCCGCGGAGCCGGCCGGCCAGCTCGTACGCGATGGTCGTCTTACCGGCGCTCGGCAGGCCGGTGAGCCAGATGGTGGCACCGGTCACGTGGTTCTCCTGGGAGGTCTGGGAGGTCTGAGGGGTCGTGGTCATCAGCCGTGGATCCCGCACTCGGTCTTGGCGCGGCCCGCCCAGCGTCCGGCGCGGGCGTCCTCGCCCTCCACGACGCGGCGGGTGCAGGGCGCGCAGCCGACGGAGGCGTAACCGTCCATCAGGAGCGGGTTGGTGAGGACGCCGTGCTCCATGACGTACGCGTCGACGTCGTCCTGGGTCCAGCGGGCGATGGGGGAGACCTTGACCTTCTGCCGCTTCTCGTCCCAGCCGACGACCGGGGTGTTCGCCCGGGTCGGGGACTCGTCGCGGCGCAGGCCGGTGGCCCACGCGCGGTACGCGGTCAGGCCCTCCTCCAGCGGCTTGACCTTGCGCAGCGCGCAGCACAGGTCGGGGTTGCGGTCGTGCAGCCGGGGGCCGTGCTCGGCGTCCTGCTCGGCCACGGTCTGCCGCGGGGTCAGCGTGATGACGTTGACGTCCATGACGGCGTCCACGGCGTCGCGGGTGCCGATGGTCTCCTCGAAGTGGTAGCCCGTGTCGAGGAAGACGACGTCCACGCCGGGGCGGACCCGGGAGGCGAGGTGGGCGACGACCGCGTCCTCCATGGAGGAGGTGACGCAGAACCGCTCGCCGAAGGTGTCCACGGCCCACCGGAGGATCTCGAGGGCGGGGGCGTCCTCCAGATCGCGGCCGGCCTGCTCGGCGAGTGCCTTGAGGTCGGCTGCGGTGGCTTCCTGGCCTTCTTCGTGCTGAGTGATCGTCATATCTCGTCCCTTCCAGGGGTGTTGCTCGAAGTCGCCGGGGCGAGCAGCCCCAGGAACTTCAACTGGAAGGCTCGGCTGCACGCTGCGCATTCCCAGGCGCCGTGACCCTGCTCGTTCGGACGCAGGTCCTCGTCGCCGCAGTAGGGGCAGAAGAACGGGGCCGCACGCTCGCTCATGAGAGGGACTCCTCCGAGGCGCGGGCCGTCCAGGTCGCGAAGCGCTCGCCGGTCTCGCGCTCCGCCTGGAAGCGCTTGAGGACGCGCTCCACATAGTCGGGGAGCTCGGCCGCGGTGACCTTGAGGCCGCGGACCTTGCGGCCGAAGCCGGCCTCCAGGCCGAGGGCGCCGCCCAGGTGCACCTGGTAGCCCTCGACGCGGTTGCCGTCGTCGTCCAGGACCAGCTGGCCCTTGAGGCCGATGTCGGCGACCTGGATGCGGGCGCAGGCGTTCGGGCAGCCGTTGATGTTGATCGTCAGCGGCTCGTCGAACTCCGGGATGCGGCGCTCCAGTTCGTCGATGAGCGAGGAGCCGCGGCCCTTCGTCTCGACGATCGCGAGCTTGCAGAACTCGATGCCGGTGCAGGCCATCGTGCCGCGCCGGAACGGCGAGGGGGTGACCCGCAGGTCCAGCGCCTCCAGGGCGGCGACGATGCCGTCGACCTGCGCCTCCTCGACGTCGAGGACGAGCATCTTCTGCTCGGCGGTGGTGCGGACCCGGCCGGAGCCGTGCGTCTCGGCGATCTCGGCGATCTTCGTCAGGGTGGCGCCGTCGACCCGTCCGACGCGCGGCGCGAAGCCGACGTAGAAGCGGCCGTCGTTCTGCCGGTGGACACCGACGTGGTCGCGCCACTGGCCGGCGGGCTGCTCGGGGGCCGGGCCGTCCGTCAGCTTGCGCTTCAGGTACTCGTCCTCCAGGACCTGGCGGAACTTCTCCGGGCCCCAGTCGGCGACGAGGAACTTCAGGCGGGCGCGGTTGCGCAGCCGGCGGTAGCCGTAGTCGCGGAAGATCGAGATGACGCCCTCGTAGACGTCCGGGACCTCGTCGAGCGAGACCCAGGTGCCGAGGCGGACCCCGAGCTTCGGGTTGGTGGAGAGGCCGCCGCCGACCCAGACGTCGAAGCCGGGGCCGTGCTCGGGGTGGCGCACGCCGACGAACGCGATGTCGTTGATCTCGTGCGCCACGTCGAGGAGCGGCGAGCCGGAGACCGCGGACTTGAACTTGCGGGGCAGGTTGGAGAAGTCCTTGTTGCCGACGATCCGCCGCTGGATCTCGTCGATCGCGGGCGTGCCGTCGATGATCTCGTCGGCGGCGATGCCGGCCACCGGCGAGCCCAGGATGACGCGCGGGGTGTCGCCGCAGGCCTCCGTGGTCGACAGGCCGACCGCCTCCAGGCGGTTCCAGATCTCGGGGACGTCCTCGATGCGGATCCAGTGGTACTGGATGTTCTGCCGGTCCGTGATGTCGGCGGTGCCGCGGGCGAACTCCTCGGAGATCTCGCCGATGACGCGGAGCTGCTCGGTGGTCAGCCGGCCGCCGTCGATGCGGACGCGGAGCATGAAGTACTCGTCGTCCAGCTCCTCCGGCTCCAGGACACCCGTCTTGGTGCCGTCCAGACCCTGCTTGCGCTGGGTGTAGAGGCCCCACCAGCGCATGCGTCCGCGCAGGTCGTTGGGGTCGATGGAGTCGAAGCCGCGCTTCGAGTAGACCGTCTCAATACGTGTCCGCACATTGAGACCGTCGTCGTCCTTCTTGAACTGCTCATTGCCGTTCAGCGGGGTGAAGTGCCCCACGGCCCACTGCCCCTCGCCACGGTGGCGCCCGGCCTTGCGGCGGGCGGCGGCGGGAGTGGGGTTTTCCGGGGTGGCGGCCATGGCGTTTTGTCCTTCGGGACTGCGAGAGGGCGGCTCTGACCTGCACACTCGCGCTCAGGTCAGAGGGTGGCGCGTCAGTGCGCAGCAGGGTGGGGCAGAGTCGGGCTGAAAGGAAATCGCGGCGGTGCTGGTTCTCTCAGCGCGCCGGACAGATGGCGCTGGACATGCGGCCGAGGTCGACGTGCCGCCGACTCACCAAGGCAATTCCAGTTCCAGACATGACGGAAGCGTGTCACGGGACTTTGGACCCAGTCCAGCATCGTCCAGCATTCGGACGTAGTCGTCTCGCTTGTCGAGACAGTGTGCTCTGGGTCACGCGAAAGGGGCCCTGATCAGGGCCCCTTTGCGGTGCTTCGGCGGTACTCCGGGCGCGGCTCAGGCGTGGGCGCCGGGCCACGGGCCGGGGGTCTCGGCCTCCTCGGCCTCCTCGACCTTGGTGTCGAAGAGCCGGAAGCCGCGCCGCTCGTAGTTGGCCATCGCGTGCGGGCCGTCGAGCGAGCAGGTGTGGAGCCACACCCGCTTCGTCTCCTCGCGGCCCGGCCAGCGCGCCGCCAGGTCCCACGCCCGCTCCACCCCGTACGACAGGAGGTGCCCGCCGATCCGGCGGCCGCGGAAGGCGGGGATCAGGCCGAAGTAGACGATCTCCACCACACCGTCGTCCTGGGGGTCCAGCTCCACGTACCCGGCCGGCGTGCCCTTGTCGTACGCCACCCAGATCTCGGCGCCGGGCTTCTCCACGATCTCCTGCCACTGCTTGTACGTCAGTGACAGACGGTCGGACCAGCGGATGTCGCCGCCGACCGCGGTGTAGAGGAAGCGGCTGAACTCCGCCGACGGCACCTCGGCCCGCCGGATCGTGACGTCGTCGCCCGCCGGCGGGGTCGCGGGGCGCAGGTCGGACGGCGAGGTCTGTTCGAGGGACCAGGTGGTGAGAGTGATGCTCATGGGTCCATCGCATCATGCGGAGCGCCGGATTCCCACCCTGTTCGGTCCTGGCGGACAGGCGGTCCGCCATGCGGACACCCTGTCCGGGGCTCCGGGCAGGGACATGACCTCGGAGGTAATCGACCCCCGCACCGCCCTCCCGGCAGGGTGATCGCACCGGGACGGCACAGGGCCGCACCCGGTGGCGAACGACGCGAGGGGTGCGACATGGATACGGGTCGACGGGGTCTGGTGGGCATCGCGACGGCGACGGCGATCGTCGCGGGGGCGGCCGTCACCGTGACGGCGGCGGAGGCACTGCCGGGCGGGACCGCGACGGCGGCGCGGTTCGACTGCCCTGCGGCGCGGGAGAAGGCCGAGCGCCTCGAAGGTCGGATCACCCCCAACGCCTGCGCCTTCATGGAGCGGCAGATCGCCTTCGGCGAGCTGCCGACCGGCACACCGCCGGCCCTCGGCGACCTCACCCATCCCCGGGTCCGGGCCTACCTCGACATCTTCGACCCCGAGGCCACCCTCTGGGAGGCCGGGGGCGCCGCGCAGCGCGGCCACCTCACCATCGGCACCTCCATCACCGGCTCCCTGGGCCTCGTGCCCAGCCTCCGCTACCGGGGCACGGACGTGGTCGCCGACGGCAGCACCGTGATGTTCGGGCAGTGGAACGAGGTCACCCTGAAGGGCCGTACCGTCGCCTACCCGCAGATCGCCCGGAACGTCCTCGGCGACGAGGGCCGCACCCTCCAGGCCCGCCGCTACTACGACCGGGCCGTCCTCTTCCAGGACACCCTGCCCGAGGCGGCACCCGTCCCGCTCTTCGCGGGCATCGCCGATGCGGCGGCCCCCGGGGGCGGCGACCACGCCCCGGCCGGAATCCCGGGAGGCCTCGGCGCCGGGGAGCTGCCGGAGCGGCTCGCCGCGTGGAACGCCGAGGACACCGACGCGCTGCTCGCCCGCACCCGCGGCGCGCGCCTCGCCGGCCCCGGCCTCGCCGCCCCGCTCGCCACCGAGGCCGGCAAGCGCGCCTACCTGGAGCGCCTCTTCGCCACCGCCGACCTCCGCCTCAAGGCAGGCCAGGTCGCCGTCGGCGAGACCACCACCTACGTGGAGTGGCACGGCACCGCCTCCGTGGCCGGCGGCACCGGGACCCGTACCGGCATCCCGTTCGGGATCGTGGAGCGCTTCGGCCCGGGCGGGGAGTGGGAGCTGTACTTCGACACCCTGCCGCTGGTGGCGGACCAGGAGGAGATCGGCGCGCTCTTCCGGCAGCTCGCGTCCTGAGGCCCCTCTCCGGAGTCCGCGGGGGATCAGCGGACGGTCGGCGTGCGGGCCGCCCGGACCGCCGGGGCCGTCGAGTGGGGGAGCAGGTCCGCCGGGAGGCGGGGGCGCAGGACCTCCACCGCCACCTCCTCGCGGAAGCGGTAGGGGCGGTGCGCGAGGACCCCGGCCAGGTTGCGGCGGACCCGGGACATCTCGGCGCGCACGGTGACGGTCCGGGTGCGGTCGCCGAAGACGTCGTCCGCCAGTTCCGCCGCCGTCCGCCCGTCGCGGTGGAGCGCGAGGACGTAGAGGAGCTCGGCGTGCCGGGGGCTGAGCTCCTGCTGCCAGCTGCCCGCCACCCCCGAGACGGCCACCGTCCAGCGGCGCGGCCGGCTGAGGTCGAGGACGACCCGGCTCGCCGCCTCCGCGCCGGGCTCCGCTGGCCGGGCCTCCTCCTCGACCCGCAGCAGCCAGCCGCCCGGCAGCGGCTCCACCGCGCACACGCCGAGCGAGGGGAGCCACATCCGGCCCGCCCGGAAGGACTTGGGCAGCGCGATCCGGTCCACCGGCGCGAGCCCGGTCACGGCCGCCGTCCAGCCGTGGGAGTCCACGGCGACCGCACGGCCGCCCACCCGGCACAGGATCGGCGCGGCCACCGCACGCAGCCGCTCGATCGCCCCGCGGTGCCGTTCCCGCATCTCGGCCTCGGCGAGCTGCGCCACCGAGTCGACGAGCGCCAGCATCGCCGGGTGGAAGCTGGACGCGGGACCGCTGACGTCCAGGATGCCCAGGAGCCGCTGGTCGCGCGGGTCGTGCACGGGGGCGGCGGCGCAGGTCCAGTTGTGCAGCGCCTGGACGTAGTGCTCGGCGGAGTGGACCTGGACCGCCCGGCCCATGGCGAGCGCCGTGCCGACCGCGTTGGTGCCGGTGGCGTGCTCGGACCAGGCCGCGCCCTCCTCCAGGCAGATGCCGCTCGCCTGCCGCAGCACGGCGGTGTTCCCCTGGCGCCACAGCACCCGGCCGTGCTCGTCGGTGACCACCATGATCTGGAGGGAGGCGTCGGCGATGCCGGCGAGCCCGCCGCTCAGCGTGTGCATGACGTCGGAGAGGAGCGTGGTCCTGCGCCGCTCCTCCAGTTCGTCCCGCCGGAGCAGCACGCTCTTCGTGCTCTGGTCGGGGTCGAGACCGAGTCGGGCCATCCGCTGCCAGGACGCGTCGATCACGGCGCGGGGCGCGATCGGGGGCGTACGGCCCGCGAGGGTCTCCTCGCGCACCCGGTGCAGCAGTCGGGCGGCCTGGGCGGCGTCCATGGCGGCGAGACGCCTCATGTCGAGCTGCGTGTTCTTCATCGGTCTCTCCCAGCCGCCCGGGGTGCTGTATCGGTTCTGCACGGGGCAGATGTCCGGAGTGTCGGTGCCCATCGTGCCGTCCCGGGACGTCCCGCGAGGCCCGGTTCGCACAATCCTGCAACCCTTTGCAACTCTGGCGATCGACCGGGGCCGTGGGCGACTCTGGTGCGAGCGGCGGGTGGTGCCGTGTCGGCGCAGCACCACCCCCGCTTTTCCGCGCGTGCCGACCCTTCCGGGTCCACCCCTGGTACGCGCGGCCACACTTTCGCGCGTACGCCGCCGGTACGCGCGGCCACGCCTTCGCGTGTACGCCGCGTCAGACCGCCACCCGTGCCCGCTCCACGAGCGCGCGCAGGTCCAGGGTGTGCGGCAGCGTCCCGAACGCGGAGCCGCCGTCCCCGCCGAGGCGCCCGGCGCAGAACGCGTCCGCGACCTCCGGCGGCGCCCACCGGACGAGCAGCGAGGCCTGGAGGACCAGCGCCATCCGCTCGACCAGCCGGCGCGCCCGCGCCTCGATCCCCTCCAGGTCCGCCAGCTCGACGAGCAGGCCCCGGATCGCCCGGTCGAGCCGGTGGTCCGCGCCGCGCGCCGCCCCCACCTCCCGCAGGAAGGCGTCGAGCACGGCCGGCCCGGTGCGCAGCGCCCGCACCACGTCGAGGGCCTGGACGTTCCCCGAGCCCTCCCAGACGGAGTTGAGCGGCGACTCCCGCAGCAGCCGGGGCAGGCCGGACTCCTCCACGTAGCCGTTGCCGCCGAGGCATTCGAGGGCCTCCGCCACCACCGGCGTACAGCGCTTCGTCACCCAGTACTTCGCCGCCGGCACGGTGATGCGGAGCAAGGCGCGCTCCTGTTCGGCGTCGCTGCCGCCGCCGGTTTCGGCGGCGTCGTAGGCAGCGGCGAGACGCATGCCGAGGACCGTGGCGGCCTCCGACTCCAGGGCGAGGTCGGCCAGGACGTTCCGCATCAGGGGCTTGTCGATCAGCGGGCCGCCGAACGCCTCGCGGTACGCGCAGTGGTGCACGGCCTGTGCCACCGCCTGCCGCATCAGCGCCGCGGAGCCGAGGACGCAGTCGAGCCGGGTCGCCGCCACCATGTCCATGATCACGTGGATCCCGCGGCCCTCCTCGCCCACCCGGCGCGCCCACGTCGTCCCGTCGAACTCCACCTCGGCGGAGGCGTTCGACCGGTTGCCGAGCTTGTCCTTGAGCCGCTGGAGCGCGAACGCGTTGCGCGAGCCGTCCGCGAGCACCCGCGGCACCAGGAAGCAGGTCAGCCCCGCCGGCGCCTGCGCGAGCACCAGGAAGGCGTCCGACATCGGGGCCGAGCAGAACCACTTGTGGCCCGTCAGGACGTACTCCCCGTCGGCCGCCAGCGGCCGCGCCTCCGTCGTGTTCGCCCGTACGTCGCTGCCGCCCTGCTTCTCCGTCATCGCCATGCCGAGCAGCACGCCGGCCTTCTCCGCGACCGGCGCGAGCCCCCGCTCGTACACGTGCGACGCGGCCGCCGGCCCCCAGACCGCGGCGAGCTCCGGCTCGGCGCGCAGGGCGGGCACCGCGGCGTGCGTCATCGACAGCGGGCAGCCGTGCCCCGCCTCCGGCTGCGAGGCCACCAGGAACCCGGCGGCCCGCCGGACGTGACCACCCGGACGGCCCCACGCGTCCGTGAGCCCGGCGCCCACGGACCGGCCGAGGAGCCGGTGCCAGGCCGGATGGAACTCGACCTCGTCGATCCGGACGCCGTACCGGTCGTGGGTCCGCAGCCGCGGCGGGAAGGCGTTCGCCAGCTCCCCCCACTCCCGCACCTGCGCGGACCCGGACGCCCGGCCCAGCAGGACGAGCTCCTCGCGGGCCTGCGCGAGGAGCTCCGGCGCGAGGTGCCGCTCGACCGCCTCCGCCAGCGCCCGATCGCTCGTGAAGACGTCGTATCCCACCAGGGGCGGAGCCTGGTTGGTCACTGTGTGGGTGCTCCCTGACATGCCGATACGGTAAGCAGGTGCAGGCAGCAAGCGAAACACCCGATCGGCCCGAGCGGCGGCCCTGGAGCAGGCTCCACCGCGCGCGCGTCCTCTACCGCAACGTCTCGAAGCGGAAGATGGTCTGGCTGCTCCTCAAGGACACCGTCAACTCGTGCATCGAGTACCGGATCCTCGGCCTGGCCGCCGAGGCCGCGTTCTTCACCCTGCTGTCGCTGCCGCCGCTCCTCCTCGGCCTCATCGCCCTCCTCGGGTACGCGGACGACTGGACCAACACCGACACCGTCGCGAGCATCGAGGAGAACATCCTCCGCGCCGCCGGAACGGTCCTCTCCGACCGGGGCGTCCACGACATCGCGAAACCGCTCCTGGACGACGTCACCCAGGGCAAACGGCCCGAGCTGGTGTCCCTCGGCTTCGCCATCGCCCTCTGGTCGGGCTCCCGCGCGGTGAACGTCTTCATCGACACCATCACCGTCATGTACGGCCTCGACGGCCACCGCGGCATCGTGAAGACCCGGCTCCTCGCCTTCCTCCTGTACATCGTGGCCCTCGTCATCGGCGCGGTCGTACTGCCCCTCGCGGTCGTCGGCCCCGACCGGGTCGTCGAGCTCGTCCCCTGGGGCACGGAGGTCGTCGCCGTCCTGTACTGGCCGGCCGTCACCCTGCTCTCCGTCGCCTTCCTCACCACGCTCTACCACGTGTCCGTGCCCGTCAGGTCGCCGTGGATCGAGGACATCCCCGGCGCCCTCGTCGCGCTCGCCATGTGGACCCTGGGCAGCTTCCTGCTGCGCATCTACCTCACCAGCCAGGTCGAGGGCCCCACCATCTACGGCTCCCTCGCCGCCCCCATCGCCGTCCTCCTCTGGATCGGCATCTCGGCCTTCGCCGTGCTCGTCGGCGCCGCCGTGAACGCCGCCATCGACCGCGTCTGGCCCTCCGTCGCCACCGCCGCCGCCCGCGAGGCCAACGAACGGGCCCGCGCCCTCCAGGCCGCCGAGCTCGTCGCCCGCGTCCGCGCCGAGGCGGAGGACGTCGACGAGGACGACCCGGACATGCCCTCCGAGTTCCCCGAGCGCTGGTCCAAGTTCCTCCCCCCGGACGACGTGAAGTCCCGCCTGCACTCCGGCTGGGAGAAGGACTGACCCTCCCCGGCCCCGAGGCCGGGGCCGCCCCTCGAAGGGTCCCCCTGTCTTTCCCGCTTTCCCGCGCCCCCTCCTCTTCCTCGACACGGAAGCGGACGGCTCCGAGGAGGCATACGTGCTGGACCGTTGTCTTCCACTTGCGTTGAGCCAGTAGAGGGAAGACGAGCCTCGATCATGGAGGGTTTCAGTGTCGAACATCACTTTGGGTCCATGACCCTTTTACTTGCTCGACCAGAACTTGATCTAGTTACGGTCCCCCTCGTAACTGCTTTCACAGCCCGTACACAGGTGGCTCGTGAAGAGCTGCCGGGGGGAAGGACAGCGCGTGACTGCGCAATTCAAGGGGGGACGGTGGCTGGGCGTTCTGCTCGGCTCCGCGCTTCTGATGGGAATGGCGGTGCCCGTCGGGTCCGCCGAAGAACCGGAGCCGACGCTCCCCGGGCTCGACGCGGTGACCCAGGAGGCCGTCGAGGAGGCCAGGGAGACCGGCCGCCCGGTCGAGGACATGTCGCAGCGAGGCATCGCCGAGCGGGTCTTCGCCGAGCCCGAGGGCGGCTTCACCGCCGAGCTCTCCGCCGCGCCCCGATGGGTGCCGCAGGAGGACGGGGGCTGGAAGGACCTCGACACCACACTGGAGATCAAGCCGGACGGCTCGGTCGGCCCCCGGGCGGCCCTCATCGACGTCGAGTTCTCCGGCGGTGGCACCGACCCGCTGGTCGAGGTCGCCGACGCCGGCCGCAGCGCCGCCCTGAAGTGGCCCGAACACCTCCCGGTACCCGTCCTCGTCGGCGACGTCGCCGAGTACCGCTCGGTCATCCCCGGCGTCGATCTCCACATGAAGGCCACCGCCGAGGGCTTCCAGCAGGTCCTCGTCGTGCGCACCGAGGAGGCCGCGGCCGATCCGGCCCTCGCCGGCATCCGCCTGGAGCAGAGCAACGACGGCCTGAAGATCGCCGAGAACGCCGAGGGCGGCCTGCTCGTCAGCGACGACACCACCGGAGAGACCCTCTTCTCCGGAGCGGCCCCGCTCATGTGGGACTCCGGAAGCGAGGCGGCCGCCCGGACCGCGCCGCCGGGCGACCCCAAGGACGCCCTTCAGGAGGATCCGGCCGTCGCCCCCATGCCCGGCGACGACCACGCCGAGGTCGGCATGACCGTCGACACCGACTCGGTCACCCTCACGCCGGACCCGGCGCTCCTCGCCGCCGCCGACGCGTCCAGCCTCCCGCTCTACATCGACCCGCCGCTCAGCGTGGAGAAGCCCACAGCGCCCGGCAAGCGCTCCTTCTACACCTGGGCGAACAGCGACTCCCCGAGCACCGAGTACGCCGACTTCGACGACGACAAGGGCATCGGCCGCTGCACCAGCGCCGGCTGCGGCTCCGCCTACGTCGGCCGGATGTACTTCGAGTTCAACCTCGACGGCTGGGAGAACCGGAAGATCTACGACGCCACCTTCAGCGTCTACGAGACCTTCTCCTACTCGTGCAGTCCGAGCTGGGTGAACCTGCACCGCGTCGACGAGACGGACCTCTCCACCGGCACCAACTGGGGCAACAAGCCCGCCGACGGCGACCTCATGGGCGACCGCCACGTCGCCTACGGCAACGAGGACTTCGGCTGCGAGAACGGCACCGTCAACTTCAACGACAACCCGGAGGAGACGAACGAGAACCTCACCTCCACCGTGCGCTCGAAGGCCGCCGCGGGTACGTCGGTCGCCTTCTCCCTGCGCGCGGCGGACGAGGGCGCGGCAAGCGGCTGGAAGCGCTTCAAGGGCGACACCGGAACGCTCCGGATCTACTACAACACCCTCCCCGCCAAGCCCTCCGGCGAGAAGACGACCAGCCCGACCACCGCGTGCGTCACCGGTTCCGGCCGACCCTGGCTGAACCAGAACGACACCACCCCGGTGCTCACCGTCTCCGCGAGCGACGCCGACCCGCACAACATCCGGGTCCTCTTCCGTGCGTGGGACATGCTCCCGAACGCGACCGACGTACAGGTGTACGGGGACCTGGTGACCGGCTACGAACCGGACGGGTCGTTCGAGAAGGCGATCCCGAGCGGCCACCTCAAGCACGGGCACACGTACAACTGGCACGCCCAGGCGAGCGACGGCATCGACTCCGGAGCCTGGTCGGACTGGTGCGAGTTCTCCGTCGACACCGAGGACCCGGACAAGCCCGCCGTGGGCCTGCCGCCGCTGGCGGACATCAAGGCCGGCCAGTCGATGCCCTTCACCCTCAAGGCGAACGGCAACCGCGACTCCGTCTACGGCAACGACGTCCAGTACTACCTGTGGGGCCTCAACGACTCGACCCCGTCAGCCAAGGTCGACCCGGCCACCCTCGGCGCGGACGGCACCGCGTCGGTCGCCATCCCCAAGTTCGGCCTCCACACGCTCTACTTCCAGAGCGTCGACCGCGCCGGCAACGCCAGCACCGTCGAGAAGGTCACCTTCCAGGCCGGACGGTCCTGCTCCGACCCCTCGGCCGAGTCCTGCACCGTCGGTTCCTACCGCTTCGACGAGACGGCGGGCACCGTCGCCGCCGACTCCTCCGGCGTGGGTGCGGAGGACAAGTCCCCGCTCACCGTGAGCGGCGGCACCTGGGTCGCCGGCGCGGACACCGCGGTCGCCACCGACAAGGCCGTCCGCTTCGACGGCGTCGCCACCGACTACGCCACCGGTCCCAGCCGCGTCGACACCAGCAAGTCCTTCACCGTCTCCGCCTGGGCCAAGGTCACCGACGTCACGGTCAACCGGGCCGTGGTCAGCCAGTCCGGGGCCGTCGGCAACGGCTTCGCGATCTACTGGTCCACCACCAACGGCTGGACGCTCTCCCGGCACCGCCTCGACTCCGGCACCGACTCCGCCCGCGCCTATGCCGGGCTCGCGCAGAGCACCCCGTACGTCGGGCGGTGGGTGCACCTGGCCGGAGTCTTCGACCCCACCCGGAACAGCATCACGCTCTACGTCAACGGGGACGAGGTCGCCTCCGACCAGGTGATCCCCTCCAGCGACGGAGGCACGACCTGGGACCCGACCAAGAGCTGGAACGCCACGGCCGGATTCCAGGTCGGCCGGGGCAAGTGGGCCGGTGCGTACGCCGACCCCTTCAAGGGCGACATCGACGACGTCCGGATCTACCCGACCGTCCTCGAACGCAGCGACATCGGCCGTCTGGCATCCCAGCGCTGACCGGTCCCTGACCCGGACCGGTCCCTGACCCGGACCGGCCGACATCTGGACCGGCGGTGGGGGACCTCCCCCACCGCCGGCCCTCCGGGCAGCCCCAGAGCCGCCCGCACCGATCACACAGACCACACCGCGCACCGGGCCCGCCGCCCGGCGCGGTGGACAAGGACGGGCCGCCCCCACGCGGGCGGCCCGTCGGGGGAGGCACGGCGGCATGCCGCCGTGCCCTGAACCGGCCCCGTGGACCGCGGTGGCCGATGAGGAGTCGCGCCGATGCGCATCGGAGCAAGGGGCCTGAGGGCCCGCAGAACGTTCCTGAGAAGGAGCGGCGGAGTCACGGCATGGGGGGTGGTGGGAGCCGTCACCCTGACCCTCCTGCAAGCTCCCGCCGTGGGGGCCGCCGACGGAGTCGACGAGGCGGCGCGGGAGAAGCGGCGGCCGAAGACGGCCGTCATGGACTCGGTCGACGTCACCCCGCTCGCCTGGGAGAAGGACGGCGAGAAGGACGCCGCTGCCCAGGCGGCCCGCGTGCCGTATCCGAAGACCGTCTGGCCGGCCGCCGGCAAGGGCGTGGCGGAGCTCCCGGTCGCGGGCCTGCGCGCGCAGGCCCGCGCCGGCAGCCTGACCGCCGCCGAGGCGGCGGTCGAGGACCGGGCGGGCACCCTGCCGGTCCGGATCGTCACCCCGGCAGCCGTACGCGGAAAGCTCACGTCCCGGAACGCCGCCGCCCGTGAGGCCGGCGTCGAGGCCCTCGGTACCCAGGTGCCGGAACGGGTCGACGTCGAGGTCATGTCCCGGGCCAGGACCGAGCGGGCAGGCGTCGACGGCCTGCTGCTGACCGTCGCCCGCGCCGACGGCGAGACGGCCGTCGGCCGCGTCACCGTCGAGATCGACTACAAGGCCTTCGCCGCGGCCTACGGCGGCGACTGGGCCTCGCGCCTCCGGGTCGTCCAGCACAGCCCGTGCCTGGTCACCTCGGCCACGCCCGGGGCATGCGCCGACGGCAAGGTCCTGCGGACCTCGAACGACCGGAAGAACGGCACGCTCACCGCCGAGGTCGCCCTCCCCGAGGGCACCGCCGGCGCCGAGGCCGCCACCGGCACCGCGGCACGCTCCTCCGCCGCGGCGGCCACCACCGCCCCGGCCACCGCCGCAGGCCTCTCCGTGCTGTCCGTCTCGGCCGGTGCCGCGGGCAGCTCGGGCAACTACGCCGCGACCCCGCTCACCCCGTCGGGCACCTGGTCCGTCGCCGGCAACTCGGGCTCCTTCACCTGGCAGTACCCGATGCGGGTCCCGCCGTCGATCGCGGGCCCGTCGCCGCAGCTGTCGCTCTCGTACAGCTCCGGCAGCGTGGACGGCCGTACCGCCTCCACCAACTCCCAGACCAGCTGGGTCGGCGAGGGCTTCGACCTGTCCCAGGGGTACATCGAGCGCTCCTACCGTTCCTGCAAGGACGACGGGCACGACACGGAGGGCGAGGAGAAGTACGACCTCTGCTGGCACTCCGACAACGCCACCATGTCCTTCGGCGGCCGCAACGGCGAGCTGGTGAAGAAGTCCGGCGCCGACGCGAGCCGCACGCTCGACGGCAACCCGGACATGAAGCTGGAGGGCACCTGGCGGCTGAAGACCGACGACGGCACGCGCGTGGAGCGCTGGTCCGGCGGCTTCAACACCGGTGACAGCAAGGAGTTCTGGGTCGTCACCACCACCGACGGCACCCGCTACTACTTCGGCCGCGACAAGCGATCCGCCGCCGACGGCGAGTCGCAGGAGTCGGCCTGGCAGGTCCCCGTCTACGGCGACGACTCGGGCGAGCCGTGCCACGGGTCCACCTTCAAGGACTCGCGCTGCAACCAGACCTGGCGGTGGAACCTCGACTACGTCGTCGACGTCCACGGCAACTCCATGACCCTGTACTGGGACAAGGAGACCAACCGCTACGGCGCCATGCGCGACGACGTCTCGGTCGCCTACGACCGCGGCGGACACCTCAAGCGCATCGAGTACGGCGAGCGCGAGGGCAGCGACCTCACCACCGACGCCCCGGCCAGGGTCGTCTTCGGCGTCGCCGAGCGCTGCGACGGAGCCGCCGCCGACTGCGAGCCCGGAGACCTGAAGGAGGACACCGCCACCCGCTGGCCCGACGTCCCCTTCGACCAGATCTGCACGGACACCGACTCCTGCAAGGAGCAGTGGTCCCCGGCCTTCTTCTCCCGCAAGCGGCTGACCTCCGTCACCACCCAGATCCTGAAGTCCGGCAGCTACACCCCGGTCGACACCTGGACCCTGGACCAGTCCTACCCGGCGACCGCCGACACCTCGCCGCGCTCCCTGTGGCTGCAGAGCATCACCCACGTCGGCAAGGCCAACGGCGGGACCAGCGAGAGCCTGAAGACGGTCTTCTGGGGCGTCAAGAACACCAACCGCGTGCACGCCGAGGCCCAGGACCGCGACCCGATGTACAAGTGGCGCATCCGCGCCATCCGTTCGGAGAGCGGCGGCGAGGTCGCCGTCACCTACAAGCCCGTCGAATGCACCGTCTCCGACCTGCCGACGCCGCACACCAACACCAAGCGGTGCTTCCCGTCCTTCTGGTCGAAGGAGGGCGCGATCGGCGAGGACGAGGACTGGTTCCACAAGTACGTCATCGACACGGTGATCGAGGACGACCGCACGGTCGCCGGTCTGAACAAGACGACGAAGTACGAGTACTACGGCGGTGCCGCCTGGCGCTACGACGACAGCGAGCTGGCCAAGAGCAAGAACAAGACCTGGAGCCAGTTCCGGGGCTTCCAGACCGTCCGCACCGTCACCGGTGACGCCGGCACCGCGCAGCTCAGCTCCGAGGCGACGTACCTCCGGGGCATGGACGGCGACCGGACGAACGGCGACGGCGGCACCGAGGACGTCTGGGTCACCGCCTCCGACGGCACCCGGATCGAGGACAAGGACCGACTCCAGGGCTACCAGCTGGAAGCCCGGACCTACTCCTCCGTCCCCGCCGCCACGGCCGCCGACCGCGCGGCCAAGGAGATCAACGGTTCGGTCAACACGCCCTGGATCTCGGCGGCGACCGCGACCGAGGGCAGCGACACGGCCCACCTCGTCGGCACCGACCGGATCGACACCCGCGCCGCCGTCACGGGCGGGGTCCGCCGTACCGCGATCGACCACACCTACGACGCGTACGGCATGATCTCGTCCTCCTCCGACCTCGGAGACGTCGGCGAGGACAAGGCGAACGGCAACACCGCGGACGACTCCTGCACCCGCTACGAGTACGCCCGCAACACCGACAAGACCCTGCTCACCCTGGTCAAGCGGGTCCACACGGTCGCGGTCGACTGCGCCACCACCCCGAGCTACCCCGGTGACGCGATCTCCGACGTCCGCACCCTCTACGACGACCTCACCTACGGAGCGGTCCCGACGAAGGGCGACGTCAGCTCCAGCCAGCGGGTCACCGGCTACAGCGGTACGACCCCGGTCCTGCAGACCACCACGAGCAGCGACTACGACGTCCACGGCCGCGTCACCGCGGTGCAGGACGCCAAGAACAACCGGACCACCACCTCGTACACCCCCGCCACCGGCGGCCCGGTCACGGGGATGAAGGTCACCACCCCGCCCGCGGTCCCCGGCGGCACCGGACAGACCACCTCGTCGTCCGTCGACCCCGCCTGGGGTCTGGTCACCGCCACGACCGACGCCAACAACCAGCGCACCGACCTGGCCTACGACGCGCTCGGCCGGCTCCTCAAGGTGTGGCTCCCGGGCCGCTCCAAGGCCACCGACATCCCCAACACCGAGTACGCGTACGACATCAACGCGGACGCGGCCAGCGTCGTCACCACGAAGACGCTGAAGCCCAACGGCAACGTCGCCGTCTCCCACCAGCTGTACGACGGGCTCCTGCGCGCCCGCCAGAACCAGACGCCCACCCCCAACACCGGGCGGGTCCTGAACCTCGTCGAGTACGACTCGCGAGGCCTGGCGGTCGTCCAGCACGGCCCGTTCTACAACCTGGACGACCCCGGCACGACCGTCGTCGAGCCGCAGTTCGCGGTCGGCGGCAACCCGCCGGCCACCGAGACCGTCTACGACGGCGCCGGCCGCGCCACGGCCACGGTCTTCAAGGTCGGCGGCGCGGAGAAGTGGCGCACGCGCACCGTCTTCCACGGCAACTGCACGGACAGCGACCCGCCCACCGGCGGCACGCCGACCCGCGTCTGCACCGATGCCCAGGGACGCCGGACCTCGCTCACCGAGTACGACTCCGACTCCGTCTCCGGCACCGGACTCACCACCACCTACGCCTACGACAAGGCCGGCCGTCTCTCCTCGGTCAAGGACCCGACGGCCAAGAACGAGTGGAAGTGGACCTACGACGCCCTCGGTCGTCAGCGCACCGCTGACGACCCCGACAAGGGCGTCACCACGATGGCGTACGACGAGCTCGACCGTCTCTCCACCGTGACGGATCCGCTCGGTGCCGCCGTCACCTACCACTACGACAACCTCGGCCGCACCACCAAGATCACCAAGGGGAGCGAGACCCTCAACTCCTGGGTCTACGACACCCTCCCCAACGGCATCGGCCGGGTCACCTCCTCCTCCACCTTCAGCGGTGGCAACGAGTACAAGTCCGCCGTCAACAGCTACGACGTCAACGGACACCCCACCTCCACCGCGATCGTCATCCCCGCGGCGGAGGGCAAGCTCGCCGGCACCTACACCACCACCGCGACCTACAAGGCCGACGGCTCCGTGTCCGGCGTGACCGTCCCGGCGGCGGGACCGCTCCCGTCGGAGAAGATCACCACCGGTTACGACCTCACGGGCCTGCCGGCCTTCACCTACGGCAGCACCGACTACGTCAGGGAGACCCGCTACTCCAACTTCGGCGAGACCGAACAGCTCACCCTCGGCGTCTCCAGCGCCGCCAAGCAGACCTGGCTGACCAACTTCCACGAGGACGGCACCCGCCGCCTCACCGGCAGCCGGATCGACCGCGAGTCGATCGCCAACCCCGACGTCGACGCCACGTACGTCTACGACGCGGCCGGCAACATCAAGACCATCGCGGACGCGCCCGCGGGCAAGACCGCTGACGTCCAGTGCTTCCAGTACGACTACCTGCGCCGGCTCAGGACGGCGTGGAGCCAGACCTCCACCACCTGCGCGGCGCCCCCGGCGGCGAACAGCGCAGTCGGCGGCCCGGCCCCGTACTGGCACTCCTACGAGTACGACACCGCGGGCAACCGCACCAAGGAGATCCGCAACCCCGTCAACCCGGCGGCCGGCGGAGCCTCCGCCCTGCGGGTCACCACCACCGCCGCGATGCCCGCGGCCGGCGCCGACCGCCCCCACGCCCTGCCCACCGCCACGGTCACCACCGAGACGGTGAACAGCGCGGGAACGGTCACCGCGAAGACCGACACCGCCCAGAGCTACGCCTACGACGCGGCCGGCAAGACCGTCCGCCGCACCAAGGCGGCCACCGCTCTGAGCCCCGCCGTCGACCAGCTCCTGCGCTGGGACGCCGTCGGCCGGCTCGCCGGCACCTCCAAGGCGGGGGAGAAGGGCACGGTCACCGGCAGCGGCGGCCTCTGCCTCGACCTCAAGGGCGGCGCCACCGCCTCCGGCACCGCGATCCAGGGCCTCACCTGCGCCTCCGGCAGCACCGCGCAGGCATGGGAGCTCAACAAGGACGAACAGCTCGCCGCCCTCGGCGTCTGCGCCGTCCCCAACGGCACCACCACCGGCGCTGCGGTCCTCGCCCGCCCCTGCTCCTCCACCGACGCCGCGCAGAAGTGGAAGATCCAGGACAACGGCACCGTCAAGCACACCGCCACCGGCCTGTGCCTGACCCTGACCGCGACCACCAGCGGCACCGCCGCCACCGCCGTCACCTGCTCCACGTCCGCGACCCAGCGGTGGAGCTTCGCCAAGCACACGACCAACGTGTACGGCTCCGACGGCAGCCGCCTCATCCGCAAGGAGTACGGCAAGGCGACGCTGTACCTCGGCACCACCGAGCTCACCGTCGACACCAAGAACACCCCCGCCACCACGGACGACACCACCAGCGCCGTCCGCTACTACAGCCACGGCGCCCGGACCGTCGCCGTCCGCACCTCGAGCACCCAGGTGCACTGGCTCGGCGGCGGCCTCAACGGCACCGCCGAGCTCGTCATCGACGCGGTGGGCGCGGGCCAGACCGTCGCCCAGCGCCGCACCCTCCCCTTCGGAGAGGTCCGCGGCACCAACCCGTCGGCCTGGCCGGGTCAGCAGGGCTTCGTCGGGGCGGTCAACGACCCCGGCTCCGGCCTGGTCCACATGGGTGCCCGTCAGTACGACCCGGCCCTCGGCCGGTTCCTCTCGGTCGACCCGGTCCTCGACCTGTCCGACCCGCAGCACCTGAACCCGTACGCGTACGGGCGCAACAACCCGATCATGTTCCCCGACCCCACGGGCCTGTGGTGGGGCTGGTCGGACTGGGGCCACGCCGCCCTCGACGTCGTCGGCCTGGTGCCGGTCGTCGGCGAGGTCGCCGACGTCGCCAACGGCATCTGGTACACCGCCGAGGGCAACTACGTCGACGCGGGTCTGTCCTTCTCCTCCGCGATCCCGATCGTCGGATACGGCGCCAGCGTCGCCAAGGGCGCGAAGTACGTCGACGAAGGCGTCGAAGCGGTCCAGGCCGTCACCAAGGCCACCGACAAGGCCGCCGACGCCAAGGGCGCGGCCAACGCCGCCGACAACGTCACCCCGCCCGCCACCCCCAAGCCCAAGGAGGCCCCCAAGCCCGACCCGCCGGCCAAGCCCAAGGACGACGCCGGCAGCGGCTCGGGAACCAAGGGCGACGGAGCCGGCGGCAAGAAGGACGGCGGCGACAGCGACGGCGGTGGCGGCGGAGGCGGTGGCGGAGACGAAGGGGAAACCCTCTTCCGAGGCACCACCAAGGGCTTCGGCGGCTCCGCCGGAACCAAGCAGAGCGGTTCCACCCCCGCGACCTGGCACCCCGGTGTCGCCACCGCCTACGCGGTGCACTCCGCCAGCAAGGGCGCCGACGCGGTCGTCCACGTGATTCCGTCGTCGAACCTCTCGCGCGCCGGAATCGACACCGAGCGGTACTACCTCTCCCTCCCGCAGGACCGCGAAGTGGTCATCAACGCCCTGGCAGGCGACGTGGCCAACGCCGCCTCGATGTCCATTCCCGTCGCCCGAGCCCGCGAGATCCTCAGCGGAATCGGAATCGACATCCCGACCCACCTACCCACCAACGCCTCGCTCAACGAATTCCTGAAGCTCGACCTGCCCGACATGACACCCGGACAGATATCCGACTTCGTCCAGCAGGCGTCCCGATGATAGGCTGAACAGCCTGAATACCCAGCCGTGCGGTCGTCCAACGACGGCCGCACGGCTGCCTTTTGCCCACTGCGTTATTTCCACTGCCTTTTGTTCACTGCCTTTTGTCCCCCATGACGTGCCCGGAGGATTATCGATGGAAAGCGACACCCAGGAGCAGGAATTCCCCCGCCGCCTCCATGACCTCTGGATCAACTCCGGCCAATCTCTCGACGACCTCCTGACCTTCGGCCGCCGCCCGCGAGTCGGCGGTGACACCTGGTCCGAGCCGGAACTCCGCTCCTGGCTCGACGGCACCGCCCTCCCGCCCAAGGACTGGCAGTTCCGCCTCCTCGTCGAACACCTGGAGAAAACCGCGGAATCGCGCCACCCGGGTTACGTCAGGACTTCCGTCGAATCCTGGTACATGCTCTACTGGCACGCCGTCGAATCCCGCTACGGCGTCCCCCCGAGAACGCGATCCGGCACCCCTCCGCGCACCGCCGGCGAACGCGACAGAAGAAGCTCTCTCACCTTCCTGCACGAATGGCGCTGGGACGCCGAATGGTTCTCCTCCCTGCGGCGGCTGGAGAATTTCGACCGCGTACCCGAAGACGTCGCCTCATCCCTCTGGGGATCCCTCCAACGCCATGCATACCGCCTCCCCACCGCCTACACGAACGGCGAGACCGACTCCACCACGACCTACTTCGCCGACCCCCACCTCGAGCACGCCCACGCCCGACTCGTCTCCGCGATGAAGCGCTTCGCCTCCCTCTCGGACGCCCTGGTCTGGGAAACCCCGGCCGATGCCGATACCGCCCCCGAGGCGCTCGTCCTCCCCGCCACCCTCGCAGCACGGGACGAGACGGCCCACGGCATGCGCCTGTCCGCCGACGCGATCCTCTCGGCCTACTTCACCCTCGTCGACCTCATCCGGGCCCGCCACCTCGTCGACGACTCCTTCCGCTTCGCGGAGACGGAGTACGGACACCTCGCGGCGTTCCCCGAATGACCCCGGCAGGGCCTGCACGGCCACGACGACGGGCCCTGCTCCTCCTGTACGTGGACAGGGCTGTCCGTCACGGTGGAGTCACCGGGTGCCGGCCCGGGACACCGCGCGACTCGTGGTGCGAGGACGGAGCGTCCGCAGCCGATGTCGGGCGGGTGGGGTTTCGGATTTAATCGGTGGTGACGTGCCCTGGGTGGCGTTATGGTGCTGCTCATCTGCTCCCCGAACAGGGGACGGTGTCGGTTCGTCGAGAAGAAGCAGGAGGTGAGGACATTGATGACTGTCACGGTGACGGGCTCTGCCCGCATTCAGGAGTTCATCGTTCCCACCCCTGTGGTCTCCGGCTGACACCCACTCGATCCGCGCGCTCGGAGCGCGCCGCCGGGGCCACCCTTCGAAGGGTTTCCCCTTGTTCAACGCCCCGCTCCACCCGTTTTCCCCTTCCGCCGTCCAGCACCCGCTCGCCGTCTACGGCTGGGACGAGGGTTGGGAGGCCGAGTTCGTCCCGTACGCCGCCCAGGGCCTGGTCCCGGGCCGGGTCGTCCGGGTCGATCGCGGTCAGTGCGATGTGGCCACCCCTGACGGTTTCGTCCGTGCCGACACCGCGTTCGTCGTTCCCCACGACCCGATGAAGGTCGTGTGCACGGGGGACTGGGTCGCCGTCGACCCCGAGGGCGGTGATCCGCGGTACGCGCGGACGCTTCTGCCTCGGCGTACCGCTTTTGTGCGCTCCACCTCGTCCAAGCGGTCCGAGGGCCAGATCCTCGCGGCCAACGTCGACCACGCCGTCATCACCGTCTCGCTCGCGGTCGAACTCGACCTCGGCCGGATCGAGCGCTTCCTCGCCCTGGCGTGGGAGTCCGGCGCCCAGCCGACGATCGTCCTCAGCAAGGCGGACCTGGTGCCCGACCCCGTCGGTCTCTCCTACCTCGTCGAGGACGTGGAGACGGTCGCCCCCGGCGTCCAGGTGCTGCCCGTCAGCTCGACGACGGGAGAGGGCCTCGACGCGCTGACCGCGACCGTCGCCGGCGGCACGACCGTGCTCCTCGGCGTCTCCGGCGCCGGGAAGTCGACCCTGGCCAACGTGCTCGTCGGCCACGACGTCATGGACGTCCAGGCCGCCCGCGACATCGACGGCAAGGGCCGCCACACCACGACCACCCGCAACCTCTTCGTCCTGCCGGGCGGGGGAGTCCTCATCGACACCCCCGGCCTGCGCGGCGTCGGCCTCTGGGACGCCGAGACCGGCGTCGGCCAGGTCTTCTCGGAGATCGAGGACCTGGCCGGGAACTGCCGCTTCCCCGACTGCGCCCACGAGGCGGAGCCGGGCTGCGCGGTCCTCGCGGCGATCGACGACGGCACCCTGCCCGTGCGCCGGCTGGAGAGCTTCCGCAAGCTCCTGCGCGAGAACCAGCGGCTCGTGGCCAAGACCGACGCCCGCCTGCGCAACGAGATCCGCAAGGACTGGAAGCGCAAGGGCGACGCCGGCCGCGCCGCCATGGAGTTCAAGCGCAGCGGCCGCCTGCGGTAGCCCACGGTCACCGGACCTCGGTCGTACGTACGGCCCCGGCGGCCGAGGTGCGCGGAGTCGTGGCCGTACGGCTCCGGCGGCCGACGTGCGTGCAGTCGCTGTCGTACGGCTGCTCCCGGGCGCCCGCGCGCGGGACCTCGGCCGGCCGAGGTCCCGGGAGCGTGGTGTCCGAATACCGCGAGTCCCGGGACGGGCGGCGGCCGCACACTGGGAGGCGTGAGGGACGACGACACCCGCTACGAGGCGGTCAGCAGCAGGGACGCGCGGTTCGACGGAGAGTTCTTCTTCGCCGTCCGCACCACCGGGATCTACTGCCGGCCCAGCTGCCCCGCCGTCACGCCCAAACGGCAGAACGTCTCGTTCTTCCCGACGGCCGCCGCCGCCCAGGGGCACGGCTTCCGGGCCTGCCGCCGCTGCCGGCCGGACGCCGTGCCCGGCTCGGCCGCGTGGAACGTGCGGGCCGACGTCGTCGGGCGCGCCATGCGGATGATCGGCGACGGCGTCGTCGACCGCGAGGGCGTGCCCGGCCTCGCCGGTCGCCTCGGCTACAGCACCCGCCAGGTGCAGCGCCAGCTGACCGCCGAGCTCGGTGCCGGGCCCGTCGCCCTCGCCCGCGCCCAGCGGGCGCACACCGCGCGGCTGCTGCTCCAGACCACGGGACTGCCCGTCACGGAGATCGCCTTCGCCGCCGGATTCGCCAGCGTCCGCCAGTTCAACGACACCGTCCGCGCGGTCTACGCCCGCACCCCGACCGCGCTGCGCGCCGAGGCGGGCACCGGCGCGGGAGCCCGCACCGCGCTCGCCGCCGGGGTGCCGCTGCGGCTCGCCCACCGGGGGCCGTACGCGGCCGGCGAGGTCTTCGACCTGCTGGCGGCCGAGGCGGTGCCCCGCGTCGAGGAGGTCGTCGGCGCGCCGGGCGCCCGCACGTACCGCCGCACGCTCCGCCTCCCGTACGGCACCGGCGTCGTCTCCGTCGACGAGCGCTCCGCGGGCCGCTGGCTCGACGCCCGCATCCACCTCACCGAGCTGCGCGACCTCACCACCGCCGTGCACCGGCTGCGCCGGCTCTTCGACCTCGACGCCGACCCGTACGCGGTCGCCGAACGCCTCGGGGCCGCCCCCGGACTCGCCGCCGAGGTGGCGGCCCGGCCCGGCGTGCGCTCCCCGGGGACGGCCGAGCCCGAGGAGTTCGCCCTGCGGACGGTCCTCGGGCCCGAGGAGTCGGCCCGGATCGTCGTGCCGCACGGCACGCCGCTGGCCGAGGCCTGCGGCACCCTCACCCACGTCTTCCCCGCACCGGCCGCCCTGACGGGCCACCCCGTCGCGGGGCCGCTCGCCCGCGCCCTCGCCGACGGGACCGTGCGCCTCGACCCCGGCGCCGACCGCGACGACGCCGAGCGGGCCCTGCGCGCCGTCCCCGGCGTCACGGCCGGGGCCGCCGCGCTGATCCGGATGCGCGCCCTCGGCGACCCGGACGTGCCCCCGGCGGACGGCCCGGACGCCGAGGAGTGGCGGCCGTGGCGCTCGTACGCGACGCGCTATCTCGCCCCGGTACCGGCGGCGGGGAGCGGGGGGCCGGGCGGGCCGGGGCTCAGCCCCAGATGACCGCGCCCGCCCAGGCGCCGACGATCAGCAGGCAGGCGAAGAGCTCGACCAGCACGCTCGTGCCGGCCGCGCGCATCACCGCCCGGGTCGCCGCCCTGGCCTGGCCGTGGCCGCCGAGGCGGAGCCGCTCCGCCAGGTAGATCCCGCCGACGAAGCCGGGGACCGCCCCGATCACCGGGATCAGCACGAAGCCCAGGAGCGCGCCCACCCCCGCGTACGCCACGATCCGGCGGGTGATCCCGACGCCGCGGAAACGGCGTGGTGGCAGTTGCCAGACGATCACCTGGGTGAGGAGCAGCAGGCCGGTCGAGGAGACGAGCAGGATCCAGGCGAGGCCCGTCCGCTCGTGCAGCGACCACCAGAGCATCGCCGCCCACACCAGCCACGTCCCCGGCACGCCGGGGGTCAGGACCCCGAACAGACCGAGCAGCATCACCGTCGCGATCATCAGGAGCTGCCACACACCCACGATGCCAGGGTGCAGGACATCGGCGGCCTCCGCAGGTCGCGGCGGGCGGACGGGGTACGGGACGGGGCGTCCGGCGGGCGGACGGGGGTCGGGTCGGGCGGCCCGAGGCGGACGGGGCGGACGGGGCCGGGCCGGGCAGCCGGGGCAGCCGAAGGTCGTGCCGGTCCTGGTCGGCTGCGTGCCGGCGGGAGCCGCGCCGGGTCGGCCGAGGGGCGCGCCGGGTCGGTTCGGCCGCAGGTGGGCGGGGGCCGCGCCGGGTCAGCCGCGGGCCACCCAGCCCTTCTCGTACGCGTGCCAGCCCAGCTGGAGCCGGGTGGTCACCCCGCTCAGCTCCATCAGCCCCTTCACCCGGCGCTGGACGGTCCGCAGCCCCAGGTCCAGTTGCTTGGCCACGCTGGCGTCGGTCATCCCGGCGAGCAGCAGCGACAGGATCTCCAGGTCCATGCCGTCCGGACCCGGCGCCTCGTCCTCGGTGATCTGCGCGCCTGCCCCGAGGCGCAGCGGCAGGGCGTCCCGCCACACCGACTCGAAGAGGCCCATGAGCGATTCGAGGAGCCCGCTCGCGTGCACGACGATGGCCGCGGGTTCGGCTCCCCGGCCGGTCAGCGGGACCATGGCCAGGGACCGGTCGGCGACCACCAGCTTGGTGGGGACGCGGTCGGCGACGCGGATCAGTTCGTCGCGGCCGAGCGCCGCGGAGAGTTCCAGCAGGCCGGTCGGGAGGGTGAGGACCTCGCGCTCGATGACCACCCGGTAGCGGACGCCCCGCCCCGCGGCCTGCTCCTCGGCGTCGTTCTCCAGGCCGGTGACCGCGATCGGCTTGCCGGTGACGAGGGCGCAGACCTCCTCCGTCGCGCCCAGCTGGAGCTGGAGGAAGCGGTGGGTGACCGCGCTGGCGCCGGTCACCACCTCCACCAGGTCGTGCACGGCGACGGCCTCGGCCTCGGCGCGGTACTCCTCGGCGAGCAGCGCCGCCGCCAGTTCGGCCTGCTCCAGCTCGTGGCGCTGCTGGGTGAGCAGCGCGCCGAGCGCCACCCCGGGCGGCGCCGCGACCCACCGTCCGGTGCGGGCCGAGGACTGGGCGGCGAGCCCCTGCGACTCGAGCCGACGCAGGGCCCGCTCGGTGTCCTGTTCGGGCAGGGCGAGCCGGTGCGCGAGATCGGTGACCTCGGCGGCGCCCAGCGCGACCAGGGCCCGGTACGCGGACTCCTGGCGCTCGTCGAGTCCTATCGCTCCCAGCATGGATGCCCCACCCCTCGCCGTACCTCCGATGGGCGTTCCCGATCGTTCCGGGACGTTCACCGGAGGCATTCGTTCCGTTGGTGACCTGGCGGGAAACGGCCACGGCGCATTCCCGCCTCGCCCATCATCCCTGCACCGCCCTCACCTCTGCCAATGTGGCGCCACCGCAGCACCAACCACCTTCGGAGAAGGGCTCTTTGCAACCTTTTTCCGAATTCAGATGGGGAGAGCGATGCGCCCGATTTCGCGTACGGCCCTGGGGGCGGCGACCGCCGCCGTCCTGGCCGTCACCGCGGTCGCGCCGTCCATGGCCGACGCGCCGCAGGACGACACGACCGGCAAGCGACCGCTGGTCGGCAGCGAGGCCGCGGCCCTCGCCGGCCAGGGCACCGGCGGCCGGGCCGCCACGGTGACCCTCGTCACCGGAGACCGCGTCCTGGTCACCCGTGACGCCCAGGGCGACCCGGCGGCCACCGTCCTCCCGCGCGAGGACGGCACCGTCCCCTTCGTCCAGACCCGCCGCTCCGGCAAGGACCTGTACGTCTACCCCGAGGACGCCGCCGACGCGCTCGCCGCCGGACGCGTCGACGAAGAGCTCTTCAACGTCACCGGCCTCGTCCGTCAGGGTTACGACGACGCGGCCACCACCACGCTGCCCCTCATCGCGGTCTACGGCTCCGACCTCGCCCGCTCCGTCCCCGCCGCCCCGCGCGGCGCCCGGCGCGGCCAGGTCCTCAAGGCCGTCGACGGCGTCGCCCTTACGGCCGAGAAGAAGCAGGCCGCCACCTTCTGGGCCGAGATCAAGGCGCCGGGCGCCCGCTCCGCCGCCGGGCTGAAGAAGCTCTGGCTCGACCGCAAGGTCGAGGCCACCCTGGAGCAGTCGACGAAGCAGGTCCACGCCCCCGAGGCCTGGGCCGACGGCTACGACGGCACGGGCACCAAGGTCGCCGTCCTCGACACCGGCGCCGACGCCGAGCACCCCGACCTCAAGGGCCGCATCGTCGCCTCGGAGAACTTCACCGACTCCGAGACCACCGACGACCGCCAGGGTCACGGCACCCACACGATCTCCACCGTCGGCGGCTCCGGCGCCGCGAGCGGCGGGAAGAAGAAGGGCGTCGCTCCCGGAGCCGCGCTCCTCAACGGCAAGGTCCTCAACGACTCCGGTTCCGGCGCCGCCTCCTGGATCATCGCCGGCATGGAGTGGGCCGTCGCCCAGGGCGCCGACGTCGTCTCCATGAGCCTCGGCAGCCCCGTACCCACCGACTGCACCGACCCGATGAGCGTCGCCGCCGAGGAACTCGCCCGGAACAAGGGCACGTTGTTCGTCATCGCCGCCGGCAACTCGGGCCCGACCCTCAACACGGTCTCCTCACCCGGCTGCGCGCCCGGCGTGCTCACCGTCGGCGCCACCGACCGCGACGACTCCACCGCCTGGTTCTCCAGCCGCGGCCCGACGATCGTCAACCACACCCTCAAGCCCGAGATCGCGGCGCCCGGCGTCGGCATCTCCGCCGCCGCGGCCGGCGGCCGGGGCGTGTCCGCCTACCAGTCCATGTCCGGTACGTCGATGGCGACCCCGCACGTCGCGGGCGCCGCCGCCGTCGTCAAGCAGCGCCACCCCGACTGGACCGCCCAGCAGGTCAAGGCGGCCCTCGTCTCCTCCGCCGACAGCGACCTCCCCGGCGACGTCCGCGAGGTCGGCGGCGGGCGCCTCGACGTCAAGGCCGCCATCGACCAGACGGTCCTCGGCGCCCCCGCCGTCCAGGGCGGCACCTTCGGCTGGCCGCAGGACAAGAGCGACCGCACCACGGTCTCCGTGCCGTACACCAACACCTCCGACGCCCCCGTCACCCTGCGGCTGGCCGTCGAGAAGGTCACCGGCAACGACGGCTCCGCCGTCCGATCGGCCGTCGCCCGGCTCGGCGCGGGCACCGTCACCGTCCCGGCCGGCACCACCGTCCAGGTCCCCCTCGCGCTCGACCCCGCCGCCAGCCTGGAGCACGCCCAGTACGGCGACGTCACCGGCCGCGTCCTCGCCACCGGCCCCGGCGGCATCCACGTCTCCACCCCGTTCTCGCTCTACGTCGAGCCCGAAACGGTCACCCTGCGCGTCAAGTTGATCGACCGTCAGGGCAAGCCGGCGACCGGCGCCTCCTCCCTCGACGTCATCGGCACCGACGACGCCAGCGGCGAGCGCCGCTTCAACGACGGCGCCGACGACCAGGTCTACCGCCTGCGTCCCGGCAGCTACTTCCTCTCCTCCTTCGTCACCACGCCCGACGCGGGCGAGGGCGCCCGGCTGACCGACTCGCTCAGCTACCTCGGCCGCCCGCAGCTGGAACTGAAGAAGGACACCACCGTCGTCCTCGACGCCCGGGAGGCCCACAAGCTGTCGGTGAGGACCGACAAGGCCACCGAACTCCGCGGCGCCACGCTCGCGTTCGCCCGCTCCTGGGACGGCTTCTGGCTGCACGCCGGAACCGCCACCGGTCCGCGCACCATCCGCGGCTACTACGCCTCGGTCGAAGGCCGGGCCGACGAGGGCGACTTCGAGTTCGGCAGCTACTGGCGGGCCGCCGCCCCGCAGATCACCTCGCTGCGCACCGCCGACGGCCTGACGCTGCACCCGCTCACGGCCTCCATCGCCTCCGACAACCTGGACGGCACCGGCTCCGCCCGCCTCGTCGACGCCGGGACCGGCACCCCCGACGAGCTCAAGGCCGCCGGCGTCCAGGGCCGCGTCGCCCTCGTCCGGCTGCCGGACGACTCCACCGCCGCCGGCGCCCTCGCCCGCAACGCCAAGGCCGCCGGCGCCGTCGCCGTCATCGCCCACCACACGGCCCCCGGCCGCTGGTACCCGAGCGGCGGCTTCACCGGACTCGGCCTGCCGGTCCTCTCCGTCCCGGCCGACGAGGCGACCGCCCTCCTCGGCAGGCTGGCCGCCGGCGAGGTCACCCTCACCTGGAACGCCACCGCGAAGAGCCCGTACCTCTACAACCTCGCGTTCCCCGAGCCCGGGGCGCTCCGCGACGAGAAGGCCTACCGCGTCCGCGACGGCGAGCTCGGCCGCACGGACTCCACCTACGGGTCGGCGGGCATCGCCACCGACTTCGTCGACTTCCCGGCGGCGCGCCGCCCGGACGGCGTCCGCATCGGCTTCGGCTCGCTGGAGACGGTCCCCGCGCCCGGCACCCGCACCGAGTACTACTCGGCCGGCGACACGACCTGGGAACCGATGGTCGGCAGCAGCTTCCCGTTCGGGGAGATCATGGTCGCCACCCCGCACGCGTACGCCCCCGGCGAGAAGCGCGCCGAGAAGTGGTACGACGGCGTCCTCGCCCCCACCGCCCCGCGCGACACGACCGGCGCGCCGGTCCTCGTCGCCGAGCGCCAGGGCAACCTCATCGGCTTCGCCGACGCCATGTGGGGCGACCGCACCCACCACGCCGTGCCCGGCTCCTTCGGCGACATCGGCAACGTCCGGCTCAGCCGCGACGGCGAGGTCCTCGGTCAGAGCAGCTGGCCGTTCGGCGTCTTCGAGGTACCGGCCGAAGCCGGGACGTACACCCTCGAACAGAACACGACGAAGATCGGCAGCAGGGTGTGGGCCCGCTCCACGTCCGTCAACTCGGTGTGGAAATTCACCTCCAAGCTTGATGAGACGGTCTATTCTCAAGGCATCCCGATTCTCTTCCCCCGGTACGACCTTCCGGAGGACGGACTCAAGACCCTCGCCGCGACCGACGGCCAGCAGATCGGCCTCACCGCGACGGGTCACGCGGGCTACACTCCCGCAGCGCTCACCTCGGCCAGGCTCTCGTACTCCTACGACGGGGGCACGACCTGGACCGAAGCGCGGGTCTCTCAGCAGGGCGGCGGCTGGACCGCGACCGTGAACCACGCGGGCGCGACCGGCAAGCAGGTCACACTGAGGACCGAACTGACGGACGCCAACGGCAACTCCGTCACCCAGACCGTGATCCGCGCTTACGACGTGCGCTGATCACGCCGGTCCGCCGGGCGTCCTTCCCGTGGGGGGTGGGGCCGCCCGGCGGACCACCCCTGTGCGGACCACCCGTTTGCAGCAGCGCTTTTCCCGATGTCCCGTTTTCGGGCGCCGCGAGCGGTGGACAATAAGGGCATGACTCAGCAGGGGGACAACTGGTGGGACAAGCTCTACGACGACGCGGCGCCGGACACGGCCCCGACGGTCTCGGGTGACACGCTCGACGACCACTTCGACACGGCGCCCCGCGCCACACCCGCCCCACCGGGCCCGACACCACCACCGCCACCACCGGAGCCGGCGCCGCTTCCGGCACCGCCGCCACCCGCACGAGGCGTGCTCCCCGCCCTGCCTCCTCCGGCACCCGGCCGGGCGCCCTGGGAGGTGCCCGAGGCGGGGCCGCGGACCTTCCCGGCACCGCCGCCGCCCGCCGACCCGCCCGTCGAGACCCCCACCGTCCAGGTGCCGGGGCCACCGGAGCCGACGGCAGGGCAGCCGGCGCCCGACACCTGGACCCCCACGGACGCCAGGACCGACACCGAGGCCGGCCCGGACACCGACGCCGACGTCGGCCCAGGCACTGCGCCAGGCCACGACACCGACCTCACCGTCGAGGTCTCCGTGCCCGTGGACCTGCCCCGGCCGCGGACCGGCTTCGTCGGCAGCAGACCGCCCACCTACGAGGCCGAGCCCACCGCCCTGCCCGTCGCCCGGCCCGGCGAGCTCGCCGACCTCGTTCCCGACACCGTCCTCGACGGCGCCCGCTACGGCACCTGCACGCTGCGCGCCGCCTCCGTGCGCGGCGACTCCGCCCGCTACCGGGGCGAGCCCCGCCGCGACGCCCTGCTCACCGCCCGCTTCGGGCACGACGAGACCGCCCTCGTCCTCGTCGCCGTCGCCGCCGGCTCCCGCGCCGCCGAGGACGCCCACCTGGCCGCCGCCGACGCCTGCCACTGGATCGCCGAGGCCGTCTGCCGCAGCCACGCCCGGCTCTCCGAGGACATCAGGTCGGGCCGCCGCGGCGACCTCAAGTCCGGTCTGCACCGGCTCACCGACCGCACGTACGGCAAGCTCAGGGCGCGCGCCGCCGAACGCGGCCTCGCCCCCGACGAGTACACCGCGACCCTGCGCTGCCTGCTCCTGCCCGCCGACCCCGAGTGCCGCACCCGGGTCTTCTTCGGCATCGGCGGCGGCGGGCTCTTCCGGCTCCGCGACGGCGCCTGGCAGGACCTCGAACCGCTCCTGCCCGAACCGGCCGCCGTCGGCGCGCCCGTCCTCGGCTTCGGCTCGCCGCCGCCGGTCGCGGAGGCCACCGAGGAGGGCGACCGGCTCACCATGGACCTCGGCATCACGACCGCGCCCGGGCCGGTCATGGAGGAGCCGGTGCCGCCGCCGCCCGAGCCGTTCCGGTTCCGCGCCTCCGTCGCCCGCCCCGGCGACACCCTGCTCCTCGCCTCGCCGGGCCTCGCCGAGCCGATGCGCGGCGAACCCGCCCTCGCGCACGCCCTCGCGGACCGCTGGACGGACCAGGAACCCCCCGGCCTCGCGGCCTTCCTGGCCGACACCCAGCTGAGGGTGACCGGCTACGCCGACGACCGCACGGGGGCCGCCGTCTGGGAGGCGTAACGCGCCGGGCCGTGTGTTGATGGAGCCATGGCCAAACAGAACGTGGCGGAACAGTTCGTCGACATCCTCGTGCGCGCCGGGGTCCGGCGCATGTACGGAGTGGTGGGCGACAGTCTGAACCCGGTCGTCGACGCCATCCGCCGCACCCCGGAGCTCGACTGGATCCAGGTGCGGCACGAGGAGGTGGCGGCCTTCGCGGCGGGCGCCGAGGCCCAGATCACCGGTGGCCTCGCCGCCTGCGCCGGCTCCTGCGGACCGGGCAACCTGCACCTGATCAACGGCCTGTACGACGCCCACCGCTCCATGGCCCCGGTGCTCGCCCTCGCCTCGCACATCCCGTCGAGCGAGATCGGCCTCGGCTACTTCCAGGAGACCCACCCCGACCAGCTGTTCCGCGAGTGCAGCCACTACAGCGAGCTCATCTCCAACCCGCGGCAGATGCCCCGGCTGCTCCACACGGCGATCCAGCACGCCGTCGGACGCGGCGGCGTCAGCGTCGTCTCGCTGCCCGGCGACATCGCCTCCCAGCCGGCCCCCGAGAAGACGGCGGAGACCGCGCTCGTCACCACCCGGCCCACCGTCCGTCCCGGCGACGGCGAGATCGAGGCGCTGGTACGGATGATCGACGAGGCCGATCGGGTGACGCTCTTCTGCGGCAGCGGCACGGCCGGCGCGCACGCCGAGGTGATGCAGTTCGCCGAGCGGCTGAAGTCGCCCGTCGGCCACGCCCTGCGCGGCAAGGAGTGGATCCAGTACGACAACCCGTACGACGTCGGCATGAGCGGACTGCTCGGATACGGCGCCGCCTACGAGGCCACCCACGAGTGCGACCTGCTGATCCTGCTCGGCACCGACTTCCCGTACAACGCCTTCCTGCCCGACGACGTCAGGATCGTGCAGGTGGACGTCCGGCCCGAGCGCCTCGGCCGCCGCTCGCGGCTCGACCTCGCCGTCTGGGGCGACGTCCGTGAGACCCTGCGCTGCGTCGTCCCGCGCGTCCGGGCCAAGACCGACCGGCGCTTCCTGGACAAGATGCTGAAGAAGCACGCCGACGCGCTGGAGGGCGTGGTCAAGGCGTACACCCGCAAGGTCGAGAAGCACGTCCCCGTCCACCCCGAGTACGTCGCCTCCGTGATCGACGAACTCGCCGACGACGACGCCGTCTTCACCGTCGACACCGGCATGTGCAACGTCTGGGCGGCCCGCTACCTCTCGCCCAACGGGCGGCGCAGGATCATCGGTTCGTTCACCCACGGCTCCATGGCGAACGCGCTCCCGCAGGCCATCGGCGCCCAGTTCACCGACCGGAACCGGCAGGTCGTCTCGCTCTCCGGCGACGGCGGGTTCTCCATGCTGATGGGCGACTTCCTCACCCTGGTCCAGTACGACCTGCCCGTGAAGGTGATCGTGTTCGACAACTCCTCGCTCGGCATGGTGGAGCTGGAGATGCTCGTCTCCGGCATCCCCTCGTACGGGACGACGAACAAGAACCCCGACTTCGCCGCCATCGCCCGCGCCGCCGGGGCGTACGGCGTCCGGGTCGAGAAGCCCAAGCAGCTGGCGGGCGCCCTCAGGGACGCCTTCAAGCACAAGGGCCCCGCGCTCGTCGACGTCGTCACCGACCCCCACGCGCTCTCCATCCCACCGAAGATCAGCGCCGAGATGGTGACCGGCTTCGCCCTCTCCGCCAGCAAGATCGTCCTCGACGGCGGCGTGGGCCGGATGCTGCAGATGGCCCGCTCCAACCTCCGGAACGTGCCCCGCCCCTGAGGGAATGCGGGCGCCCCGGCGGGGCATGCATCCCCGTGAGCCTGTTCGACGACTGTGGGTGGGGGTTATGGCCGGGGAGGCGCGACAGCCGACTCAACTGCTCAGGAAGGTGGGAGGCGCGGATCTCACCGCGGTGCCGGAGGTACGACATGCCTTGCGGGAAATGCTGCGGAAGTGGGGCGGACCGGGCGCCTCCGACGTGGCCGAACTGCTCACCAGCGAACTGGTGACCAACGCCCTGGTGCACACCGGCCACGGGGCCGTCGTCACGGCGACGGTCGTCCCCGAGCAGCTCAGGGTCGAGGTCCGGGACTTCGTCCCCGGCCTGGAGGCGCCACCCGCACCGCCCGCCGACGACGGTACGCACGGCAGGGGACTCGTGCTCGTCCAGGCCCTGGCCGACTCGTGGGGGGTCGAGGACAGCGGCGTGGGCAAGGTGGTGTGGTTCGAACTGAACGGTGGGGCCGCCTGAGAGGCGGCCCCACCGGTCTTGCGGGTACTCCACGATCCGTGCTCAGCCGAACTGCTGCTCCAGGTCCTTGAGCTTGCGCTCCAGGGAGTCGAGCCGGGGCAGCGTCTGGGTGTCGTCCTCGGCGGTGAGGTCCACCGTCCGGGAGTCGCCCGTGCGGGACTCAGCGCCCCTCACGGCTTGCAGGGAGGGCCGGGGTCGAAGCGGCAGTTGTCCGGGGTCCGCTATGGCGGGCTCCGCGACGGCGGCCTGCACGGCGGCCGTCGCGGAGCCCGACCCGGCGCCCACGCCCGGGCCGGAACCGGCCGTGGCGTTCAGCGCGGCCATCTCGACCTGGCGGCCGCCGCCCCGGCCGAGCCCGAAGGCGCGGTGCTGGCGGTTGATCGCCTTGAGCCGTGCCCGGTCGAGCTTGACCTGGTCGCGCCGCCGGATCCGGTTCTGCTCCTTCTCCCGACGGTCCTCGCGCACCTCGTCGACCGCCTCGTCGAGCGTCCGCACGTTCTCCAGCAGCATCAGCGACCAGGCGGCGAAGGTCTCCCGGGGGGCCCGCAGCCACCGGACGATCCGGATCTGCGGCAGCGGGCGGGGCACCAGGCCCTGCTCGCGCAGCGCCGCCCGGCGGGTCTGCTTCAGGGCCCGGTCGAAGAGGACGGCCGCCGAGAGGGACATGCCCGCGAAGAACTGCGGGGCGCCGTCGTGGCCCAGGCCGCGCGGCGCGTGGACCCAGTTGAACCAGGCGGCCGCGCCGGCGAACAGCCAGACGAGGAGCCGCGAGCCGAGGGCCGCGTCGCCGTGGCTGGCCTCGCGCACCGCGAGGACCGAGCAGAACATGGCCGCGCCGTCGAGGCCGAACGGGACGAGGTACTCCCAGCCCCCGGTGAGGTTGAGGTTCTGCCGGCCGAAGCCGACGAGCCCGTGGAAGGAGAGCGCCGCGGCGACCGCGGCACAGCAGAAGAGGAGGACGTAGGACGCGGTGCCGTAGACCGCCTCCTTGCGTCTGCGGCGCTCCTCGCTGCGTTCCCAGGAGTCCTCGGCCGCGGCCTGGTCACCGGCGCGCTTCCCGCGCGCGAGCACCGCCACCGCCGTCAGGACTCCGGCCACCATCACGCCGCCCGGAAGCAGCCAGTCCAGCGATATGTCGGTCAGTCTCATGCGGTGTCCCTTGCATCGCAGTAGGGCGTTTGGCGGCCCATACTGGCCGACCCCGTGCGGTGCTCAAGGGGTTTCCGGGCAAGAGCACGCCATCGGGGGCCCACGGCATACGAATAGGTGCGATCTGGTCGAACGCACATACAAGGAAGGGGAATTGGGTTCGATTTACGCCACCCGTGCGGGTGGCGTAATCACCCGGGAGCCTCAGGCGGTCGCGGCCAGTCGGCGGACGCGCTCGGCGTCGCAGGTGCGCGGGCAGGTGAGGCAGGTGTCCTCGGGGCGCAGTGTGTAGAAGAAGCAGCAGGTCGCCCGGTCGCGGGTGGCGCGCGGGGCTCCGTCGGCGCCCTCGGACCCGGCCAGCTCGCGGAAGCCCGCCCCGCCGGCGTACGGCTTGTACGGCTTGGAGGTGCCCGGCAGCAGGAGTTCGAGCTCGTCCATCGCCCGCCGCTCCTCGCCGAGCAGCGCGCCGACGTACCAGAGGCCCTCGACGATCTCGTCCGTGGCCATGCCCCACAGGGCCCGCCGACCGCGCCTCATGCGGGGGCCGAAGCCGCCGAGGACCGCCTCGAAGTGCTCGGCGAGCGAGGCGCGGACCTCGGCCCGCAGCGCCTCCTCGTCGGCGACGACCCGGGCGCCGGGCAGGGCGGCGGCGGGGTCGCCCGGCAGGCAGGCGAACTCGTCCACCCGGACCGACATCCGGCCGAGCGCCCGCTGGAAGGCGACGTTCCCGGCGGCCAGCCGGGGCACCCGGCGGTGCAGGAACCACGGGACGGTGACGAGGAGGCAGGCGGGCCAGGCGTAGCGGTGCAGTCCGAAGCTCGCGACGACGTCGGGGCGGGCCTGGGCGCCGTAGTCGCGCAGCACCTGCGCGTTGTCCCAGGCGAGGAAGGCGTCGAGGGCCGGGCCCCCGGCCGCGAGTTCGTCCGCGCCCACCCAGCCCGCGCCGCGCGGCAGCCGCTCGCCCCGGGCCGGTTCCTCTATCCGCAGGCCGGAGAAGGCCTCGGCGAGTCGTGCGTAGGAGGCTGCGACGGGCGAGGCGGGCGGAGCGGGCAACAAGGCGGGGACGGTCATGCGGACCACCGAATCGCGATCGTAGGCAGGTTAGCCTTACCTTACCCGATTCGGGATCATCTCTCACCACCGTGCCGCCCCACCTGCGGGGCGGCCCCGCACCCCCGCGAGGCCGGTCCGTTCGCCTATGGTGCACAGAGGACCCGGCCCATGCGAGCCGGGCCCGGCACGAGGCCCCAGGAGGACCCGGGTGGAGCAGAGCGCAGCGCGCGAGCGGGCGACGGACCGACCGTCCCCGCCCGTCGGCGACCCGGCACGCGTACCCCGGCAGGGCCGGAGCGCGGACACCACCGGACGCCCCGGCGGCACCCCGTACGTCCGTGCGACGGAGGACACCCGCGACGGCCGGTACACACCCGGCGCCACCCACGTCCCGGGCATCGGCGTCTCTGCCCGCGCCCCGGGCGCCGGTGGTCCCGCCCACGTCGCGGGCGCCGGGCCTGCGGGGGGCGTCCCGGGCGCACGCGGCGAGCACACCCACGACCGGGCGGCCGCGCCCGCCCCCCGCGAGGTGCGGCGGCACTCCGTGCGCGGGCAGATCCTCGACGCCCTCCGCACCGCCCTCGTCGGCGGCGAACTCGTCCCGGGCGAGGTGTACTCCGCCCCCGCCCTCGCCGAACGCTTCGGCGTCTCGGCGACACCCGTGCGCGAGGCCATGCAGCGACTGGCCGTCGAGGGTGCCGTGGAGGTCGTGCCGAACCGGGGCTTCCGCGTCACCGAGCGCACCCCGCGCGAACTCGCCGAACTCGCCGAGGTCCGGGCGCTCATCGAGGTCCCCGTCATGCTGCGGCTCGCCCGCACCGTCCCGGCCGCCCGCTGGGCCGAGCTCAGGCCGCTCGCCGAGGCGACCGCGGCCGCCGCCGCCCGGGGCGACCGCGCCCACTACGCCGAGACCGACCGGGCCTTCCACCGGGCCGTCCTCTCCCTCGCCGGGAACACCCAGCTGCTCACCATCGCCGACGACCTCCACCGCCGCTCCCAGTGGCCCCTGATCAGCGCCCCCGCCCTCCGCCACGGCGACCTCGTCGCCGACGCCGCCGAGCACACCGCCCTCCTCGACGCCCTGATCGCCCAGGACCTCACCGTCGTCCAGTCGCTCGTGCGCGAGCACTTCGCCGGCGCGGACGGCTGAGCGGGCGACCGGACGGCCGGACGACCGGGCGGACGGCTCGACGGACGGCCGTGTCGGCGGCCGGGCGGCGCTCCGCCGGGGCCCGTCGGGCATCGTCCGGACCGGGCTCGATCGACCAGGCACTCCCGGGCTCCGGGGCGACTAGAGTCGGAGGCGTCAGCCGCCCGCACCGTCTTGCCCGTGAGGTGCTCCATGACGTCCGTGACCCCGTCCTCGGCATGGGACGGACGTAGACCCGCCACCGGTACGGAAGCCGAGGCCGCGGCCCTGCTCGGCTGGCTGACCGACCCCGAGGCGCCGCGGTTGTGCGTGGTCACCGGAGCGGCGGGCGCGGGGAAGACGGCCCTGCTCGGCTGGTTCGCCGCGTACGGACCCCGGGCCGGGCGGCCGCGACGGCGGACCGGCCGGGTCCTCGTGCCGCTGGCCGGGCAGAGCGTGCTCGGTGCCACGTGGACGATCGCCGACCGGCTCGGCGTGGTGGCGAAGTCGCCCGGCGACCTCGTCCACGCGCTCGCCACCAGTGACGCGAGGCCCGCCGGGCGGGCCGTCCTGCTCCTGACGGACCTGCACGCGGCGGCCGAGCCGGCCGAGCTCACCCGGCTGATCGGGGAGCTCGCCGGCGTGGGCAGGATCCGGCTGGTGGTCGAGGCCAGGAGCGGCAGCCCGGCCCCGGCCGTGCTCCGTGCCGAGCGCCGGGTCACGCTCGTGGACCTGGACGGCGACCCCGGACCCGGCGAGGTCCTCCCCGCCCGGCCCGCGCCCCGGCCGCTGCCCGACCTCTCCGACCCCGTGGCGGTCTGCGTGGCCGACCCGCTGCTCGTCACCACCGCGTACGTCACCGGCGCCGCGCCCGCCGGTGTGCCCGGCACCCTCGACGGCCCCGAGGCCCCCGCCCGGCCCGGCGAGGGCGCTGCGGACGACCACGGCGGGCTGCGCGCCGCGTGGATGCGCGCCGGCCAGTCGCTCTGCCGCGAACAGCCCCCGGCGGAACGCGCGTCGGTGCTGCTCGCCGCCCTCGGCGACGGAGCCGACCCCCGGCTGCGCCCCGCGCTCCAGGAGCTCGCGGAGGGCGCGCCCTGGCGGCTCAGGTGGGCCCGCCACCGGGGCGACCTGACGCCGCCCTGGCCCGGTCCGGTCACCGTGCTCGGCGCGGCCGGCGGCCCGCTGGAGGGGACGCTGCTCGTGGGCGACCGCACCGGGGCCGTACGGCTGCTGCACGAGGCGGACGCCGGCCCGGCCGGACGCCTGGCGCACACCGTCCCCGGTCGGGTCACCGCGCTCGCGCCCGCGCCCGACGGGACGGTGCTGCTCCTGGACGACCGCGGCAGGCTGCACACCGTGCGGGGCACCGCGCCCCGGGCCCCGTACCTGGAGCGCCTCACCGAGGCCGTGTCGGCGACGCTGGCCCGGCACCCGGGCACGGCCCTCGCGGCCATCGCGGGCTCCGTGGTGGTGGGGGACCGGCTCGGTTCCGTGCACGCCTTCGGTCTGACCGGCCTGCACCAGGCGGCCTCGCACAGCGGCCGGGTCACGGCGGTCGCGGCGGTCGACTCCGAGACCCCGTTCGTCTGCTCCGGCGGCGCGGACGGCACGGTACGGCTCTGGACCCCGGGGCGCGACCCGCGCCCCGACCCGCTCGCCGAGCGCCCGTCCCCGGTCGTCTCCCTGCACGCGACGGAGACCCCGTACGGCCCCCTGGTCGCCGCGGCCTGGGCCGACGGCCTCGTCGAACTCCACCGCCCGGAAGGCGGACCGAAGTTGTCCTTCCGTCCGGGGCCCCCGATCCGCGCGGTCGCCGTCACGGGAGCGGGCTCCCTCGTCGTCGGAACGGACGAGAGCCTGATCTGCCTCGTGCCCAAGTCTCGCTAGTCCGCTTGTAGTCGAGGGTTGGTCTCGCGACGCGCATGTCGCGGGACCAACCCCCGCTCGTTCACCGGCCCTTGACCGTAAGGGACTTCAGGTCGCGGTCCGTGGCGTCAGCTGGGCCGACAGCCAGGTCGGCACCCCGCCGAGGAGGCGGAAGAGGCGCCGGGCCTCGGCCCGCAGCCGGCCGGCCTCCGGTTCCGTCTCGGCGTCGGCGAGGGCGGTCAGCGCCGGGGCGGTGCCGACCAGGTAGCCCAGCTCCTCGCGGATCCGCAGCGACTCGGCGAAGCCGTGCCGCGCCTCCGCCAACTCGCCGTCTCGTAAAGCCAGTCCGGCCAGATGGCGCCAGGTGAAGGACAGCAGCAGCGAGTCCCCCCGGGCGGTCGCCCCCGCGTGCGCCCTGCGGTACGCGGCACGGGCCGCCTCCGGGGAGTCGCCGAGGTTCTGCGCGACGAGCCCGCGCCGGAAGTCGAGCAGCGGCCTGCCCTCGGTGTCGGGGGCGATCAGGGCCGCCGCCCGGCCCAGGGCCATCCGCGCCTCGTCGGCCCGGTCGCGCACCCCCAACAGCGTGGAGGCGTAGGCGAGATAGCCGCGTTCGCAGGCGGCGGCCCCGCGTTCCTCGTCGGTGCGGGCGACCGCCTCGGCGGCCCGGAGCGCCTCCTCGGCGTCGGCCCAGCCCTGTTCGGTGTAGAGGCAGCGCTCGATCAGCAGCGCGGCCCGTTCGAGTGCGACGGCGGGTTCTGTGGCGCGCGGCGCGAGCAGCGCGGCCGCGTCCGTCCAGCACCCGCGTGAGCGGAGCCGCCATATGGCGGTCTCCACGGGGGTCTCCTTGCCATAGGCGAGGGACGGATCTTCGCCACCCCTTGATTCGGAACCAGACATGGCGGTATCCGCCACATTGCCCTCCCCGAGCGCGCCATTGAGCTGTTGAGTAGACCCGCATCTCAGCACATGGGCAGCACCTGGCCAAGGGGGCAGGTGAAAGAATTCACAAGAGTCCGAGGAGTGCGGCCGCCGCCGTCCGGGCAGCGGCCGAAAGGCCGTCAGATCGCTGCCGGGCCCGGGATCAGGCCTCCGCGGGGCCCGTCGGCGAACCCGGTCGACGGGCCCCACCAGCCCGGACGTCACTCCTTCGGACTCCATCGAAAGGGTGAATCCGCGCGGAGTGGATCAGCTCATCCGCAGGGCCAGGAAGAAGTCGAGCTTGTCCTCCAGGCGGGAGAGGTCGCGACCGGTGAGCTGCTCGATGCGGCCCACCCGGTAGCGCAGCGTGTTCACGTGCAGGTGCAGTCGCGTCGCGCAGCGCGTCCAGGAGCCGTCGCAGTCCAGGAAGGCCTCCAGCGTCGGGATGAGCTCCGCCCGGTGGCGCCGGTCGTAGTCCCGCAGCGGGTCGAGCAACCGGGCCGTGAAGGCGCGGCGGACGTCGTCCGGGACGAACGGCAGCAGCAGGACGTGCGAGGCCAGCTCGTGGTGGCCGGCGGCGCAGACCCGGCCCGGGCGTGCGGCGGCGACCCGGCGGGCGTGCCGGGCCTCCTCCAGGGCCCCGCGCAGCCCCTCCGCGGAGGCGACGGCCGCGCTGACGCCGAGCGTGAGGCGCCCGTCGTCCGCGAGCCCGGCCGAGAGCGGGGCCCGTACGGCGGCGAGCAGGGCGTCCGCGTGCAGGCCGAGCGCGGTCGCCGGGCCCTCGTCCTCGCTGTCCGGGAGCGGGCCCGCGGCCAGCGGGACCAGGGCGATGGCCTCGTCGCCGCTGTGCGCGACGGCGATCCGGTCGGCGGACTCGGCCCCCGCGGTCGCCGGGTCGACCAGGATCTCCTCCAGGAGCGCCTGGGCGACCGGCCCGCCGTCCACGGCGGAGCCCTGGCCGGCCTCCTGCTCCCACTCCACGCGGGCCACGACCACCTGCCAGTGCGGGGCCGTGCCGAGCCCGGGCAGCAGCACCGGGGCGGCGACCCGCAGCCGGGCCGCGATCTCGGCGGGCGCGGCGCCCGTCTGCACCAGCTCCAGGACCTCCTGGGCCAGCCGGCGGCGCACCGTGCGGGCCGCGTCGCGGCGATCCCGCTCGACCGCGATCAGCTGGGTGACGCCCTGGAGCAGGTCGAGCCGGGCGGCCGGCCAGTCCCCGGCGTCCGCCTCGACGGCGAGCAGCCAGTCCGACAGGACCGTCTCGCGCACGTCCCGGGAGGCCGGAGCGGTGCCGCGGCCGGTGTTGCGGATCGGGAAGAGCGAGTACGTCGCCCCGGCGGCGTTCAGCCGGTGCGGGCCGCGCCGGCCCGTCCGGGTGGCGGCCAGGTGCTCACCGGCCAGGGTGGCCGCGAGACCGGCCTCCAGGGGCTCTCCCGCGCCCGCGATCTGGCGGCCGGTGGGGGAGAGGACCCAGGCGCGCAGGTCCAGGTCGGAGCCGAGGAGGTCGAGGACCACCTCGGGGCCGCCGCCCGCCGGTCCCGAGGTCATGAGTCGCCGGTGCCGGTCCACGACGGCCGCCAGGTCGCCGGCCCGCTCGCCGGAGACCTGTCGAACAACGTGCTCGGTGATCGTCGCGAACGCAACGGACTCGTTGACCGCGAAGAGCGGCAGCCGATGGCGTGAACACGCCTCCACGAGATCGTCCGGGATGTCGCCAAGCTCGGCCTCGCCGGCCGCCAGGGCGGCGACCCCGGCCGAGGCCAGGATCCGGACGAAGGGCTCGGCGTCGGACGGGTCGGCCCGCCAGGCGAGGCCGGTGAGCACCAGCTCGCCGCCCGACAGGTACCGGCTGGGGTCCTTGAGGTCCGTCGTCATCACGCCGCGGACGGTCCGGTCGAGCTCGTCCTCGCCGCCGAGCAGGCGCAGCCCCAGCGCGTCGTTCTCCAGCAGTGCGCGCAGCCGCATCGTGTCGCCGCCGTTCCTTCGTTGGGTGAGGGTGGGTGTCGCGTTGTCGACGGTGGCGTGGTGCCACCGTTTCCAGGGGAAAACAGAGAGGTTCCCGTTTCCCGCCTTTCGTTCGAATCTACAAGACGACGAAGGGCGCCAGCCAACTCCTTCATGTTTTCGGTGACTGCACCCGGGCGATCGTGGGCTTGTGTACTAGGCCACACACCGCGTGAACAGCACATGAACACGATGTCGAGGGCCGGCCGTCCCCCCGGGCCCCACCGTTCGACCCCCGATCACCAGAATCACTAGAAGAGAGCCACCATGGACTTCCTTCGCCCCGCCAGCTGGGAGGAGGCGCTCGCCGCCAAGGCCGAGCACCCCACGGCCGTGCCGATCGCAGGCGGCACCGACGTCATGGTCGAGATCAACTTCGACCACCGGCGGCCCGAGTACCTCCTGGACCTGAACCGTATCGAGCTGCTGCGCGAGTGGGAGGTCGGCGAGGAGAACGTCCGGCTCGGCGCCTCCGTTCCGTACACCGCGATCATGGAGAACCTGCGGGCCGAACTGCCCGGTCTGGCGCTCGCGTCCCACACGGTCGCTTCCCCGCAGATCCGCAACCGCGGCGGCGTCGGGGGCAACCTCGGCACCGCGTCGCCCGCCGGCGACGCCCACCCGGCCCTGCTCGCCGCGGGCGCCGAGGTCGAGGTCGAGTCCGTGCGCGGCAGCCGGTTCATCCCGATCGACGCGTTCTACACGGGCGTGAAGCGCAACGCGCTCCAGCCCGACGAGCTCATCAAGACCGTCCACGTCAAGAAGGCGGACGGCCCCCAGCAGTACTCCAAGGTCGGCACCCGCAACGCGATGGTCATCGCGGTCTGCGCCTTCGGCCTGGCCCTGCACCCCGAGACCCGTACCGTCCGCACCGGCATCGGCTCCGCCGCGCCGACCCCGATCCGCGCCAAGGAAGCCGAGAACTTCCTCAACGCGGCTCTGGAGGAGGGCGGTTTCTGGGACAACGGCAAGATCATCACCCCTTCGATCGCGAAGCAGTTCGCCGACCTCTGCTCGGGCGCCGCCAACCCGATCGACGATGTCCGAGGCACCGCCAAGTACCGCCGCCACGCCGTCGGAATCATGGCCCGCCGCCAGCTCGGCTGGACCTGGGAGCAGTACCGCGGCACCGGCCGCACGCTTGAGGGAGCTGCATAACCATGCGCGTCAATTTCACGGTCAACGGTCGTCCGCAGGAAGCCGACGACGTCTGGGAGGGCGAGTCCCTCCTCTACGTCCTGCGTGAGCGCCTGGGCCTGCCCGGCTCCAAGAACGCCTGCGAGCAGGGCGAGTGCGGTTCCTGCACGGTCCGCCTCGACGGCGTGCCGGTCTGCTCCTGCCTCGTCGCCGCCGGCCAGGTCGAGGGTCGCGAGGTCGTCACGGTCGAAGGTCTTGCCGACTTCGCCAAGGAGCGTGCGGAGCACGCCGGTTGCGCCTCCGGCGCCTGTGGCACCTCGCTCGACGCCGCCAAGAAGTGGGAGGCCAAGCCCGGTCAGGACTCCCAGACCGGCGAGGGCGTCGAACTCTCCCCGATCCAGCAGGCGTTCATCGACGCGGGCGCCGTCCAGTGCGGCTTCTGCACCCCCGGTCTGCTGGTCGCGGCCGACGAGATGCTGGAGCGCAACCCGTCCCCGACGGACGCGGACATCCGCGAGGCGCTCTCCGGCAACCTCTGCCGCTGCACCGGTTACGAGAAGATCCTCGACGCGGTCCGCCTCGCGGCCGCCCGTCAGGGAGAGGCGGTCTGATCATGGCTGGCACCACCACGGGCATCCCCCGCGACGTCACCCAGAACCACGTCCAGGGCGGCATCGGCGAGTCCACGCTCCGCCCCGACGGCACCCTCAAGGTCACCGGCGAGTTCGCCTACTCCTCGGACATGTGGCACGAGGACATGCTCTGGGGCCAGATCCTGCGCTCCACCGTCGCGCACGCCGAGATCCTCTCCATCGACACCTCCGAGGCCCTCGCGATGGACGGCGTCTACGCCGTCCTGACCCACGAGGACCTGCCGGCGGCGAAGAACTACGGCATGGAGTTCCAGGACACCCCCGTCCTGGCCTACGGCAAGGTCCGCCACCACGGCGAGCCGGTGGCCCTCGTGGCCGCCGACCACCCGGAGACCGCCCGCCGCGCCGCCGCCAAGATCGTGGTCGAGTACCGGGAGCTCCCGGTCATCACGGACGAGGCCTCCGCCACCGCCCCGGACGCGGTCCTGGTCCACGAGGGCCGCGACGACCACCACTCCGGTCACGTCCCGCACCCCAACATCGTGCACCGCCAGCCGATCATCCGCGGCAACGCGACCGAGGCCGCCAAGCGCGCCGACGTCATCGTCACCGGCGAGTACACCTTCGGCATGCAGGACCAGGCCTTCCTCGGCCCGGAGTCCGGCCTCGCCGTACCGGCCGAGGACGGCGGCGTCGACCTGTACGTCGCCACCCAGTGGCTGCACTCGGACCTCAAGCAGATCGCCCCCTGCCTCGGCCTGCCCGAGGAGAAGGTCCGCATGACGATGGCGGGCGTCGGCGGCGCGTTCGGCGGCCGCGAGGACATCTCGATGCAGATCCTCGCCTCGCTGCTCGCCCTGCGCACCAACAAGCCCGTCAAGATGGTCTACAACCGGTACGAGTCCTTCTTCGGGCACGTCCACCGGCACCCGGCGAAGCTCTGGTACGAGCACGGCGCCACCAAGGACGGCAAGATCACGCACATGAAGTGCAGGATCGTGCTCGACGGCGGCGCGTACGCGTCGTCCACGGCGTCGGTCGTCGGCAACGCCTCCTCCCTCTCGGTCGGCCCGTACGTCATCGACGACGTGGAGATCGAGGCGATCGGCCTCTACACCAACAACCCGCCCTGCGGCGCGATGCGCGGCTTCGGCGCGGTCCAGGCGTGCTTCGCCTACGAGGCCCAGATGGACAAGCTCGCCGCCAAGCTGGGCATGGACCCGGTGGAGCTGCGCCGGCTCAACGCCATGGAGCAGGGCACGATCATGCCGACCGGCCAGGTCGTCGACTCGCCGGCCCCGGTCGCCGAGCTGCTCCGCATGGTCAAGGCCCGCCCGATGCCGCCGGAGCGCCAGTGGGAGACCGCCGGCGAGGGTGCGGACGTCCGCGCGCTGCCCGGCGGCCTGTCCAACACCTCGCACGGCGAGGGCGTCGTCCGCGGCGTCGGCTACGCGGTCGGCATCAAGAACGTCGGCTTCTCCGAGGGCTTCGACGACTACTCGACCGCCAAGATCCGCCTCGAGGTCATCAACGGCGAGCCGGTCGCGCTGGTCCACACCGCCATGGCGGAGGTCGGCCAGGGCGGTGTCACGATCCACGCGCAGATCGCCCGTACCGAGCTCGGTGTCCAGCAGGTCACCATCCACCCCGCCGACACGCAGGTGGGCTCGGCCGGTTCGACCTCCGCGGGCCGCCAGACGTACATGACCGGCGGCGCCATCAAGAACTCCTGCGAGATCGTCCGCGAGAAGGTCCTGGAGATCGGCCGGCGCAAGTTCGGCTCGTACCACCCGGCCTGGGCCAACGCCGAACTCCTCCTGGAGGGCGGCAAGGTCGTCACCGACAACGGCGAGGCCCTCGCGAGCATCGCGGACGTCCTGGAGGACCAGGCCGTGGAGGTCGAGGAGGAGTGGCGCCACCGGCCCACCCAGGCCTTCGACCTCGTCACGGGCCAGGGCAACGGCCACGTCCAGTACGCCTTCGCCGCGCACCGCGCGGTCGTCGAGGTCGACACCGAGCTCGGCCTCGTGAAGGTCATCGAACTGGCCTGCGCCCAGGACGTCGGCAAGGCGGTCAACCCGCTCTCCGTCGTCGGCCAGATCCAGGGCGGCACCACCCAGGGCCTGGGCGTCGCGGTGATGGAGGAGATCATCGTCGACCCGAAGACCGCGAAGGTCAGGAACCCCTCCTTCACGGACTACCTGATCCCGACCATCCTCGACACGCCGACCATTCCGGTCGACTACCTCGAGCTGGCCGACCCCAACGCGCCGTACGGCGTCCGGGGCATCGGCGAGGCCCCGACCCTGTCGTCCACCCCGGCCGTCCTCGCGGCGATCCGTGCCGCGACGGGCCTGGAGCTCAACAAGACGCCGGTCCGCCCCGAGGCGCTCACCGGCACCCTGTAGGACTCTCCGGGCGGTGCGTGCCTCCCAGGAACGTCACACTTCCCCCGCCCGCACCGCCCGGAGCAACCCCTCGGAACCACCCGCTCGAAAACGCACCACCGGCACCACCCGCTCGAAAGAGCACCACCGGCACCACCCGCACCACCAGCAGTAACCGCAGTACCGATTCACCCCGTCCGCCTCGGGCCGTCCCCCGGGTCGTGCAGCCCACGCATCATCCCAAATCCCGCAGCTTCACCAGATCAGAAACCTTCGAAGTCTGATGCGGGTGCCCCTTTGAACCTTGGGAGTAGGCCCCATGACCCAGTCGTCTGTGGAGCCCAAGACCGCATCGGAGGACGCGGGCTCCGGCTCCAACGTCCCTGCCGGCCGTTCTTGGCTCGACCGGTACTTTCACATCTCGGAGAGAGGATCCACCGTCGCGACGGAGATCCGCGGCGGCGTCACCACCTTCATGGCGATGGCGTACATTCTCCTGCTCAACCCGATCCTCCTCGGGGGTCCGGACGTCGACAAGAACGTCCTCGCCTCCTCCGCCGTCATCACGGCGACCGCCCTCGCGGCGGCGGTGACCACCCTGCTGATGGGCTTCGTCGGCAAGGTGCCGCTCGTCCTGGCGGCCGGCCTCAGCGTCTCCGGCGTGCTCGCCACCCAGGTCGTGCCCCAGATGACCTGGCCGCAGGCCATGGCCATGTGCATCGTCTACGGTCTGGTGATCTGCCTCCTGGTGGTCACCGGTCTCCGCGAGATGATCATGAACGCCATCCCGCTGCCGCTCAAGCACGGCATCACCATCGGCATCGGCCTCTTCATCGCGCTGATCGGCTTCAACAAGGCCGGCTTCGTCGGCGCCGGCCCGCAGTTCGGCCCGCCCGTCACCATGGGATCCGGCGGTGAACTGGTCGGCTGGCCCGTCCTGATCTTCGCCGTCACGCTCCTCGCGATCTTCGCCCTCCAGGCCCGCAAGGTCCCGGGCGCGATCCTCATCGGCATCGTCGCCGGTACCGTCATCTCGCTGATCGTCAACGCGGTCGCGGACATCCCGGCCAAGGGCCCGGGCTCGTGGGCCAACGGCTCCCCGGAGCTCAACGGCAGCGTGGTCTCCAGCCCCGACTTCTCGCTCATGGGCGACGTCGACTTCGGCGGCTGGGGTGACGTCGGCTACATCACGGTCGGCGTGATCGTCTTCACCCTGGTCCTCGCCGGCTTCTTCGACGCCATGGCCACCATCATCGGCGTCGGCACCGAGGCCAACCTGGCCGACGACAAGGGCCGCATGCCCGGCCTCTCCAAGGCGCTGTTCATCGACGGCGCGGGCGGTGCGATCGGCGGCGTCTCCGGCGCCTCCGGCCAGACGGTCTTCGTGGAGTCCGCCACCGGCGTCGGCGAGGGTGCCCGTACCGGCTTCTCCTCGGTGATCACCGGCCTGTTCTTCGCGGCCTGCCTCTTCTTCACGCCGATCACCCAGATCGTGCCGCGTGAGGTCGGCTCCGCCGCCCTGGTCGTCATCGGCGCGATGATGATGATGAACGCCAAGCACGTGAACTGGGGCGACAGCTCCGTCGCGATCCCGGTCTTCCTGACCGTGGTACTGATGCCGTTCACCTACAGCATCACCCCGGGCGTCGCGGCCGGCGTCATCGCCTACACCGTCATCAAGGTGGCGCAGGGCAAGGCGCGCGAGGTCGGTGCGTTCATGTGGTGCCTGACCGCGATCTTCGTCGTGTTCTTCGCCCTTCACCCGATCGAGGGCTGGCTCGGCGTCAGCTGACGTCCGACCTTCCGCCCTCCCCACACCCAAGGAGACCGACATGCTGGACATCGCCGAAGAGCTGCACCGGTGGGTCGAGCAGGGACGCTCGTTCGCCGTCGCCACCGTGGTGGCGGTCGGCGGCAGCGCGCCCCGGCAGCCGGGTGCCGCCCTCGCCGTCGACAGCGAGGGCACGGCGATCGGCTCGGTCTCCGGCGGGTGTGTGGAGGGCGCGGTCTACGACCTCTGCGTCCAGGCGCTCGAAGACGGCAGGACCGTCGTCGAGCAGTTCGGATACAGCGACGAGGACGCCTTCGCGGTCGGCCTGACCTGCGGCGGCATCATCGACATCCTCGTCACCCCGGTCCGCGGCGGGGTCTTCCCCGCCGCGGTCGCGGCCGCCGCCGCGGGGGAGGCCGCGGCCCTGGCCCGCGTCGTCGACGGGCCCGAGGAGCTGAAGGGCACGGCCCTCCTGGTCCGCCCCGACGGCTCGTACGAAGGGCGGCTCGGCGGCCACCCCGAGCTGGACCGCACCGCGGCGGGCGAGGCCCGCGCGATGCTCGACGCGGGCCGGACCGGCACCGTGGGGATCGGTGAGGACGGCAGCCGCTGCGGACAGCCGCTGACGCTCCTGGTCGAGTCCTCCGTCCCCGCCCCCCGCATGATCGTCTTCGGCGCCATCGACTTCGCCGCCGCCCTGGTCCGGGTCGGCAAGTTCCTCGGCTACCGGGTCACCGTCTGCGACGCACGGCCCGTCTTCGCGACGCCGGCCCGCTTCCCCGAGGCCGACGAGATCGTCGTCGAATGGCCCCACCGCTACCTGGAGTCGACGACGGTGGACGGCCGGACGGTCCTGTGCGTCCTCACCCACGACGCCAAGTTCGACGTGCCGCTCCTCCAGGCGGCCCTCAAGCTCCCCGTCGCGTACGTCGGCGCGATGGGTTCCCGCCGCACCCACGAGGACCGCAACGAGCGGCTCCGCGAGGTCGGCGTCACCGAGCTCGAACTCGCCCGGCTGCGCTCGCCGATAGGCCTCGACCTGGGCGCCCGCACGCCGGAGGAGACCGCCCTGTCGATCGGCGCGGAGATCGTCGCCAACCGGCGCGGCGGCAGCGGAGTCTCCCTCACCGGCGCCCACACCCCGATCCACCACGACGGCCCGCGCGAGCCCGACGGCCGCATAGGATCCGTCGCCTGATCCCGGTCCGCCCTTCCCGGCCCCACCCCGCACGTGCGCGGGGGAGGGGCCGTCGTCGTTCCCGCGCGTAGCCGGAGAAGGTGTCACCTCCACGCGTCTTCTGTTTCTCGATACTTAATGCAGAGCAAAAGAAAAGTCTTGTCGAATGTCTTGACCCTCACTGTCCCCAACCGCAACCATCTGCTGCGGAGAGCGCGCTCCTCCTCCAACTCCCCCTCATCCCCGAGGAGATCGACCCATGCCCGCAGCCGGCACCCGCGTCGCGCCACCCCCACCCCCGACCGGCCAGGATCCCCGCCCCGTCTCCCGTCCCGCATCCCGGCGGGCCACCGCCGCCGCACTCGTCACGGCGCTCCTCGCCGGACTGCTCGCCCTCGTCGCCGCACCGCCCGCCGCGGCCGCCCCCGTCCTGCTCTCGCAGGGCAAGCCGGCCACGGCCTCCAGCCAGGAGAACGGCGGCACCCCGGCGACCGCGGCCGTCGACGGCGACCCCGGCACCCGCTGGTCGAGCGCCTTCGCCGACCCGCAGTGGATCCAGGTCGACCTGGGCGCCCCGGCCGCGCTCAGCAGGGTCGACCTGCGCTGGGAGACCGCGTACGGCAAGGCCTACCGCATCGAGCTCTCCACCGACGGCACCACCTGGACCAGCGCCTACAGCACGGCGAACGGCCCCGGCGGCAACGAGTCCCTCCCCGTCACCGGCACCGCCCGCTACGTCCGGGTGTACGGCACCACCCGCGCCACCGGATACGGCTACTCGCTCTGGGAGTTCCAGGTGTACGGCTCCGACGACGGCGGCCCGGTCCTGCCCGGCGGCGGCGACCTCGGCCCCAACGTGCACGTCTTCGACCCGTCCACGCCCGGCATCCAGGCCAAGCTGGACGAGGTCTTCACCCAGCAGGAGTCGGCCCAGTTCGGCAACGGCCGGCACGCCTTCTTCTTCAAGCCCGGCACGTACAACGGCCTCAACGCCCAGATCGGCTTCTACACCCAGATCGCCGGCCTCGGCCTGCGCCCGGACGACACCACCATCAACGGCGACGTGACCGTCGACGCCGGCTGGTTCAACGGCAACGCCACCCAGAACTTCTGGCGCGCCGCCGAGAACCTCGCCCTCAACCCCGTCAGCGGCACCGACCGGTGGGCCGTCTCGCAGGCCTCCTCGTTCCGCCGCATGCACGTCAAGGGCGGCCTCAACCTCGCCCCCAACGGCTACGGCTGGGCCAGCGGCGGCTACATCGCCGACTCGAAGATCGACGGCCAGGTCGGCAACTACTCGCAGCAGCAGTGGTACACCCGCGACAGCTCCATCGGCAGCTGGTCCAACAGCGTCTGGAACCAGGTCTTCTCAGGCGTCGAGGGCGCCCCGGCGCAGAGTTTCCCCGAGCCCCGCTACACCACGCTCGACACCACCCCCGTCTCCCGTGAGAAGCCCTTCCTGTACTGGGAGGGCGGCGAGTTCAAGGTGTTCGCCCCCGCCAAGCGGGTCAACGCCCGCGGCACCAGCTGGGGTTCGGGCACCCCGCAGGGCCAGTCACTCCCGCTGAGCGCGTTCTACGTGGTCAAGCCCGGCGCCACCGCCGCCACCATGAACGCGGCCCTGCGCCAGGGCCTCCACCTGCTCTTCACCCCCGGCGTCTACCACGTCGACCAGCCGATCCAGGTCGACCGCGCCGACACGATCGTCCTCGGCCTCGGCCTCGCCACGATCATCCCCGACAACGGGGTGGCGGCGATGAAGGTCGCCGACGTCGACGGCGTCCGCCTCGCGGGCTTCCTCGTCGACGCCGGACCGGTCAACTCCCCGGTCCTGCTGGAGATCGGCACGCAGAACGGCGCCGCCGACCACGCCGCCAACCCCACCACCGTCCAGGACGTGTACCTCCGCGTCGGCGGCGCGGGACCCGGCAAGGCCACCGTCGCCATGGCCGTCCACAGCGACGACACCGTCATCGACCACACCTGGGTCTGGCGCGCCGACCACGGCGAGGGCGTCGGCTGGGAGACCAACCGGTCCGACTACGGCGTCCGCGTGTACGGCGACGACGTCCTCGCCACCGGCCTGTTCGTCGAGCACTTCAACAAGTACGACGTCGAATGGTTCGGCGACCGCGGCCGCACGATCTTCTTCCAGAACGAGAAGGCGTACGACGCCCCGAACCAGGCGGCCGTCCAGGACGGGCCCCACAAGGGCTACGCCGCCTACCGCGTCGACGACTCCGTCACCACCCACGAGGGCTGGGGGCTCGGCAGCTACTGCTACTACAACGTGGACCCGACGATCCGTCAGGACCACGGCTTCCGGGCCCCGGTGAAGCCCGGCATCAGGTTCCACGACCTGCTCGTCGTCTCCCTCGGCGGCAACGGGCAGTACGAGCACGTCATCAACAACGTGGGCGCCCCGACCTCGGGCACCTCCACCGTGCCCTCCACGGTGGTCTCGTACCCCTGAGCGGGCCGGATCCCTCGGTGATCCGCCCGGCGCGGTCCCACCCTCACCCCGGGTGACGGGCCGGGCGGCGTGCCCTCAGCGCGCCGCCCGGCCCCGTACCGTCGACGCCCACGCAGGCTGCTCCCCGGCGGCCTCGCCCCCGGCCTCGGCACGCCGTCCGCCGAGCGCGAAGAAGTCCGCGAGCGGCAGGATCGCCGCGCCGACCGTGACCGCGTCGGGCCCCAGCTTCCCCATGGCGATGCCGACCCGGGCCGCCGGGTACGCGAGGGCGTACTCCTTCGCGTACCCCTTGACCGTCTCCAGGAAGCGGGCGCCGAGCTGGAGGCCCGCCCAGCCGCCGACGAGGATGCGTTCGGGCTGGAAGAGGTTGATGAGGTCGGCGAAGCCGGCGCCGAGGTATTCGGCGGTCTCCTCCAGGACGGCCAGCGCGGTGGCGTCGGCCTCCGCACCCGGATCGGCCGGGTAGGCGGCGGCGAGCATCGCGGTGAGGGCGGTCTCCTCGTCCACGCCGGTCGGGGGCTTCCCGCCGGCCTCGCGCCAGCGTTCGAGCAGCGCCTCCGCGCCCGCGTACGCCTCCAGACAGCCCAGGGCGCCGCAGCGGCACCGCCGGCCGCGGACCCGCACCTTCAGATGGCCCCATTCGAGCGCCCGGCCGGGACCCATCGGGTCCGTCACGACGCAGGCGCCGACGCCCGAACCGAAGAGCACGACCACGGCGCTGCGTGCGCCCCGCCCGGCCCCGAACCACATCTCGGCCTGGCCCAGCGTCTTGGCGCCGTTGTCGATCCGGTACGGCACCGAGGCCGGCAGGTCGACGGACTCCCGCAGCAGCCGCTCCAGCGGGACGGCGTCCCAGCCGGTGGTCTGGCCGTGCACGACCGCGCCGTCCTCCGGGGTGGGGGCCACGATCCCGGGCACGCCCACCCCGACGCCGAGCAGCCGCTCGGCGGACACGTCCGCGGTCCGCAGGACCTCGGCGATGCCCTCGCGGATGTGGTCCACGACGACCCCGACCTCGTACCGGTCGTGCGGGTGGACGCTGTCGGACGCCAACGGGCGCTCGGCGCGGGCGAGTTCGGTGAGGGTGAGGTCGAAGAGCTCGATCCTGACCCGCGTCTCGCCGACGTCGACGCCGATCATGCAGCCGCTGCCCGGGGTGACCCGGAGCAGGATGCGGGGGCGGCCACCGGCCGAGTCGACGCTGCCGGCCTCCTCGACCAGGCCCTCGGAGACCAGCTCGGCGACCACGTTGCTGACCGAACCGGAACTCAGTCCGGTCGCCGGGCCCAGCTCGAAACGGCTCATCGGCCCGTCGAAGTACAGGGACTGGAGGACGGCGGTGCGGTTCTCCCGTCGCAGGTCACGTACGGTGCGGCCGTTCCGCATGGTCACTGGGCCCCCTGGTGAAGTAGTCCTCGGCTCAAACGTACCGCTTCGACCGGGCCCGGATCAGTCGCCGGCGGCGTACGGACGCGGGCGGCGTCAGGCCCTGCGGAGACCGCTGAGGAGCAGTTCGGCCAGCTGCTCGTACGCCTCCGCGTCGGCGAGGCCGGTGGCCGCGGCCACCTGGCGCCGCTGGATGCGGACCATCACCGAGGAGATGACGTCGGCCGCGAAGGTCACGTGCACCTCGCGGAAGACGCCGGCCCGCACGCCCTCCTCGATGAGCTGCTGGACCCGGCCCGCCGCCGCGCGCGTGTTGCGCTCGTACACCTCGGCCGCCGGCTCGAAGGCGGCCACGTCGTCGAAGAACTGCGGCGAGACCGGTGCCAGCTCGGCCGAGACGGCCCGCAGGTACGCGGCGAGCCGCTCGGCGGGGTCGGTCGCCGCGGCGAGGACCGCCTCGACGCGGGCGGTGGCCCGCCGGAAGAAGTGCACGACCGCCGCCCGGACGAGCTGCTCCTTGCTGCCGGCCAGGCCGTACAGGGTCCGCTTCGAGCAGCGCAGGCGGGCGGCGAGATCGTCGAGCGTCAGCCGGGCGAAACCCTCGCCGACCAGGAGGGCGACGAGGTCCTCGAAGAGGGCGGAGCGGCGCGCCGCTCCCCGGCCCGTGAGCTTCGGGGCGTCGGCGGCGGAGGTCTCGATCACCCGACCAGTATTCCAGGCCGCTGCTCCGAGGGGGTTACGGCGTCACCCTTCTGCGCTACTCTCAGCGGTACTGCAGTACCTTCCCCAGTACCACTTTGCGCGCCGCTGGAGTCGCACATGGATGTCGACCGCCTGCTTCCCACCCCCGAGGCAGCGGACCTCATCGCCCTCACCCGGGAGATCGCCGACAAGGAGCTCTCTTCGCGGGTGGACGAGCACGAGGCCGCCGAGACCTATCCCGAAGGCCTCTTCACCACGCTCGGCCAGGCCGGGCTGCTCGGCCTCGCCTACCCCGAGGAGTACGGCGGCGGAGGCCAGCCCTACGAGGTCTACCTCCAGGTCCTGGAGGAGCTCGCCGCACGCTGGGCGGCCGTCGCCGTCGCCACCAGCGTCCACACCCTGGCCTGCCACCCCCTGTACACCTTCGGCACCGCGGAGCAGAAGGAGCGCTGGCTCCCCGCGATGCTGGAGGGCCGCACCATCGGCGGCTACAGCCTCTCCGAGCCGCAGGCCGGCTCCGACGCCGCCGCCCTCGCCTGCAAGGCCGAGCGCCAGGACGACGGCAGCGGCTACCGGATCACCGGCACCAAGGCCTGGATCACCCACGGCGGCAAGGCCGGCTTCTACGCCCTCTTCGCCCGCACCGCCCCCGGCAGCCACGGCATCTCCTGCTTCCTCGCCCCCGGCGAGATCGACGGCCTGAGCTTCGGCGCGCCCGAACGCAAGATGGGCCTCCAGGCCGTCCCCACCACCTCCGCCTACTGGGACGGCGCCCTCCTGGAGGCCGACCGGCTCATAGGGGACGAGGGCCAGGGCCTCCAGATCGCCTTCAGCGCACTGGACAGCGGCCGCCTCGGCATCGCCGCCTGTGCCACCGGCCTCGCCCAGGCCGCCCTCGACGCGGCCGTCGACTACGCCAACGAGCGGACCACCTTCGGCCGCAGGATCGTCGACCACCAGGGCCTCGGTTTCCTCCTCGCCGACATGGCCGCCGCCGTCGACGCGGCCCGCGCCACCTACCTGGACGCGGCCCGCCGCCGCGACCTCGGCCGCCCCTTCAGCCGCCAGGCCAGCGCCGCCAAGCTCATCGCCACCGACACCGCCATGAAGGTCACCACGGACGCCGTCCAGGTGCTCGGCGGCTACGGCTACACCCGCGACTTCCCCGTCGAGCGGTACATGCGCGAGGCCAAGATCATGCAGATCTTCGAAGGCACCAACCAGATCCAGCGCCTCGTGATCAGCCGCGGCCTGGCCCGCCCGGAGTAGCGCCGCCCCCCCCCGGCGCGCACGGGACGACGTGAAAGCGGCCGGCGGCCCCGTTTCCGGGGGCTGCCGGCCGCTCGTGCGTGCCGTGCCTACTTGGCGAGGGCGGCGGCGCCGGCCTGGGCGAACTTCTCGTCGAGGTCGCCGGAGGGGGCGCCGGCGACGCCGATGCCGGCGATGGGGGCGCCCTTGGCGGTGACGGGGGCGCCGCCGGCGAGGAAGAGGGTGCCGGGGATGTCCTTGAGGGTGGGGGCGTTGGTGAGGCGCTTGGCGAGTTCGGAGGTGGGGGCGTTCCAGGAGACGGCGGTGTACGCCTTCTTGACGGCGGACTCGTAGGACTGCGGGCCGGCGCCGTCGCCGCGGAGGGTGACGAGGGTGTTGCCGTTGCGGTCGACGACGGCGACGGAGACGCGCTGGTTCTCCTTCTCGGCGGCGTCGAGGGTGGCCTGGGCGGCCTTGGTCGCGGCCTCGATCGTCAGGTGCGTCGACCGCGTCGTGTTCTTGTTCTTCGCGTCCGCCCCGGCGGCGGCCGGTGCGGCCGCCGTGTCCTCGCCGGTGGCGCTGGCCGAGTAGGCACCGAAGCCGCCGAGGGCGAGGGCGGCGACGATCGCGCCACCGGTCACGACACGGGTGCGCGAGGTCTTCTTCACGTGCTTCATGGGGGTCTGCTCCAGTGAACTCGGTGTCCGCGGGGGCCTCCGGGAAGCCGTGGCCCGCTCTGCCTCCCATCCTGGTGGCGGATCACTCACCGTCCGTCGTCGTCCCGGCTGTACCCGGCGCCCGCAACGGTGGACCCCGGGGTCATCCGATCGGCTGACCCCCGGCCTCCTCGGCGCCCCACCGCGCGGCCAGTCCGGCGAAGGCCCCGGCGGCCGCGCTCCGGTAGCCGGCCGCGCCGCAGCAGGACGACACCGCGGGACGGCAGGGCGGGGGAGAGCGGCACCGGGCTCAGCCGGGGGTGGTCCCGGGTGACGGCGAGCCGGAGGTGGCCGGGCGAGAGGTCGTGCACGTCGAGCACCGCGCGCTCGCCCGCCGCCAGGTCCCGCAGGGCCCGCCGTGCGTAGCGGGCGTACGCCTCCCCGGCGTCCGTGAGGCGCACCGTACGGCCGCCGCGGTCCAGGAGCTGCGTGCCGAGCGCCTTCTCCAGCTGCTCGGATCGTCTGCGGGCACTCCGCCTGCGGCGCCATGACCGCGCTCGCCGAAGGCCGCGACCTGACCGCGCTCGCCGAAGGCCGCGACCTGACCGCCGCGCCCGCCGTCGCCGCCTGGCTGCGCCACGCCGACGCGTCGCTGGCACGCACCGCCGCGGCCGGCCGGCAGGGAGACGTCGCCGCCCTCGTGCGGGAGAACGTCACCGCCCAACTGGCCAACCTCGCCACCCACCCGTCGGTGGCCCGCGCCCTCGCCGAGGGAGCCGTACGCCTGCACGGCTGGGTCTTCGACATCGCCGACGGCACCGTCGAGGAACTCGCCACCACGGCGGGCCCCGCGCTCGCCGCCTGCCCCCCACCGCACGACCCCACCCCACGAGAAGGAAGGACGTACCCCTCATGGTGCACGCCCAGTTCGACCCCACCGCCCGCCAGGCCCTCGCGATCGCCGCCGTCGACGCCAAGGACCGCAAGGGCCTGACCTGGCAGCGGATCGCGGACGCCGCCGGCCTCTCCGTCGCCTTCACCGCCGCCGCCGTGCTCGGCCAGCACGCCCTGCCGGCCGAGTCCGCGAAGGCCGTCGCCGAACTCCTCGGCCTGGACGAGGACGCGGAGCGGCTGCTCCGCACCGTCCCCACCCGCGGCTCCCTCGACGGTGCCGTCCCCACCGACCCGACGATCTACCGCTTCTACGAGATGCTCCAGGTGTACGGCACCACGCTGAAGGCCCTGGTCCACGAGGAGTTCGGCGACGGCATCATCTCGGCGATCAACTTCCGGCTGGACGTGAAGAAGGTCGCCGACCCCGAGGGCGGTGAGCGCGCGGTCATCACGCTCGACGGCAAGTACCTGCCGACCAGGCCTTTCTGACGAAGGCTCAGCCGGTAGTGGGGGCCGCCTCGGCGCCGAGCAGGGCGAGCGAGTTCGCCCACAGCGCGCCGAGGCGCCCCGGATCGTCGTACAGCTTGGCGAAGAGGACCTCGCCCTCCAGCTGGGCGACCAGGGCGCGCGCGGCGGTGCGGGCGTCGGCGACGGTGACCTCGCCGCGCCCGCGGGCCTCCGCCACGGCCCCCTCGACCAGGGAGACCTGCTCCTCGAAGACCTCCCGCAGCCGCCCGCGGACGCTCTCCGTGCGGGTGCTCATCTCCAGGGCCAGGTTCCCGAGCAGGCAGCCGGTGACGGCGCCGCAGCTCTCCCGGTCGGCGCGCAGCCCCTCCTCGGTGGCCGCGTAGAGCCGCCGCAGCCGCGCGAGCGGCGGGACGTCCGGGGCCAGCGCGCGGTCCCACACGGCGCGCCGCCCGGCCCAGTGCTCGTCCACGACGGCGAGGGCCAGCTGCTCCTTGGAGGCGAAGAAGTAGTAGAAGCTCCCCTTCGGGACCCCGGCCGCCGCACAGATCTCGGCCACGCCGAGGGCGGAGTAGCCGCGCGACAGCATCAGCTGCTCCGCGGCGGCCAGGATGCGCTCCCGCGCGTCACTCGTTCGCCCCATGGCCCCGAGTCTACGACCGGTCGACTACCCCCCTCGCGCGTGCGCGGCCTCCGCTTCCGGGGGCGCGGCCCGCGGTTCTATGGTGGGCGGCGCAGATCGCGCGGACCGCGCGGTCCTCCGCGGGCACGCGCCCGATCCGGCGGCCATCCCGGCGGCAGGGTCGCACCCGCACGACACGAACGAGGAGTTCCATGGACATCGCCGGCTCCGCCGCTCTCGTCACCGGTGCCGCATCCGGTCTCGGGGCAGCCACCGCCGCCGCGCTCGCCGCCCGCGGCGCCACCGTCTACGGCCTGGACCTCGACAAGGCCGTGGCCGCCGCAGGGCCGCTGCCGGAGGGCGTCAGGCTGCTCGCCGCCGACGTCACCGACGAGGAGCAGGTCCGCGAGGCGCTGGCCGCGATCGACGCCGACGGCGCCGAGCTCCGGCTCGCCGTGAACTGCGCCGGCATCGCCCCCTCCGCCCGCATCCTGGGCCGCAAGGGACCGCACGACCTCGACCTGTTCCGCACGGTGCTGAACGTCAACCTCCTCGGCACGTTCAACGTGATGCGGCTCGCCGCCGAGGCCATCGCCCGGCACGAGCCCGACGAGCACGGGCAGCGCGGCCTCGTCGTGAACACGGCCTCGATCGCCGCCTTCGAGGGCCAGGTCGGCCAGATCGCGTACGCCGCCTCCAAGGCGGGCGTCGCCGGCATGACCGTCACGGCCGCCCGCGACCTGGCGCAGTTCGGCATCCGGGTCGTCACCGTCGCCCCCGGGATCGTCGACACCCCGATGATGGCCGGATTCGGCGAGGACGTCAGGGCCGGTCTCGCCGCGAGCGTCACCTTCCCGCAGCGCCTGGCCCGCCCGGAGGAGTACGCCCGGCTCGTCACCATGATCGCCGAGCACGACTACCTGAACGGCGAGACGATCCGGATGGACGGCGCCCTGCGCATGGCCCCCCGCTGACCCTCGCGCGGCCCCGCCGACCTTCCCGTGGCCCTAGCTGATCCTCCGTACCCCTCAAAGCGCACTCGGTGCCGGATTCGTCCGGCACCAAGTGCCGCGTGGGGTCGTTCCGGGTGTTAGGTTCGGGCCATGGGAACTGCGTCGACGAACTCCACGAAGCCCGCGATGCGGGACTCCCTCATCGCCGCGGCCTTTCAGCTCTTCCTGGAGCGGGGCTACGAGCAGACCACCGTCGACGACATCGTCACGCTGGCGGGGGTCGGCCGGCGGTCCTTCTTCCGGTACTTCCCGTCGAAGGAGGACGTGGTCTTCCCCGACCACGAGCAGGCCCTCGCCGACATGACCCGCTTCCTCGCCGCCAGCGCCGACTCCGACGACCCGGTGGTCCGGGTCTGCGACGCCGCCCGGCTCGTCATGCGGATGTACGCCGAGAACCCGACCTTCTCCGTCCAGCGCTACCGCCTCACCCGAGAGGTCGCGGGACTGCGCGCGTACGAACTCTCGGTCGTCTGGCGGTACGAGAAGACCCTCGGCGACTACCTGCGCACCCGCTGGGCCGACCGCAGGGACGGCACCCTGCGGGCCAACGTCGTCGCGGCGGCCGTGGTCGCCGCCCACAACCACGCCCTGCGCCACTGGCTGCGCTCGGGCGGGGAGGTCGACCCGCAGGCGGAGGTCGACCGGGCCCTCGACTTCGTGCGCGCGACCTGGAGCCCGGACCCGGCGTCGGAGGCCCCGGCGGACGCCACCGAGGACGTCGTCGTCGTGATCACCAAGCGGTCCACACCGATGTGGCGCGTGGTGCGCGAGGTGGAGTCGAGCCTCGGCGAGGGCTGAGGGTCGCCGGGGATCTCAGTATCCAGGATTGAGGGAACTCAGGTCTTTATTTGATGGCACTCAGTGCCATATCTTTGCCTTGCCACGGTCGAGCCGCCGAGTGCAAGGAGAAGGCATCGTGTTCCACACGGGACTGAGGAGCGGGACCGCCGTCCAGGACGACGGGGCGACCCCGGACTCCGAGCTCTACTTCCAGCGCTGCCGCTGGTGCCACACCACCACCTTCCAGCGCCTGCTCTGTCCGACCTGCGGGTCGACCGACCTCGCGCCCGAACTCAGCGGGGGCGAGGGCGTAATATCCGTACGGCGCGGGGTCGCCGCGGCCGACGCGGACCTCTGGCCGGTGCACATGACGGAGGGCTTCGTGGTCCGCTGCCGGGTCGACGGACCGCTCCACGCGGTGCGCCCCGGGGTGCGGGTCAAGCTCTCCTCCGGCGTCGGGGTGACCGGGCGCAGGCCGGTCGTGCGGCTCTGCGACGAGGTCCCGCTCGACGGCTGGTTCTGACGGCCGCGTCCAACGACGACCACGGAGAAGGGGGGGGGGGGGGGGGGGGGGGGGGGGGGCCCCCCCCCCCCCCCCCCGGCGGGGGGGGGGGGGGGGGGCGGCGCGGCCCCCCCCCCCCCGGGGGGGGGCCCGGGCGCCCCGCCCCAAACCCCCGCCGGGGGGGGCCCCACGGCGAGCTCCCCGGCCGGCA